>JBBAON010000028.1:0-15931 GCA_040401435.1 Candidatus Methylopumilus sp.
GCCAATGATAGTATGCTCTTCGCATGCGAAAGTAGGTCACCGCCAGACTCTTTATACAAAACCCTAGTCAGACATGACTGGGGTTTTTTCATTTATTCTTCATCAAATTGTCATAATCGCTTGTCAGTATAGCGGCATGAATAAGCCTTGGAGCCATCATGCCTTATAAATTAACTTTATATAGAAATCGCTTTCTTGCTTGGGATAGTGCGCTTTGTATTAGTGTGAATAAAACAAGTCATTACCGAGCAGTGCGTATTTTCTTTAGATTAATTAGTCGGTTAGGTGATGGTTTATTTTGGTATACGGTCATGCTTGGGATTTTGCTAACACAAGGCCAGTCTTCTTATCTTCCAGTATTGCAGATGGCGCTAGCTGGATTAACAGGCACGTTGATTTACAAATGGATTAAAGGAAAGACTTTACGTCCGCGTCCTTACGAAGTGCACCAAGATATTTGGTTAACGGGACGTCCTTTGGATCGTTTTAGTTTTCCATCAGGTCACACATTACATGCTGTAGCATTTTGTGCTGTGGGAATTTATTATTATCCGCAACTAGCTGGATTACTCATTCCTTTTACGGTACTTGTTGGCTTGTCGCGTGTAGTACTTGGGCTGCATTACCCAACTGATGTAATCGCTGGCGCAGCGATCGGGGGCCTAATCGCATCACTTTTTATCTTTGTTTAAGTTTTTTTAATTGTTCGGTACGAAGTAGCTGATGGGTGCTGGATGAAGCAGCGCCAAATCCCCCATACATTCTAATCGCCATGCACTTAATTGTGCTTCACTCATGTGAAGTAGCTCCGCTTTCCACGATGGTTTTTCACCGCTTAATACAATCCCAATTTCACTAATCGCTACCTGAGTTTTAGCGATGTAGTAGACAAAATGTTTGAAAACACGGCGATCAATGATGCGTACACTAAAATAAATAATGTGCGGCACCTTGAGTGTGCGAAGTACACCATCCCAAAAACTCAATCTCGATAATGCTTGTTTTGTGTCATTGAATGAACAAGGATAATGTTTGCTGACAAAGGTTGTTAAAAGCCGTTTGTGTTTGTTAATCAGTTTGGTGGGTGATGTGTGTAGCAAAGGTTCTAAATGCGCATCCATTGCCCATTCTGAAGCGATATGCGCCACCATTCCATTATCTGTCCACATCTCTTCATGGGCTGGCACAAAGTGGTTATGCGCAATCACATCTACATATAGATGACTAGCATAGCCTATTGCAATTGCTAGTTCTTCTTCAGTCTGTGCTTTTTCTAATAAATGATGAGCATGTTGCCAATCGTGAGTGGCCTTAAAGTGCTTGGATACAATCGCAAGGTCAGGAAGGCATGCGCCGGCCATGACTAAATCCGGGAAATTTTGAACAGCCTTTCTGAGTCTCGGATCAAGTGCTGGCAATGCCCACAAAAGAGAATGTGCAAAATAGAGATGGGTCATCAACCCCCATGCATTCGCATCGGCTGTATAAAGAATGATTGGAAGAATCCAACAGAGCTTATAAAGTTGCTTTTTCATGAATATGTAATTTGCACGGCGGACGTTAAAGTAGTGTGAAGATTTGATGATGGTATGATGACAAGCAATATCGACAACACTTGTTTGTTATACTGCACTCCACGTTTAATCTCTATTGATTGAGGAAGTTATGGAAAGTCCATTTAAAGGTAAAACAGGTTTACGTCGCTTAATGAATGCGTTTGGTTATTCAATGGAAGGCCTTGCTGCCGCTTACAAAAATGAAGATGCTCTTAGACAAGAACTACGCCTAGCGTTGGTTCTTATCCCTTTAGCCGCTTATCTTGGCCACACCGGCATGGAGCGCGCTGTCATGATCGCTTGTGTGTTTTTGGTAATTATTGTTGAGCTACTCAATTCTTCTGTTGAGGCAACCGTTGACCGTATTTCCCTAGATCATCATTTGCTTGCAAAACGTGCAAAAGATATCGGCAGTGCAGCTGTATTGCTAAGTTTGCTCAATCTAGTGGTAATGTGGTCTCTGGTGCTTTTGCCTTTCTAATGAAAGAAATGTGACAGTTCATATAACTGTCACAAAGCGTCGTTAACATAAGATTGTTAGCGACCGTCATCGCGGCGCCACTACTAAGGCCGTAGCATTGAAAATACTATTTATCTCTGATGTATATTTCCCTCGCATCAACGGTGTTTCTACCTCTATCAGAACCTTTGTAAAGCAAATGCAGGAAATGGGTCACACCGTACATTTGATTGCGCCTGAGTATGGGATAAACACTGAAGATGAGGCGTGGATCAGGCGTATTCCAGCGCGCAGCATTTATTTTGATCCAGAAGATAAGCTCATAAAATATGGCGCGGCCTTTGACGGCTTAATGTCGCTTCGCAATGAAGAATATGACATCGTGCATATTCATACGCCATTTGTGGCCCATTATTTAGGCCTGAAGCTCGCACACCTATTAGATGTTCCTTGTGTTGAAACTTACCACACCTTCTTTGAAGATTACTTACATCACTACCTGCCATTCATTCCTAAAGGCATTGCAAAGAGTATTGCGCGCTTTATTTCTCGCCGTCAATGCAACGCGGTCGACGCGATTGTTGCCCCTTCCCAGCCTATGTTGGATGTGCTGCGTCAATATGGCGTGAAATCAAAAGCAGAGGTAGTACCAACTGGTTTGCAAGCGCATAGCTTTGCCAAAGCAGATGGTGCATCATTTAGAACCAAGTATGGGATTGCTGCTGATCGACCGATGGGCTTATTTGTAGGCCGCGTTGCCTTTGAAAAGAATATTAGTTTCTTGCTTCGCATGTGGCTTGATTTAATAAAAAAGCAGCCGAATGCATTATTAGTCATTGCAGGCGAAGGCCCTGCGGAAGCCAGTCTTCATTCGTTAAGTAAAGCGCTTAACCTCGAAGACAATGTTAAGTTTATTGGCTATTTGGATCGCAATACAGAACTTAATGCCTGTTATCAAAGCGCAGATGTCTTTGTGTTTTCATCAATGAGCGAAACACAGGGCTTGGTTTTATTGGAGGCGATGGCGCAAGCAACACCCGTGGTCGCGATTGCTGAACTAGGCACCAAGTCGATACTGATCGAAGGCGAGGGCGCTTTAATTGCACCGCATGATGAAGTAATTTTTGCGGATAAAGTGCATGCAGTACTAAGTGATAAAGTTCGTCGTGATGCTTTAGGTAAAGCGGCCTATCATTATGCGAAAACACGCTGGACTGATCAGGCGCAAGCTGAGCGCATGATTAATTTCTATAGGGATGTCACAACCTCTATTTAAAACCTATTGGATAGGTTTCAAGCAATAAAATAGCTGGCACCCATATTGATGTGCCAGCTTTTTTATTGAGGTTAATTTAACGACTAATTAACCGAATTTACCTGTGATGTAATCTTCAGTTTCTTTACGTGTTGGCTTTGTAAAAATAGCGTCTGTCTCACCAAATTCCATCATCTCGCCAAGATACATATAGGCGGTATAGTCTGATACGCGAGCCGCTTGTTGCATGTTGTGCGTCACTACTAGAATAGTTAATTTATCTTTAAGCTCACACATCAATTCTTCAATGTTCGCAGTTGCAATTGGGTCAAGCGCTGATGTTGGTTCATCAAACAACATAATTTCAGGATCTGTTGCTAAAGCACGTGCAATACATAAACGCTGTTGTTGGCCGCCTGACAAATTAAATGCTAAGTCATCAAGACGATCTTTAACTTCATTCCAAATAGCTGCACCTTTAAGCGCCTCTTCCACTTTGTCATCGATTACGCGCTTATTCTTCTCATCACGAACACGCAAGCCATAAGCCACATTTTCATAAATAGATTTAGGAAAAGGATTTGGTTTTTGGAACACCATGCTAATACGCATACGGACTTCGATTGGATCCACACCATCAGCTAATACGTTAGTATTGTCTGGATGCATAATGATTTCGCCATCATACTTGTTGCCAGGATAAAGATCATGCATGCGGTTAAAGCAACGCAAGAACGTTGATTTGCCGCAGCCTGATGGCCCAATCAGCGCAGTGATTTTCTTTTCATAAAGCGGCATTGAAACGCCTTTTAGCGCCTTCATTCCGGTGCTGTAATAAAAGTCCAAATCACGTGCTTCAGCTTTAATCGGTGTTGTCGTAGTGACCATAATTCATTTCCTGCTAATGGGTTAAATATTGTTTTGATTAAATTTAAAGTGTTACCACTTGATGCTTTCACGAATCTTGTAACGTAAACGGATGGCATAACCGTTCATCAGCAATGTCACAAAAATAATAATCGCGCCAGTCGCTGCAGCATTGACATGGAAAGCATGATCCGGGCGAGACAGCCAGTTAAACATTTGAATTGGAAGTACGGTGAATCCGGAGCTTAGCCACTCAAAATTCAAGAACGGCGGTTCAGATGTAATCGGTGAAGGTGGCAAGAAAGCGATAAATGTCAGTGCACCAATCGTGATAATTGGGGCTGTTTCACCAAGTGCGCGCGCCATACCGATAATGATACCGGTTAAAACGCCGCCGTATGAATACTTCAATACATGGTCATACACTACTTGCCATTTCGTTGCGCCAACCGCATAAGCTGCTTCACGAATCGCCACCGGGATTGCACGAATAGACTCACGAGTGGAAACAATGACAATAGGTAGAATCAACAAACCTAGCGTTAAACCAGCAGTTAAAATACTCTGGCCAAGTCCCAAGCCATAAACAAACAGACCTAAAGCAAGTAGACCATAAACGATTGATGGCACCCCGGCTAAATTAGACACGTTAATTTCAATGATGTCTGAAAACCAATTTTTTGGCGCGTACTCTTCTAGGTACAAACCTGCAGCAACCCCCATAGGGACGGCGGTTAAAAAAGTAATTAACATCACTAAAGTAGAGCCTACCCAAGCTGATAATAAACCAGCACTTGCTGCACGGCGTGAGGGGTAGTCACTTAAAAACTGTAGGTTAAAGCGTTCGCTACCATCGTAAATTAAGTCAATAAACAAGGTGAGCAATGTCAACAAACCTATCATTAATGCAATGATGCCAATGACTGAGAAAATATAGTCATTCATTTTGTGGCGCTTAATCATGGCGCGCACTTCAGTTAAGTTTGTGATTACAGATGCTTGTTTCATATGGTTACTCTATTATTTAGTATAGTTAACTGATTAGATTAATAGTTTTCGCGATATTTTTTGCGCACTATGTGGCCTAGCATATTGAAGCCTAATGTCATCACCATCAGCACCAAGCCGGCGGCAAAAATACTTTGATAACCAATACTGCCGTGTGGTAAATCACCAAGCGCAACTTGAACGATATAAGCAGTTATCGTTGCAGCACTTTCCATGGGATTAAATGTAAGGTTAGGTTGTTGACCTGCGGCAACAGCCACCACCATGGTCTCACCTACGGCACGTGAAATACCTAATATATAAGCCGCAACAATACCTGAAGTTGCGGCCGGCGCCACCACGCGCAATGCAGTTTGGAAGCGTGTTCCACCCATAGCGTAAGAGCCTTCACGCATGCTCATTGGAACAGCGCGCATTGCATCTTCAGCCACAGAGCAAATGTAAGGAACAATCATAATGCCCATGACCAAACCGGCTGAAAGCATATTAAAACCAGGTAAGGTTGGAATCATGTTTTGAAGGATAGGCGTTACAAAGAACAAAGCAAAGTAGCCAAACACCACTGTTGGGACACCAACCAGCAACTCAAGAATCGGCTTGACCGTTTCGCGTACCTTATGTGATGCAAATTCTGACAAGTAAATGGCGCCAACAGTGCCAACGGGAATCGCCACCATCAAAGCTACTGCGGAGGTTGTTAATGTTCCTGCAATCAAAGGCATGATGCCAAAGTGCGGATTTTCGAAAAGGGGGGTCCATTCTGTATCTGTAAAGAAATCAACGACAGAAACAGTTTTAAAGAAGCCCAATGATTCTGTTAATAAGATAGAGACAATACCTAATGTTGTCGCTACTGCAGATAGGGCTGCCAACATTAAAATGAGCTCGATCACACGTTCTTTAATGTTACGGCGAATATTTTTCGCTAAACGTGGGCTAATAGTAGTTGCTGCAAGTTCATTCATTGTCGTAGTCGCCATATTTAATATCTTTTTTTCTATTTTAATGAGGTAAAAATTAATGCCATGCACATTAATCTCATCATAAAGTTGAATTTTTCTTACGTCAATAAAGCAATCTAACCATCTGATTAAAATAACACTATAAAACAAATGGGGGTGATTTTATCACCCCCATTCTTATTACAACAAATTACTTGATACGGTTGATTAGATCAATAATTTTAATGCCTACTTCTGGTGTGCCGTTAAAACCAGTACCTGGTTTCATTGCCTTGAAGTGAGCTGTTACCGCTGCGTAGTCAGCAGTTGGTAGTGGAACGTATTTCACTTCTTTAACTAATTTTGGTGCATTTTCCAAGTAGTAGTTAACAAATGCTTTAACTTCTGGACGGAATGCAGCAGCAGTAGCGTTTACATAGATGAATAATGGACGTGAAAGAGGTTGATATGTACCGTTCATTATCGCTTCTGGTGAAGGCATAACAGCTGGGCTGCCAGCTTTAGCGATAATTGGCAATGCACGTAGCTTATCTTTGTTAGCTTCGTAGTAAGCATAACCAAAGTAACCCATACCGCCAGCATTGCTTGAAACGCCTTGTACTAAAACGTTATCATCTTCTGATGGTGTGTAATCAGAACGATGTTTACCTTTTTGACCGTTAATCGCTTCACAGAAGTAATCGAATGTGCCTGATGCTGTACCTGGGCCAAATAGCGCCATAGGAAGGTTAGGGTAAGAGCTGTTTACTTGATTCCAGTTTTTCACAGAAGAACCTGCCCAGATTTTTTTCAAATCATCAGCAGAGATTTCTTTAACAAAATTATTGTTTTTTGCGTTTACTACAACTGTTAAAGCGTCATAAGCGATTGGCAATTCGATGTATTGAATTCCAGCTTCTTTACAAGCGTCCATCTCTTTTTGTGAAATTGGGCGTGAAGCATCTGAGATGTCAGTTTCGCCACGGCAGAACTTTTTGAAACCGCCGCCAGTGCCTGATTCGCCAACAGTTACTTTAACCTTAGCTGATTTTTGAAACTCTTCAGCAACGGCTTCAGAAATTGGATAGACAGTTGAGGAACCGTCGATCCTGATAATTTTTTCAGCGGCGTACGTTGATGTTGCTGAGAATGCAGCTGCCACAAATGAAGCAACTGTAAGAGCTTTTGCGAACTTGGATTGCATAATAATCTCCATTGAGTGAATTTTTTTCTTCAATATAACTATTTTTAGCCAATTTCAAAGAGTCATTTTAAATCCTATAGGCTAAATGTTACAAAATTGTGACAAAAATTGCGAAACATATCTATATCTAAATGAGGTCTTCGTGACTTATCCAAGGTTGCGCGCTCATGGCTCGCTTGATGCTGGTCGACGTATGGTGATTGGTTTGATGTATAATTTCTCTAAATTGAAATTGGCCTTACCGGAACATTAATGGAAGCAGAAAAACTTAATCTCATTGGCAATCGCCTTGCCCACCTCGCTGAGCGCCAGCAGGCGCTTCGGGGGTATCTTTGACTTTGAAAATAAGCAACAACGCCTAGAAGAAGTCAGTCAGCTTTTAGAAGATCCTACTATCTGGAATGACAATGAGCGCTCACAAAAGCTAGGTAAAGAGCGACGTGAGCTTGAGTGCGTAGTCAAATCGCTGGTGGATATTGATTCGGGCATTCGTGATGCATCTGAGCTATTTGAGATGGCCAAAGATGAAAACGACGAGAGCACGCTATTAAGTATTGAAGCAGATGGTCTAGCTCTTGAAAAGCAGCTTGAAGGCATGGAATTTCGCCGCATGTTTGCCAATCCGATGGATCCGAATAATTGCTTTATGGACTTTCAATCCGGCAGCGGTGGAACCGAGGCGCAGGATTGGGCGTCCATGTTGTTGCGGATGTATCTGCGTTATTGTGAGCGAAAAGGCTTTAAGGTAGAAGTGCTTGAAGAGTCTGAAGGTGATATTGCTGGTATTAAAAGTACATCGCTAAAAGTGTCGGGTGAATATGCCTACGGCTATTTGCGTAGCGAGTCAGGGGTGCATCGCTTAGTCCGTAAATCGCCGTTTGATTCAGGTAATCGTCGTCATACTTCATTTGCCAGTGTGCAAATATTCCCAGAGATTGATGATTCGATAGAAGTGGATATCAACCCTGCTGATTTGCGCATTGATACGTACCGTGCCAGCGGTGCTGGAGGTCAACATATTAACAAAACTGATTCTGCGGTGCGGATTACGCATATCCCAACCAATACCGTGGTGCAGTGTCAAAATGATCGCTCGCAACATCGCAATAAAGCCGAAGCCATGAATATGCTTAAAGCGCAGCTTTATCAGCTAGAGCTCAATAAGCGTAATGAAGAAAAACAAGCATTAGAAGACGCCAAAACCGACATCGGCTGGGGCCACCAAATTCGTAGTTATGTGTTAGACCAGTCGCGCATTAAAGATTTGCGTACCAACGTTGAAGTTGGAAATACACAAGGGGTGCTCGATGGCGACCTTGATCCATTTATATCTGAAAGTTTAAAGCAGGGAGTTTGAAGTGAGTGAACATTTAAATCCGCCATTACAAGACGAAAACCACGTGATTGCAGAGCGCCGTGAAAAGCTCAAGGCCATTCGTGCCGCAGGTGTTGCTTTTCCAAATGATTTTAAGCCTGAGCATTTTGCTGAGGACTTACATGCGCAATATGGTGCGCTTGAAAACGAATCGCTTGAAGGCATGGCCATCAACGTTAAAATCGCAGGCCGCATGATGCTTAAGCGCGTCATGGGGAAAGCCAGCTTTGCTACCGTGCAGGATCGTTCTGGTCGCGTTCAGCTATTCATCTCTAAAGATAATATTGGCGAAGATATATACGAATCATTCAAACATTGGGACTTGGGCGACATTCTCGCTGCGGTTGGTGTGGTGTTCAAAACCAAAACAGGCGAGCTTTCTATTAAAGTCACAGAGCTTCGCTTGCTGACTAAATCATTGCGTCCACTCCCTGAAAAATTCCATGGCTTGGCTGACCAAGAGATTAAATATCGTCAACGCTATGTGGACATGATTGTTTCAGAAGAAACCCGCAATACCTTTAAAGCGCGTAGCAAGATTGTTTCAGCCATTCGCAATTTTATGGTGGAAAATGAGTTCTTAGAAGTTGAAACCCCAATGTTGCACCCAATTCCTGGTGGTGCTTCAGCTAAGCCATTTTTGACGCATCACAATGCTTTAGATATGCAAATGACCTTGCGTATTGCCCCAGAGCTTTATTTAAAGCGTTTGATTGTGGGTGGCTTTGAGCGTGTGTTTGAAGTGAACCGCAACTTCCGTAATGAAGGAGTGAGCGTTCGACATAATCCAGAATTCACCATGATGGAGTTTTACGCAACTTACACCGACTATAAGTGGCTAATGGACTTCACCGAAAACTGTATCCGTGCAGCGGCGCTTGCCGCATGTGGCACAGCTACCTTGCAATATCAAGGTCGTGAATTGGACTTTAGCCAGCCATTCCAGCGCTTAACCATTGTGGGTGCGATTAATAAATATGCCCCACAGTACAATACTGAGCAATTGGCGGATCCTGCATTTATTCGTCAAGAGCTACTCAATTTTGGCGTAAAAGCGTTTGACCATGTAGGCCTAGGCGCATTGCAATTGGCACTGTTTGAAGAAACATCAGAAAGCCAATTGTGGGAACCGACTTATATTATTGATTATCCAATTGAAGTTTCACCACTTGCGCGCGCTTCGGATGCTAATCCTGAAATCACCGAGCGTTTTGAACTCTTTATTGCAGGCCGTGAAATCGCCAATGGCTTCTCAGAGCTCAACGATGCGGAAGACCAAGCCGCTCGCTTCCACGCTCAAGTGGCTGCTAAAGAAGCAGGGGATGATGAAGCGATGTATTACGATGCAGACTTTATCCGTGCGCTGGAATACGGCATGCCACCAACAGGCGGTTGCGGTATCGGGATTGACCGTTTGGTGATGTTGCTTACTGACAGCCTAAGCATTCGTGACGTGATTTTATTCCCGCACATGCGTAAAGAGGTTTAGTTTGAATAAGGTAAAGTTAGTCCAATTAAACCGCTGGCGATAATCACCAGTAAGGTATTCGCTTTAAATTTGGTGAGCGCAATAAACGCCAAGCTCGCAATGATTAACCCAGTAATGTTAAGTTGCTGGGGGTTTTCTTGCCAAAAAGTATGCAGGGCAAAAAAAACCGCCAAATTCAAAATCACGCCAACCACAGCCGCTGTAATGGCGGTAAGTGGCGCGGCAAGTTTAAGTTGGCTGCGCGTGGTTTCAATAAACGGCGCGCCTAAAAAAATCATCACAAAGCTAGGCAAGAAAGTGAAAAAAGTCGCCACGCTAGCCGTTGCTATGCCAGAAACCCAAAGCGGCGAATCAGGTAGCGCATGGTTCACCCAACCACTTACAAAACTAATAAAGGTAATCACCATAATCAGCGGGCCAGGCGTGGTCTCGCCTAGCGCCAAGCCATCCATCATTTGCGGCGCAGAAATCCAATGGTAATGCTCCACCGCCCCTTGATACACATAAGGTAGCACCGCATAAGCCCCACCAAAGGTCAGTAATGCCGCCTTGGTAAAGAAGAGAGCTGTTTGGCTAAGCAAATCATCAAAGCCAAAAAATAACACTAATAGATAAAAAGCCGAGCCGCCAATGACAAGCCCTAAAAATAGCGTTTTGCCTAAACGGCTGAGTTTGTATTTGGCGTGTTCAGGGATAAGCGTGTCGTCATCAATCATCGCGGACAAATGTTCAACTTGTCTATTCGCTTTGGGTGGTGAAGTTGTAAAGGCTTGTGGTAGAAAGTGACTCATTAACCAGCCAACAATCGCCGCAAGTAAAACGATTAAAGGAAACGGTAATTTAAAAAACAAAATACCGATAAATGAAAGCGCCGCAATCATTATCAATAAAGGATGCTTCAGTGTGCGAGAGCCAATGCGGCAAGCCGCAAATAACACAATCGCCACTACGGCAGGTTTGATGCCGCTAAATAGGCTTTGTATTAAAGGCAGGTCGCCATATTGCATATACATAACACCCAAACCAGCTAATATAAAGAAGGATGGCAAAATAAATAACAAGCCAGCCACTAAGCCACCTAACGTTTTGTGCATCAACCAGCCGATATAAATTGCCAATTGCTGCGCTTCAGGTCCAGGTAGCAACATGCAAAAATTAAGCGCATGTAAAAAGCGGGCTTCAGAAATCCAACGTTTTTCTACCACCAACTCTTGATGCATGATCGCAATCTGCCCGGCTGGGCCGCCAAAGCTAATAAAGCCTAGCCTTAGCCAATACCAAAAAGCGTGTTTTAAGGAAATATTTTTTTTTGCCATGTCATCGTATAAATTGAGTTTATCTATATGGGATGAATGATAAGTCATCTCATTGCGCACTGCATTTTTTTTTTACAACATAACTAATATAAATTCATTATTGTCATCTAAATGTCATATATAACTATCATACTCGCGCACGTAACAATTTTTCTATTAAAGAATTTCTTTGTTTGGTTTTTTTAAGGGAGTGTTTATGAAATCTATCAAAATTCGTGGCGTAGTAGCTGCGGTAGCAGGTGCTTTGATGTTCGGCTTTGGAGCGAACGCAATGGCTGACTCAACAGACGATATCGTTAATGCGCTGATGGCTAAAGGCGTGTTGACAGAAGAAGAAGGCGCTTTGTTGCTTAAAGGCCGCGAAGGCGAAAAAGCTGGTAACGCTAAGAAAGTTAAAGTAACTGATAAAAACGGTTCTTTCACAATGGAAACTGGCGATGGCAAAAACACAATGGCTTTAACTGGTCGTTTGCACTTTGATGCGCGTACAGTTGATAACAATGCTGGTGCTGCCACAATTATTAACACTTCAGACCGTGACACAGCATCAATGGCTGACCAATTTGAAGTTCGCCGTGCACGTATTGGTGTTAAAGGTAAGATCTTTGAGCATTATGACTATGAAGTGATTGGTAACCTTGTAGGTGGTAACACAAACATCCTTGACGTTGCATACGTTAATGCAGGCATGTTTCAAAAAGCTCAAGCAAAAATTGGTGTGTTTAAACAGCCATTTAACTTAGAAGAGTACGGTACTAGCTCTAACAACATCGATTTTATGGAGCGTTCATACGTTAACCAATTAACCCCAGCTAAAAAATAGGCTTTATGGTTCATGGTGTATTGCCAAAAGGCTTTACCTATGCAGGTTCTGCATATCAACAAAATGGTTTCGGTGAAACTGACTCAGAAACAACAGGTAAAGGTTTTGCTGGTCGTGCAACAGCCAACATTGCAGAACTTGCTGGATGGAACACAAAAGAATCTGTATTACACGTAGGTTTGGCTGGTTTCGACTCTGAATACGGTGTTTTACCGGTATCATCAAGCAATGGCGGAAGTGCTACTTGTACATCTTCAGCGGTGCCATCTGGTGGTGGTACACCGACTATTACTTGTACATCAGCAGTTGCAACTTATGGCACAGTATTAGGTTTCCGAACGGAAAGTCGTGGTTTAGCAAATGCTTATCGTTTGCAAATCTCTGGCGATACTGCACTAGTGGGTGGTAGCATGCCTTCAAACGCATCAGCTCAGGTTCAACAAAAAGCTTATGGTCTTGAAATGGCAGCTGCTTATGGCCCTTTAAAAATACAGGGTGAGTATACAGATCAAAGTGTTAGTTCAAGATTAGATGGAAAGTCTACAGTAAACCTGCTAATGCGGATACTCAAGCCTACTATATTGAAGCAATGTATATGTTGACTGGTGAAAACTATGCTGACTGGTACAAAAATGGTGCATGGAGTGGTATCAAACCAAAGTCTAACTTTGATATTGAAACAGGTAAAGGCATAGGCGCTTGGGAAGTTGGTTTCCGTTATGATGCATTTAACGTAGATAATGTCGCTTTGAATGGTGGTCGTATTCAAGGTGCTTTTGACGGATCTACTGGTGTGCAAACTGGTGGTAAGGATACTACCGCAAGCAAGGGTGGCGGTGCACAAACTTATACCGCTGGTATTAAATGGCAGTTAACACCAAGCATGCGTGTATTAGCTAATTACTCTCACACTAAGTTTGATACTGCTTTTGTTCCAGTTGATACACTTCTTGAAAAGGTTTCAAAAGAAGATTTGTTGATGGTTCGCACACAATTCGCATTCTAATTTAGCAGTTTTAATTAGTTTGTTTGTTGTTTAAAAAACCCGCTTCGGCGGGTTTTTTTATTGCCTGTCAAAAATATTTCTTATTTCTCGCTTAAGATATTAAGCATCTAATCTCAATTTTGGATAACTGCATGAAAAAATCATCCCCCTTACTTTTTGTTTTGCTCTTAGCTTTCGGCGAACATTGTCTCGCTGCGTCTAATGAAGTACCAACTTCAAAGGCTTGGTTAAAATCACTATCTCCTGCTTGGCAAGTTAAGCCTTTATTAAATGTGGGTGATGCAGTTGGGGCTAAAAATTACCGTATGGTAGGCATTCCTGACGGCTTGGGTGCCCTGGATAATGGCGATGGCACTCTGGCTATCTATATGAACCACGAGGCGGGTAAGGACCAAGGTAAAAATCGCAAGCACTTTGGACGAGGTGCATTTGTATCATCATGGACATTGGATATTGCGAGTTTAAAAATCACCGCGGGTGAGGATTTAATTAAGCAGGTAAAGCTTTGGCTGCCTGATGATCAAAAGCACGTCAACGCCCCAGCCTATAGTTTTAACCGTTTATGTTCGGCTGATTTGCCTCCACTCAGTGCTTTATACGATGCGACTTCTGGCAAGGGCTTTAATGGCCGCTTGTTTATGAATGGTGAAGAAGACCGTGAAGGAGGTCGCGGCTTTGCGCATGTGGTGACAGGCGAACAAAAAGGCACAAGTTACGAGCTTCCTTATTTAGGTAAGTTTGCTTGGGAAAATGCTGTAGCTAACCCGAGCACAGGCGTTAAAACGGTGGTGATGGGCATGGATGATAGCCCTGGAGGCCAAGTGTATATGTATGTGGGTGAGAAACGTGCAACTGGTAACCCTGTGGAGCAAGCGGGCATGATGGGCGGCAACCTCTATGCGATCAAAGTCGATGGCAACCGCTTTGGCTTTGCTAATCTAGGTGATGTTTCTGCCATGAGTGGTGATGCGCTTGAGCAGGCTGGCCGCCAAGCGAATGTAGCTAATTTTATGCGCCCAGAAGATGGCGCTTGGGACATGAATAACCCAAAGATTTTTTACTTTGCCACCACCGATAAGATAGATGGCACTAGCCAATTATTTCAGCTCACGTTTGATGACATTAACAAGCCTGAAATCGGTGGCACCATTAAAGTGGTGCTTAATGCCCACGATATTGGCGCGCAGATGTTTGATAACATCACCGTAGTAGGCGATGGCAAAGTGCTATTAGAAGAGGATCCAGGTGATAACGCGCACATGGCTGCAATTTGGAACTTTGACCCTAAAACTGGCAAGGCTGAGAAAGTGTTGCGTGTTGCGCCTGAAGTGTTTTTGGACAAAAATAGCCCGGCATTTTTAACGCAAGACGAAGAAAACTCAGGGATTATCGAAATTACCGATTTAGTGAGTAAAGCACCTTGGTCTGAACCGAATAAGCGTTACTTCTTGGGTGCGATACAAGTGCATGCTAAGTCCAGCGATCCTGAGCTGATAGAGAATGGTCAGTTATATTTAATTACTGGACCAAGCGCGCAATAAGTCCAAAATATTCGCCCATCATTGATGGGTTAATTGGTATTCATTTTGTTGGACGTCTCACACTAGCTAAGCGAGCTGGTTTTTAAAACCTAGGGCTTAGATAGTTTTGTTTTAATGTAGGACTTGGTTAGATGATCGAGTTGTAAGTATTCAAATACGGCGCTGTCTTGCACCACCGCAATACCGACTTCTTTCGCTTCTTCAAACGAAGCATGCTTTTTGTTCATGATGATACTGCTGATGTAGTAATGCACTTTCTTTTTGCCCATCCATCCCATGCCTGTGGCTTCGCAAAAGTGTTTGCCAAAGCTAAAGGTAATGGAAAAGTTGAGATAATCATGATGGTGCTTGATTACTTTGAAATCGAAAAAACCGATTGTTTCTGGCACGAACGTTCACCTGTCAAATGATTAATAAAGTCTGAACGTGATTTTGTCTAAAGAGCAGCACTGGTTAAACTTAAGTTCTGCCTATCTTATCAAGCCCACCCTTGTTAATTTTTAAGACTCCATGAAGTTTATATGAAAAAAAAGAGCGCCACGAAGGACGCTCTAAAGGGAGTTGACGTTAAAACTATAAACTAAAAAACAAGATAAACAGGCACGATGTCTGCCTGTTGTTTTTCTTGTTTTTTTGCTTTTAAGTGTTCGGTAATCAAACTAAGTGTGGCAGTTGTTCTTGAGATCTCGTCTGTAGAAATCTTGTGTATGCTTTTGAGAACTCTCTGGTGAATCAACGAGCTGTTGATTTCAGCCGTTTTTCTTTGTCTAATTAAATTCATGACTTTAATCATTTTTTGCTTCGTTTTTCTTGGGTTAAATTTTATGCGTGATTAACTTTTATTTTGGATCCGAATTTCATTTCATCAAATTACAAATTCATTATGATTTTTTAATGTTGCAATTATGTGTCGAAATAAAGATGAATCTATGACGATTTTTTTTGGCGATGCCTTTAGGTCAAGCTATGAAAGAAACTTTCTCGATCCGTTGACTAGGTTAATTTCCATGATTTTGTTCAGCGCAGTGGCAGCCAGCTGAATCGACCCGTTTAAGTTAGACACTTTCGAGCCTCGCGAAATACTGCTTTT
>JBBAON010000029.1:0-15666 GCA_040401435.1 Candidatus Methylopumilus sp.
TCGAAGGTCACCGCACACGCCCAGACGGTAGCGATCTTAAGTGGAAGCAAATCGGAGTAAACGAAATTGCAGATTCCAGAGAGCTTCCATTCTTCATTCAATGGTTAACCGCAGATCACCCATCACAAGATGGCAAAGCAGTTGCTGCTATTGAGAAGATTACGATTGCTGACTCTGATCAACTATCAGACTCATGGTTTAAGACAGAGATCCTTGCTGGATTAAACGGCACAAATCTTGAGTTTATTGACCCATCAACAAATGATGGTGAATCAGGGATTGTTGCGGTGCATTTGATGACGCCGAGCGGTGTTGTGAGGTTGGATTGATAGCTAAATGGCACGTTGGGAAAAGCACGGAACAACTTCTAATACAACGCTAACTGTTTTACATTATTTCACTTCTTGCTTTCGACATATTGGATCTCTCATATATCCAATAAAGGCCTTGATAGAAGTACTCGAGTTTAGAGTTTGGCTCAATGATAAATTTGGCAAAGTTAAACTCTTTCAGAATAAGCAAGAGCTTTTAAATGCTCTGATTAAGGACTCGAATGTTGAGTTTTCTAAATCAAGGGGGGGTTCTTTATGTGGAATTTGGTGTGGCCTTCGGAGAAACTTCAAGGTATTTGATTTCGGGAACCAAAGCCCCTCTTGTTTACCACGGCTTCGATACATTTGAAGGACTCCCAAAAGCCTGGAGAAGACTTCCGGCTGGTGCGATAAGCACTAAGGGCGAGGTACCAAATATCGTTGGAGAAAATATTCATTTTCATAAGGGATTGATCCAGGAGACGATAGATAAGGTTAATTTTAAGTCATCTCTCAAGAAAGTTTTCATTTTTGATTTCGATCTCTACGAGCCAACACTTTTTGCCTTGAAGCATGTTTTTTCTCATATAGACGAAGGCGATATCGTTTATTTCGACGAGGCTTTCGATTCTGATGAACGGGTAATTATTGAGAATTACTTCCTAGATGTTTTTGAATTTGAAGTCATTGGGGCCTCTCCATTTGGCCTTGCCTTCAAAATAAGTACATCTAAGGCTTAACGCCCGAAATCCACATATTCCCTAGCGGCACGACTATTTTGATTTTACTTAACAAGTCCCCAACCCAACTTCCAAGGACCAGCTTTCTAAATCTTCTTGATATTGGAAGTAAATGAAGAATATAAGCAAGTGAATAATGATTGCTATATGAACCCGACCGAACATTCGTGAAGCCCGCTTTTTCAAAAATTTGAATTCCAGTCGAAAGTGAATACAAGTAAGTATGTTCTACATCGATGATTGGGGATCTTTCGCCCAAGAGTCTGGCTGACCAAGAACGCTCATTGTGCACGGCAACGACAAAGGTTCCACCAGGCTCAAGAGCTTCCAAGCAATCTTTGAGAGTTTGGATTGGATCTTGCAGGTGGTCAAGGGTGTGAAACATTGCACCTACCTGAAATGTGTTCTTAGGTAGTACTGAGTTTGACATCATGCTTGCGATTAGATGTGGCTTTACATCTTCACGCGCCGCATTGATAGCTGCATGACTTGGTTCAATGCCTGCAACCTTCTTAAACCCAAAATCCTTTGCAGCTTCAAGGAAGAAGCCATTTCCACCACCTACTTCAAAAATGGAGCGGGGAGATAGATCATTATCAATTGCTTTCTTTACTAATCCCAAGTAAGTCTTTTTCAAACCATTAACTTCCGTGGAGTAATCAAAAGTTGATTCTTCATATAGTTGAGTTAAGTTCACTTCTAGTATTGGATCAGAACGGAGAAGTCCACATGTGGAACATCTAACCCATTGATAATGTTGACGGTCAGGGAGTCTTCTAGCGGAAAAGACCTCAGTATTGAAAGATTCTATGTTCACGTTTGAGGGATATATAGATTCCGAATTACCATAAGTGGAACATATGGGACATTTTGTATCGATATTCATTTTATTACCTCTATTCCTTGATTTTCAACATGAAGTGTTCGCTGCGGATAGATGTTTGATCTTGAATAGAATAATCATTGCACAATATGCCGCCGCGTTCCTTAACAAATGTAACACCAGCGTCATCTAAAATAATTCCATCGGGATTAATTCTTCGAAGATGGCTACAAGCAATTTGGTATGTACTAGCACCAATCACGAGATCAGAAGGAGAATTAAGTAGTAATAAATTTGATATCCCTGTATCAAACTGAAATAGAGAACCTGAGTTACCAAAGTATCCCAACTTAGTGCCATTCGCCCCAAAGTTTCGCTTAGCCATTCGCCCATCTTCAAGGGCAGCGATTAGAGAATTTGTTGGCCAACGAGGCGTTTCACTCGAACTGGATATCCTAAGAATTTCAATTCCTGGATTAGGTGAGAGTAGTAAGCATCCAAAAGGGAGAGAGAAAATTAAACTATAAAAAAGTAACTGTGAAGAATTAAGTTTTGTCGAGTTGTTCTGCTTACGAGACTTCTTGGAAGTTATCTGAGCTCTTTGATTCTCCAAATAAACTCCAATTAGAGAGCCGAGTGAAAGACTAATAGGGAGCAGAAGAATTTGCATTTGACCAGAAGCGTAGGAACGATTTACATAGTAAAGAAACCCCAAGAATGACCAAGTTGCTGCGTAAAATCCGATCGTGCTTGCATCACGAATTGCTTGTTCATGAATTTCCTCACCCTTTGTGGAAAGAAGCATTAGGCCATGAATTACAATTAATGCGACGATTAATGGTAAAACGATAAAAATTGGACCAGGAGTACGCATCATCTCTGCGCCAAATCCTGAACCAAACTGCCGTTGGAAAAATAAAAGATATTCAAGTTTTAGTGAGTTGCCACTTAAGAAAGCGACCAGAGGATAAACCAACAACCCGCCTACAAAAAACAGAAGTAGTAAAAAAAAGTTCTTGAAATCTAAAACTTTTCTCTTGTTTGCAATCAGAAAAGTAATGAACATTGAGAAAACTGCAGCTATACCAAAATCTTGAGACTGCCAAGCCACAATACCACCAAGAATTCCTACCAAATTTGGTATGACGTAAATTTGCTTATCATTGGAATTTATCTTTTTTATAGCGAGGTATGTCATGAGTAGTAACAAGATTCCTGGGAAAATTCTTATGGGCACAGCAGATAATAGAGCTGCAATAGATCCTGTAAATCCTGAACGATTTGGAAACTGAGTAACAGACGTTAATGGAATAACAATTGCTATAGCGAGAACTAAGGATTTCTTGCCAATTGCAAGCCAACATAGATATACAGCAAGGAATAGAGTTAAATACGTGATCGCGGTTAGCCCGAGAATTATTAAATAAGACAATTGAAATATATCCATGCGCTGAGAAAATGGCATTAAGAAAAATCCAAAAAAAGTCTGATACTGGGGTATAAACGAGCTAAACGACCAAGAACCAGATAGTTGGGAAAACATCTCATTGATTACATATTCTGAATGCCCTGGATCGATTAATGAATTTGATGATTGCCAGAAACTAAGCAGAGAGCATGAGATATTAGACAGAATCAGAAACGAAATAAAGACTTTCCAAAATCTTGAAAGTGTATGCCAGTCAAGAATTCTACGAATAAAAAATGAAATGATAAAAACTAACACAAGTACGGCTGGCCCAAAACCCAACCAGTAGATCTGAGATAGATCAACGTTCACCCATTTATGATTTTCAATACCGGAGATACCGATACACAAAAACAAAATAGAGGCATAACTTATCAATTTGTTCGTTGGCGGGAATGATGCTTTAAAGTACCCATATCCTATTGCGGCAATAGAACAGATCCCTGAAAGCAAGTAAATGAGTTTGTCAGGACTCTCACCTGTATTGCTACCCCTAGAGAGCTGAACAACAAAAACAATTAACCCAGTGATACCGAAGGCCCAGATTCCAATGTTTAGTACATCAGATTGTTCTGCGGAATTTTTCTTCCTTTTGGCCTTGATACCCCTGATCATTGTTCTTCGAAATTTATTCGTTCGGTTTCAAACATTGGTGGAATCCTGCGTACTTGACCATGAATACTCAATATGTATTCACCTATCAGACCCAGGAATAGGAGTTGAATGCCACCAAGCAAGAAAATCCCAGTAATGATTGTCGGAATTCCCACGGGCGTTTGAGTCTCGGACGTTATTGCTAAGAACGCAGTAAAAATGGCATATCCAACGCCAAGTAACGAGAGAATAAATCCACCCAATAATGCCAAACGGGCCGGCACGCGAGAGGTAGATACGAAGCCATTAATTGCCTGGTCAATAAGTAAAAGAATATTGTTTTTAGATTTGCCGCGTTCGCGTTTAACCCATGTGTATGGCACGGAAGCACTCTGTACTCCAGTCTGCGCAATCAGACCTCGTATATATGGATATTGATCGTCAATTGCGAGAATTGAGTCTATGACTTTCTTATCGGCTAGTAAAAACTCGCCCGAGTTTAGAGGAATTACGGCTGATGCAAATTTTTTAATAATTCGGTAGTAAACGCCCCGCGCACAGCGCATCATTAAGGATTCCTGACGATTTGCACGGACGCCATATGTCACCAGGAAACCATTTTCCCAGTTCTCGACTAATTCAGGAATAACTCCTGGAGGATCTTGTAAATCTGCAGGAAGAAGTGGAATGAGTGCATCCCCAGTACCGCTTTTCATTGCATTCCACATGTTTCTAAATGGACCTACATTCCTGCTATTCGATATAACTTTGATATGTGAATCAACTGCCGCCATTTCTCGTAATTTTTGAAGAGTGGAATCTGTTGAAGCATTGTCGGCAAAAATATGCTCATAATCGTAACTCGACAATTTTTCAACCATGACTTTTTTAAGTTCAGAGGCGCACATTTCAACGTTATCTTCTTCGTTGAAACATGGAGTAATGACAGTAATTTTTCTCATATAGACCCCCCAAAGAATTCTTTGATCTGGGAATCAATCGCAGATCTTGCATTCGTTTCATGAGAGTCACGCTCCCAGTCGATTGTCCACCGGATCGCAGCGTTTGCATTTAATCTATTTTTCCAACCTAGGTCTTGATGAGCCCGCTCGGATGAAAGCCAAAGAAGTTTTGATTCGTGCGATTGTTGCGGTTGAGTCTTAATCACAAAACCTGAATTACCCGTCCACATCGAGCAGGCTATTTTCGCCATACTTTCGACGTTTAATTTTGAATCATCGGAAGGTCCAAAGTTGTAGGCATGTGCCACATTTTTTTCCGATATCAGGAGCTGGCCAACTTTAAGGTAGCCGCTTATTGGATCAAGTACATGCTGCCATGGCCGTAATGAATTTGGATTACGAATTACAGCTGGGATGTTGTCATAAAAACTCCGAATAAGATCAGGGACAAGTCGATTCTCGGCAGCATCACCGCCTCCAATAACATTTCCTGCTCTTGCTGTACACAAGACTATTTTAGATCCTTCGTTTTCTGCGATTGCTCTCCATGCATTTACGACCATTTCAGTCGCTGATTTGCTTGCACTATATGGGTCCTTTCCACCCAAGGAATCTTCTTCACTATAACCTTCCTCAACCTCAATGTTTTTATAAACCTTGTCCGTAGTAATAATTAAAACCCATTTTGAAGAATCATTTTTTATAATTGAGTCAAGTAAGTGTGCTGTCCCCATGACGTTAGTCTCAAAAGTTTCTACTGGTTCTTCGTAGGATTTCAAAACCAAAGGTTGTGCTGCGAGATGAAAAATTCCATCAAACTTTTTATCAACAAAGTACGAATGTACGTCTCTGCGATTCCTAATGTCCAGAACCGTTGAGCTTTCAAGTCCTAAGTCACTAACTCGAGAGTAGACCGATCCTATTTCTGGAGATAGTGCAAGACCATGCACTTCTGCACCTGCCAGAATAAGTGTCCTTGACAACCAAGTTCCCTTAAATCCGGTATGACCAGTTATAAGAATCTTTTTTCCTTTAAAGTCGGACAACTGATGCAGCATAGTTTTTATTACCAGATTTTCCAAGGAGCTCGATTCGAATCCCAAAGCTCATTAAGTTCCATAGTTTCACGATAGGTATCCATTGGTTGCCAAAAACCGTCGTGCTCGTACGCCATTAATTGACCAGATTTTGAAAGTTTCTCGAGTGGGTCTTTTTCTAAAATACTTTCATCAGAAAGGAAATCAAAAATTGAAGGCTCAAAAATAAAGTAACCGCCATTCACGCGTTTCTCGGCCACCGGTTTTTCTGCAAATTCAGTTACTAAATTATCTTCATCAATCTGCATGGCCCCAAAGCGATTTGTAGGCCGAACAGAGGTCACCGTGGCGGTCCTACCGTGCCCCTCGTGAAACTTAGTTAATGCATTCAGGTTGATGTCGGCAACACCATCACCATATGTGCAAAGAAATCGTTCCCCATTTAAATACTTCTTAACTTTGTTAATTCGCCCACCGGTCATAGTTGTTGCACCCGTATTGGCCAAAGTCACCGTCCAATTTTCGGTGGGTGATTCGGAGTGCTGAACTAGCCCTTCGTTCTCACCTAGCTTGACTGTGATGTCATGAGTTCTAGCTTCGTAGTTCATGAAAAAATCTTTTATGTAATCACCTTTATAACCTAAGCAAATCACGAAATCATTAATTCCTTGAGAAGACAGGGTTTTCATGATGTGCCAGAGAATTGGCCTCCCGCCAATTTCCACCATGGGTTTTGGTCGAAACTCAGTTTCTTCTCTGAGTCTAGTACCCAGACCACCCGCGAGAATTACTGCCTTCATTTTCCCCCACCTTTTGGAATACGCCGCAAGTCTATACACCCATACATGTAAACAATTGGATTAAAGTTGCATTAGACTGGTTACAAAATACTGGCTTCAGCTTGGGGGAAAGGGGCACACTTGGACCAGCAAGCATCCAGGTTTTTATCACCTTTAGAATTAGCTCTTGCTGCAAGACGCGAGATCATTTCGATGACCAGCGCTGCAAATGCGTCACACGTTGCCTCAGCTCTCTCGGTTGTGGATATCCTGAGTCTCCTTTACACCGGAACCGCAAAAATCACTCCAGAAAATGTTCAAGATTGCGATCGGGACATCGTTATTTTATCTAAGGGTCATGCTGCTTCTGCGCTTTATGCAGTTTTAGCACTACAAGATTTTTTCCCAATGGACTGGTTAAAGAAGTATTGCCAAAATAATGCGCCGCTGGGTGGTCACGTGACATATAAAGGCGTTCCAGGGGTTGAACTTTCTACTGGCTCCCTTGGACATGGTCTGCCTTATGGCCTTGGAATCGCAATGGCGCGCAAATTGACTGGTGTTGCTGGCCGTGTATTTGTAATCATGTCTGATGGTGAATGTGATGAAGGTACAACTTGGGAAGCAGCAATGATTGCAAATCATCACAATTTGGATAATTTGGTCGTGATAGTCGATCGAAACCGCATCCAATCGTTGACCTTTACAGAAGATACGCTGAAACTTGAGCCGTTTGCAGATAAGTGGACTGCATTTGGTTGGGGGACAAAGGTAGTCGACGGACACGATTTCATAGAGCTTGCAACAGCTCTTACAAAATCAAACGGGCCAATTTGTGTGATCGCGGAGACTACAAAAGGCAAAGGGGTCGACTTTATGGAGAATTCAGTCTTGTGGCACTACAAGTCCCCTAATCAAGAGGACGTTCTAGAAGCATTTTCTCAATTAAGCGACAAACTCTAATGCGCGACGCATTCGTTCAAACCCTGTTAGAGGAAGCTAAAAAAGACAAAGATATTATTCTAATAACTGGCGATCTCGGCTTCGGTGTCCTCGATGTATTTCAGAGGGAATTACCTGGCCAATTCATTAACTCGGGCGTCAATGAGCAAGCCTTAATGGGGATGGCCGCTGGTATCGCTTCTACAGGTAAACGAGTTTTCGTTTATAGTATTGCAAACTTTCCAACGCTTAGATGCTTAGAGCAAATCAGAAACGATGTTTGTTTAATGAATAATTCAGTCGTGGTGGTTTCGGTTGGTGCAGGGTATGCCTATGGGGCGCAGGGTTATACCCATCACGCATTAGAAGATATTGCTGTGATGCGTGCGTTACCGAATCTAGAAGTTTTAGTACCAGCAGATCCAATCGAAGCAAAACTAATTACAAAATATTTGGTGAAAACTAAGACCCCAAGTTATCTCCGACTTGGTAAAAGTAACGAACTCATGATTCATGGGCGTGAACCGTTGCTGGCGCATGGTAAGTTTAATGAAATTATTGAAGGTGAAATAGGCACAATTCTCTTTGTCGGCTCGATTGGAACAACCGCAATTAAAGCTGCCGAGATATTGCATTTGGACGGACTATCACTGTCAGTTGCCTCCGCTCCCTTTGTCTCTTCATTGGATAAGGAATACATAGAGATAGCAGCCAGTAGAGGTCCCATCATTACCGTGGAAGAGCATGGAAGACGCGGCGGGTTTGGAAGTGCAGTACTTGAGTTCCTAAACAAAGAAAAGATTCGTGCAAATGTAGGAATTGTCGCTGCAACACAGAAGAATCTTTCGCAAATTGGCAGTCAAGAGTTTCTTCGTGAAGAGAATGGTTTGGACGTAAATGCAATAGTTTCGATGTTTAGGACCTTAAGGGAAGGTTAAATTCTAGGGCTTCGCCACTTTTTGTGGCCATTGGCAACAACGGCCTTCTTTGAAGCCAATCAATAGTTTGTTCTATCCCTGCATCAAATGAGATCTGAGGTTGCCAACCAGTGTTAACAAGGGTTTCACACAATGGCTGCAACTTCATTACTTGATCAGAACGGTAGCTTAAAGCACCAAATCCAAGCAATTTCTCCTTATTCAGGTATCTACCGATTATTGAACCCACTTTTTGGATTGAGATTGTTTCAGGGTTCCCAACATTTACGACGCCTTTGATTTTTGTATTGCTAATCACAGTTGCAAATGCCGTTGCTAAGTCATAGGCATGGAGATAACTCCATACCTGTTCCCCTTTTGTCATCTCGAGATACTCGTCATTTGACAGAGAATCAACAATATTTGGGATTAACCAGGAACCTTCCTCGAGCGGACCGTACGTTGAAAAGATTCTCATCCAAATAAATCGCACGTCAGACTTTGAAGTTAGATCCTGAATCACTCTGCGAGTTTTGACCTTTGCCTCACCATAAGTAGTTGTTGGATTATCGGCCGCAGCTTCAGTAATTACAGAATCAATTGGACCTAATTCTGCTTGACTTCCAACACCAATAATAATTTTTGTTCCGGCTGCAATTGCAGATTCGGTGAGTTCCTTAATTCTCTGTACATTATCTAATTGCCTAGGGTCGTTTCTGAATTCATTCCCCACCCCCCACCAATCGTTCAAAATTAAGACTTCTGGTGCTTGCTGATAAATAATCGAAGGCCAAAGCCGCACATCCTCACGAAATGTTGCGACATTAGGAAGATTCTGTAATTTTATCAACGTGGAGCTGTCTCGCATTAAGGCACTTACTTCATGTTCTCGCGACAAAATGCGGCACAGCCAGGAACCAATAAACCCAGAAGCACCCGAAACTATTACCCTCATTAGGTAAATGGTACAACTTTGTGGTGCTTTTTGGAAGCAAAGCCGCCTTGGAAGCGATGAAGCTCCGCTACAACCCGATCAATTCAAGAGACTTGTAGAAGGCAATCAGTTACGAGTGACCTAAATTTTAAAACCCATAAAATGATATTTGACCATCCAGCCTTGAGATTTTCCACCTCACGAGCTTATTGCTTTCAATTTCATCCGCAATACCTACGCCAGCATCAGCGTACCCTCGTTTATCAAGATAAATACCATCAAACCCCATTTTGATCAGCACTTCAATTTGCTGATTTATTGTCTGAAGAGATAGTCGCTCATAGAAATCACCAACTTCACGACCTTTCATTCCTGCAACATTTGAAATCAGCGAATTCGAAATTATAATTGGCGATAATTGACCATAAGTATCCAGTTTATAAAGTGGAGGAACCTCGGGAAATGGCATGTATGGAAGCTGATAAATAACACCTTGACCGTTTAATCGTTTTTCGATCTCCGCGACAAAGTCCTTATCAATCTTGTAGTTTTGAATAGTTGAGTTTCTGTTATTGGAATCATGTTTAGGCACTTGGTCAAGAAAACCGAGAAGGCAAATCATAGAAATAAAGAAAGCACTTAAAACACTATTTCTTTTTTGGAATTTTCCACCCAGATAAGCTAAGGAGTAGAAGAAAAATAGAATAGACAGGAAGGCTACGTAGATACTGATCCGATTCCAAGCTCTAAACTGAGAACTGATAGTCATAGCAAATATTGATCCAAAACCGCCGATAACACCGAAAAGTATCATTATCAGATTTAGCCGGGCCAGATAAAAAATGCTTACATCGATGGGCTTCTTTTGTGCCCCTAAAAACAAGAAAATTATGGAAACAACTAAGCCAGTTGCCCCGATGGCACCTAATGCAGCAGTTGAATTCTCATTGACTAAGGGAGTCAAAGTATTGTATTTGAGATTGATGTCTGAAAGCATTTCAACTCTATGGTTAGTTCTTGGCAAGAATAATTGTGCGAGTTTAAAACCATAAATTTCTGATTCGGCAAATGACCGGCTAGCAACTTTTTGATTGGTTCCATTGGTAATTCTGTATAAAATAGTGGGTAGCACATTTAAGAGTGTTATAAATCCTATCCATACCAAAACGAGTAAAGGAAAAAATAATTCGCGAATCTTTTGCGAATTGATCAATCTAATGCCTGCAGAAAAGAAGATAACTATTGAGCCAAACAATGTGTAATAGATACCTGAGGATGCCATGATTGCCAATAAAAACAAACAGCCTAAAGTCTTCATTATAGTCCATTGTATTTTCCAACCCTTACCTTCAAATATAAAATGTCCCAGTACAAGATATAGTGGAACGACGAAGTACCAAGTAAGAAAGGAGTGAGCCAGACGGTCAAAATGATAGGGTAAAAAAGTAAAAATAAAAGAAGCTGCAAATGAAAAAAGTGCATTTAAATTAAAATAGCGAAATGATGCATAAGACGCAATAAAAGTGAATACAAAACCTATAAGTAAGAATACATTTAAAATTGTCCCACTATTTTGAGTGAAGATACTAATAAATTTTAAAATCAAGTATAAGAAATTATCCGATGAAGGAAAATCATTGAGATTTGAGCCAAAAGGGTAACCTGAACGCCCACTAAAATTGATCCAACCATCATCGATGCGGCTTACCAAGAAAAGTGAAAAAAGTTCATCGCCTGTATAAACTGAAGGCACCTGCAAGTTCCAACGAAGATTTTGGAAACCAAAAAGTTGTGCAAATGAGCATACGGTGGAGATCAACGCACCGCTAATCCACCATTTCCATTCCTTCAGAAACTTTTGAATTGAGAACGGGGAACCATGTGTGAGTGATTGACTCACGCCAATTTTACTTGTTTCTGGACTCATATATTATGTCAGCATCAACCATCAGTTGAACAAGATTAATGAAATCAACCTTTGGCCTCCAGCCTAGAACTTCTTGGGCTTTCTTTGCATCACCAACAAGTAGATCTACTTCAGATGGTCGAATCATTTGCTCATCAAAGTCGACATAATCTTCAATTTGGCCTTCAAGACCTGCCGCTTTTATTGCTTCTTCAACAAAACTTCTTACGGTATGTGTTTCTCCCGTGGCTATGACGTAATCATCTGGTTTTTCTTGTTGAAGCATGAGCCACATAGCTTCAGCATAGTCACCAGCGTATCCCCAATCTCGCCGCGGGGTTAAGTCCCCCAGGGAAAATCTTTTCTGTTTACCAAGCTTTATTCTTGCAATATTTGAAGTAATTTTCCTTGTGACAAATTCATGTCCGCGGTATTCGCCTTCATGATTAAAAAGAATTCCACAAGAAACATGCATGTCATATGCCTCTCGATAATTCACGCATGTGTAATGCGCAAATGCTTTAGCAACACCGTAAGGCGAACGAGGATGAAATGGCGTGAGTTCAGTTTGCGGAGTCTCACGTACTTTCCCAAACATTTCAGAAGACGATGCTTGATAGAATCTTGTCGTTTTTTCTGCTCCAATTTTTCTTATTGCTTCAAGTAGCCGTAAGGTTCCAAGTCCGGTCACATTCGCAGTTAACTCTGGCTGTTTGAAACTTAGCCCAACAAAACTGATAGCCCCTAAGTTATAAACCTCATCGGGCTGCACCTTGTCCACGATTTGTAATAAGCTCGAAAAGTCTGTGAGATCTCCACTCGTTAGCTTTGCTTCTGGAAATCCTTTCGTGAATTCGTCAAGGCGTGAGTTGCGCTGACCATTAATTAATCCATGAACCTCGTACCCTTTAGAGAGAAGCAATTTGGTTAAATGATGACCATCTTGGCCCGTAATTCCAGTTACAAGGGCAGTTTTCATGAATTCAGACCTTTCCATCGATTTGTCGAAGACTACTAGAGATGCCATAGGAAAATGAATAAGACATAAGCACAATTCGCGTTCCGGGGTGTACCCTCAAGAACCGTGAAAGGAAAAGTCCCGCTGTCGATAATTTATTTGGGTCGAAGAGGGGGCGGCGCCAAAACAGCCCTTCAAATTTGTGAAGAATTAGTAAATTCGGAAAACTTTGCAATTACTTCTATCGGTATTCGCGGAGATAATGAGATATTTAAAGAGTATGACCAGTCTAAAGTTATAAACTTATTTGATCGACTCATTTCCCTCGGAACAATAAAAAAAATCATTGAGTATTTTTTTTCCCCCACAAAACTCCTTGGAGCACTACATATATCTTCAAATGGTTTTTGCCTGGTTCCAATGATTAGTCCACTCGGCCTAGTTATCGAAGGCATGCTTAAAGCGAGAGGCATAAAAGTTATTCGGCTCTTACACGACTATGAAAAACACCCAGGTGATAGTTGGCCACCAAATTTCCTTACAAGACGCATAGTGAAGAAAAGTAGCTTTTTGATAGCGTTGAGCGAAGACGTTGCGTCTAAAATTAGGAAACAGAACCCACAAATTATTGTTTCTATATACCCACATCCACCATTTGGCTTTTCAAAGTCACAGATTAATGTGAAATTTGCGCCAAGATATATTCTATTTGTTGGTCGAATTCGCAAATACAAAGGAGTTGAAAACTTAATTGCAGCTTTTACTAAACTAGAGATTAATGACACAGAATTAGTCATTGCTGGTGAAGGTAAATTAAGAGTCAAAAGTAATTCAAGAATTAAGTACATTAATCGCTGGCTAAAAGAGGAAGAAATATCTGGCCTAATAGAAAATGCGTCGGTAGTAGTTTTTCCATATATAGAAGCATCGCAGTCAGGGATACTCCCTTATTGTGTGAGCATCAACAAGAAGATTGTCATCACACCACTACCCGGTCTCATTGAACAGACTTCATCATCTGCCAATGCATTTAAAACAGCAGACTTGACGATCGATGCACTTGCGACGTCGCTAGATATTGCCTTAAAAGCTGAAGTAGATTCAACAAAGTTTCAGCCAAAATTCAAGAACATCGAAGTATGCCTCTTAGAAATTGGTATTTTCCCTATAAAGTAATTCGTGCCAATCTTTCCAAGTAACTTGTTGTACTGCCGCAGGGCCTTGGGTCTCAGGATTAGACATGATAATCGAAAGCTCACTCCTCAGTTGTTCAATATTGCCCAGTTCAACAATAGATACTCGTTCATCTTCCCATTCATTTAAAGGTCGAATGTTACTAACGATAACCCTTGTACCTAGAGCGAGTGCCTCAGCGATTGGTAGGCCGAACCCTTCAGCCTCTGAAATCTGCAAGAGTACCTGTGCTTCAGCAATGAGTTTTCGCATCTCTGCATCTGAAATATTTCCTATCCGTTCAATATCAATTCCAGCCATTTGCAAGTCATGAATTTTGTGAAGTATGTGCTCATTATTCCAGCCCGCAGAGCCAAGGATTCTTGCTTTTACCTTTGTGCCTTCACCTGCCAGTTGTTGGATGGCTGATAAAAACTGTAAGTGATTCTTTCTTGGCTCCAAAGACCCTGCCATTACCACCAAGTTGCTTTGCTTTTGAAATTCACCCTGACTTGTCGGATGTAAGCCACTCGGCAATGCCAAGTAATCAAAATATTGCTTACGTAGCGCCCAATCGCTTCTTTCTAACTTAAACGCTTGTGTAATCAATTTTGCTTGCTCTTGAACTAATGAGCTAATTGATATTATTCGGGTCGATAACAACACCAAGCGAACGTAACTATTTAAATGTCCACGATTGCCTTCATGGACAGTCCAAGCATGGAAAAATGGAATGAAGTCGAATAGAATTACCTGTACAGGAACAACTTCATTTTCCATAATGCACTCATATGTATATATGTGACGCAAACTTGCAGGAATTTCGGGGATTACAATTATAGAGTTCAAAATTAACAAATTAGTTAGCTTCTGATCACCTTCACTTGATACTTGGTTTGTAATTTCTTCTGAAACCAAACGCCGTTTAATACTTCTGGCTAAGGGTAAAAGAAATATTCGAAGCCGAGAACCAAATCGAGTTTGATCAAATTTTGGAACTAGAGAGTGCAAATAATGCACTAGACGGATTCGCCAGCCGAGTGCACTAGACATTTCTTTGGAATCTTCAGGAGATTGGATATCTTTTTCTTGAATAATTCCAGTATCTCCAAGCCAAATAAACGTAGATATGTTTTCGGCTCCCTCAGTGACTCCAAAGACAACTCTTTGAATGCCTGTTAAGTAAGGTGCAAAATACGTGTGTGTTACATCAACAACGTGATTAAATTTTGGAGAAATTAGTTGGACTGTAGCCATGTGTTTAGCAGTTTCTAAACTCTTACTTCTATTTTTTGATACATTCTGTATAGTTTTTCTTAAGCCGTAAAGAGTAACTTGCGTTGAAAAATCCTGATATTCAAATTTGTCGGGATAGCAGCCAGTCAGTGCAAGCCAGGCAAAAAAATATCCTTGTTTTATTGATGCGATTTCTTCCACGAGTTCAAACCAATTTAGATCTGCATTAGGCTTATTTCCTGAAGTTTCTAGAATAAAACGTGCACGGGCGGCAATTGATTCTTGCCAGCCATCAGGTAAAGGGCTTTTCATTCTTAAACGCACTCCATCGCCCCAATCTACTTTTATTTGACTTTAAGTTACGTAGTCTAAGCGGTCATCAGTGGTTAAACTAAGAAATCAGGCATCCTTTTGATTGTTGAGAAAGTTAATTTCTTCCGAAGTCATCTTCATACCGAATAATGTCATCTTCGGAAAATGAGGAACCAGCTTGAACTTCAATGAAAACGAGAGGTTCAGCGCCGCTACACGAAATCCTGTGTTTCGAACCAATTGGAACGTCAACTGAGTCGCCGGGACCTACTTCAATTTTTTTGCCATCTAATTCAGCAACGCCCTGGCTAGAAACTATGAACCAGTGTTCCGCGCGGAATTGGTGACTTTGCAGAGAGATGCGCTTCCCCGGATGCACAACTAACTGTTTTACTTGGCAGTTTTCATCGGCATGGAGGATTGTGTAATTTCCCCATGGGCGTTCTTCGAAGTGCATTAGGAGAGGTTACTAATTTAGTGAATAAAATAAATCGAATGAACAGTCACATTCTTAATGTTTAACGTGGCTTGGGCCGGGATCGAACCGGCGACCTAACGATTTTCAGTCGTTCGC
>JBBAON010000030.1:0-13191 GCA_040401435.1 Candidatus Methylopumilus sp.
GTCTGCAGGTATTGCTGGTGACGCCGTTAAAAGGCTAACCAATATGTTGGGCCCTACTGGCTCGCTGGCTACCAAAACCAATAATGCTAATACTGAGAGCGACAAATACAGAGCCCGGTTGGTAACTTTGCAACTCAGGATGGATGCACTGCTGGCGCGGTACCAAAAACAATTTGCATCCATGGACAGCTTAGTAGGCTCGGTCAATAGTCAAAAGACCAGTTTGAAGGCTACCTTTGACGGCATGATGGCGACTTACACCAACAAATAAACGTTTGAAATACGCACTTGTGTTTCTGCGTGACTTATTTGATTATTTGATACGAATAATCCGCCAACCGTGGTCCATTTTTCGAAAAACAAACTTACGCGGTAATTTACGTGTTTTGATAAAGTAATACGAAAGCGCACGCAAGCTGTGTGCTTTTTTCATATCTTCACAAAAAATACTCTCGCCAATATCAAGCTTTTCTAGCGTCAATACATTGCTAGTCAAAGCCAGTCGGTTGAGTTCAAGTCTTTCAATGATCATTGCTTCCACCTTGGGGTATCCCAAAGCGGAGTCGACACGAAACCTAAGAACTTTAGAAAATTCTTTTAAGAAAAAAGAATACTTAAAAATTAATTGATGTATTTCTTTAGCAGATAAGTCACCAAATCCTGAGAAACATTGGCCTGTGCCAGCATGGCCATAGCGCCATTTTGTTTGGTCTGCGCAACGGCCAAGGCCGTTGTCTCGGCAGCCAAGTTGTAGTTCATGATGTCTCCATAGGCCTTGGTGGATACGGTGGTCATATTGGTGCTGGTTGTGGTTTGGTAGCCCATTACATTGGTGAGTGCCCCCACTTGAGCCTGGTAAGAAGACACCATATCTATAGCATCTGCAAGGGTAGTAAGTGCATTGGTCCCCCCAGTTGCTGTTGAAATGTTCAGCCCCGACACCTTGGTGGCAGTAGATGCCCCGCCATAAGTCCCTTCCCTGAAGCCAAGTGCGTTGAAATTAGTATTTCCGTTTGTGCCGCTTGCTACTGTGAATGTGGAGCTGGCGTAAAGCGTGACTGGAGCGATATAAGTTGTTCCTAAAGCAGCTGAAGTAGAGGTGCCAGACATACTTGAAATACCTATGGCCGAGCCAACTCCTGTATTAGTACCAATAGAGATGTTGCGACCATCCGACGCGGTGAGCGTAACGCCACTACCGTTGTTGCTTGCTGTTACCCCGGTTAGCCCGGTTTTGGTATTGATCACACTTACTACATCGGCGATAGTGGAACTGGTGGTCAAGCTGGCAGTAATCGATTGTCCGTTTAAATAAATGGTTGACACTGCGGCTGCTGAGAAACCTGTGCCGGCTACTACATTTGAATTGACCTTTGCGCTTACCCCCGTTGTGGTGGTCTGGCGGTTTATGGCCGCTGCAAGCGCAATCCCGCTGGTAGCCTTTGTAGATGATGCAGCTGTTGTGTCAGATGCCGTATCGTCAGATGCATAGGTGGCGCCGATTGAATAGCCATTGAGAGCTAAATCCCCAGTCGATATCGCTGTTGGTGCTGTAGTTAGTGCGCCCAAGTTTTTGGTGGAGAACTGCGCCACATTTGCTGAATAAGTGCCTAATGCCAAGTCTGCATTGGCTAAAGTTCCACTAACACTACTAGTAATGGCGATACTGGTTTGGTCCTGGCTACGAAGCGTGTAAGTGCCTGCATACGTAGTCGCGGCGCCGACCCCTGTGTTTGTAGATCTTAAGTTGGTCCCATCAAAGGCAACAGTAATATTGCGTCCATCGCTAGCTACCAAGCTGACGCCTCTTGCAGAACTACCGTTGTCAACTGCAGTAACTCCAGTTTGGCCAGTATTTAGGTTAATAGCTGTTACGACCGCCGCCCGATTGGTCGCATAGTCATTTGCGGCAGCTAGAGTTATAGAAATCGCGGTTCCATTGATTGTGATGGTGCCTGCGGTACCAGTTCCTGATGTTGACTGTGCCGTACCAGCAACATCTGTATTTCCCACAACGGCCACGACGTTAGAAGAACTCGTAATTCTGTTAATGGCCGCCACTTTGGCAATTGCGCTACCTGAATTAGAAGCGTAAGAGGTAGTGTCGTCTGTTGATAGTGAAGCGCCTACGGTATAGCCATTAATAATTAAATCTCCAGATGCCAATGCAGTAGTGGACGATCCGAGGGAAGACAAGGCCAGAGGTTTTCCGGTACCTAAGGCAGAGGTTAAGACATTGCCAAAAGTAAGCGTTGTTGTGTCCCCCGCATTGATACCAGACTGCACTTTTATTGTGGGCGTATTTCCGTTCAGTAGTGACTTGCCGTTGTAGTAAGTCGTATTGGCAATGGAATCGATTGACGTTAGGTAGGTGGCAAAGGTCGCTTGGTTGCTTGCCAGTGTCGTGCTGTTGGTTGAACCGGCAGAGGATGTAGCTAAAACCTTCATGGCAGTCAGCACGGTTTGTATATTAGTAAGTGCTGTACCTGCAGTGTTGAGTGCAGTGATGCCACTATTGATGTTGTCTGCCGCCTTGGCATATGAGGCGATCTTGGCTTTTAAAGCGCTGGCCATGCCAATGCCCACGGGGTCGTCTTTGGCACTGTTCACTCGCAGCTGTGTGCTGATGCGTTGAGTGGCTTGTGCATAGTCGACCGCGGCCGCCGCATAAGCGTTACCAGCCACGAGTGCGTTGATGTTCGTATAAATAGTCATGTTGAGCTCCTTTGAAATGTCATCTGGACGTCAAAGCGGCAAACCTTTGCCGCTTATGAGGTGCAGTATGAAGGTGCTCAAAACACGAAGTCGGAAAACTTTAGCGATCTTTACACTATTTACACTTTTTTAACGAAAAAGCTCAAGTTTCAAGGCGCTAAACCGAATCATTGAGGTAATAAATTACTTATTTAGACCTTCCTAAAGTTTTATAGGCTGGTGCCGATATAGGTACAGAGTAGAGGCGCAATTCAGCACCTTACAGAAAGAAGGTCACCATGGACTCTCGAATTTCATCCACATCAGTCGCGCAGCAACCCATTGCTATGCGCGCTCCATCAACCGTTGGTAGTAACACTGCACCAGTGGAATTGAAAATACCTAAAGCAAAAATCAAGGTCGATACAGAGACTTTGAAAAAGAATCTTGAAGTTGCAATCAACCACATCAACGAAATGATGCGTGATGGTGGTCGCAACTTAACTTTCGCAGTAGACCCCTCTAGAAAAGGGCAGCCTGTAGTTGTTGTTCGAAAAGAAGATACAGGCGAAGTGATTCGTCAAATCCCCAACCCAGAAATGTTGAAAGTTGCACACAGCATTGATGCGCTTAAAGGTTTATTGATGAATAAGCAAATTTAATTGCATTGTTTCTAAAGTAATTTCTCAAACAGACGATTCATTGTTCATCAAGAAACAGTTCTTGAAAATTTTCGGTCAAATCACCTTTTAGGAGTAACACCATGTCAGTTATCAATACCAACTTGAAAGCACTTAACGCTCAAGAGTCCATGCGTTCCAGCAACCTGAGCATGAGCCAGGCCATGGAGCGTTTGTCTACAGGCAACAAAATCAACAGTGCCAAAGACGATGCCGCCGGCTTGGCCATCACCAATCGTATGACCTCGCAAATTCGTGGCATAGCCAAAGCCACCAACAACGTGAACGACGCTATTTCCATGACGCAAACCGCCGAAGGCGCGATTGGCAACGTTGGCGATATTCTGCAACGTATGCGTGAACTGGCTGTGCAAGCAGGCTCGGGCACCATGAACAATACAGATCGTTCAAGCATTCAATTAGAAGTTGCTCAATTGAAAACTCAAATTGACGACATCGCCAACAAGACCAACCACAACAACATCAAATTGTTGGACGGTTCTGCTCAAAACGTGGTGATTCAATCTGGTGTCAATTCTGGTGACAACATGAAAATTGGCTTCGACTCCATGAAAACAAAAGACATCGGCGCGGGTTCTAAAGCGTTTTTGCAGTCATCTGGTGGTACGTCTGCGACACGCCTTGCTTTGGTTGCCAGTTCGCTGTATTTGAATGGCGTAGCTGTAGGTGCTTCTTTAGCCGATGATGACGCTTTTTCAGTTGCTGCTGGTAAAACTACAAGCGCTATTTCTAAAGCTGCCGCGATCAACCGTGTTGCAGATTTGAGTGGTGTTTATGCCCGCGCTGAGGCTAATGCGGTGTCTGGATCGGCAATGACTGTTCAAACCTCCGCATCAAGCGGCACTGTTACTATTAATGGTGTTACGACAGACTTGTTTTCAACGTCGTTGGACACCAGTATTTCACGTAAGGCTGTCGTTACTGCAATCAATGCTATTTCGAATCAGACTGGTGTAGTTGCAACTGATACAGGGGACGAAAAAACTGGTGTCACTTTGTTAGCGGCAGATGGTCGAAATATCCAGACGACTGTTAACTCTCTCAAAATAGCTTCCACGGGTCTTAAAGTCTCAGCAATAACTTCCTTTGTCGGCTCCTACAGCCTTTTTACATTAGATGGTCGTGATATCACTGTTGGGCAAACAGCTGGCGATACTGGAACCGCTCCAGCAACTGTTGAAAACACTTCAGGTTTGCAAGTGGGCACTTACAAAGCCGATACTGCGATCTACACTTCTGCAAACAGGGATGTGAGTACGATTGCACCAGCCAGTAGCACTACTGGATTGCTGAACGGCAATTCAATGATTATCAATGGCATCGCAATTGCTGCTGCAGCTTCAACTGATGACACAGCCTCTTTTGAAGGAACTGGAGTCGCTGGAGCTACGTTAGCAGGCGGAACTTCATCAACTCGAGCAATGAGCGCAATTGCTATTGCAGCTGCCATCAATCGTTCATCTGAACAAACGGGTGTTACTGCCAAGGCAGCTTCCAACATCATTCGCGGCACAGGATTTACCGCAGACGGCGCAGCAGCAACTGCTAAAGGCGTTTTCTTAAATGGTGTTACTTTTAGAATTCCTGGTGGCAACGGTATTACCGTTGATCAAGTCATTGACAGGTTCAACGAATTCAGTGGTCAAACTGGTGTGGTGGCTTCCCGATTTGGTGGTGGCATGCAATTGGAAGCCGCTGATGGACGAAACATTGTCATTGGCTCATCGGCAGCAGCTGCTCATTTGGGATTGACAGGTGTCACAGTGGCTACAGCAGGTACAGGTGTCTCTGCAACTGCATACACAGCTAGTGTTCAACTTTCTTCAGATAAAGCTTTCACAATTCAAGCTGGGTCACAAGGAAACAGTAACTTGGAAAAACTGGGCTTTTTTCAAGGCACCTATGGTGCTTCTAAAAATGGGCTAAAAGTTGCTTCGGTTGATGTAAGTACTGCGGCTGGAGCAAATCAAGCGCTTGCTGCTATCGACTCTGCGATCAACTCTGTCAGTGCAGCGCAAGCTAAGTCGGGCGCCATTAACAACCGATTGGATGTCATCATCAACAACTTGGCTGAAGGTTCCAAGAACATGCAAGCTTCCCGTAGCCGTATTCTGGACACAGATTACGCCGTGGAAACAACCAACTTAGCCAAGCAGCAGATCATTCAGCAAGCAGCAACAGCGATGTTGGCGCAAGCGAACCAGTCTGCACAAGGTATTTTGAGCTTGTTGAAGTAATAAGCGTTTCTTAAACTAAGATAAGGGGGTGCTTCGCAGCACCCCCTTTTTTTATGGCTAAAAACACCAAACTTTATACAAAAGCAAGCAACGCCATGACCGCAGGCCAGTATGTCAAGGCCATCGGTATCTTGCATAAATTGCTGGAAGAAGAACCTGTCAATTCGGATTTTTTACTTCTCATGGGTGAGGGGTTGATGCACAACGAACAATTCAGCGAAGCGCTTGCTTATTTTGCGAAAGTTATTGAAACTGAAAATACAAACCTCAGAGCGCTGGTGAACTTTGGTGTTGCGCTGTTGCGCAACAGACATTTAGAAGAGGCCAAAGACATTTTGTTGTATGCCTTGGAGCTTGATCCTAAAAGCATTGATGCTCATATCAATTTAGGCAGTGTTTATCAAAGCTTGATGCAGCCAGAAAAGTCGCTTCAAAATGCATTTAAAGTGATTGAACTTGACCCTGGCTCATTCTTGGCTTACAACAATCTTGGTTGTGCCTTGGGGGATGTACATCAATTAGATGCTGCAAGAGAGGCTTACATCACATCGAATCTTTTGAACCCCAATTACTTGACAGCCATTATCAATTTGGCACAGTTGGAGGTTAAATGTGGTAATCATGAAAGAGGGCTAGAACTGTATGAATCAGCCTTGAATGTGAAGAACATAAGCCCTGGCGAAAAAGATGTGGTGAAGTATTACCTGTCACATTCATATCTCTATTTTGGACAGTTAGAAAAGGGCTGGGATTGTTATGAATTTGGCTTTGCGGACATACTTCCAACAGGCGCCTATCGTTCTTTGAGAAAATTCAAACATCCCCGGTGGGATGGGGATTTGAACGACAGCAGAAAAATTCTAATTTGGCGCGAGCAAGGCCTTGGCGATGAAATATTATTTAGCACTTGTTTGCAAGACATTCATGAAACTAATTTAGACATTATTCTTGAATGTGATCCGAGGTTAGTTGGTATTTTTCGGCGAATGTACCCGCGATTCGAAATAAGAGGTGAGTCGATCAATTTTAATAATTATCCATTGATGGATGATTTTGAGTTGCACGTCCCTATAGGCTCACTACCTAAATACTTTAGACGAAATCTTACTAACTTTAACAAGCCCATTCCAAATTTCGCACCCTTGACATCTGCTGTAAGTCAAATAAGTCAAAGATTACAAAAATATAAAAATAAGATTTTGGTGGGTATTTGTTGGCGCAGCGGCATGCTGTCAATAGAGCGCAATTTAAATTACACTGCTTTGAACGATTGGGCACCCTTATTGTCCGATCCTCAATATAAGTTTATCAATCTTGTCCACGGAGATTGCGAAAGTGAGATTCTGGCAGTGGAGAAACAATTCAATATTGAAATATTAAGATGGCAAGATATTGATTTGAAAAATGATTTAGAGGCTGTGCTGGCACTTGTTTCACAACTTGATTGCGTGGTTTCTGTCGCAACTGCTTTGAGTGTGATCTCAGCTGCAGCTGGCGTTAACACTTTGGTTCTTTTGCAAAGATCTTGGGTTCTGCTTGGCCAGAACGATCAGTACCCATGGTTCCCTAGCGCAAGGCCGTTTGTGGTGGAAACCAATGAGCATGTTGGTATAAATATCTCCAATCTGCATACTTTCATTACAAAGCCCATTAATAGTTAAATTAAGTACGTTAATTAAGATAGGTTGTTAAGTTTCAATCTTATTACTCTTTAACCAATTATTTTAATAAAACTGGCCCAAACCAACATAAAGCTTGAGCCAGAATTCTTAACTGGCTTTTACTTTTCTAAAAGAAACCAAGTGCCATCATCTTTTGGAAAATATTTTTCACGATTATAGTTAAACCCGTAATCGATTAATTTAAGATTATATTTATCAATTAATTCCCCTGCAAAATCTCTTTTAAATAGAACGTCGTTGTTGGCTCTATATTCAATTGCCATTGGTTTTGGGTTGAAGTATTCATATACCATGATATATCTGTCTGATAAATCGTAAAGATTTTGGTATACATCAGCTAATTTTTCTGGATTGATATGAATCAATACTAACTTGGTGAAGGTTAAATTAAACTTTTTTGAGGAATCTAAAGGTTCAGATATGGTGGTGTTGATAATTTCAGCTATATCTTGATTCTTGGCTTCCTGTGCTGCTTTAGTATTGATCTCATAGCCTTTTAAATTGTAGTTCTTATTGATACGGTTTAGGGCGATTAGATTTAATCCAATATTACAACCCAGCTCTGCGATTGAATTAACTGACGGACAATTTTTGAGTATTTTAGAAAAAATGGCAACATTGACAGATATCAGTTGTTCGCCTTGATTTCGATTGGGGTAATCGTTACCAAAATCTGTGGCCCAAAAATTCTCTTGTTTAGTTTGATAGTTCATTTTTAAATCCTTAAATAGGTTCAAACGATGGGTTCATGTGTAGTTTGATGAGTGAACGGATTTGGGCCACACTCAAGAAGTCTGGATTGCTACCTGACTCATAGGCAAAGCCGGCTGGCACCAGCTTGGCCTTCAGAGCCTGCTGATACTCCGGCATTTTGTGTTGCAAGCCTGCGCCCAAAATAGCGTAATAGCTACCTAAGTCGATGGTGCTGGGACTGTCGCTGCTTGTAATCATTTCTTCATGCAGTTTCTCGCCAGGCCGAATGCCCACAATCTCTTGCTTGCAGTTGGGGGCCACGGCCTCTGCTACATCGCCAATGCGATATGACGGAATTTTGGGTACCAATATTTCACCACCCAACGCATGCTCTAAGGCCCAAAACACCATTTCCACGCCTTCTTCCAGCGGAATGTTGAATCGCGTCATACCCATGTCGGTAATCGGCAGCACACCTGTTTTGGCTTTGCTCATGAAAAACGGAATGACAGACCCACGTGAGCCCATGACGTTGCCATAGCGAACCACAGAAAAACGCAAATCGCGGTCTCCACGGAAATTGTTGGCAGCGATAAACAGTTTGTCGCTACAAAGTTTGGTGGCACCATACAAATTGATAGGGGCTGCGGCTTTGTCGGTCGATAGGGCCACCACGCGGCGCACACCTTTATCTAGGCAGGCCTCAATCACATTTTGTGCACCCATGATATTGGTTTTGATGAATTCAAACGGGTTGTATTCAGCGGCGGGCACTTGCTTCAAGGCTGCGGCGTGAACCACGGTGTCAATGCCTTCCATGGCGCGTGACAAACGGCCGGGGTCGCGCACATCGCCAATAAAAAAACGTAGTGCAGGGTATTTGTCTTGGGGAAACTCTTGCTGCATTTCGTACTGCTTGAGCTCGTCACGGCTAAACACCACCAAGCGTTTGATCTTGGGGCAGTGGCCCAGTACCGATTTGACAAAAGATTTGCCAAAGGAGCCTGTGCCCCCTGTAATCAAGATAGATTGGTCGCAAATATCAACTGGCTGTTGCATTGTCAATACGCCGGAATAACGACGTCCATTAGAAAAGATGTTTTTAACGAGCATAAATCATGCCATTTAAAATAACTTGGCACATAAATTGCGTAAATAACCTGAGTGCCGTAATTTTGACGGTGTAATTTGGATGCATCATGAACCAAGCAAATATCATTCCTTACGGACGTAAGGCCACCTCATATGCCGATATTCAGCCGGAGATGGAAAAAGCCTGCGCAGATGTTCAAACCCGAGACTCGGACATGCAGGCGTTCGCAAAAGAAGTGGCAACTTTTTGCCATTTGCGGCAAGGGTTTGCCATTTTGTATAAAAAGGTAGGAATTAAAGTCACTAACTTTTTTTGCAGAATTGGTCTGACCCCAAAAAAACAGTATTGTTGTAGCTGAGGTTTATGCTCGAAATGAAAGCTAATAAAAGATTACTGCTGCTGGGAAAGTATGGATTGTTATCACAGTCCGTGATTAAAGCAGCTCAGAAAGAATCGTTTGAAGTGATGGTCATTTCAAAAACAGATGGAATTGATTTAACGAAACTTAAAAATCATTCAGAAATTGAAAAACTATTCAATAACTCAATGCCTGACTTGGTATTTAATGCAACAGGAATTACGGATTTAAATTATTGTGAAAAATATCCAGAGCAAGCTTGGTTGTTGCATGCAAGATTGCCTTCATTGATAGCTACATGGTCCAATAAATTTAATATTCCTTGGGTCCATGTTTCAACAGATCACTATTACACAGGAACTGAAAATATCTACCATACTGAAATTGATTCAGTAACGACGCTAAACGAATACGCAGCAAGCAAGTTAGCTGGTGAGTGTCTAGCATTGACAAGTAATAGGGCATTGGTGCTGAGAACAAATATCATTGGTAAAAGAGGATGGCAAAACCAACCAAATTTTGCAGAGTGGGTAATTAAAAACCTAAAAAATCAAAGCCCCTTTGAAGGGTATACAGACACTTGGGCTTCCAGTATTGAGGTAGGGCAATTTGCAACCTTGGCATTGAAAATGGCTACCAATGGGTGCAATGGACTGATGAATTTAGCCTGTTCTGAATCTATATCTAAAGCAGAGTGGATTGAAAAAATAGCACGATGTGCAGAATTCAAAACTCAAAATCTAAGGAAAGTGACGACCCCTATTGCCGATGGTTGTGTCGTCAAAAGAGCAAATGCAATGGGATTAGATTGTTCAAGATCACAAGTGTTTTTGAACTCGCTAGATTTGAAATTACCAGATTCAGACGAAGTAGTTGAAGCACTTGTAAACAGTTTTCATGGTGAATTATGAACCAGCAATTAGAAATTCAAATCGGAAAAAGGTGGATAGGGGCAACGCAGCCAAGCTATTTCATCGCTGATATTGCGGCTAATCATGACGGGCAACTTCAAAGAGCTAAAGAATTAATTCGCTTAGCCAAACAGGCTGGTGCTGACTGTGCAAAATTTCAGCATTTCAAAGCATCTCAAATCGTAAGCGATCAGGGATTTAAAAAACTCGGTTCAGCACAAAGTCATCAAGTCAATTGGAAAAAAAGCGTTTATCAAGTCTATGAGCAATACGAATTGAATCGGGAATGGAATACAGAACTTGCAAAAACGGCAAATGAAGTTGGAATCGACTTTATGACAACACCGTATGACACGGAAGCTGTTGACTCAGTTGATCCCTTTGTGTTGGCATGGAAGATTGGGTCAGGAGACATTTCTTACGTTCAATTGATTGAATATGTCGCCAAAACGAATAAACCGGTCATGATTGCTACAGGTGCGAGTTCAATGGATGATGTCGATCGCGCAATGAAGGTTATTTTTCCAATAAATCAAAAATTAGTATTAATGCAGTGCAATACAAATTACACAGGTTCTATTGAAAACTTTAAATACATCAATTTGAATGTTTTAAAAACTTATAAAGAAAAATATCCAAATGTTATTTTGGGATTGAGTGATCATTCACCCGGGCATGCAAGCGTATTGGGCGCTATTTCGCTTGGGGCAAGGGTTATTGAAAAGCATTTCACTGATGACACAACCAGAATTGGCCCTGACCACGGATTCTCAATGAATCCCGACACATGGAAAGACATGGTTCTACGAAGCAGAGAGCTAGAGGCTGCATTGGGTGATGGAGTGAAAAAAATTGAAGATAACGAGTTGCAGACAGCAGTTCTTCAGCAAAGATGTCTTCGGGCAAAAAAACAGCTGCAAATAGGCCATGTGATTACATTGAATGATTTTGAGGCGTTGAGACCAGCTGTGGGTGCTGCTTTAAAGCCTTACCATTTGAATGCGGTCCTAGGCAAAAAATTAAAAGTCAAGCTGGAATTGGGTGATGCTTTGATGGCTGATAGCCTAGAAGATTGAGGAACTAGCAATGCTAAAGGGTCAATTTACAGCTTTGCGGGCTATCGAAAGAGAAGATCTGCCAGATCTTTTGGCATGGCGTAATGAACCCGAACTACGAAAATATTTCAGAGAATATCGTGAGTTAAATTTCCAACAACAAATAGACTGGTTTCAGCACAAAGTGAACAATGACATTGGAACAAGAATGTTTGCTATTGTTGACGCCCAGAAAGAATTATTAGGAGCCGCTGGTCTTTGTTATATCGACTGGATAAACAGAACTGCTGATTTCTCAATTTATATTGGAAAAGGTGGACTCTATATTGATGAAGTTTTGGCTCCTGACGTGGCAAAAGTGTTGATCAAATATGCCTTCGAAGAACTTGGCTTAAACCGCCTCTGGAGTGAGATCTATTCTTTTGACCGAGCCAAGGTTAATTTCTTTAATTACTTAGGTTTCCAACTTGATGGGACGCATCGGCAAACTCATTGGGCTGATAGCAAGTGGCATGATTCTTTTTATTTCAGTCTTTTAGCAACTGATATTCAACCTTAAGCAAGCCATGAAAATTGCAGTAATACCCGCAAGAGGCGGTAGCAAAAGAATACCAAGGAAAAACATCAAAGTTTTTGACGATCTTCCTATGATTGGGTACGCCATCAAAGCCGCGTTTAATTCAGAATTGTTTGACCAGGTGATCGTAAGCACAGATGATGAAGAAATTGCAGAAGTGGCGAAGTCACTTGGGGCACAAGTACCTTTTAAAAGACCTGCTAATTTGTCGGATGATCAAACTGTGACAGTCCCGGTAATTGCTCATGCAGTCAACTGGATCAATGAGCAGGGAGCCCAAATAGAGGTAGCTTGTTGTATTTATCCTTGTGTTCCTTTTTTAAACGCTGAAGATTTGATTGGTGCCTATAAGATTTTTGATCAAAAAGATGCTAATTACGTATATCCGGTAGTTGCATTCCATTCCTCACCTTGGCGCGCAATGACACGACCAGATGATGGACCTATGAATTTCATTTTTCAGGAATATGAATTAACACGCACTCAAGACTTACCTGTTTGTTATCACGATGCAGGAATGTTTTATTGGGGCAAAGCTTCAGCATGGATCAATGGTTTGAAAATGCATAGCAATGGTTATGGTTATGTGATGGATGGAAAAAAGATCGTAGACATTGATACAGAAGTCGACTGGGCTCGTGCCGAGCAAATTGCTAAGTTTCGATAATTTGTAAATATAAATATGAAACTCAAGGTCTTGATTATCGGTTGCGGCAATATGGCCGGTGGCTATGACTTACATCAGCTGGACGAGTCTTTGCCCCTAGGGCATGCAAAGGCTTTTCGACAGCATGGTGGCTTTGAAGTAACTGCCTGTATCGACCCAAATACCGAGAAACGCCAAGCCTTCCAAAGCCACTGGCAGGTGCCGAATGGCTACGCCAGTTGGCAAGACCTGCCCCATGAAGCAGGAGCGTTTGATGCAATCAGCATATGCTCCCCCACTGAGGTGCATTTTGGCGATATCGAAGCCGCATTAGCGTCTAAGCCGAGAGTAATTTTTTGTGAAAAACCAGTCTCCATGTATGTGGTCCAAACACAGCAAGCTGTGACCGACTGTGCAAGCCAGCAAGTACTACTGGCTGTCAACCACAGTCGCCGCTGGTCACCTGAAGTGCTGCAGTTGAAACAACAATTGGCCCAAGGGCAGTGGGGCGCTGTGCGTGCTGTGTCGGCGGTTTATAACAAAG
>JBBAON010000031.1:0-12193 GCA_040401435.1 Candidatus Methylopumilus sp.
TTGAGTTCATTGACCCATCAACAAATGATGGTGAGTATGGGATTGTTGCGGTGCATTTGATGACACCTAGTGGTGCTGTGCGGTTGGATTAGGTCCAGTCATTTATTGTAAATGACCTAATAAAACGTCTCTAGGCGGCGATGATTTGTCAATGGAAAAAATAGTCATTGTCGGCGGTGGAGGGCATGTTGGTCTTCCACTAGCTCTTGTTCTAGCTGACTCAGGTTTTGAAGCCGTGTCCCTTGATATCTCAACAGAGACAGTTGGATCTATTAATTCGGGAGTAATGCCATTTGCAGAAGGGGGCGCTCAAGATCTCCTCACTAAAACTTTAACAAATAAATCTTTTCATGCAACAACAGATCATAAGGTAATTGAGACTGCAGAGATAGTAATAATTGTTATTGGCACGCCTGTAGACGCACACTTAAATCCTGATCCAAACGCAGTTGTCAACGCGTTCGCGGCATGTATCCCACATATGAATTCCAACCAATTGGTAATTTTACGAAGTACCGTGTTTCCTGGTGTGACGGAAAGAGTAAGGAATCAGCTTGCTGAATCAAATCTATTTCCAGAAGTCACTTTTTGTCCCGAACGAATTCTTGAAGGTCACGCTCTGAAGGAATTACGGGAACTGCCGCAGATCATCGGAGCAACCACCGACTTGGGAGCAAAGCGCGCTTCAGAAGTGTTTGTAAAGTTAGGAGTGAAGACAATTGTTGTAACTCCTGAAGAGGCTGAACTAGCTAAACTCTTCACTAACGTTTGGCGTTACATAAAATTTGCAGCTGCAAACCAATTCTGGTTAATGAGCAACGAAGCTGGATTGGATTTTTCTAGAATTAGAGATGCAATCACATTTGACTATCCTCGTGCGTCTGATTTACCCAATGCTGGTTTTGCTGCAGGGCCTTGTTTATTCAAGGACACCATGCAGTTAGCCGCGTTTTCAAATAATAACTTTCTATTAGGTCATTCAGCGATGCTAGTAAATGAAGGCCTGCCACTTTACGTGATTAGTAAACTTGAAGAAAAATATGATCTGAGTAATTTAAAGGTAGGAATATTGGGTGCGGCGTTTAAAGGTGAATCTGATGACATTAGATCGTCCCTCTCCTACAAACTGAAGAAGGTCCTTGAATTTAAAGCTAAAAAGGTTTTGATGACGGATCCATATGTAACCGTCGATCCAAACTTGGTTTCATTGGAAGACATCATCAAAAATTCAGATATTTTGGTTTTGGCGGCACCACACAATGCTTATAGGCAGATCACTACAGAGAAACCGATTATTGACATATGGAACCTACTCGGTAAAGGAAATTTAATTTAAAAGTGAATTATTCAACAGTAATTATTCCTGCGTATAATGAAGGCGTAAATATCAAAAAGACCATTCAGAATCTCGGTCAACTATATGGATCAACGATCGACGTAATCGTCGTTGTTGATTTTGAAGAAGACACAACCATAGATTTTTTCAATCAAATCGATGGCACACCAAAGTCGTTCAGAGTTGTTGTGCAAAATTATGGTGCAGGACCAGCAAATGCGATCAGATTTGGAATTGATCATGCGGATACCGAATGCGTTATTGTCATGATGGCCGATGGATCTGATGATGTGCGTACTATTCAAGAGCTTTCCAATTTGGTGAGTAGGGGAGTCGCGGTAGCTTGTGCATCAAGATATATGTCTGGTGGACAACAAATTGGAGGACCAAGATTCAAGAAATTCTTATCGAAGGCAGCGGGCAAAATCCTCTATTCGCTCGCGGGAGTTGGAACGCATGACCCAACGAATTCCTTCAAAGCCTACTCAAAAGGTATGCTGCAGCAAGTTGTCATAGAAAGTAGAAGTGGGTTTGAAATAGGAATTGAGCTCGTTTCTAAAGCCCACAGATTACGATTACCTGTGGCTGAGATACCAACAATTTGGCTAGACCGTACAGATGGAAGCTCTAGGTTTTTACTCGCAAAGTGGGCGCCAAAGTATCTTCCATGGTTTTTTAATTGTTTTGCACCCAAGATCTCGAAGAAACAACGATGAGTAGGAGAATGATATGAAGGTTTTGATTACTGGTTCTGCAGGATTTATCGGCGGGTATGTCGTTCAGGAACTTCTCGACAAAGGCCACGAAGTAATCGGAATTGATAACCTTTCAAAATATGGCGATGTAACCCGTGCATTTGATTCTGCCTCTAATTATGATTTCGTTAACGCAAATGTTGAGGACGTTTCACTGATGACAAAGTTGATGCAAGATGTCGATCACGTCATTGCTGGTGCAGCTTTAATTGGCGGAATTTCTTATTTCCATACCTATGCCTACGACCTTCTGGCAAAAAACGAAAGGATAATTGCATCCACGTGTGATGCTGCAATTGCAACACTCCAGGCGGGCAGACCCCTAAAGAAGGTCACATATCTCTCTAGTTCAATGGTATTTGAAAGCACAGATCGTTGGCCATCGGTTGAGGGGGATGAACGGAAAGTCGCCCCACCTCTGTCTAGCTATGGATTTCAGAAACTTTCCGTCGAATATTTTGCGAGGGCAGCATGGGACCAGTACAAACTTCCTTACACAATTGTGCGCCCCTTCAATTGTGTTGGAATTGGGGAAAGACGCGCGCTAGGCGATGTCGAAATAGCTTCTGGAAACGTCAAGCTTGCGATGAGTCACGTTGTACCAGATATCATTCAAAAGATACTTAGAGGGCAAGACCCAGTGCACATTTTGGGGGACGGATCACAAGTGCGTCACTACACATACGGCGGAGATTTAGCTAAAGGTGTTGTTCTCGCAATGGAATCCGAGAAGGCAATAAACCAGGATTTCAATTTATCAACCGCAGAGTCAACAACGGTTTTGGAATTGGTGGAAACAATTTGGGCAAAAATCAATAAAGATAAGCCTCTCCAGGTGCAAAATGACCAAGGTTTTGAGTATGACGTGAATAAGCGCGTACCATCTGGTAAAAAAGCAAAGGAGATACTTGGGTTTGAAGCCACCACGAGCCTAAGCTCGATGCTAGACGAAGTGATTCCTTGGATAGCTGACGCCATCGAAAATAATCAAATTTAGATTTTTCATGGAAACTCAAATGAGTCAACATAAAAAAACAACAATTTTCTTTTTTAGTTTAGTTTTGCTACACATTACGCTTCTGGTTCGCCGGATGATTACTGACTATTCAGGTGCTCTGTTTTGGGATGAGTGGGATTCTAGATTAGCAATGAATGTCCCAATAACAAATCTAAACTTGTCACTTTTTTGGCGACAGCACAACGAACACCGCCTTGTATTTTCAAAGATTCTGTATTTCCTAGACTTTGCTTGGTTCAATGGGTCCAATTTTCCACTCCTTGTAATTAATTTAATCCTTGCTCTTTTGATACTTTTAACAATCTTTAAAATTCTCAAACTAGACGATAAACATGCGAAATTTAATTCAGTTGTCCCCCAAATGTACTGTTTTGGAATTTTTACATTTTCAATACTCCAGATCGAAAATTTTTCATGGGGATTTCAGTCTCAGTTCTACCTGAGTGTCTTGTTTCCATTGCTAAGCTTTTATTTCTATGTTTGCTATGTTTTGAAGAGACGGCTAATTTTGATCCTAAGCACATATTTGTTTAGTGTTTTTTCAATTGGAACCATGGCTTCTGGTAATTTTGCTATAGTGATAATCTTAATAACCTCTATTTTCCTCAAGCGGCGGTTATTTGAAATATTTTCACATTTGTCTGCGACGCTGGTTATATTTGGATTTTATTTTAGGAATTATTATGGTAACCACACATCGGCGTTAGACACAATAGTGGAGCACCCGGATTTTATTTTTCGCTACGTATTAATCTATTTTACAAGCCCTGTAGATAAGCTAATCTTTGGGGAAAATCTAATGATTTCGACGATACTAGTCCTAATCTTATTTTTAGTATTTTCGAAAAAAATATACCAAATGTTCAGAGCTGAAAAATATAATTGGTCTACATTGGTTGGGTTAATGATTTTTATTTACTCAATTTTGGTTGCGACAGCTTCTGCGGGTGGAAGGTTTGAATTTGGAACAATGCAAGCAACTGCATCTAGATATACAACAATCAGTCTGATTGGTTGGTTTGGTGCCCTGCTGGTCATCATGCAGAAGCGTGAGAGCCGACAAGACCCATCTCGATTCACCTGGTACCACTTAAGTTTTTTGATTACTATTCTATTTATTCCATTTCAGATCGTAAATTCGGTATCAGCCAACGATGTCAAATTTCATCGAGATTTTGCTTCGGTTGTATTGCTGCAAAACATTAAAGATGATGATTCCCTTATGGCACTTTATCCAGATAGTTCGAGAATCAAAAATTTGAGTCAGTCATTAATTCAAGAGGAGGAGACAATTTTCAGTTCTAAATTTAAGAAAGAGTATAGTCTAACGAGTTACGATTTAAAGGATGTTGTCGTGGTTCCAAACTGCCTGGGATTTGTCGATAAGGTTCGCCCTAGTTCTGATCAAAAAGGTTTTCTCGTCGCGGGTTGGGTGACTTTGGTTAATGAAGTGCCAATCAAATTGGATCTAATTGCTAGGAATAGTGAGAATCGGGTTGTTGGAATAGGATTTTCAGGTTTGAGGAGAGATGATGTCTCAAATCAAATTGGCAGTTGGGCGAAGAAATCTGGTTTCAACATGATAACTAGGGAGTACCCGTCGCAAATATTTGCGTTTGTTAATTCCGAAATCAAGTGTGAATTAAAATTTAAGAAAAATTAGAATTATCCTGTACTAAAACTGCATCGCTCTTCACCGCAATACTCTAGTAAAATCTGAAGATAAAACGTTCTGGTTCCTCATTTGACTTTGTAGAAGACTTTAATTCCCAGATCAAGCCATTAATCCAGTAGTTGAATTGTCCGTGACGGGACCATCTTGTGAATTGAGTTCAAATATTCGCCATCTACTTCTTGGGAATCTGATGGCTATCCACGAAAAGCACGTACCTCAAGCTGTACTGGAACAGTACAAATTTGGTATTGATTCTCATTAACGCTGCCAAATTGAACTTTATATGTGCCAGGAATTGCAATTGCGCCAATTCTAATGTTCATTCCAGATCTGATCATCGCAGGATTGCTGAAAGCTTGCGCCACATCTGGTCGATCGGTATCGTACTTTGAAGTCCAGTTTCCAATAACGTTATTAAAGATGTCAATCAATAATACACTGACCTCGCTTGCCACAGTTTTCTTATCAATATCCGCCGCCCAACCCTGGACTACCAATTCGGTGCCCGTCTGCGTTATCCACTTTGATTCAACTTTATTCGCACCAGATATATTGTCTGCATTGCATGATCCAAATAGTGAAACTGAGGGGAAGCTTTTTTCGAATGGGTCCATGAAGATAAATATCGAAATAAAAGTTGCCACGATAGCCAAAGCGCCAGCCACGGACATTATTTTTTTGTTTGCCATGTCTGGATTTTAGTGGCATCGCCTGATTTTATGATCGGATAAGCGAGAGTCATCTAGTCATTTTATAGGTAATTGGTCATAAAATGGGAAACATGCAATGGTCGATGACAAGCCACACTCTAAATAGAGGTCAATTCCTATCTCTTCTACTAGAACTAGAATCCGAGTCTTCAATCCTTGAGATTGGTCCCTTGAATAGACCGTTAATAAACACTCCAAAAACTAAATATTTTGATTTATATCCTACATATGAGTTGAAAAGGAAGGCAAAATCAGAGGGGCTGGACCCAGAAACAGTCCCAAATATTGATTTTTCTGATCCACAGGGGAACCTTGGTGTCATTAACGATAAATTCGACAACATCGTAAGCGCTCACTGCATAGAACATCAACCTGATTTAATCGCTCATTTAGTTGCGTGTTGAAAATTACTCACGGGTCCAAGTGCAAGATATTATTTGGTGATCCCTAATAAGCGATATTGCTTCGATGCGCTAATTCCTGAATCAAGCATAATTGATGTTATCAAAGCTCATGAGGAAAAACTAACTACTCCCTCAATTTGGAAAGTTATTGAGCATAGAGCATTGACTACTCACAACGACCCTGTCCTTCACTGGTAGAATAATCATGGAGTTCAGAATCTAGATATTTTGGGGCGGTTTAATGCGGCTAAATATGAATTCGAAAATGCACGGGGAAGATACATCGATGTGCACTGTTGGCAATTTACTCCAGATTCCTTTCTTGTCATTATTGATGCACTCTTTAAATTGGGATTAATTGATTTTAAAATAGAAAAAGTTTGGGAGACCTCAGAAAATGATTTAGAGTTTTGTGCCATATTAAAAAATATGAGCGCAATTCATAAGGGCAATTTTCTCATGGGAATAAAAAATGCTTTTGATTGAGATTCAAGCTCGTTTTCTAGACTGGTCAATCAAGCAAATCACGCGGGTCGATGCAGAATTAAATTCAAACCCGATACAATTTAGACTATGCGTGGAATCATATTAGCTGGCGGATCGGGCACCCGGTTGTGGCCAATCACAAAAGTCACAAGTAAACAGCTACTCCCACTTTACGACAAACCACTAATTTACTATCCGCTCTCTACCCTCATGATTCTGGGAATTAAGGAAATATTGATCATCACAACACCACATGACTCTGGACTCTTTAAGTCCTTGTTGGGCGATGGCTCTCAATTTGGAATTTCAATCCTATATGCTATCCAGAACAAACCGGAAGGTTTAGCCCAGGCATTTATAATTGGTGAAAAATTTATTGAGGGTCATTCATGTACATTGATCTTGGGTGACAATTTCTTCCACTGGGATGATTCAAGAGAAGTTCAATATTCAGGCCAGACATTCGAGGGTGCCAAGATTTATGGCTATAAAGTCGCAGACCCCACCCAATATGGAGTCATGGAATTAGATCCAACCGGAAAGCCTCTGTCGGTTGAAGAGAAGCCAGCACAACCAAAATCAAATATCGCAGTTACTGGACTTTATACATTTGATAAAAATGTTGCGAGTATCGCCAAAAATGTAAAGCCAAGTAAACGTGGGGAGCTGGAGATTACGAGTGTTATCGACTCTTATCTTCAAAGCGGAAACCTTGTACTTGAAATGTTACCTAAGGGAACTGCCTGGTTAGACACAGGAACTCCTGAATTGATGTTAAATGCCGGTTCGTATGTTCACATCATTGAAAGTAGAACTGGCCAAAAAATAAGTTGCCCGGAAGAAATTGCCCTAAAAAATGGTTGGCTTACCACAGAAGAAATTAAAACCAATATGAGTAATTATAAGAATAATTCTTACGCACAATATGTTTTGAGTCTTTTAGCCTAGTTTCCTATCCAGAGCGATCTTGGCTTGAAGGTCTAGTAATGTTTTGGGAACGTATTTCAATTGTGCCGGATTCTTATTCAATAACGCTTTCTTAACTACTCCCGATTGTGCGTACAAAGGTGCCCATAAGTGGATTGAGGGATTCAATGGAACTCTCTGAGATAGAAGGCTATGAAGGTTTTCATAATCGCTGCCGTACACCTCCTTGTATTTTGCAAGTAAGGGGCTTAATGACTTTTGGGTATGAATACTCCCAATTCGAATTTGATTTGCCATCCAGTATCGAGAAAGCGCCTTCTCCCCTGCTTCTACTATTACACGCTTGAAGTTAGAGATCCGAATTACCCTAAAGGCTTTTGAGAGCTCAGCAATGTTCCCTTTCAAATGCAACGCGTACGACTGTAAGTGATAAGAGTGTTGATTCGAACTAGTTAATGACGTAACATCACAATTTTTCTTTCGGGCACTTGCCAATAAATCAAAAATAGAATTTCCTGTCCACAAGACCGAATCATTAAAAAGAAATAATTCGAATGTTTGCTTCAACTGAAGAGACTCTAAAGCATACTTGTACGAAGCTAAGTCTCGGCCGAAATTTTCTCTATGTAGAATAACTAGATTTTTTTGATTAAAGTCCAAATGACGACTTCCGGTATTCACAAGAATTAACAAATCAAATTCGTCACACAATAACTTTAGAATTCTTTCAGCTTCGAACCTTTCACTTTCGGTTGTTATGTAACCTGCATAAATACCCACACGTGAAAAACTCTTCTCAAATAAAGCACCATCGTTCAAGTTGGTAGGCAACTTTGGCTTAAGGTTAAACACACTAAAGCTAAAATCGATGAACAAAAGGAAGGTTGTATAAAGCCGGCCCAAGAATTCCCTATTCTTTCGAGAAACGCGGTGCTTACTTGGTTTCAAGGTACTCCTCAACGTGACTTTGGATCAGAAAGTGACACTTCGATACAGTTTGCAAGAGATATACATGATCCTTAACTCTAGATTCTTGAGAAGTTTCGCAAACAGAGAGAAGTGATAAGCACGCGAGAACTGCACAATGGCGCAATAAAAATGTGACAAAAAGCATGACCATCCGTGTCCAGAAATAATCTCCTTTGACACCCAAACTGTACTCTACGCTTATGAAAAAAAGTGGGGTAAATCCAATTTTTCGATACATTTTTGGCATATTTTCAGGTGCTTGGGCTTCGAATACGTATCGCCTGTATTCCTTTCCTAGCCGATTCGAAAATTGGATCAAAGTAAGAATCCTCAGAAGGCATAGAAAGTTTACTTGCCTCAAGAAGTCTGAGGGTAAATCAGCAAATCTTGCGGTTGTAGCGCTTTGGCCAAGAATGGGAATCCTGGAGTCGGTGAGTCATCAAATCGACATTCTATTACAACTCAATCAAGAAGTTGTTTGTGTAATCAACAAGTCTAAATTATCTGCTGAGTGGGTTAAAGAGCTAGAAAAATTCCCGATAACTATTCTAACCCGTGAAAACATAGGTAGAGACTTTGGTGCCTATCAAGCAGGCTTCAACTATGTCTCGAGCGAATTTGGTTTGTCAAACATAAACAGCTTAACTTTTTCAAATGACACTATTTTTTTCGCCAAAGATTCTCTCGAGGTAATTCGGGGTACATTAAACCTACAGGGTGATGTAAAGTGTCTCTATCTCAATTTACAGCAACACCTACATGCCCAATCATTTTTTCTAACATTTTCTAAAAAGGTTGTGGAATCAAAAGCTCTTTCAAAGTTTTGGATAAACTATTACCCCAGTAATGAGCGCGTCCATGCAATAAATAATGGTGAAGTAAAATTGAGCCATTATCTCAATAAGGCTAATTTCAAATTTGTAAGTTATGTAAATTCAGAAAGACTTCACGAGATTTTTTCAGACTTCAAACCCTTCACATTAAGTGAACTTGGTGCTTGTTACGAAATCGAAGGTGTTTCCTCAGAAATTCGTAAGCGAACTTACCTAAGCGATGAGTACCATAAATTGCAAGCTGAAAGAATTGTCGTCTCCCGCAATGCAAGCCATTTACTGGGGTTGTATTTATTTAGGGTTTGTTCAATACCTTTAAAGTTGGATCTAATGCTTCGCGGATTCCACTCGTCGAGTGATATCTATGAAGTTTTGAAATCGAAGAATTTTTCACCTGAAGCACTTTCCGATTTTGAAAGCATGCTTTACAAACAGGGATCATGGAGTACCATAAAAGGTATTCGTATTCTTTGGCGCAAGCACGGCTTTATTTAGGTTAACGGAGTCAATACTCGTATGAAAGTTTTAATTACAGGCGCAGCTGGATTCATCGGATCTAACTTTGTCCGTCGGGTCAATGACCATGGATTGCAGGGGATCTCTTCAATTATCGCGCTGGACTCCTTAACTTACGCGGGTGTTATTGATAACTTAGATGGCGTAGCGCGAAGTGAAAACTACACATTTGTTCACGGAGATATCCGTGATGCTGAATTAGTTTCAGGTTTACTTGTAGATGTCGATGCGGTAATCAATTTTGCAGCAGAATCACATGTTGATCGTTCTATTCAGAGTTCTGCCGAATTTGTTTCAACCAACATGGCAGGCGTTCAAGTTCTACTTGATGCCATTAAATCTTCGGGTCGAAAAATTCGTTTCGTACAGGTATCAACTGATGAGGTTTACGGATCAATTGAAGAAGGATCATGGGATGAAAACTGCCCACTTCTGCCGAACTCGCCCTATTCAGCATCAAAAGCCGGTGGTGAATTACTAGCTCGCTCATATCACCGAACTCATGGCATGGATGTAGTCATTACGCGTTGCAGCAATAACTATGGAACTCATCATTTTCCTGAAAAGTTAATCCCACTTTTCATCACAAACCTCATTGAAGGCAAGAAGGTTCCTGTTTACGGTAATGGAAAAAATGTTCGTGACTGGCTACATGTTGACGATCACTGCCGTGGAATTCATGCCGCTCTTATGAAGGGTAAGGCCGGAGAGGTTTATAACATTGGTGGAGGTCGCGAACTCAATAACCTCGAGATCACAGACTTAATTTTAGAGGCGATGGGTGCAGATGAATCGTCTATCGAGTATGTGGAAGATCGAAAAGGACACGATATTCGGTACAGCGTGGATTGGACCAAGATAAATCGCGAACTTGGGTATGAACCGCAAGTAGCTTTTGAAGACGGACTACGAGAAACCATCAAGTGGTATCGAGAAAATGAAGCGTGGTGGAAGCCACTTAAGAATCGTTAACGCGACCATGAACTGGTTAGTGACTGGTGGTTCTGGTCAGCTCGGTATTGCTGTATCTGAAGAGCTAGATTCTCGTGGGCTGGCATTTACAGCCCTCCGCTCAATGGATTTAGATATAACTGACAGTCAAAATGTAACTGAATTCATTGCCAGTAACTCACCATCGGTCATCGTTAACTGCGCAGCATGGACAGATGTAGATGGTGCTGAAAGCAATGAGGATTCTGCTTTTAAGGTAAATGGCCATGGTCCCGAAAATTTAGCTGTTGCAGCTGCGAGTATTGGATGTCGCTTGATACATATTTCTACCGACTATGTTTTCTCTGGAGAAAGTCAGAAACCTTTTGAAATTGCCGATCAGATAGATCCCCAATCGGCTTATGGACGCACTAAGGCGGATGGAGAAAAAAAAGTACTAGCTTCTTATCCCGAATACTCTTATGTCGTTAGAACTGCTTGGCTTTACAGTGCAAAAGGTAAGAATTTCGCGAAGACAATGACGCGGCTTGCGCTTAATGGCGATGGCGTAGTTCGCGTAGTCAATGATCAAATGGGACAGCCAACATCGGCAGTCGATCTCGCACATCAAATTGTTAATCTTGGCTTAGGAGATGCTCTTGCTGGGATTTACCATGGAACGAACAGTGGGCAAGCAACTTGGTTTGAGTTCGCCCAGGAGATCTTCTCGTTAGCTGGCGCTGATATCAATCGTGTAGTTCCAGTTTCCTCTAGCGAGTATCCACGTCCAGCAAAACGACCTTCGTATTCGGTGTTAAGTCATGAAGCGTGGTCAAAAACCTCGATATCGCCGATGCGGGATTGGAAGATTGCACTAGCTGCGGTCATGCCTGAAATTATTTCTACTGTAAAGGCGGAAGGATAGAAACATGAAAATCACTCAGCTTGAAATAGAAGGCGTATGGGTTGCTGAATCGCCAATTTGGAGCGATGACCGTGGGTTTTTCCGTGAGTGGTTTAAGTCAGAATCAATCAAAACTGCGACTGGGCGTGATTTTGGAATTGAACAGGCAAATATTTCTCTTTCATCGAAAGGAACACTTAGGGGAATTCACTACAGTATCGCACCTAGAGGCCAGGCAAAGTGGATTACATGCGTATCGGGTGCGATTAAAGATGTAATCGTTGATATTCGACTAGAGTCCCCAACATTTGGCAAATGGGTCGAAGTTGAACTTCGCGGAGATTCTGGCAAAGCTGTCCTCATTAGCGAAGGCCTGGGGCATGGATTTATTGCACGGGAAGACAATACAGCGGTGGCTTATTTAGTTTCTACGTCTTTTTCACCAACTCATGAGTTCGAGATTAATCCGTTGGATAAAGAAATTGCAATTAACTGGGGCATGCAACTTAGTGATTTGAAGATTTCAGATAAGGATAAGAAAGCACCCACGTTACAAGAGAGATTAATTGAAGGAAAACTACCTAGCTCCTCTTAACAAGCTTTAAAAATGCCCGGTAGGGCTTGAAAAATGTCCAAATAGTTGAACTAACAATTCCATCGCGCTCTGCTATCGCACCATCGCGCTCTGCTATCGCACCATCGCGCTCTGCTATCGCACCATCGCGCTCTG
>JBBAON010000031.1:12293-12512 GCA_040401435.1 Candidatus Methylopumilus sp.
CTATCGCACCATCGCGCTCAAGGCTATTTAAAGCTAAAGCATTTGGTTCAAATTTAAGGTTTATGTCTTTGGTATGTCCGTGGTAGCTAACTTCTAAAAAGTTAAATCAAAACCCCTGCACTGACTATCCGGTGTGGGGGTTTTGTTTTAGATCTAGAGAGAGTAGCGAATGTGGCTTGGGCCGGGATCGAACCGGCGACCTAACGATTTTCAGTCGTT
>JBBAON010000032.1:0-11637 GCA_040401435.1 Candidatus Methylopumilus sp.
TTGCGTGTCCCCGGCGGGAGTTGAACCTGCGACCTACCGCTTAGGAGGCGGTTGATTGCATTCACTTTTAACCTCTCATAAACGTAAACTGCGCTGATTAGCGCTTGTTTAAGTGCCATTTAGTTATTTTAAGTGTTGAGTTGTGTTTGGGAAAGTTATGGGAAATTCCCTCTTCACACGCTCAAAACTATTTCAATTGTAGGAAAAATTCAAGAGTTTTGGGAATTCCCATAAGACTCGTTCTTTTCTGTGCCCTAAACGAATTTAACTTTGAACCTCCGGCCACTATCAAATTTTGCAATTGTGTATGAATTCTTAACGGTGTCGATAGTGCCTAATCCATGCACAGGGTGGCTGATTCGAACGCCAACAGCAATTTGGCTACCTGCAACAAAGGTACAACCAATAAGAGGGTCAAAGGGAACGGACCCGCTTTTTTCAGGTGGCTGGAAACCCCAACCAGCCCCACTTCTCTGTGAGGCTACTATCTTTTTTTGCGGACGCTCAATCACTGGCTTGGGTTCTTCCATCACTGGCTTGGGTTCTTCCATAAAACTTACAAATCTACTTCGAGACTGAGTTTTTAGGTTGCCGAAAACAGTTAGGTAGCTGGCTCCCCATGAGATCAACAAATACTTTCTGGCTCGCGTGATTGCGACATATGCAAGCCTTCTTTCCTCGTCTATTTCGGAGGAAGACTGTGCAAAAGAGATAGGAATTAATCCATCAACAAATTTGGGGAGCAAAACGGCATCCCACTCCATACCTTTAGCTTTGTGAATCGTAGTTACCGTAACAGCGTTGCTATCGTGATCGTCTTTTGCTTCATCGCGCATTTTTGCAAAACACTTTGCGAGATTTAGTGGCGTTTCTATTTCTTCTGGGGTCAAGGTTTGAGCTAATGCGATTAGTGCATCAGCGTTATCTAACCTTTGTTGCTTCTGGGAATCGAATTTCTCTCCCTCTTCAAATTCAAGACTCCAACCCTGATCGTGGAGTATTTCGTAAAGTGCCGTAAGACCATTTTCTTGGGAGCCTGGGATTTCCTTTTGCAATTCCTTCATGATTGGGAGTACATCTGCCCAAAACGTATCTCCGGGGGACTTAGTTTGAATGCCTTGTTTCTTTAAGCTTTGCCGGAATATAGGAATGTTTGAATTTACTCTAACAAGGACTGCGACTTCGTTTTTCGGTATCTTGGTGTTGGTAACTAGCGCCTTAACCTTCTCCGCTATCTCTTTCTGTTCTGCTGTCTCTGATTCGCATTCAATGACTTTTGGTTGTGGTCCTTCAGGTTCCATGCTTATTAAGTCTGATTTTGCGCCACCAGATGCTGATGTTCCTTTCATGAGTCGATTGGCCCAAGCAACAATCTGAGGGGAAGATCGATAATTTCTTACGAGTTCAACTGTTACACAATCTGTATATCTATTACCAAAGTCATTTAGAAGAGCGGGTTCAGAACCTTTGAAGGAGTAAATGGTTTGCCGAGGATCTCCAACAACGCAAATGCTTTTTCGGGAACCCAACCATTGAGAAAGTAGTTCATCCTGGACAGGGTCATTATCTTGAAACTCATCTACTAAAAAGTGCTCGTACCTAGAATGAAATTTAGCGGCTATTTGTGGATTTTCTTTTAACATGACGATACACATCTCAAGTAAGTCTGCGAAATCGACCTGATTATTTGATTTTTTGCTCTTTGTGTATTTTCTATAAAACCGAATGAATTCGTCTCTAGTCAGAACTCCAATTTCTTTTTTTCCTGACAAGTCTTTTTCATATTCGTCAATTGAGATCATTCGTGCTCGTAAGAGTATTAATTCAGCATTCACTGCTTGGTTTAATTCTGTGTCGAAATCTCTTTTTTTCGTTGAAATCAAATCGGCTTGTTTCATTACCGATTGGACTATCCCGCGGATGATCCAGTATTGATTTTCGCCTCTGACCTTCGATGACTCCGTAATGATTGTCGGGTATTCATTTCTAAAGCCCTTATCGTTCCAATAGCTCGAAAGCTCTTTCCAGTGGTCTTCCAGCTGCTTCTTCGCTGCCGCGTGGAAAGTTTGGGCATGGATCTTTTGAACACCTAGCTCTTTAAGTCTGTGTCTAAGCTCAGCGGCGGATTTATTTGAATGAGTAACAGACAGTGTTTTATCGGATGGAGCTACTCCCATTGAATCCCAGTATGCAATTCTGTGAATCAAGGTGCGGGTTTTTCCTGTACCGGCGCCAGCGATAATTCGCACAGGCCCGATTGGTGCTTCAACAGCAATTCTTTGTTCTGGATCTAACTTGGCAAGAATCTCTGGGGGCGTAAGTTGCTTCATGCCTGCCCCTTTTTGTGCCATTAAATTAGAGGCCTCGAGCCACCTGTTTCAATTTTGACACAAAGGTCACTTAATCCGTTAGGCCTATCCAGCAACCACGAACAGATCCAACTAAGAACTACGACCAACCCCTATTTCACGCTCAGATTAGCACCTAACCCCCTAATTCGGGTGTCCAGTCATTACCCGTTACTACACCCTCCCACCAATAGTTTTTGGTACAGGATTGGTACAGATTCAAATAGGTGTCATATGTCAGGGCTAACTGGCATCCTTAGCGCAGTTGTTCCGATAATAGGAACGTTGGATAACGCTAAAAGGAGTTGGAATGCTACAAAACCTCTATGAAGACTTGGCCAAACTCCTTGAATCAAATGAGCGTTATCTGGTCGACGGGATGCTTTCCAAAGACAAAGTTGCTGAGGATGCACTGGCAATGGATTCAGATTTACTCAAAGCGCTCACCACGAATGAGTCTATTAAAAATCATTTTTTTGGAAAAGTAGGGGCAATACTTGTATTCGACAAAGTTAAGTTTCAAAAATTTGTATTGAATAAGGACTTTTTACCAGATAATTACACCGCTTTTCGTAACAAAGTAGGAATGAACAAGAATGATGAGTACATCACTGAAAGTAATGATGTCGTATTAGTCTGGCCCTATAAAGATTGTGTTCTTGAGGGTGGGCAGGATGTAGAAGATGCTAAACGAGCTGAGATTTTTTGGAATTTAACTCTTGCACCTGACCAAATTACTAGGTTGCTCTCACCAAAAGCATTGAATAATTTTGAGAAATATGACGATAAAGGTAAAAAAATAGCGCTTGAGAATGTTACGGAAATGGATAACCTCTTAATAAAAGGCAATAATCTCCTTGCATTACATACTCTAAAAGAAAAATATCGAAATAAAATCAAACTGATCTATATTGACCCTCCCTACAATCCTGATAGTAAAAACAATACCTTCACTTACAACAATTCCTTCAATAGGAGTACGTGGCTTACTTTTATGAAGAATCGTCTCGAAGTCGCACGAGAATTTCTTACGCCAGATGGAAGTCTTATTATTGCGATTGATGAAAATGAGCAAGCGCATCTTGGTGTTCTACTGAAGGAAATGTTTAGAGATTACGAGATTCATTGCATCACTATCGTTCATAATCCTCGCGGTATTCAGGGAACAAACTTCTCTTACACGCACGAATATGCATTCTTCGTAATCCCACGCGGCCAGAAATCGATAGGTCATCGAAAAATTGTTGAGTCTGACATCGATTTCAGAAACTTGAGAGATAACGGCGGTGAATCTCTACGCACAGACGCTAGAACATGCTTCTATCCAATTATTGTAGAAGACGGCAAAATTGTGGGATTTGGAGATGTGGCAGATGCAAGTGTGCACCCAGACAGGAATGTAAAGGTAGGGAAAAAAATCCATGTTTACCCCATCGATCCACAAGGCATCGAAAGAAAGTGGCGCTATTCAAGAGATAGCGTTGAGGGGATAAAAGATTTACTGAGAGCTAAAGAAGTAAGAGGCTTTATTGACGTAGAACTTGGTAAAGATTTTGGTACATACCGCACTGTTTGGGAAGATGCTAAATATGATGCAAACGAATACGGAAGTAAATTGTTGCGTGACCTTGTTCCAGGATCTAGTTTCCTATTCCCCAAATCTCTTTGGAATGTTTTTGATTGCATCTATGCAGTTGTAGGTAATGACCCAAACGCAATCGTTATGGATTTCTTTGGAGGTAGCGGCACCACTGCACACGCAGTACTTGAATTGAATAAAGAAGATGGAGGTGAACGTCGCTTTATTCTTTGTGAACAAATGGATTATGTAGAAACTGTTACAAAAGCGAGAATTCGTGAAGTCATAAAGCGTAACGGAGAAGATTCATTTGTCTACGCAGAATTGTCAGTAGCAAACGAGGAATTTGTTCAAATGATCAAGGATGCTGGCACGATTGATGAGTTACAACATATCTGGAATGAAATGCAAGACAGAGCATTTTTAAGTTATCGAGCTAATTCTGTAATTGATTCCATCTCCGAAATATCCTTATCTGGGCTAGAGAAGAAAGAGTTTAAAACATTTCTATTAGAGATACTTGATCACAATATGCTTTATGTGCCGTATTCTGAGATGGAAGATAAACAATTTGGTATCGATCAGAAAACACAAGACATTAATAAGAAGATGTTTGGGTAGGCGATGCTTAAAGACTCACTTCAACAATTTCTAACTGAACAATTTGGAAAATTAACAATCGATGCGATTGATATACCAACGCATATTAGTAGTAACCTAAATCCAAATTTTCCGATACGCCCATATCAGGAAAAAACTTTTAAGTATTACTTACAGTATTTTGATGCTGAATTCGAAAATAAACCAAAAATAAACCACCAGCTTCTATTCCACATGGCAACCGGAAGTGGGAAAACCTTCGTTATGGCAGGTTTAATTCTCGATCTATATAAGAGGGGTTATAGCAATTTTCTTTTCTTTGTTAATAGCACGAATATTATTGAGAAAACTAGAGATAACTTTACAAACTCTGCCTCTTCTAAATATCTATTTTCCAAAGATTTAATGGTTAACGGATCTTCTGTCCGAATCCAGTCTGTTGGTAATTTTCAAGGGGCTAATCCTGCGAATATCAATATATCTTTCACTACTATTCAAGGTCTACATCAACAATTGACAACTCCACATGAAAACTCCCTAACATTAGAAGATTTCAAGTCACAAAAAATTGTTCTAATATCAGATGAAGCGCACCATATAAATGTCGATACACGTAACCAGCGTGGTCAAATGGAAATTATAGAAAGTGCATCTTGGGAAACCACTGTAGATAGAATTTTTCGTGTCAATCCGAAGAATATTCTCTTGGAATTTACTGCAACCATGGATTTTGCAGATGAGAATATCGCTAATAAATACCTAACGAAACTTGCTTTTGACTACCCATTGAAGGAATTTAGAAAAGATGGATATTCGAAAGAAGTTTCCGTTTTGCAAATTGATTCCGGGATTATGGATAGGGCAATCTATGCGGTGCTGTTAAGTCAATTCAGAAAAAAAATGTTTCTGAAAAATGGCTTACAGGTGAAGCCCGTTATTCTTTTCAAGTCCAAGACGATTGCAGAGAGCAAACTCTTCGAATCCGAGTTTGTAAGCGCAATCGAGAAACTTGAAGCCAAAACTCTTGGCGAGATTATTTCGAAAGCAACTGATCCTAATATTAGAAATTTTGAGAAATATCTTGATGTCACGAATGAATCATTCGAAAATCTTGCACTTGAAATCAAGGAGGATTTTTCTCGTCAAAAATTGATTTCTGTGAACAGTAAGTCTGATAGTGATGAAAAACAGATCGTGGTAAATACTTTAGAAAGAAGAGATAATCTCTTTCGTGCAATCTTTGCCGTTGACAAACTAAATGAAGGATGGGATGTACTAAATCTATTTGACATTGTTCGACTGTATGACACGCGAGACGCAAAAAATAATAAAGTTGGTAAGACAACTATGAGTGAAGCGCAGCTGATAGGAAGAGGTGCCCGATATTTCCCATTCAGGTTAGATGACACTCAGGAACTCTTCCAAAGAAAATATGATTTTGATGTTAGCCATGATTTGAGAATTTGTGAGACGCTCATCTATCACTGTACTTACAATCCGAAGTATCTTCAGGAGCTGAATTCCGCTCTACAAGAAATAGGTCTAAAACCCAAAGAGGCTGTAACACAACAAATGACGTTAAAAGAAGATTTCAAGAAATCGTCTATTTATGAAAATGGATTGATCTACCTGAATTCGAGACGTAAACGAGACGATGCAGAATTTCCAAGCTTCTTGGACTATTTCAGTACAAAGAATTTCAAGAGCAAAATAATCTCAGGTCGTTCCAGGCTTTCATTAGCTTTTGAACAAAGTGATGTTGATGCATCGATTTCTTTCAAGAAGATGGATTTAAACCTTAGTGACGTAGGAAGGCATGTTTTACGTGAGGCAATAAATCAAAACCATTTCTTTAGATTTTCTAATCTTCACAAAATTTTCCCCACCCTTAACAGTGTGTCTGATTTTATTGAGTCAGAAAGCTATTTGGGGTCAATTATGGTCGAGGTCTCAAGTCTATATTCGAGTCATGGCGAGTTAGACGCTTCCGAAAAGTATTCCTTAGCCGTGGATGTGTTAAATCAAATTGAAGTAGTTCTCAGTGGAAATCAAACTGAATACCTTGGGAGTTATGAGTTCACTCCTATTTCAATTAAAGAGATATTTAGGGACAAAGAAATGCAATTCAATATTGATGAGGGATCAGATCAAGAATTTGGGGTATCAATAAATAACCCTGGTAAGACTTCATATCATTTGGACCTTAGTAGTAGAAAATGGTTTGCCTACAATGATTTCTTTGGAACTTCTGAGGAAAAATTATTGGTTCATTTTCTAGACAAGAAGATGAAGTCGCTAGAAACCAAATATAAGAATATTTATTTACTGAGAAATGAAAAATTCTTTAAGCTTTTTAACTTTGTAAACGGTCAAGCCACGGAACCAGATTTTGTGCTTTTCTTAGAAGGGCAAGAAAATAGCAGCACCTATTTCCAAATATTTATTGAGCCTAAAGGTCGTCATCTTGTTAAGAATGACGAATGGAAAGAACAATTCCTAATGAGCGTTAAAACTCAAGGCAAGATTGTTCAATTACTTGCTAATAAAGAATTTATTGTTTGGGGTCTTCCTTTTTATACTAATGATGATGAGCGTACATTTGATCAAATATTCAAAGAAGAGTTGAAAATAGATTAAACAGGTTGAGATTTTTAACGATGCGCAATTTAGTACCTCAATGTAACTACCCGTTACTACCCCCGCCTGCGGGTAACTTAATACTGCGATCTCTCGCTTAAAATTACTATCTCTGTTCCTGACCACTCTCTACCAGCAAGATATAGAGAGTGGTCAGGAACAATTAATTTTGTTAGTGGAGGTGCGGGTAGTAACGGGTAGTGGGGGTAGTAGGTATAGGTATGAGTGTTTAGGTATTAGAAGAGAAGAGACTCGTGCTTTTTTGAAATTGATTTGGACTGTAATGAGTGAGATTCGAATGATCGAATCCACTAATTACAAAGGAGTTCAAATGAATAAAAATAATGAATCTCTTCGATTAACCGAACGAGATATTGAATACATAACATGGATAGCAGAGCAACAAGCAGTGCGTCTTGACACATTGCAATTGCTTTTTGAAATCAGAGGCAAGAAGATAGATCCTCGAGCTTTGAGGCGTTTAGTCGAAAGATGGCAAAGGCTTGGTTTAGTGCAGAAGAAGATTTTACTAGCAAAATGTCCGAGCATTGTCTGGCCAACAATTGAAGGTATGCGGGTTGCGAATCTGCCTCTTTCTCGTGGCGATCGTAATTACACCCCAAGCTTTTCATCAGTTCATCACACTGTGGCTACCGCCAGAGTTCGGATTGAATATGAAAAAAGAGGTTGGGAATGGACCTGCGAGAGAGATCTTCGTCATGAGTTCGGAGCAAGTCACCTAGCCGATGGTTTGGCTTCAGTTGACACTCAGCGAATTTTGGTTGAAGTCGAAAGAACTCAAAAAGAAAGCTCTCGTCTCAAGCACATAATGATGGCAAACCTTCGAACGAAAAACATTACTGGCTGTCATTACTGGACAACCGATGCTCTATATCCGGTAATCCAGTCAAATATCAACATGCTTGAGAACGATTTGAAGAGCAAAATGCAAATCTTTTTACTTCCAGATGAGGTGAAGCTATGAATCAGAAACCTATCAAGGACGTTGAAGAAGAACGGAAAGATGAAGGATCTGGCATGGACGATTTTTTTGCTACGGTATTTTTTATCTTGGTGCTACCCCTTGCCTTGGCAAAATATGTTACGCCACGTTGGGCAGCCCGCCCATATGTATGGAGGGTTAAAGAGTCTAAAGCAGAGATTCGTAAGGCAATTGTTTTTGCCACCCCATTAAATATCTTGGCTCTATTCTTGATCTGGGAGGGGATAAAGGCTCAGCAGTGGGTGGTTGGCTGTGTAGGGATAGTTATTTTTTGGATCTCCTTGATTCCAATTGCTTTTGCTATTGCCTCTTATGAACTATCGGTTGTGCAGTCTGAGATTTTCAAAGGAAAGTTTGATCTGGCAATTCTGGATGCAGTTCGACGAGCAATTCTTACCAATGCTTTTGATAGGGCACATCGGATTTTCTCAAAACTTAAATTCATTCTTCCGCAGGAGAATTCTAGAAAAGAGAAGGTTATTGGAATTAATGCTAATCCGATTGATCATCGGCTGAGGCAGGATAGAAAGAATGCGCCAGATATCTCAACACTCATAAAATATCTTGACAGGGACTTAATAAACTTTCCTTTGAATCCAACTTCAAGTGCTCACCACCTAGTTATTGCTGCGACTGGTGCTGGTAAATCGCACTTGCTTTCGCGTATGGGTGCCTGTGCTCTTGATGCCAATTGGCGAGTGGTATTTATTGACTTCAAAGGTGGACGCCAGGAAAGAGAATTATTCTCTGCAATTGGCTGTGACACCATGAAAACAAAGCCCACAGTCAAAAATTGGCCAGGTGATCCAATTGATCTATTTCGTGGAAGCAAGGAAGATATCGCCGATCGTATTACTGGTTTTCTTCCAGCATCAACGCAAGGTGATGGAGATTTTTATCGAGAAAGAATGGTCAGAGCCCTATGGGCAGTAATTGTTTACACATCTGCGCCAGCACCTACTAACGTTGATGAAATCTTAAATCGCGTTAGAAACGGCAATTCATTCGCAGAAAATCCAGAAGATCGTGCGATTTTTGCACAAAAGGAGAAAGGAATTCCGGTCGGTGCGGTTATTGCCGATTCTTTAGGAAACAAATTAGATCCACTCCGTGGCGTAGGTCCTAGAGCCACTCATTCTGGATTTAGTTGGAGTGATCCTTGGGAAATAGCCGTTTTTAGTTTGGATGCGACCAGGGAATCTGATCTTCGAATCGGAGCAGCTATTTTGCACGATTTTGATTCTTGGCTTCGTACACCAATGCGAGAAGCTAATCCCAGGCCAATCCTCTTTGTTGTCGATGAAGCAGGTGCGCTTGGAAGAATTAATGCAACGCACACTCTCTTGAATCTTGTGGCGAGAGGCAGGAGCAGTGCAGTTTCAGTGGTCATTTCCTGTCAAGAGTTAGGAAGTCTTTCTGTTGGGGAAGAGTTGCTCAATACTGGACCGATACGCTGGCTTGGTCAGACTCCCTCACCACAAGAAATGATTGACGCGACTGGAACTAAACATGTTGTTGAAACAAGCTATGGCGAAGGCGATCTGGGTTGGAATGGCAAACGATCTGGTCGTGCTCAACGGGCTTATTCAGTCGACCCCGACGTGATTAGAGATCTTCCTAAGTTCTACTGGAACATAAGTGAAGGTGGCAAAAACATATATGCCTACGTGCCCCCGCTGGATTACCGGGACAGGCTCTAGAAATCGGAACACCCCACTTTTTGCTTTATATCCAGCAAAAAGTGGGGAGTTCAATAAATTCAGTTTGATTCCAGAGCAGTCCCAGTCATTCTCTCCAAAACACCTTGAGTGTTTCCCACATACATTTCCCAAGTAGTTAAATAACTCGCATGACCTGCTGTAGTGGAGATGTCTGTTATGAGCTTCTTTTCATTGACCAAATAATAAGTACAGAATACGTGTCGAAGAGAGTGAAAATTCCAAAGATACTTTCCGCTGCCATCCTTCTGCCAACCAGCAATTTCTTGAGCAGGTCGGCGTACTCTTTTCCCAAAACTACTAGGACATAACCAGCCACCATCCTGATTTGGAAATAGCAGTTTGCGGGTACTTCCATCTTGTAGAACTGGAGTGTTAGTCATTTTATTCAACTCATTGATCCGCTTCTTTAAATTTGCCTTTAGCTCGTAGCCACTTGGGGTGACTTCGGGAAATACAGTTTCTCGCTGTGTATCCCATTTTGGAAGTTGTCGGGATTTATGGCCTCCATTACTGAGACATTGATAATCAACCTTTATTACTCTTTTATTCAAATTGATATCAGTTAAATCTAAATCACAGATCTCACCGAACCGTAAGCCTGAGTATGCGGCTAAATTGAACATCAATTCATACCACCAGATGTCAGTTACCTGAACGGCTGCTTTTGCTACTTTAGATACCATTTGATGAGTCGGTATCTGACGACTATCGACATGAAGTTTGCTCTCTCCTGCGGTTTTTGTCTTTCGCTTCGCGATTTTGTTCAAATCACTAAGAAGCATGTCTGAGTTCTGCAGAAGCCACCCCTTGGCACAACCCCATCGAATAAGCGTTGAGAGAGAAGCAGCTACGTGGTCTCGTAAATCTACTGTTTTGCAGGATTCAATGATTTTCACTAAGTCCGTATTTGTTAATTTCATACATTTCTTGTCGCCTACAGCTTTAAGGATGTGATTTTTGAAAATAGATTCCTGGCTACTTGTGTGTTTAATCCCCCATTCAGCTCTGCTACCAGAATGGACTTTTGTCTTTTCTTTCACAAACTCAGTAATCATTTCGGAGACTGAATTGTGAGGGAGGTTTCCTACATTGTTCCTAAGAAGTACCTCAACTTCAGCTGCTTTATCCAGTGCCATCTTCTCAGAAGTGGCGGTTGTATCTCTCAACTTTCCTTCTTGGTCTACATAGGAAATCCTCCAGTAGTTTTTGCTCGGTTTTGGTGCGTAGATTCTGATTCCAAAATCAGTTGTGTATTTTGCTTTAATTTTTTTATTAATAGTCATTACTCGCCCTTTCTGAAGCGCACGCCATTGATTACAAAGACCTTGCCTTTTGGTGAGATCTGTTTTTCTCTTTTAGGTTTTAATGAAGATTTTCTTGAAAGTAACCACTGTTCGAATTCGGTGACTTCCCACCTCAAATTTCGAGAATTGATGGCAATGGGAGCCGGGAAGGAGGGTTCGTGTATCAGGGCGTAGACCGCCGAGCGACCAATTCCCAGCCTGGCTTGGATATCTCTAACTTTCAGTAATTCGTTCATTACGAGAGATAGTGCGAAGATGTGAAAATTCTGCACACGAATTTTTGAGTCTTTGGGAAAGTCTTTGGGAAAGACCATTAGCGGTAGGTCGCAATTAGAAAAAAATTGCGTGAAAGTATTGATTAATACTGGTGTCCTCGGCCGGAGTCGAACCGGCGACCTACCGCTTAGGAGGCGGTTGCTCTATCCACTGAGCTACGGGGACTTAA
>JBBAON010000033.1:0-10365 GCA_040401435.1 Candidatus Methylopumilus sp.
ACTCGGAGTGCTGAGAACCCAGATCAGCGCTTGTAGGGCTTGCTCGCCAATCTGCGCTGGTTATCCACAGCTCATGCGAGTTATCCAATAAAAATCACGAGAAATATTAGTTTTAATAGATTTCAAAGTTTGAGCGTTGAAATCATTGAAGAAAAAAACCACTAAAAAGTTATCCACAGCCAGTTCATTTCGCGCTGCTCAGGTTAAGAAACCCGTCAGTTTGAACGGACTCAGGTTGTCCAGATAAATATATGAAAACACAATGCAATTAACGCAAACACATGATTTAGGAGATAACACCATGGCACAACAGTCGCCTGAGCGGCATCAAAGTGGTTGCTCTTGCTGAAAACGGTATTGAAGCGATTCAGCAGGCAAAGCTGCACAAACCGGACTTTGTCACTATGGACCTGACAATGCCCGTTATGGACGGTCCCGCTTGCCTTGAGGCGCTCCAGGTTGTCGTGCCCGACGTGCGAGTGTTGGTGGTGTCGGCATTGAGTGACCGCGCCACAGCACTTAAGGCCATGGCCAAAGGAGCCCACGGTTTTCTTTTGAAGCCATTCTCAGACGATCAACTGGTGGAATCTCTGCAGGAGTTGGTCGCATGAGCACTGCCCATCTCAAAGTAGAGGACATAAAAATCTTCTCTGATGCCGCCATGGCGTTTTTCGCACAGACGACTGGGCATAGGGCAGCGGTACGCACAGCGTACATGTTGGATGGATCTGAAACTGTTGTTTGGAATGATTTCCAGGGACGAATCGAGTTGAGCGGAGCCTACCGTGGAAGCGTCACATTCTCTGCACCCCGCGGCCTACTGACCCATGTGCTTCTCAGCATGGGGGAGCGTGATTACACCGACGCCAGTCACCGTGACATCGTCGGAGAGATAACCAACCAAATGTCTGGTTACGCACGTCGTCACTTTGGCGAGAGCATGGATATTTCCCCTCCCAAGGTCATCTTACAAAAAGATGGAGCTCAGATCCCAAAGTTTGATGCTGCGCCCTTTGTAATCCCAATGCTCTGGGACCGCTACGAGGCTCACCTCGTTGTTCGTATGGGCAAGGCTAGCTCCTAACAGCGCAACTGCAGGTCTTGCTGCACCGAAATTGTCACGCCGTTGTCACGCATCTGATTGAAACTGCGTGTAGTTACAAATTTTTTTAAGGAGTCGCCACATGAAATTTACGTCAATCACCGTAACAGCCGCTGCAAGCCTTTTGGTTGCCTGCGCATCAACCCCGTCAGCGCCTGCCGGCATGAAATTGGGACAGTTCGTGCCTTTGACCTGCGAGGGCAACAAGACTTTTCAGGCACGTGCCTCAGACGACGGCAATTCCATTCGTATTAGATACGAAGGCGCTTACGAACTGGACAACAAAGGGAATGGCGTCTATGAAGGTGACGGCTACAGACTGGTGACAGACGGTCCGGGTGCGGTAGAACTCTTTCATAACGGCAAATCTGCGCTGAAAAGCTGCAAGACAGCCTGATCTCTGTCACGAACCTGTCACATCAACGACATAAAGTTCTCCAAATCCCTGTCGAATCTTCAACTAAAATCCGCTTTTTAAAGGAACATCCATGAAGTCACTCCCCATCAAATCCATACTGGCGACGTCAATGTTCGCGTTCTTGGGCGCAATGCCCCTGGCCAGCTTCGCCCAAGTCGTGAAGGTCGACGGATCAAGCACCGTTTATCCTGTGACTGAAGCTGTTGCAGAGGAATTCCAGAAAGCCAACAAAGGTCTGAAGGTTACCGTCGGCGTGTCCGGTACCGGTGGCGGCTTCAAAAAGTTTTGCCGCGGCGAAACCGATATCTCCAATGCTTCCCGCCCCATCTTGGCGGCGGAAATGGAAGATTGCAAGAAAATTGGCGTTGACTATATAGAGCTGCCAGTTGCCTTTGACGCGCTGACAGTGGCGATCAATCCACGTAACACATGGCTCAAACAAGCAACTGTGGCAGAGCTGAAGAAAATGTGGGAACCCGGCGCTCAGGGCAAAGTGATGCGCTGGAACCAGGTCAATCCGGCCTGGCCTGATCAGCCAATCAAGTTGTTTGGCGCTGGCTCTGACTCCGGCACCTTTGATTACTTCACTGAAGCCATTGTGGGCAAGGCCAAGTCCAGCCGTGGCGATTACACCGCATCGGAAGATGACAATGTTCTGGTCCAAGGCGTTTCTGGCGATGTCAATGCGATCGGCTACTTCGGCTATGCCTACTACGCTGAAAACATGAGCAAGCTGAAGGCTCTGCCGATCATCGAAAAAGATGGCAAGCCTGCTGTCTCGCCAAGCGCCGAAACGGTCATTGCCGGCACCTACCAGCCGCTGGCTCGTCCGATCTTTATCTACGTCAACACCAAATCGCTGGCAAAGCCTGAAGTTAAGAAATTTATTGACTTCTACATGACGCAGGGTGCAAAGATGGCTAAGGAAGTCAAGTACGTTCCTCTTCCAGCTTCTGTTTACGCCTCCAACGTTAAGCACATTTCTGAAGGTCGCAAAGGGACCGTTTTTGGTGGTAAGAATGAAGTCGGTATCAGCATCGAAGAGCTGACCAAACGGGAAGCCAAGTAGTAGTTTTACTCAACCCCTGAGTGACAAACTGCCTGCAAGTTTTCCGGAAGTTGCAGGCGGTTTTTGTTGAGCAGTCATCCATGAAAACGAACCTTACATGAGTGCTACCACTATCCCGGCTCGCGCCGAGGTGCCAGAAAGACTGACCGGCTCCGCCCGTCTGGCCGAACTTGCCAAAATCAAAGCCGCTCGTGCTCGCAAAGACAAGATCATCGAATTGATCTTGCTTATGGCGGCGTGTGTCTCGGTATTCACGACGCTTGGCATTGTGTATATCCTGGTCAAGGAATCCGTAGTTTTTTTCAAGAGCGTCTCGCTATGGTCTTTCCTCACCGATTCACAGTGGACACCGCTGTTCGATGATGCCCATTTCGGAATTGCGGTACTGCTTTCGGGCACCATTTCAAGCTCGTTAGTGGCCTTGCTCGTCGCAATACCGCTTGGCACTGTTATAGCCATTTATCTCTCGGAATTTGCTGGCCATCGGGTGCGTGAAGCGCTCAAACCCGCACTTGAGCTACTGTCTGGCGTGCCGACCATCATCTATGGCTACTTCGCGCTGTTGGTGATTACACCTTTGATACAGGCGATCTACCCGGATTTGCCGACTTTCAACATTCTTTCGGCAGGGATCGTGATGGGAATCATGATCATCCCTTATGTGTCCTCACTGTCTGAGGATGCCATGCGTGCGGTTCCTATGAGCTTGCGTGAAGGGTCCTATGCCATGGGCGCTACTCGCTTTCAGACGGCTACGCGAGTGGTGGTGCCTGCGGCTATCTCTGGAATAGCATCTGCATACATCCTGGGGATTTCCCGCGCTGTAGGCGAGACGATGATTCTTGCCGTGGCTGCCGGCATGCAGCCCAATCTGACTCTAAATCCACTGGAGCCAGCAGCGACTGTGACGTCTTATATCGTTCAGGTTGCGCTGGGTGATCTGCCGCACGGTAGTGTTGGTTATCAAACCATTTTCGCTGCCGGTTTGACTTTGCTCCTAATCACGCTGGCGTTCAATCTCCTAGGCCATTGGATGCGCCGTAAATATCGGGAGGCCTATTGATGGCTACAACCAACAAACGAGCAGAGGCGCTACGCGTCATCATCAAGAAACATAAGCGCTGGGATGTGATTTTTGGGTTGATAGGTATAGCAGCAATCTCACTTGCCATCCTCACTCTAATAGCGCTATTCGCCAAAATGTTCATTGAAGGCGCTCCGAGAATTTCCTCGGAATTTTTCACCAACTTTCCGTCTCGGCGCGCTGGCGAGGCGGGTATTTTATCGGCCTGGGTTGGTTCGTTCTTCGTGATGATAGTCACGGGTTTGTTTGCAATTCCAGTTGGAATTGCGAGCGCCATCTATCTTGAAGAATACTCTCGAAAAAACTGGTTTACCGATATTATCGAAATCAATATCAGCAATCTCGCTGGGGTTCCGTCAATTGTGTATGGTCTGCTGGCCCTTGGCCTGTTTGTCTATACCTTCGGCTTTGGACAGAGCATTCTTTCAGCTGGTTTGACGTTAGCATTGTTAATACTGCCAATCGTTATCGTCACCACACGCGAGGCCCTCAGGTCCATACCGCAGATGGTAAGAGAAGGTGCTTATGCCTGCGGCGCGACAAAATGGCAAGTGGTCAGCGATCACCTTGTGCCGTACAGCATGCCTGGAATCCTAACTGGTGTGATCATTGGTCTATCACGTGCGATCGGTGAGACCGCTCCAATTATCACGATTGGCGCACTTACCTTTATTGCATTTTTGCCGCCCATGCCGTTTACAGGCGATCCCTCTGCCGGCCTGTTTGACTGGCTCTTTTCGCCATTCACAGTAATGCCAATTCAAATTTTTAACTGGACGTCTCGGCCAGATCCAGCATTCCAGGCCAACGCAGCGGCAGCAAGTCTTGTACTGGTCCTGCTGACATTGAGCATGAATGGCTTAGCAATCTGGCTGCGCTACCGTCTCCGCAAAAATATCAAGTGGTAAACCATTAATAAGATCAAGCACATGTCATCTACCATCACGCTTCCTATCAATCCTCCAGCGCTGAAGGCCGAATCAAAAAGCCTTGACTTTTATTACGGTGCTTTCAAAGCATTGAACAACGTCAGCATGCCAATTTACGAAAATAAGGTAACGGCCTTGATAGGCCCCAGCGGATGTGGAAAGTCCACGTACCTGCGCTGTTTCAATCGAATGCATGACCTCTACCCAGGCCACCGCTATGACGGTGCAATTGAACTTTACCCTGATGACATTGACATCTTGAGCCAAAAAGTTGACCCCATAGAAGTGCGTATGCGTATTTCTATGGTGTTTCAAAAGCCAAATCCGTTTCCTAAGTCTATTTTTGAAAACGTTGCGTATGGACTGCGTGTGCGCGGTGAAAAATCAGAGAGCTACATTCAAGACAAGGTCGAAGCTGCTTTAAGAGGGAGTGCAATTTGGAACGAGGTTAAAGAACGAATGTCTGATGCAGCGACGAATCTTTCTGGCGGGCAGCAGCAGCGCTTGTGTATCGCGCGTTCCCTGGCCACCGACCCCGAGATGATCTTGTTTGACGAGCCCACCTCTGCTCTTGACCCAATCGCGACCGGTAGCATTGAACAGCTAATCGGCGAGCTTAAGAACAAAGTCACGATCTTGATCGTTACCCACAACATGCAACAGGCAGCCCGCGTGTCTGACTACGTTTCTTACATGTACCTGGGCGAGATGATTGAGTTTGGCGTGACTAAGGATATGTTCATGAAGCCGAAGCGTCAGGAAACCGAAGACTACATCACTGGCCGTTTCGGCTAATCGGGAAATTTATGTTTGAAAAACATTTGTCTACTCAGTTTGATAGCGAATTAAATAGCGTGTCTTCGCACGTCATGGAATTAGGCGGTCTCGTTGAGTCTCAGATACGCCTTGCCATCTATGCACTGTCGCAGTTCAGCGGGGAGAGCGCCGACAAGGTCATTGAGGCTGAAGCCCAAGTTAACGCCATGGAAATCGAGATTGACCGTGATCTGTCGTCTATCATTGCGAGGAGGCAACCGACAGCTCGTGATCTACGCCTACTGATTGCAATTTCGAAAACAACCGCAAACCTTGAGCGTGCAGGCGACGAAGCCGAGAAAATAGCGCGAATGGTTAAGTCGATTATCAAAAGTGGGGCAGCCCGCGCCCTGCCATCTTCGGATCTACGTGTTGCAGCAGAATTAGCTTCTGGCCTGCTACGCAAGGCTTTAGATGCTTTTACAAGATTAGATACGGCTGTGGCTGTTTCCATTCTCAAAGAGGACGACCAGATCGATCAAGAGTTCGACGGCTTTGTGCGAAAACTCATCACATACATGATGGAAGATCCCCGCACAATCTCTGCGAGCTTGGACCTGTTGTTTGTTGCGAAAGCCATTGAGCGTGTCGGTGATCATGCAAAAAATATTGCTGAGTTCATTATTTATATTGTCAAAGGAGCGGACGTGCGTCACACCCCTATGGAGCAGATTGAATCTGCAGTCAAATAGGATCTATGAAACGCGGGACGCGCATACTGATAGTTGAAGACGAGCCGGCCATTGCCGAGCTTATCTCAGTCAACCTTCGACATCGCGGTTTTGAACCAGTGGTTGCAGACGATAGCGTCAGTGCATGGCGTGAAGTAGATGCAGTCTTACCAGACGTTATTTTGCTTGATTGGATGTTGCCGGGTCAAAGCGGCCTGGCGATCACTCGTGAACTGCGCAAGCAAGAGCGAACTAAAGACATCCCCATTCTGATGCTTACGGCCCGCGGCGATGAACTGGATAAGGTTGCTGGGTTACATGCAGGAGCGGATGACTACGTTACAAAACCATTTTCTACGCATGAATTGTTGGCTCGCATCCGGGCTGTTTTACGAAGGCGGGTTCCAGAGACCGCAAATGATGTAGTGACAGTTGGCGAGCTCACTCTAGATGCAGAAACTCACCGAGTGACTTTCGAAGGCCAGGATCTGAGGTTGGGGCCTACTGAGTTCAAAATGCTTCAGTACTTCATGAGACACGTTGAGCGCGTTCATAGTCGCAGCACGCTCTTGGACAAAGTCTGGGGTGACCACGTGTTTATCGAGGAACGCACAGTCGATGTCCATGTGAAGCGCCTTCGGGAATCACTCGGAAAAGCGGGCTCCATGATTGAGACAATAAGAGGCGCTGGTTACCGATTCACGGCACTAGCGCGGCCGAATACGCTTGTATCTTCTCCCCAACCTCAGCATGACACGAATCAATTAACAGCGGAGAAGTGACGCAGTCCTGCTCCACTCATTGAGCGAAATGCGTTGAGTGACAGCAATACAGGCATTGCCTTACCGCGCATGCCGCAAAACCTTGAAAGTGGCGTCCATCTCCCTGGGTTATACCCGTATCCTCAATCGTCGATTTTGTCGGGAAGCGTGAACTACTGTCGCCGAAATTGAAGCCATTCAGCGTGGGATGTGCCAGTCAACTATGCCGTATCCAATAATAAACGCTGGAAGGGGAAGTGGACTAGGAAAGGATGGACTCTCTTGGAAAGTTCCGACCCAGGTGCGGAGACAGGTTGTTAGGCAGAGCCTACAACCCGAGTCTCTTGCTCTAGAATTACGGCTTGGCTCGAAAGGAAAGACCGCTAGCGGTTTGATAACTTTTGAAGCTAGGATAGTTGGCCGTTCGAACTAGCGCTGGTCGGTTAACACTCAGCGCGATATAACAAGAATGCCGTTCCAAATTTAAGGCCTTGCTTGCTTATGAGCATTGCTACGCTTAGAAACTGTTTGGTTCATTCTTGGAGTGCAGGACGTTATCGCATGCCACTTATCTATGAATACGTTTGTAAAACATTGAATGTGGGTGACGTTTTTTAATATTCTCCATCGTCGCTGGGTGGTGCTATCCGGGCAAAGTCAAGATCGAGAAATTGCGTCTTTCGTCCAGGGGCTAGAACTGTACGCGCCACAAATTCTCTACCGTCTGGCAGTGTGACATCGATAAGATATGCACTGGCGGTTAATCCGGGCAACCGCACAAAGCCTTGACTGTCTGCAGCTTGACGCTGGGACGCGCCGCCGCCTCGAATTTGAACCACAGCACCCGGAAAAACTTTCGCTTCGGTGGCATCAACCACACGTGCTACCAAGTCCACTGCACCAGCTGGACTAATTTTTAGCAAAACCGTTAGAAAACTGGCGAAGATAACTTGATGTGTGACTTTGTTAAGAGCGAGCATGATTACCAACCCACTAATGCGCCAGAACCTGCGTTTGAAGCCGCCCCGGGTTTTGTGCTTACCGCTCCCATTGCGCGAGCCAGACGCACGCTGATCGATGTATTCTCGTAGTAACCAGAGAAATTAGCAGATCCAGCACCTTGGGATGAGACTTGAACGTCGTCGCCGGAATGCGGCGCAATATCCACCGCTCCGCTAGTCTTGTTTGCCCCGCCTTTGACATCTCGCGTAGGCATGTTGCCAGTCATTAACAACCCTTCAGGCTGGCGTTTTGAATTTGGCACTGAAGGTTGTTCAACAATCCTGCCACTTTCATTGCGCGAGCCGCTGGGCTTTAGCGGCACAAAGTTAGTGAGATAGTTTGTACTGTAAGTTGGACGCCCACCGGCTTCAATAATCAGCTTGATGGACGGATCTGGATCATCTGGAAATCCGTCGCCATTCTTGTCCTCATAGGTGGGGAAAGTCGCATCATTGAATGTGCCAATGGCGTCTTGCAGCGCGCATGGGCGATCTTTGTCACCGGCTGAGCCCAGTGTGATGGGGTAGTTGCCATCGGTCGTTGTGAAACAAGATCCTGATGCCCCAACAAGTGCCCCCGTTAGAGCGACGCCAATAATGGTTTGTGGCTGTGCATGGTCTGCCGTCACCATCATCAAGGCCTGCTTGTCTGCGGCCAGTCGCTTTGCAGTGGCAGCCACGGCGTTGTCGAGCTCAATCACCTCATAAATTGAACGTTCATGTTCCAGAATATGGCCAAACTTATCCGATTGCGATTGCTCCACCATCAGCATCCATCCCCCTTCCTTTTTGGAAGACTTGCGGGAGAGTGAGTTCAGAACCGAAATAGCTTTGTTAACCATCTCCATTTTCATGGGGACCGCGCGAAAGCAGTCTCCGACAGTCGCCCCGCAACCGGTGCCGCCTGGAGGCGTAGCACTCATGCCGATCTCAGTGTCATTCACGCCCTTGCCTCGAATAGTCACAGCACCGCGTGATACTAGTCGATCAAGGGTACCGGGCAGGTTATCACCGCCTAGGCCGCTAGAAGCTGCACGAAACTCACCCGTGAAAACACCCAGGAGTTTTTTATCGTCAGGGGCAGAACGCATTTCACTCAAGTTCCGTACGACGCTGTAGCCTTTTGCGGGCGCAATATCAGCCATCAAGTCCACGTCTTTCCGACCACCTCGAGGGTATTGGTAGAAGTTTTTAAGTGCAGGGTTGTTTTCACTCATCCAATGCACGGCGCCACCACCCATCAATACATCCAATGGCTGCGACAGTTCTGAAAGGGAGGTGTAACCCGTCTTTTTCAACTCGGTTTTATCGTCGTAGTAGCCAATCATTTGCTGAGCAATATTGAGGTAATTTCTGCGTGAGCGGTTATGAGCCTGCGCTGCTGCTGGCGTCGCATCAACTAAAAAGGAGTCTGTTACGACACCGATCTTCCATCCATGAATGCGTTTCATGTATTCAAAAACCGTCTCAATGCGTGGGTTATCGAGCGGATTTTCAGGTGTGTTGTCCACAGCGACTTGAAGCGCGTTATTAGACTGCTTCATTCCGCTAATCAAGCTGGCCATGCCAGGAGCTGAGTCGGTAATAATGCTGTCAAACGATGTTGTGCGGCTGATACCTTGTACTGGCATCTTTTCCATTGCAAGCCCATCGTTTGCCCGCCCTTCAGAGGCACCTTTACCGACGATGCGAGCCGCTGTACGCAGCGGTAAACCCATACCATCACCAAGGAAAATCACCACTCGACGTGCTGCACCTGCAATTTTTGGGTTTGGTGCAGGTGCGACCTGGTAGCGATTGACAATTCGACGCTCTACGCCGTCGATCATCAAAACCGCTTCAACTTCGTATTGACCTGGTTTGTCAAAACTTAAATTTCTCGCAGTCGAGCCAAAAAGGAAATTGCTCTGCGGTGTCCCCGATTCAGGCCCAAGGCCTTGCTTGGCGATGCGCTGCACAAAGAGAGGTGCAATGCTTTTGCCGTTGACCAAAAGCTGCTTCAAGTCGGGACTTGCTTGCGCTGGAATTTGCGTCTCAATGCGCAAGTCAAACCGTTGTCCTGCAAACAGGTCAGTTCCAGTGGGCGGTGAAATGCGCAACCCAGTTTCGGCCTCAGCGTTCATTGGGAAATCGGCTAACTTGCGACCAAAGTACACGGGATCCGCTGCATTGCGCGTTTTGCCATCACTCCGAAATGGTGAGTCGTCATCCGGCCCGGCAAAAGACGACGTGTAGACGGAGAGAATACAAAGCCCTGCGGCTGACATCACTGATAGTTTTTTGATTCTCACGATTCTCTTTGGTGGTTTGGATGACTAAACGTTATATCGAATTGATGTCAATACCGTGACAAAGCGAAGAAAAGACGCATGTCATTACGGAAGCCCAATTCTTTCTGCGCGACATAGCCCGCAGCGGCTGCTCAAGCAAACTCGGTCTGAATCGCCCCGTATTTTGAGGAGGCTCAAATCTCTGAGAGGATTGAGCCATGAAGAAGTCAAACAAGTTTTCACC
>JBBAON010000034.1:0-1464 GCA_040401435.1 Candidatus Methylopumilus sp.
AGATGCTGGCCAAACTGTCTTAAGAACTCGACAAACTTCGGATCCTGCTCTTCTTGAGCTTGTAGCTTTTTGAGAGACTCACGGCTAGAGCGTTTAGCACTTTGACGCCCTGTTTCCAGATTAAAGGCATAGCGATCCTCTGGCTCTTCAGCCTGTTCGTATGAATCTCGCTCCATATCGCCACCTGCAGTGCGATCTTGACCCCGTCCACCCTTGATCACCAAGCGCTCACCATAAGGCGGGTTCAATAGCATCACACCATTTTGAGTATTTGCTGGCGGCCTACTTGCTAAAGCATCAATTTGACGGGTTACTGGCAATCCCGGCAACTGAGCCCGCTGCCAGTTGCCTTTAAACATGGCCACCAAGCGCTCATTAATATCGCCACCGCTAATGCCTAAAGATTCTGCATCTGGGAACTGTTTGCGCTTATCCATCATGTCGGTCTGAGCAGCCTCTTTCAGAGATCCCCAGCGCTTTTGTTCAGCAGCCTCATTAAATGGCTTAAGTCGCGCAAACCCAAACCCATGAGCGGAAGTTACTAATGGGCGATAGGCTAATCTACTCGGCTTAGCGTCATCACCATACATCCCCGCCCGAATAGCCCCTGGCGGAATAGCCAAAGCCATTTGAGCGGCCTCAATCAAAAAGGTGCCGCTACCGCACATTGGATCAAATAAAGTTTGCGAAGGCTTCCAGCCGATAATCGACAAGATACCAGCCGCAAGATTTTCTTTTAAAGGTGCATCGCCCTTTTCATCTCTCCAGCCACGTTTGAATAAGGCCTCACCTGAAGTATCCAAATAGATCGTTGCATGAGTTGCCGTGAGATGCGCCTGTACCCGCACATCCGGAAATGCAGTATCAATACTGGGACGATCACCAGTGACATCACGCAAACGATCAACAATTGCATCCTTAATCTTCAAGGTTGCGAAATTTAAGCTCTTGAGTGGGGAGCGATGCGCCGTAACATCAACCCGCAGAGTTTGTGTGGAAGAAAACCATTCTTCCCAAGCTAAACCACTAGCCAACTTATACAAATCTTCTTCCTGGCGATATGGTGATTCCGCCATCTGCAGCAATACTCGACTCGCAATCCGTGAATGTAAGTTCAATGCCATAGCAGCCGATATTGGCGCCGCCAAACCCACTCCACCTGTAGGACTCGTAGGCGTAGGATCAATCACCCAAGCACCCAGCGCTTTACAGTCAGGACGGTGCGCAATACTTGCTAGCTCTTGTGCAAGAGGTACTTCCAGTCCGCCTGGACAAACAACAAAAAATCTCATGAGGCTAGCAATCTAAAAGGGATGAAAAAAATTAAGGCTTAATAACTACCAAAGCGGTCACGATCAAGAGAAGGAGGACTGGCGCTTCATTAAACCAGCGATACCAAACTCCTGAATGGATATTGACGCCATTGCGGAACTTTTTAAGTAAACCCCAACACGCATGGTGATA
>JBBAON010000034.1:1564-2652 GCA_040401435.1 Candidatus Methylopumilus sp.
AATCATTTCCGTTCTGTTATGAGGCTAGATTAAGTACGCATTTAAGTACGAATTTCGCCATGACCCATGACGATGTATTTGAGAGAAGTCAGACCATCTAAGCCAACAGGGCCACGGGCATGCAATTTGTCATTAGAGATGCCAATCTCTGCGCCTAGACCATACTCAAAGCCATCGGCAAAACGGGTGCTAGCATTGACCATTACGCTGGCACTATCAACTTCCCGCAAAAATCGATTCGCTTGCGCTTGATTATTAGTAATGATGGCATCGGTATGTTTACTGCCGTATTGCTCAATATGGCTCATTGCTTCATCGATATCTGCCACAGTCTTAATCGACAAAATGGGTGCCAAATATTCTGTTTTCCAATCTTCTTCCGTGGCATTGACTAAGCCTTTAAAACCTGCCGCCTCAAGAGTGCTTCGGGTTTGATCATCAACACGTAACTCCACACCCTTATCTTGATAGATTTTGCAAAGAGCTGGCAACACTTGTGATGCAATCGCTTTATTTACTAAGAGCGTTTCCATAGCGTTACATGGTGCATAGCGCTGAGTCTTGGCGTTATCGCAAACCTTGATTGCCATTGCGACATCCGCATCAGCATCAATATAAGTGTGACAGATACCATCCAAATGCTTAATCATTGGCACACGCGCTTCTGCCATCAAACGGGCAATCAAACTCTTGCCACCGCGTGGAACGATCACATCAATATATTGGGTCATGGTGATCATTTCACCAACAGCAGCGCGATCTGTGGTGCTCACAACCTGCACCGCATCCATCGGTAAATTGGCAGCGCCCAAACCTTCTTGAATCAATTTCGCCAACAAGGTATTTGAATCAATCGCCTCTGAGCCACCACGCAAAATCACTGCATTGCCAGACTTCAGGCACAGTGCAGCTGCATCAATCGTAACATTTGGACGAGATTCATAAATAATGCCAATTACACCGAGTGGCACACGCATCTGACCGAGCTCAATACCGGAAGTCTGCTTTTGCAATGGCGTTATTTTGCCAATCGGATCTTCCAAAGAAACAATTTGCTCCAAACCTAATGCCATAGATTCAATGGTCTT
>JBBAON010000034.1:2752-9925 GCA_040401435.1 Candidatus Methylopumilus sp.
AAACGCAAGCCATCCCAAGGATCTGCCGGCAATTCTGCAGCATGCAATCCCTTGGCTTGACGATCCAAACCTGCAGCCACCTGCATCGCTCTGCGTAACTTCAAGGGCTGTACTCGCTTTAGAGCCATAGGATATAAACGCTCTTTGTTACCCCAAATGCGATTAGCACGCATTAAGTTCTGCACAGACTCCCCAGCATCGCTTGCTGCTTTCAGTTTCGATAGTATCCGAAGCTCTTCAGTTACGCTCCACAGAATCAGGACTAGGGGCTCACCCTCACCTTTAAGGCCATCTAACATACGATTAAGGCGAGGAAGATCACCAGCTAACATCGCTTCAGTCAATTCAAAAACGTTATAGCGTGCTACCTTCAAAATGGCGGACCGAATTTGTTCCTCAGTAAGGACGCCGGCAGGATGCAACAAACCCAGCTTCTGAATCTCTTGATGAGCAGCAATGAGGTTCCCCTCCACCTGCTCTGCAATGAAGGCTAAGGCGTGTTGGCCGTCTGGGCCCGACTGCACCTCTTGACCCTGTTTTTTTAAGCGGCCCGCAATCCACTGCGGTAATTGCGTACGATCCAAAGAATCTAGTTGAATCGCCATACCCGCTTCATCCAAAGCACTAAACCAAGCTGAGGTTTTGGTCTTGCCATCCAATTTAGGTAGGATGATGCAAAAAATCGTATCTGGTCCATCAGGCCCTAGCGACTGAGACTCGATTTGGGCGGAAAACTGCTTAAGCGCATCAGCACCATCACGCCCAGGCTTACCTGTTGGTATGCGCAACTCAACCCAGCGCTTATCCCCAAATAAAGACATGGTTTGGCCAGCACTTAACAAAGCACTCCAATCAAATCCACGCTCTTGCAATAAGACTTCACGATCGGTGTAACCCATTTTTTTAGCAGTGGCACGCAACTGGTCCATTGCCTCCATCATCAGGAGGGGCTCATCACCGCTAAATATGTAGAGAGGCTTTAATGAAGCCGCTGAATTGAGTGACTTCAAATGAAGCTGTAGGGCATCGCTCTTAACCATGCGATTTGATCGTCATTCTCTAAAATCTTCGAGCCTGTGGTGCTCGAGCAGATGCAGAAACACGACGCAGAATTTGCACCGCAAGATCTCTGCGCATCAAAGATAGAAATTGCTGCATTTGGACGTCGGTCGCCAAAACAGTAGACACCGAGAAATCCATATCACGTGTCATATAGATTTCAGCTTCAGGCACAACATCCGTACCAGTATTGTCATACGCCCTAAATCCGACTCGAATGTTTAAGCGATAGGCAGAGACTTGACCATTGGAGTTGTAGGCCAAGATCTCACGACCATTAAGATCACTAGTGATATCTAGGATGAGATCAGCATCTTTAGGATTAATCGCTACCTTAGCATCTGTGCCCGTCAAAATAGATGTCTGTAGATCCGCTCTCAAAGGTGGCGATGGGCTGCCAGTAATGGCGATAATTTTGTATGGCAGATCCACCATCCCACGCAAACGATAGCCGCAGGCAATCAAACCAGTGACTGGAGCCAAGGCCAGAAACCCAAGCATGGTACGTCGAAGGTGATTTACGCTCATGTGTTTAATTTCTATTCAAAATAAAGCGTTAGCGATCTAAGCAACAATATTAATCAAGCGGCCCGGAACCACAATCACCTTTTTAGGTGCTGCGCCATTTAATGCCTTTACAGCTGGCTCACTTTGTAATGCCAAAACCTTAATTTGCTCTTTAGTTGCATCCGCAGGAACACGTATATCGCCACGTAACTTGCCATTAATTTGCAACATGATGGTCAACTCTGTTTGAATCAGCGCAGCTTCATCTACTACAGGCCATGGCGCATCTAAAAGAGTGCCAAACGATTGATCGCACCCAATCTCATTCCAGAGAGCATGGGTCAAGTGAGGTACTACTGGGTAAAGCACCCGAATCAAAATACTCAAGCACTCACGTAATACAGCAGGTCGCACTGTAGTCTTATCACCGAGCCTTACAGGCTCTAAGACATTGAGTATCTTCATTGCTGCAGAAACTACGGTGTTGTATTGGCGACGCTGATAATCAAAATTCGCTTGCTTCAGAATGGTATGCACTTCACGACGCAATTCTTTTTCAGCATCATTTAAATTGCTTGGTAGTACTGCATCGGCAGCACGGATTGCATCCGCCTGACTACTGGAATACATCCAAACACGACGTAAGAAACGTGAGGCACCTTCTACACCAGCGCTAGACCACTCAAGCTGCTGCTCAGGAGGAGCAGCAAACATCACAAAGAGGCGTGCAGTGTCTGCGCCGTATTGATCAATCAAGGCTTGAGGATCAACGCCATTATTTTTACTCTTAGACATCTTCTCAACGCCACCAATAATGACTGGTGTGCCAGCGGTATCGCCTTTCAGCTTAGCGCTTTGAGGGCGACCTTTATCATCGAGCTCGAGCTCTACATCTAAAGGATTTAACCAAGTCTTTTTACCGGATGCTTCTTCAGAGTAGTAAGTCTCATTGAGCACCATGCCTTGCGTTAGCAAGTTCTGGAAGGGCTCATCAAAAGTAATGAGCTTGAGATCACGCATGACCTTGGTCCAAAAGCGCGCATAGAGTAAATGCAAAATCGCATGCTCAATGCCACCAATGTACTGATCCATTGGCATCCAGTATTCATTACGCTCATCAACCATGGTCTTAGCATCTGGACTGGTATAGCGCATGAAGTACCAAGAAGAATCGACAAAGGTATCCATGGTGTCAGTCTCACGACGCGCAGGCTTGCCACATTTTGGACACTTCACATTGAGGAAGTCGGCACGCTTATTCAGTGGATTGCCACTACCATCCGGTACGCAATCTTCAGGCAATACCACCGGCAAGTCAGCTTCAGGAACTGGAACTGCGCCACAACCAGAATTGTTCTCATCACCACAATGAATAATCGGAATCGGTGTTCCCCAATAACGCTGGCGAGAGATACCCCAATCGCGCAAACGGTAAGTGGTTTTGATTTCACCAATACCCATTTGCTCTAAATCTTGAGCTACTGCATCAACTGCCTCTTCATAGGATAGTCCATCGTACTTACCGCTATTAAGGCAAACGACATCATCCTTCTGGGCATACCAATCTTGCCAGTGGCTGGTGTTGAACATATCTGATGGAGTACGCAAAGCAATCACTTGCTTAATCGGTAAGTCATATTTGAGGGCAAATGCAAAGTCGCGCTCATCGTGTGCGGGTACACCCATAACAGCGCCATCGCCATATGACATCAAGACATAATTACCAACCCAAACTGGCACAGGCTCACTAGTCAGTGGATGCGTCACATACAAGCCGGTGTACATGCCTTCTTTTTCTTGGGTCGCTAGATCAGCTTCAATCACGCTACCGGTTTTGCATTTCTCAATAAATGCAGCTAACTCTGGATTATTGGTTGCTGCCAATGTTGCCAACGGATGTTCAGCTGCAACGGCACAGAAAGTAACACCCATGATGGTGTCAGCACGCGTCGTAAATACATATAACTGACCATCTTGAACAAAGTTAGCATGCGCATCTGCAATCTCATGCTTAAACGCAAACCGCACACCACGACTCTTGCCAATCCAATTCTGCTGCATTGTTTTGACGCGCTCAGGCCAACCTAAGTTATCTAAACCAGAAAGTAATTGCTCTGCATAGGTAGTGATATTGAAGTAATAACCTGGGATCTCACGCTTTTCTACCAATGCGCCTGAGCGCCAACCGCGCCCGTCAATCACCTGCTCATTTGCCAATACGGTTTGATCGATTGGATCCCAATTGACAACTTGAGTCTTACGATAAGCAATACCTTTTTCAAGCATCTTTAAAAAGAGCCATTGATTCCAACGATAATAATCAGGGCTACAAGTAGCTACTTCACGCGACCAGTCAATTGCTAGACCCATCGCCGCCATTTGCTTTTTCATATAAGCAATGTTGTCGTAGGTCCATTTAGCTGGCGGTACTTTATTCTGAATCGCTGCATTTTCAGCGGGCATACCAAACGCATCCCAGCCCATTGGCATGAGTACGTTATAGCCTTGCATGCGCAACTGCCTAGCCATCACATCATTGATGGTGTAGTTACGAACATGCCCCATATGCAACTTACCCGATGGGTAAGGCAACATAGAACAGGCGTAATATTTTGGTCTTGGCTTGCCGGAAGCATCTACTGCGTTCTCGGCTACCTTATAAGCCTGCGCACTTTCCCAATCAGCTCGTGCAGCAGCTTCAATACTGCGGTGATCGTAATCCTTACTCATTCAATACAACTCTTTTCTTCTATTCTGATTTACTGAACATTCACTTACGTAGGCCAAGAACATCTTGCATGTCATAAAGACCGGAACCCTGAGCTTGCAAGAAGCGTGCAGCGCGCAAAGAACCTTGTGCATAAGACTGACGGCTAGAAGACTTATGGCTAATCTCAATGCGCTCACCCTCGCCCGCAAATAAGACAGTGTGATCACCCACAATATCTCCACCACGGATGGTGGCAAAACCAATCGAGCCAGCTTTGCGCTCACCGGTATGACCTTCGCGTGCATATACCGCAACATCATCTAATTTCTCACCAAGCGCATCTGCAATGACCTCGCCCATTCTGAGGGCGGTACCAGATGGAGCATCCACTTTATGACGGTGATGGGCTTCAACGATTTCAATGTCATAACCTTCATTCAACATTTTTGCGGCAATCTCTAGCAACTTAAATGTCGCATTGACACCCACACTCATATTTGGAGCAAATACGATAGCCAAGCTTGCAGAAGCTTTCTTCAAGTTATCAATTTGTTCTGAGCTCAGACCGGTGGTACCGATAATCATTTTGCTGTTCGTCTTTTTCGCCACGGCTAAGTGGGCCATCGTACCCTCGGGACGAGTGAAGTCAATCAAAAACTCAGCACTACTCAACGCTTTCGTAATATCCGATGTAATGACTACACCAGTTTTTTTACCCAAGAATGCACCAGCATCTTCACCCAGTAAAGGCGAAGACTCATGCTCAAGCGCACCAACAAGCTCGGCATCCGTGCAATTGAGCACCGCCTCGATCAACATTTTTCCCATGCGGCCAGTTGCACCAGCAATTGCGATTTTCATCATTTGTATCTTCGTTTCTTATTCAAAGTTGCCGAAAAAATTCAGTCGACATCAACACAACTTTATCTTTATTTAACTTCAGTAGCCTGCGGGACATTAAGTGCACCAGGGCCTAACTGTTGAGGCACCGGCTGAGCATCTGGCGACTTTTTTGAAAAGCTAAAAAAGTCCCAAAATGAACTGCTGGCAGGAACTGCAGGCACTGTAGCCCCGGTGGGCAAATTATTAGTTGGACTGGGAACCAGCAACTCTGGCTGCTGCAAAGGCGTCGTTACTGGTGGCTTGTTCGATCCAGTCATGACATCCCAGAATGAGCGTTTGCTTTTTGCATAGCCATCAATTTCAGCAACCAACTCGACATCGGTTGGTAATGCATCACCCTGAAACTTAACCAGCTTATCGCCTTCGAAAAACACCGTCACGCGACGCTCTTTGCCCATCACTTGGCCAGCACGCTTAAATTCAAAAACGTAGTCCCAGCGATTGGCATGGAAATAACTAGCCAGTAAAGGTGTACCAAGAATTTGACGCACTTGCTCACGACTCTGTCCGACCTGTAACTTTGCGTATTGCTCACTCGAAATAAAGTTACCCTGCACTACATCTGGAACATAAGGTCTAAAGACTTTATTCATCCAGGCGCGTTGTGTGTCATCAACGGCGCTGGTGCAGCCAGTGGCAATCATTACTGAACTCACTGCAGCAATGACTAAGCCAATCCGAGCGAGGTCAAAAACCCTAAAAATAGAGTTCAATAGACGAGTAAAAAGTTGAAGGCAATTTTGCATGGCAGGCCGTATCATTAAGACATTGATTTTAGCTCCCAAACCCTGAATATGAACCAAAATCCGACTCCAGCAGATTTACGCGACATTGGCCTTAAGGCAACCGGTCCACGTATGAAAATCTTGGACTTTTTTCATCAAAATGGTGGCACGCACTTTAGCGCTGAAGATGTCTTTATGGCCCTAGCTAAGAATGACAAAGAAATTGGCTTAGCTACGGTATATCGGGTGCTCACCCAGTTTGAACAAGCAGGCCTCTTGCTCCGCAGTCATTTTGAGTCTAGCAAAGGGGATGGCAGGGCTATTTATGAGCTAAATGAGGGTCAGCACCATGACCACTTGGTCTGCCTCGATTGCGGTCACGTTGAGGAGTTTGTGGATGAGGCTATCGAGAAAAGACAGCGCGATATCGCTAAAAACCTCGGTTTCAAGCTCCAGGAGCACTCTTTAGCAATGTATGGCCACTGCCAAAAGAAGAACTGTCGAAATAAACCAAAGTCCTAATTTAGCAAGATAGGCACAGTTAATGAAAAAAGACCTCAATTGAGGTCTTTTTTACAGGAATAGCACGATTTTGAGTACTTTTAAGCTTAAAAAGCTACTTAATTTCTCACTTTACAGCCATCAACGCTTTAGCTGCATTGAGCATTTGGACTGAATAACCCCACTCATTGTCATACCAAGCTAACACTTTGACCAACTTACCATCCGCTGAAACGCGAGTCTGGGAAGCATCATAAATACTGGGGCGTGGGTCGTGGTTGAAGTCGATGGAAACTAAAGGCAGGGTATTGAAACCCAAAATACCCCTCAACTCACCCTCACTGGCTGTTTTGAGGATGGAGTTCACCTCATCCACGCTGGTAGCGCGGCTGGCAGCAAAGGTTAAATCCACAACAGAAACGTTAATGACGGGCACGCGCATTGCAAAACCATCAAAGCGCCCTGCTAGAGCTGGCAATACCAAGCCAACTGCTTTTGCAGCACCTGTCTTGGTTGGAATCATGCTGGTCACAGCAGAACGCGCACGGCGCATATCCTTGTGATACACATCGGTGAGAACCTGGTCATTAGTAAACGCATGAATCGTGGTCATCAAACCAGATTCGATCCCAATTTTTTCTAGCAATGGCTTTACCAATGGAGCCAAACAGTTAGTCGTACAGCTTGCGTTAGAAACCACCACGTCGCTTGGTTTGAGAACTTGTTGATTCACACCATAAACAATAGTGGCATCAACATCTTTTTCAC
>JBBAON010000035.1:0-8197 GCA_040401435.1 Candidatus Methylopumilus sp.
CTTGAGGCAGACTGTTTCCCGGGCCAGGAGTGTCTAAAGGCTAAGATTCCTCTACAAAAATTGAAGGGCCTCCAGGATGAGGTTGACATTCCAGAAATAGTAGAATACCGTTGCGAATCTTGCTCCAACTGCCCGGTGTGCAAGCTGTCTGCCCGAGCCAAAACAAAGAGTCTCCAGGAGGAGTTTGAGCAAGCTGTAATTCTGAAGAGCGTCCAGGTTGATGTGGAGAACGGGGTTACCTATGTTGACCTGCCATTTATCAAGAACCCAGTCGACTCTCTCATGAAGCGCCACGGGGGTAGCGACAACTACTACCAGGCCAAGAGGATGTATGAGTCTCAGTGCCGAAAGCAGGACAATGTCAAGGATCAGATTCGGAAGGCGCATGGCGAGTTGGTCGAAAGGGGCTTCATGGTCCCGATGGAAAGCCTGCCAGCCGATGTGCAGGATGGCATCTGGTCTGCTGAGTTTAGACATTTCTACCCATGGAAGAGCGTAATGAAGGTGGAGAGCATATCCACTCCTGTCCGCCTGGTGGTTGACCCCAGCATTTCAGGCCTGAACGAGTTGTTGGCAAAGGGGACAAACATGCTGACTAGAATCCCTGAACTGTTGATTGACTTTCGGTGCCGCAAGTTTGCCTGGGGAACGGATGTGTCAAAACTCTACAACATGCTGGTCCTCAATCAGAGCTCTCTGCCGTACAGTCTCTTCCTCTTTCATGACAGTCTGGACCCGTCGGTTCCACCTACTATTTACGTGATGACACGTGCGTGGTATGGTGTGGCCAGTACTGGGAACCAGGCTGGCGTTGCCCTTGAGTTTCTTGCTAAGATGTACGAGTCCGAACTTCCTGCTGCCGTTCGTCCGCTCACCAAGAGTCGCTACGTAGATGACATCCTGGCTGGTGCTGACTCTGAGGAGGAGCGAGAGCAGCAAATCATGCAGACCCAAGCTTGTCTAAAGAAAGGGGGCTTCACGATGAAGTTCGTGGCAAAGTCCGGTGAAGCGCCACCGGCAAAGGCTTCTTTGGGTAGTAGCATCGGGTGTTTGGGTCTTGCCTGGAGCACGCAGTCTGATTCTCTGAGTCTAGCCTATGACGAGAGTTTCTTTTTAAAGCAGCCCAAAGCCAAAACCTTGCTTCCCTTAGTCGACTTAGGTGACCAGGTCAATCTAGCCAAAGCTTTGGCTGGTGACTTGCTCACTCGAGCCGGTGTGCTGTCAAGGACTGCCGAGTTGTATGATCCCTGTGGTCTGTTTGAATGTGTCAAGATCCAGCTGAAGCTAGCGCTGCAGGGTTTGAACGGACTCGAATGGAGTGCCCCAGTGCCTCCTGAATACCATGAAGACTGGATCAAGCTTTTTGAGCTAATGAAGCAGATCAAGCAGGTTGAGATTCCCCGGTGCATCATTCCTGAAGACAAGGTCGACGGCGCCAAGTTCAGACTGATTGTTGTCGCTGACGCAGGTCTCCGTGCTTGTGGGGCAGCTGTGTATGCTGGAATGCAGAGGATTGATGGTAGCTATTCATGCTCCCTCCTCATTGCTAAGAGTCGGATGGCTCATCACACTGTGCCCCGAAATGAGCTGGAAGGGGTTGTACTTGCAGCGGAGACAGCATTGGTTGCTCAGCAGGCGCTAGGCGAACTGCATGAGGAGACACGGCTGTTTACGGACTCCCGCATCGTGGTGTGCTGGGTGCTGAACAAGTCTAGGAGACTGCGGATGTGGGCGTTCAACCGGGTGTCTGCTATCTGGAACATGCTGCGGAGTTCAGTTGGAGGCCAGGAGTTGGTTCCGCTTTTCCACATCAGTGGGACTGACAATCTGGCGGACCTGCTAACGAAGCTTAGGACTGTGTCTGTTAGCGACCTGAGTCAAACCTCTGTCTGGTTCACCGGCCTTCCATGGATGTGGTTGGATTCGGCCTCACTCCCGTCTGAGCAGTTTGTCACAGTTCCTGTGGAGGCTACTGAACAGTACAACAAAGAGCTGTTCCAAGAGTTTGAATTTAACACAGTCGAACTGACTCGAGAGAGAAGGAGCTTACTGCAAGATTTGAGTGCTTCTGACGATGGCCCTGCCGCAGCATCGGTCGGCTGCCACCTATCTTTTCCGATCCAAGTGTCTAGTGACTGGCTGATGTCATCAATCGGGTTTCTCAGGCGAGGGTGGAAGATGGCGTTGAAGGTGTTAGAGTCCATACTGAAGGCGATTGACATCATGCGGCACGGGATACATGAAGTTCGCCGGCAGGACACGCCAGGTTGCCCATTTTGTCGTCCAGGAGGCCAGACTCGAGAGCAGCGCGCAATGCTGCTAGTAGAACGATCAGCTTCAGCTCAGGCAGAAAAGTCTCTCTCAACAAAGAGTATGCGCGAAAGGTATCATCTGGTGTCTGGCGTATGGCACAGCAAGTCCCGTTTGGCTAAGGAAGGCGCCGTTGAGATCTTTGATCTCGATTGCACGCCGTTCTTTGATGAGCTCCACATTAAGAAGTTGTTGCCGGTGGTGCTCGTTTACTCTGAGGTGTTCCACTCCCTTCTGGCTTTCGTGCATTTGGTCGAGCTTCCGCATCGAGGAGTGGAGGCTACTCTCAGACGCATCCGGGAACGGTTCCATCCTATTGGAAATGCGCGTCAGGCCATCACCAAGTTCAACAGAGATTGCACCAAGTGCAGAGTCATGCTGCAGCGAACCGTCCGCCTGGAGCTTGCTGACTTCCCAAACTGCCGCACCACAGTCGCTCCCCCTTTCTATCATGTCCAAATTGACATTGCTATGGGCTTCCGCCTTACGGGAACGCGTGGTGCGGTTCGAGGGGGGTCGTGCAACGCTCTGGTGGTTGTGTGTTTGCTAACCTCGGCCACAAATATTCTGGCCATGGAAGGTTTCAATACCTCTTCGGTCATTCAGGCTTTGGAGCGGCATTCGGCCAGGTATGGGTTGCCTGCCACTCTGTACGTGGATAGCGGGACACAGCTGGCTAAGCTGGAAAGTACTTTCTTTCATGTTCGAGATAGTTCGTCAAACATTGTTGGGAATTCAAAGTTCAACGTCATTGTCGCCACACCGAAGGCCCATCATCAGCAGGGAAAGGTTGAGGCCAAGATCAATGTTATGCGTAGGATGCTTGCTGCGTGGTCTGAGTCAATTGAACAGGCCAATACTGTGCTGGGCTGGGAGACAATTTTCTCCCGTGTTGCTAGCGCCGTCGACGATGTCCCCATTGCCCGAGGTAGTGCGTCTGCAGCCTCTGATCTGGGGTGGGAGATTATCACGCCAAATCGGCTTAAACTCGGGAGGAATAATTACCGCCAACTCGAGGGTCCAATCAAGGTCGACAATTGTCCGCAGACCCAGCTCCGTAGAAACCAGTTGATAACGGCAAAATGGTACGAGCTGTTCATTGAGCGCATTAACTTGTTGGTCCCACCTCCAAGAGCTGAGCATGACAGGCAGCCACAGATAGGCGACGTGGTTCTGTTCGTGCATCAAGATCCCAATTTCAAGAAACTCTGGACATGGCGATTAGGTCTGGTGGTAGAGAAAGTGTCGCGGTCAACGTACAAACTGAAGTACTCGCTGAAAAAGCCAGGAGCGAGGTTAGAGACTCGCTTCCTGGAGCGCGCTGTTGCACAGATCTCGATTATCATTCCGGTGGACCAAGTTCATGTCCAGCATCCGGACTTCTTTGCGAACTAGAAATAAAAAAATAGCTCTTCCTTCCTTGACGAATTAATATTCTGAACAACTCGATCTAAAAACTCTCTGAAAAGTCTGAAGTTGCCTGCTTTCAATATGAAGAAAATATTTGAGATTCTAATTGTGCCCTTCTGACAGGGCATTCCAATGCGCCTAGCGGCTCCCTGTCCAACATCGTTACCTTTTTTATTGTGGTGGTATCCCCGATAGGCCTATATTCCACAAAGTCCAGAAACTACTCTCCATTAATCATGTTATAATCAAATCTCTGTTAAGTGTGCTGACCGTCCTGGTGTTCCGGAAGGAGATAGCGTGGCTCCATTGGGGCCATCGCGATTCTGCCTAACTGCTGTCTGCGTTTCGTTGGTGCACCCCTGCTAATGCCGGTCCAGTAACTCTAAGGCAAGCTTGACTCCATTGGGGTCGTAGTAAGTCTGAACCATGCTGCGAACGGCATTCAACGGCAGGGTGTGCGGACCTCTGGAGGACTCCTCCGAGACCATCCTCTACTCCAACCTCATGGAGGCTGCTAGCCAGCATCAGGCTGCCGCAAGAATCAGGCAGCCTTCTTCTACTGACAGCCTGCTTATCTCTGCTCGGGAGGGCCACAACTACACTGTTGGCATTTCCGGCAGCCAGGTGGAGCAAGTGCTATCCGTCTTTATGCCGTCCAGGCGCCGAGGCAGACCCACCAGCCAAGAGGAGGCCCATGCTGTGTTTAGTGAGCAGCCTAGGGACAGACTCCCTGTCTTCACTCTCAAGAGAGGCAACACTCTGGCTGCTCTGCCTGGAAGGAGCCCTCTGTTGGACCATCTGAGGGCCTATGTGGACGTCAGGCCTGACTGGAGCCACCATATTGCCCCCCTGTTAAGGGACCTGGCTGAGTCCAGGCATGGCTACCGGTATGGTGTCAGGGAGCTGGTTTTAGGTGTCTCTTCTGACGATGCCTGGGAGGATGCCGCTGGTGATGTCCTGGAGATGTCTGCAAGAGACAAGAAGAAGGGAATTCTGTTTGTTGCCGCTGATACTGAGGGGTACCAGGCTAAGGTGGACTGGCCAACTGACCAGAAGGGGCTGCAAGCCATCTTGGAGAGGATCCACGACCAGATACTGGCTGGGAAGCATAGCACGTCGTTTACCTCTGGCCACAACAATGGCTCTGCGGCCAACTTCCCGGTGCGTTTTTTCATCGGCAGTGGGAGCTGGGCTGTCCATATCAAGCTACCAGTTCAGTACTACGCCGGCCCGGGAGGTTCCAGATTGCTGCTGGATCTTACCACAAAGTTGACCCCTGCTGTGAAGTCTTTCTTTGCTGGTCTTCCCCCTATGGTTGGCTTTGGGATCATGGCTGACTTTGTCTGCTTCGCCAAGGTGACCTCGTTCATCTGGGATGACCCCTTCTTCACCAAGGTGCCCCTGCCCATCGAGATCGGCGACATGATCCACCTGGCCGGCATTGCCATGCCGCAGAGCTCCATGTTTGCCAGCAACTGGTGGGTGTCAGGGACGTTGCTGCCCAAGGACCAAGGCTCCCGAGGGGACAATTTGTGGGGGTTGGACCTGGATGTTCTGCCCAAGGCACTGGAGCAGTACCTGATCTGCGACACCAGACAGCCCGCCATCACTGCCAGCGTTCTGCTCATGATCTGGTGCGTGCACCACTTCCCTGATGCCTATTGGGTTAACCAAGTGTCTGAGATGTCCCCACTGGCTTTCTTCCAGTGGGTGGCAGACAACGTGTTTGCGAAACTGCTGCCTCACATCCGCCCTGTGGAGTATCTGGATCATGGTGACTCCCTGCTTGCTTCCCCGGCCCTGCCGCAGCTGCGGCAGCCAGAGCTGATCAGCTCCTACAGCCAGCTATTGGGGCAGATGAGGATGCCCGCAGATGCCAAGTGGGACATCTTGTGCCGAGATCCGCGATGGCCGGCCATTACGGCAGGAGGACCTTGCTTTCTTCACGCGGCTAGGATGTACATGAACAGCATGCTGCCATTACTGAGGGCCATTGACCCCCGGACGTGGGCCCTGGGACAGGTAGACCAGCTGGTGCACTACCAGTTTGGGATTACCTCGGAGTCGTACTCCTATCCCCTGCAAGCTTCCCTCAACACTGGGCCGTGGGAAGTAAATCCGGGAGTCGAGAACCCTATTGTGTCCGATTTCGCCACCGTGACCAAGGACAGCCTGAAGGGTCATATCAACCCCAGCATCAGAGGGTCAAGGGCTATGCTCATTGAGTATGTGCGCCTCTACCCGTGGGTCGGCCGGGATATGCTGATCTACTTCGAGGAGCATACTCGCCAGTTCAAGGAGCTGGTGGGGGAGAAACGGTTTAGGAAGGTGGTGTTGGACATCAGGAGGTGTCTGGAGTTCATGGGCCTGTTGCCTGACAGGCCGGAGGGCTGGAAGGACCCCTTCTTTGCGCACCACCTGGTGGAGAAAACCAAGGAGAACGTCAAGAGGGCGCTGAAGAGGAGGAGAGACCATCTTTCAAGTGGTCTGGAGTCTAATACCAGCCAGCTGGCTGCGGTAAAGGCTGCTTTGGTCTTGGCCGAGGACCCCACCATCACGGACGTGAGCAAGGTGCCGGCCATCTGCCGGTGGAACGAGAACCAGAGCCTGCTTAGGCCAACTGGTGTCAGCAATGCTGAAAAGTGCCGGAAAGCGGCAGTGCCGCTGTCTGCCCTCACGGCCCCTGAGCCGGCCTTGGTTTGGGAGCAGTCAGTGCCCACCACTGTGGAGTCAGATGCTCCTCCGGCTAGGCGTCAGCGCCTTGGGAGGATAGCTAGTAGCTTGGATGAGGAGATCGAGTTATTCATTGATCAGAGTGAAGCAGAGCTGTTCGGCTAGACAAATGTCTGGCCAGTTGTACTTTATTGACACTGTTTGAAGCTGGTAACCGTTGCTCCATTGGGGCAGATGGGAAGCCAAGCTGAAAGTGACTATTCTATTGAACGTTGCGCCTGTAGTGCCGGCGCTTGGCAAATGAACACTACAATTTGAGTCAGTGATGCATGTGGTGCCACATGCGGCCTAGACAATTTTCTTGCCACTGAACTTTACCGAGGCTAAATAAAACCCTTTAAGCACCGTTCCTCGGGGTGTGCTTGAGTAATCTGGCTCGGGTGCACCAAGTTCTCTGGACTAGTCACTCTGCTGGATTGCTTGAGCACATGCGGGGAGTTAAGTCTTGCTTGCAAGGGTTTCCAAATGATATAGCAAACCTGTTACTGAAATTATTCCTGTGCAAACTATTATGGTAAGAGCCAATGAAACAGAGCAAAATTCCTTGTTTAAGCATTACCGAGTCAAAAATTGCCAAAATGCTGAGTTTTCCAGGAGTGTCTTGCCTGATTAACTAAGAAGAATGATGATGCTGCAGTCTGTTTTCAATATTCCAAGGTCTGAAGTTCTGAAGCTGTACCAGGTGTCATGCCACCAAGGAGCTGATGTCCATAAGAGTGCCTAGATAGGAAGGCCAGTCCAAGGATTGGAGTTCTGAAGCTGTACCAGGAGTCATGCCAACCAGGAGCTGATGTCCATAAGAGTGCCTAGTTAGGAAGGCCAGTCCAAGGGAGAGGGAGCAGCCGATGCTTTCCATTCAGAGGGAGCAGCCGATGCTTCCCATTCAGAGGTTCAGACAGGCAAGGGGCCCATGGAGCCAGCCAGTACTGATGATGTCCTGAGCCTCCTAGATTCAAATGCTGACTGACGCTCAGCATCGCCTGGGGGGGCAATGTTAGGCGGCCCGTGCCATCCTCTCTGATCTTGTTCAAATTCAATTTTTAAAATTTTTTTATACTTTAAAGTCATGCTATACTTGCCCTCGTTTTACGGCTAACATTTTATTCTAAAAACAAATTGTTTATTGAAGTGGGTCTGTTTTCCTATTCTTTTGGCGCCAATCCAGTGTAAAAATCCGGGGGTTTCCAATCGAGTTGGGGAGCAATGACGACTTCTACAATTACTGAAGCAAAAGGATTGCAAACATAATTTTTCATCTCTGTCTTGAAAACAAATCCTTTTAATTTTAATTCAGGCCGTTCAATAGCTAAACAATCTTAACGAATTCGACTTGTTTTTACCTAGAAAAAAACTTCAATAAAAAGTCACAAAAAGTTAGTATAATTGCATCTCCCCCGGGCGGACCAGCCTCCTCAAGTCACCAGGTGTTCAGCGCGGGCTCAGGGGACTGCCAAAGGAAATTAACTGTTGTATTAAGAATAGATTTTTCTCAGTTTTAAAGCAAATCGTTTAAGCTTTTCGCCCGCGGATTCATCGTATGAAAGAATTGAAGAAAAAAGGTTTTAATTGTGCAAAACAAATTATTACCCCTGGGCCGGGACCCCTATAAAAGGAGCCCCGGCGCCTCAGAACAGTCCTCTTCAACACCCCTCTTACTGCTGCCGATACGCTCTGAACCACGCTGTCACACAGCCCGCTTGTTTTTTTACGGACGGTTTCGTAGTCAAAAGGTACCTATAAATTC
>JBBAON010000035.1:8297-9535 GCA_040401435.1 Candidatus Methylopumilus sp.
TAAATTCGTTTTTGGAATTCTATTGAAAAAGTCGGGGCCAAAAGGAACTGTTTGCGAACCGATACGTTTTCAGAGTCACTTTTCGGAATTTATTGTTGGAAAGACAGGCCCGAGGGGCAAATTTCGGTTCAAAGGAGGCTGAAAAAATCGTTTTTGGAAAAATGCCTTTTGAACTCAAGCCCAAGGGGCTATTTCGGTCTAAAAAACATTAGGAGCCATTTTTTGGAAAGATAACTGAGAAATTTCTATTCATGTTTTTTTTTATGTTCCATAGTTTTTGTTTATAGTTTTTTGAAGATCTCTCAGTTCATTATTTTTAGTATGTTTCGAAATGTCCTTGTTCCAAAATTGGGCCATAGGTACATGGGTGATTTGTAGACTGATTTCAAAAAGTAGGAATGATTTTGAAAATAGAAGGTGTCCATGAGTTTTGGGTTCTAAAGTTGGTAGTCATCTGTTGAGACCTCCTCTTTTAATAAGGAATGGGGTTGATACTCTATAAAAAGGATGGCATCCCACTTTTAACTGCAATGTGCACCCTGTGGATCACTTCTATATTCAATTTCATGTAGCTGGTGGTCATTAATATTATGCGCGTTAGTTATTTATCCTAGTCAGTATGCCAACCAATTCAATTGTCTAGCTGGTTAGTTTCCCCCTTTTCCTATATCTTTTAAGTGCTGTCTGCCAAGTAATTTGTAAAAAAGTAATAGTAGAATATTGAAGTTGCTGCTACTGGTTTATTTCCCAATTTCATGATAGGGGATGTGTCCCATAGAGATCCATTGTCCTCTGTCATGCAGTTGGATGAGTTTCTCCCCCTATTTTTCTAATGATGGCTGCTGGGCAGCCTGAGGGAAAATGGAAGGGCATGCTATGTCAAAGCTGCCAGCCTTCACCATCAAGGGTTCACCATTAGGACCTAGGCTAAGTCAAAATGCCTAAAAACGCCTGTTGTTCACCCGCCAAGAACAACAGGACATGAATAGGTAGTAGCACTTCTCTTAAAATTTATGACAGCCGAAGTATCTTTGGGCTTTCCAGTTCCCATTCCATTTATTTGATTTATTGTTTATTGTCATGCTGTGTTTGGCCTACACCTTTATTTTCTGTTGTTCTTTTATTTTTTTTATTGGTTCATAGGCTTTTAAGGCTTACACTGACTAGGAGACGGTTATCAGATTACCGTTATTTTGTTTTGGAAGCTGTTCGGATTACCATTACCGTTTATTTTGTTT
>JBBAON010000036.1:0-9084 GCA_040401435.1 Candidatus Methylopumilus sp.
TGTCTACTGTGATAGCTCGTTTTCCAGAAAGAATTTCGCTGATTCGCATTTGCGTCACACCAATATCTTTTGCAAATCGGTAGGCTGAAATGCCCATGGGCTTAAGAAATTCCTCAAGCAAAATTTCGCTTGGTTTGGGGTAAGGTATTTTTCGCATATTTAAAGGACGCTGCGACCGCCATCCATGACAATATTTTGTCCATTTAAATAGGCCGAAGCATCCGTACAAAGAAATTGCAACGCCGATCGATATTCATCCTTATTAGCCATTCGCCCCATGGGAATCAAACTGGACAGACGCTGAACAAATTCATCGCCCTGCCCATTAAATACACCACCCGGTGATAAGGCATTACAACGAACACCCTTGTCGGCCCAATAGGTAGCCAGATAGCGTGTCATCCCAATCAATCCAGCCTTGATCACAGAATAAGTTATGGGCTTGACAGGTTGCATCTCATTTGGCAAGCCTTGCTTTCGGTACAAACGTTGGTCTGGCGAAAAGACTGATAAGTCAGATGCTATGTTGACAATAACACCACCCTTCCCAGAATAAGCCATCGCTGACCCGAATACCTGACTACAAATGAACGCACCCGTAAGGCCAACACCAACCTGCAAGTTCCACTGGTCCAAAGGAAAATTTTCAAGACGTGAGCTTTCAATCAAACCCTGATCTGAATTAACCTTTGGATCGATGGCTGCGTTATTTACCAAGATATCAATAGCAGTGCCAGCTCCTAAAAGTTCGTCAGCCACCTCTCTAACTGACATAGGTATTGAAACATCCATTACCTTAACAATAATGTTTCGCGGTTCAAAGTCTTTTTCAAGAAAGGCTTTGGCTGATTGCAGTGCAGATTCATTAATATCAGTAAGTATCACTGCTGCACCACATTCAAGAAGAGCCGCTGCATGCTCAAGTCCAAGCATTCCTGCTGCACCAGTGATCAAAGCGGACTTGCCATTTAGTAGAAATTTATCGAGCGCCATATAGTTCTAGTTATGTTAATTGTTAGGAATGAGTCTGGCCACCATCTAACGTCCAGACTTGACCAGTAGCAAATGCACTTTTAGGTGAAGCTAAATACATTACTAAGTTAGCTACATCGTTAACATCACCAAAACGAGCAAGGGGCACTTCCCTCTTTAACATTTTCTCGACGGCATCTTGATTCTCGGATATTTTTTTAGACCAAACAGAGCCGTCAAATAAAATATTCCCTGAAGCAACAGCGTTAATTCTCACACCCTGGCCACCAAGAGGTCTGGCAATTCCGCGCACATATGCGTGAAGTGCAGCTTTTGCTGCCGAATAAGTTACCGGTGCTCCATGAATTACTTCTAGTCCACATATGGAAGAAATGCAAACAATGGTTCCCTTGGCGGACAAGAGAGCATCTTTTGCCGCCTCAACTGTATTGGTTGTACTCCATAGGTTTTGGGCGAATACACGTTGCCACTCATCGAAGTTCTCTTGGCCAGCTGGAACAGATTGTCCACTACCGACATTGCATACCAAAATATCTAGTCTGCCAAACGCACGGATAACTTCATCAACAACTTTTTTTGCTACTTGACTCTGCGAAACATCTCCAGCAATACCAATGCTTCCTTGAAGTTCAGAGGTTAAAAGATCAAGATCATTCGCATTGCGACTGTTCAAAGCTACACGACACCCATCTGCATGCAGGGCTTGGGCGATAGCGCGTCCAATTCCTCTGGAAGAGCCAGTAACGAGCACTGATTTACCAGTTAAGTCTAGATTCATGGTGATAACCTACTCAACTTAAGAATGGAGTCACTAAGTTCTGCAATTTTGCGCAGTCTTGAACTCCATATTGATGGATCCATTGCAAAGTCATATCGCGATAGGTACTTAGAACACCAGCATGATTACTATCTGTAGAACGTGCAGTCTGCAAAATAAAGTTCCCCTGGTAGCCGACTTTTGCTAACTCAGTGAATACAACGCCAAAGTCAGCAGCGCCCATTTTCAGTGGAACGGTCGTTCCACCCAACAACCGGTCCTTGACGTGAACATTGGCTACGCGAGAACCATAATTAGCAAATTCCTCTTTAGGATTAAATCCTAGGGAAGCACTATTACCGATATCGTAATTTATTCCAAAAGTATGGGCAGGTAAACGATCAATAAAACGGCGCAATTCATTTGGCGCAAAGTCAGATTCAAAGATTATTTGTAAATCATTATCAGTAAAGAATTTTTGTTGCGACAAAAGAAATTGAACTACCTCATCTTCTTGTGCGAGGTTATCTAAACGCCCATTGTCTACAAGAGGCACTACTACCATTTGAATTCCAACTTTGGCGCAAGCCAAACAGATAGCAAGAAAATCGTCCTTAAGCTTAGTCTTAGCTTGACCTTCCGCCTTCCAGAACGGTACTTGCATAAAACAGTCGCCAGTCAAGGACGGAATAAACAGTTGGTACTGACTGCACAACTCACCAATGCGTTCCTGACCCATGGTAGTCATAAGAGGATTTATAAATAGATCCTCCTGATCCAACGTCCACTCCATTGCATTAATGCCAATTTTTGCTGCAACTGAAAATTCACTCTCCCAATCAAGCCAAGGGAAAGCCTGAATTTTTCCGTCAACCTGATTGCAGAGACGACCCTGCATAAAACCAATCAAATGCATTACTTACTTTTAAAACGATATGGCGTCGGTGCATTAGTAGAGGCGTGATCACCTCTTTCTGCATCCCATGTTTTAATTTGGTTCACGATCGGCACTCCTGTATTGGAACTCCATTGACCTATTAAACGATTAAACCCATCACCGACCTTACCGTTCCCTATTTCATTTCCGTTAAGGGAAGTTACAGGCAACATACAAAATGGTGTACCAGTCATGAAGGCTTCATCTGCCGTGTAGACATCATAGGGCTCAATATTTTTTTCGATGATCGGCATTCCAAGCTCTACACACAGCTCTTTCATGACATATTCCCGTGATATGCCTCTAAGAATATTCCGCCCCTCAGGGGTTATAACAACGCCATCTTTGATGATGAAAAAATTGTCCCCTGTGCCTTCAGCGATAAAGCCATCTTGATCAAGTAAAAGAGCCCAATTGTTATCTCCTTCAATTTGACCGGCTTCAATATTAGCCATTAAGTAATGGATACGGCTACGGTTTTTAATTTTTGGATCTAGAAGATGCCCAGGTATTGCGCGCTGCGATGTAATGACTGCGTTGATGCCTTTATCAAACAATGAACCCATGGTTGCAACAGTCCATCGAAGCGGAAAATCTGCAATGATCACATTAGGCCCTTTATGCAATCCTTCAATTCCCTGATAAATACCAAGAAGCCCACGTGACACATCGATCATTAATCGATGCTCATCGTCATCTTGAAATAATGGCTCATTAGCCTCTATAGTTTGATAACAGGCTTTTTCCATTTCATCGGGAGTCATTTGAAGAGGTATTCGTAAGATTTTTACCCCGGCATACAAGCGGTCGATGTGCTCGCGCAATTTGAACTGCTTCTTATTAAAGGAACGGGTCATTTCGAACACCATGTCGCCAAACATCAAGGCTGAGTCATATACAGAAATTTTGGCCTCAGTTTCTGGAACTATTTGGCCATTGAAATAGACTTTACGCATTTGGATTTCCTTCCGTTTTTTTTGATTTCAAATATATCTTGTCGTACCAGCTAATCGTATCGGTGATGTGAAATTCAGGATTTCGAGGATAAAGATATTCGTATAGTTGTTGCATGAAAATATATTGTTCTAGCGTATTCACGTCCAAAATTAGATCTGGCCTGCGAAAGCTCTCTGGACATTTAATGGTGTTGATAGGGCACCAATCAGCATCTACTGGCTGGCAGGTTGTGTAGTCATAAAAGTTGAGGTGAACATGCTCACGCTGAAAAGGATTCGTATGTTTTGCATGAGCATCCGCGAGAAGCGAGAAATCAAAAATTTCCGCTCCAATTCCATCCGGATATTCCGAATTGTCAATTACAGATAAATTAGAAGAAAAGCCTGGCTTAGCCAAACTCAGGTGGTGCTGAACGATACGATCAATTTCTGAAGGTTCAGGCGTGGCATTGTCTGCAGGAAGCCTACAAACCAAATCTGCCTTTGTCCACAACGCAGCCTGGTAGTAACGATCAACAAGATCATTTTCAGAACCTGCAAAAACTTTGACTCCATATTGCTTAGCAAGTTCACCTAAGACACGATCTTGAGGCGTATCTGGAATAGCTAAGACAGTTTCATCCAACCGAGTACAGCGCTTAACGCGCTCTAGAATTCGACCGACTAAGGGGGCTCCAGCCAAATTCATCATTGACTTACCAGGAAGTCGTGAAGAACCCATGCGAGCCTGAATAATCAATACTGCGCGTGGTTTCATATGTTTCCCAACTGCATTTTTAAATTTAAATCTATTCTGGTATTTTTCATAAACATCTCTCCAGCCGTTCTAGAGCCAACCAGAAATCTTCTCCACCATTTTTATGACCTTGCCAGATTTCAGGAATAAATGTGGCTTTCGGGCAACCCTGCTTAAGCAAATTACCTAGCCTGACAAAATCTAAATCACCTTCCCCAATTTGAAGGCCCTCTCCATTAATCCCTTGGGCGTCTCCTAAATGGAGATGCGCAGTAATGGGGGCAATCTTTGAAGCAAATTCGTAGAAATCCTCATTCATGTAATTACAGGCTAGGCGAGAGTGAGATATGTCAAAACACATGCGCAGGTTAAGTGCTCCACACCATTTAATGATTTCATCAATCTTCACAAAAAGGTTCTGATATCGCTGCCCACCGAAATGCCAAGGAAAAGGCGCCATAGTTTGTGGAATTAGTTCCACGCCAGTCATATCTAACTGCTGCAAACTAAGGGCGAAACGCTCGTAATAGCCTGTGATAACTTCCGCAGGCAATGGTTCATCCATAGTAAATCCACCAATATTGGCCACAATGGCAGGGCGTGCAGTGTTCGGGAAATAATGCTTTAAATTGCGTGTGATATCAATAATTCGCTGCGTCTCGCGTATAGACGCATTTCGGTATGCTTCATCTGGCGTTGCCAGATCCATCAACCTACTACCCGAAAAGAGTTCAGGAGCATGCACAACCAAGCTGGCATCATAGGGGCCACCAAGGTATTTACCCAGATCTAGATCCATATCTGAGTAGGACAAGTGAAACTCCCAGAGATCTGGCTTGATACGTGATTCATATTCACGAAAGTCATGATAGCGAACAGGTACTCCCCAAGGGCGGGTAAAACTGTAATTGCGAGGTTCAACCCGCGTGTCTTGAAGATCCGAGGGGAAGAAGAAATCTTCTTCGTATATATCATGACTTAGTGTGCGCCCAATTAATTTGTCATAAAGCTGAGGCGAAAGACCTTGGCCAGGGCTTCGCACTTTGATGTGTTCTGGAGTCAATACCGTGCCGCGTAATAGAGGGCTAGCAGCAACTAGGCTTTTGCCAAGGTTTTCTCGGTTAATCATTTCACCTTGGGATAGGCGTCGCTCATTACCTTGTCCCATAGCCTGCTCTATTTCGCGGATGCCTTCGACCATACGAGTAAATTCACTCAGTACCAGGCTCGCAGCGTGGTCTGGCCCTTCCATAGTTCTATCCAATGTGAAGTGACGCTCAATGACACAGGCACCCAAACTTACTGCAGCAATAGAAACGTTAATTCCACGCTCGTGACCAGAATAACCTACTAAGGGATGGATAAGATGCAATGCATTCATCCATCTCAGGTTGATGTCATGCAATGGTGCTGGATAGGTACTGTTGCAATGCAATAGTACGTATTGCGTACTTCTTTTATTTAAAAAACTGACAGTAGCTTCGATCTCTTCTTGTGTGCTCATACCAGTTGAAAGAATCAACGGTTTTTGGGTCTTTGCTAGAAGATCTAAAAGAGGAAGATTTGTTAGATCAGCCGAGGCCACCTTGTATGCAGGTACACCAAAGCTTTCAAGAACATCCACACTCTTACCGTCCCATGGCGTGCATAAATAAAGAATACCAACTTTCTTGCAATATTCAGAAAGTTCTCGGTGTTCGTCTACGCTTAATTCAAACCGATTGAGTAAGTCAATTACGTACTCAGTGCCTAAATCATCCCCACTCTTATCAATACTACTTTTTCGATAGACTTGGTCTAGATGACGCATCTGAAACTTGACACAATCTGCTCCGGTTGCTTGCGCTTTATCAATCATTTCTTTCGCGCGCTGAAAGCTACCGTTATGGTTGTTACCGATTTCTGCAATTACAAAGACTCGGCCAGAACCAATCTCAAAATTTGATATCTTGAATGTCATGCCGCAGTGCTTTCCATATGGTTTTTGCATTCGCGCACTTTCCAAGCCTGAAGACCCTGTGCTTCAAATCGAAATGGTCTGACTGAGAGACCCTTCGAATTAAGGTGTGAAATAAGTTCATGTTTTCGGAAAGGCGGCGCATAAAAGAGAAAGAATCCGCCTCCCCCTGCGCCCAATAACTTACCCCCAATTGCGCCGTGCTTTTTTGCATCTGCATATATTTGATCTAAATGTGACGAGCTGATCTTTTCACTAAATTGACGTTTGAAATGCCATGCTTTATCTAAAAGCCGCCCGAACTCCAGTAATCGACCACGCAAAAGATCATTACGCATTTCATAACTTAAATTTACATTTGACTTGACCATATCGCAAACCTGACTAGACGCCATCTGCTTTTTCTGGTCCGCATGAATATCTCCCGAGTCATGTGACTTACCGGTATCACAAAGCACCATGCTTTCTTCTAGTTCGAGAAGTGTGTCTGGATGAATGCGTAGTGGATGGACAACGTTTTGATCCATACGAAATTCCATAAAATTAAAACCTCCAAATGCCGTGGCATATTGATCTTGCCAGCCCCCAGCTACACCCAAATAATGGCGCTCAGCCTGATAGGCAATTTCAGATAATTCATAAAGATCCCACTGATCGCGACGAAATTGGTTAAAGCAACCAAGTATTGCTGCGGATACCGCTGCAGACCCTCCAAGACCTGAACTCATAGGAAAGTCCGAATGTAAAAAAAGCTCAAAACCAAAATCTGGATTAATGGCCTTCAATACCGCTTGGATCAATCCAAATCGACCAACTTGAGACATTGCATCCGCTAAGTTTTCACCTTGTAATTTTTCATTTAAATCAAGCGAATGAATAACAACTCGTTCGTCACAACGCAAACGCAAAGTGGCATGGCTGTAAAGAGATATCGTAGTATTTATAACCGCTCCAGCACCTATGCTTGAGAAATAGTTGGTTAAATCTGAGCCACCACCTCCAAAACTAATACGTACTGGTGATCTCGCGCGGGCATACACCGCACCTTCAGATGTCAATGGCAGATGATTACGACTAACTAAGCCAGTCAATCGCCTCGAATCATCAATCAATGGTATGACCCTTATACGATCATCCAGTTTTTTAAGCAAAAACTCACGGGGTGTAGAAGGTTTTTCCCAAATGAAATCAGGATTTGCGCAATAAAAAATCGCGTCGTCCAACGAGCCGCCTTCCAACAAATGTCGACGAATATCACCATCAGTTGCCAAGCCGGTGACGACTTTGTCGCCATTGACTACGAATACCATTCCATGCTTATTTACTTCAATGCGTTCAAGCGCTTTACGCAATGGGGCATTGTTTTCGATCTGAAAAATCTCTAAATTCATACAGAGCCCTTGCGTCCACTTGCAATCCAATTGCAAAAGCGGCTGTAATCAGAAGGGATTCCTATATCCAAAAAATCCGAATTTAAGGGAACGGCATTAAGCTCGCCTGATTGACCAAGCTCAACAAATAACTTACGTTCTAATGAGAAAGGAAGCCCGTGACAAACATCAAAAAGAGTGGGGCTTAATTTACAAATTCCCGCATTAATCCACCCTGATACTGATGAGTTGCTCTTTTCATTAAAGCAAATCACCTTGCAATTTTGATCAAATTGAACTTTCCCGTAGCGGCTTACATCTTTTACATTGACTAGCCCAATAGAAGGTGAATTGCTTTTAATGAGCTCAAATATTCCTGAGCCCAACCAAGTGTCTGCATTAGTCACCAGAAAGTCACCACTTAAATGCAATTCTGCAACAGCATTTGCAACCGCCCCGCCAGTATCCATGGGGTTAGGCTCAATAACCCAATTAGTAATGCAATTCCTAAGGAGTCGCAAGCTCTCAGACTGTAAGAATGAAATGATTTGGTCTGCTTGATGATGTAAGAGAAAAGTAAATTCCTGAACACCCTGACTCAGCCAATGCTCTAACTGCAGTTGTAAGAATGGAACATCACCAATCGGGGCTAATGCCTTTGGCACATCACCAATTGATGTTTTTAGTCGGGTACCAAACCCGCCAGCAAGAACTAGGAGTCTCATTTCATGGGCTCCAGTTCTAAGTATGCGATCAAGGTATCTGTTTTTCCGATTGCAGCCAAGCTATCGGCATAGGCTTGGGTAATTTCAGAGTTATCCAGAAATGACCATTTCTGATGTCCTCCTGGCTTTCCTTGGCTAAGCCAGTAAAGATGATTTGATAATGGATACCTTTGGTAATGCTGAATGGCAGTAACACGCAGTCCTGCCTGCAGAGACAGTTTTTCTAACGTGTTCGAATTAAAAAGAAAAAGATGCTGACTCCAGTAGCTAAAGCGTTGAAACGCATCGCAGTCATATGTCGTTAATAAGGCATCTTCTGAATTTGGAACTTCGACAATCATCCTGCCGTTTGGTTCTAAAAGATGAGACAGGCTTTTTAATACTTCTCTCGGATCTAGACAATGCTCTAAAACATGAAATGCGGTGATAAGGTCATAACCTTTATTTGTTGTGATTGCTTCTTCTAGGCTGGAAACAATATTAATTTGTCCCGCCCAATATTGCCTAATTCGTGTTTCTAACTCAATTCCCGTAATTCTTGCCGTAAATGCTTTTGCTTTTTTGAGGAAACCGCCTGCTCCGCAACCAAAATCTAATAAATTTTTATTTGGAAGCAGGTTTTTAACTAATTCGAATCTTCTCTGATCATCGAC
>JBBAON010000037.1:0-8093 GCA_040401435.1 Candidatus Methylopumilus sp.
TGCATCGCTCAGTCCATATGACCTTAAAACGAAATGTGACTGGTGAAGCAGTCGCGCAACCTCTGAACTAAGGAAATCTATGGCTAACACACAAGCAATGTGTACATCTTTCAAAGTTGATCTGCTCAACGCTGTACACGCATTTTCTACTAGCGTACCAGCTCACACGGCAGGCACTGCCGACACATTCAAGGCTGCCTTGTACCTTGCGTCTGCCACGGTTAACGCAACGACAACCGCCTATTCAGCAACTGGTGAGGTGTCAGGCACTAACTACACGGCTGGTGGTGCTACGGTGACATTTGGTACAGCACCAAGCTCTACCAGCACGACAGCATTTGTGACTCCAAGTGCATCGATTAGTTTCTCTAATGTGACCCTATCAACTGCCTTTGATGCGGTCTTGATCTATAACTCAAGCCAGTCTAATAAGGCAGTCAGCGTTCACACCTTCGGTTCACAGACCGTAACGGCTGGAACATTTACCTTAACCATGCCGACAAATGATTCAAGCACAGGCTTGATCAGACTCGCTTAATAAAGAGGCAGCGCAATGGCTGCTTACGGCTCTGGCTACTACGGGCTTGGTGTTTATGGCATCGGTAATGTTGTCATTAGTGGAAACTCGTCAACCCTTGGCATTGACACGCTTGGCGTAAACATATCCGAGCAAGAAGACGGCAACATTGCCACAGGTAATGTCGGAACGGTTGGAATCTCCAGAACCGTTGCAATCACAGGTAACTCGTCAACCCTATCGGTTGACACTCTTACACCAAATACATCTAAAGCCGTTACAGGTAACGCTTCAACCTTGTCGGTTGGAACTGTTACGCAATCAAGAGCAATTACGCCATCTGGTAACTCTGCAAGCGCTTCGGCTGGAACTGTCACGCCATCAAGATCGACTGCCGTTACAGGTAACTCGTCAACTGGTGCTGTCGGCACGATGTCGCCAGAGACAATCTCCTTTGTTGCTATTACTGGCGTTGGCGGTACTGGCTCAGTAGGCAGCGTTACAAATGCGGTATCTGTTGCGATAATTGGGGTTGAGGCATCTGGCTCTGTCGGGACAATCATTGGCTACGGCTGGAGTGTAGTAGCAGACACGGCAGAGACTTGGAGTCCAGTCTCAGACACATCCGAAGATTGGACAGAAATATCAGACAATTCAGAAACATGGACGCAAGTCCCAGCATGAAGGTGAACTATGGCAGATACCACAACAACCAACCTATTACTTACTAAACCAGAAGTCGGGGCTAGTACCGATACATGGGGTACGAAGATCAATACCGATCTGGATTCGGTAGATGCAATCTTTGCAGCAGCAGGTGGCGGTACAAGTGTTGGCTTGAATGTCGGTTCTGGTAAGACCTTAAATATCTCAGGTAAGTTAACTCTTACAACTGCTGCTGGCACAAGTGGTCAGGTATTAACTTCGGCTGGCTCTGGCAATACTCCTACATGGACAACTATTAGTAGCGACACAGTAGGCTTTAAGAACCGCATCATCAATGGTGCGATGGTGATAAATCAACGTGTATTTAGTGGGGCTGTTAGCAATGATACTTTAACGCTTGACCGCTATACCGCGGCTCGAAGTGGTGGTTCAGCCACAGCTACAGTTTCTCAAAGCTCAACAGCCCCAACTGGGTTTTCAAATAGCTTGCTTTATACAGTCGGCACAGGAGCCGTGCCGACTGGTACTGACTACTCAGATATTCGACAAAATATTGAAGGATTTAATACAGCGGATTTGTCTTTTGGTACTGCATCAGCAAGCACTGTCACGTTGTCATTTTGGGTTCGAAGTTCTTTAACTGGAACATTTGGCGTTGCTTTACAAAATTCAGCATTTAATAGGGGCTACATTGCATCGTATGTTATTAACAGCGCAAATACTTGGGAGCAAAAGACTGTAACTATTGCTGGCGATACTGCGGGCACTTGGGTTGGAGCAACAAATGGTGTTGGACTTCGTGTAATTTGGGATTTAGGTTATGGCCCAACTTACAGCACAACGGCGGGTTCTTGGGTTAGCGGTACTTTTCTTGGTTTAACTGGCGGTGTAAAACTAGCATCAACTTCTGGAGCTACCTTCAACATAACAGGCGTACAACTAGAAAAAGGCTCAACAGCAACGACGTTTGATTACCGCGACTACGGGCGTGAGTTAATTATGTGCCAACGCTATTATCAATTGGCAGATGGTTTTGGTGGAGCTTCTTATGCAACTACTAGTATTGGAGTTGCAATTCAATTTAAAACTGAAATGAGAACCTCCCCAAGCACATCTGCAACTGCGGCAATTCAAATTACATTCTCTGGGGTTAATGATTTCACACAATCATCCGCTAATGCCGCTATCGTTGCAGGTCGAGTTTCTTCAAGGGCTGTTTATCTTGAATGTAAAAACTTTACTGGATTAACAAATTCAATTTTTCATGCACAAAATGTAGGTGTAAATAATGCGGTCATTGCTTTAAGTTCGGAGTTATGAAAATGTATAAACAATATAAAGACCCAGATGGTTCAACAAACCAACAAGCAATTATTCGCACAACGGATAATGTTTGCATCCCTTTTGCGCCTGACAATGCCGATTACCAGAAATTTTTAGCATGGCTTGAGGCGGGCAATACGCCTTTGCCTGCAGATGAACCAACATGACACACCAAGAAGAAACCGTAGGTGCTATTGCTGCCAAAGTAGCACCTCCAGTAGGCGTGTCATTGGCAACTGTATATGGCTATCAGGTAAGCGAGCTGGTGCTGTGGGCTACTCTTGTTTACACCATCTTGATGATCTGCCATAAGTGCTACCAAATTTATAAAGAGGTGAAAGATTGAACCTACTCTCATCTTCGCTGGATGCAAGCTCGCCTATGAGGGAATTAAGACGGCAGTTCAAGCATATCAAGACATCAAGAAGACTGGCGGTGAGGTTGCAGGTATTGCTGGTGAAGTCGGTGGGCTACTCTCGAAATTCTTTCACGGTCAAGACCAGTTAGAAGAAGACTACAAAAAGAAGACAGAAGAGACTAAGGAGCTTGCAAAGCAAGGGAAGGTTAAGAATGTAACTCTGCAAGCGATTGATAACGTGATGCACGTTAGGCAGATCAGGCAGTATTACAAAGACTTAGAGCACATGGTTAGATACGAGCTGGGTATGCCAGACTTGTGGGTTGAGATTCAAGCAGAGAGAGACAAGCTGATAGAGGAAGCAAGAGTAATTACTCAACTGCAACAACAAGCCGAGAAGCAAGAGGCTCTGAAAAGGCAGTTAAGGATTGACAGATTCAAGCAAAGACTGCACATATATGTTGCATTGCTGGCTGCCAAGTTCTCTATCATCTTGGTTTTATTTGGTTTAACTTGGCTTGTCACTTGGGACAGGGAATGGCGATGGGGATACTAAGGTGGGCTATTGCTGGTGTAACTCTACTCTTGGTGGCTGCCATCATTGTGATTGCGTCTTGGTTTGTGCGCGAGCACGACAAAAGGGCTAATTACTACAAGAAAGAACTTCAGATTTGTTGGAGAAATCAAAAATGATACCTATTGGAGCACTCATAGATATTGGCGGGAAAATCTTAGATAAGGTCTTTCCTGACCCAGCACAGGCAGAACAAGCCAAACTAAAACTGTTGGAAATGCAACAAAACGGTGAGCTGGCAAAGCTCAACGCTGATGTGGCTGAGTCCCATGAATTGACAGAAAGACTCAAAGCAGACATGGCTAGTGACTCTTGGCTGTCCAAGAACATACGCCCTATGACGCTGGTGTTTATCTTAATTACCTACACAGTTTTTGCCATGATGTCTGCGTGGGATGTTGAAGTAAACAACAATTATGTTGAGTTGTTGGGGCAATGGGGAATGTTGATAATGTCTTTCTACTTTGGTGGTAGAACTCTAGAGAAGATTATGGATATGAAGGCTAAGAAATGAACTTATCCGATCACTTCAGTCTTGAAGAGGCAACACGCTCAGATACCGCCACAAGACTCGGAATTAGCAACCAGCCAAACGCACAGCAACTGGAGAACATGAAGGTTGCTGCCATTGGCATGGAGAAGATTAGAGAACTGCTTGCTAGTCCTATCAATGTCAATTCATGGTTGCGTCTGCCAGAGGTTAATGTTGCCGTTGGCGGTAGCAAGGTGTCTAGCCATATGGACGGCTGGGCTATCGACTTTACCTGCAAGGTTTTTGGAACTCCATTAGAAGTCTGCAAGGCTATTGAAAAATCAAACATCAAGTTTGACCAGATGATCTATGAGTTTGGTGAAAAAGGGTGGACTCATATCTCCTTTGCGCCTGAGATGCGTGGACAGAAACTCACCATCTTCAGACCACAGAATAAGTATGCCATTGGCATACTTACGCAAGACGAGTACAACAAGGCTCTATGACGAACCTTTACCAGCAGCTCCAGACTCCTGCCGTACCAGACCTGCCTAATCCGCAGGATCGGTATGACCGTCTGACTGTTGCGCAGACGAATGCTGCTTTGCGCACCTTCTTCTTGAAGTTAACCAATGCCTTGCAGTCCCTTGCGTCTCCTCGCGGTGGTAGGTTTATCAATATGCCTTACGGGGCATTCCAAGACGGCACAGACCAGACGGCAGCCAATACGACGACTGCCTATGCCATAACCTTCGACACAACTGACTTCAACAATGGCATAACCTTGTCTAACTCGTCAAGGTTGAATGTGTCTCAGGCTGGAATTTATAACATTCAATTTAGCGTGCAGTTAGTAAACACAACGAATGCGTCGACTGATATTGACATCTGGTTTCGCAAGAACGGCACAAACATCGACAAGTCAAACTCACGCTTTGGACTAGCACCACGAAAGAGCGCGGGAGACCCATTTCACCTTATCGGTGCAATGAACTTCTTTGTAAGTCTTGACACAAACGACTATGTTGAACTCATGTGGCGCACCTCAGATGTTGGCGCATACATTGAGCACTACGCTGCCAGCTCCACGCCAACAAGACCATCTATACCGTCTGTCATTGCGACAATGACATTTGTGTCCAATCTTTCAGCATAATTGACCTATGGCACTCGTACCAATCAAAATCCCTGCTGGCGTATACCGTAACGGTACAGAGTACCAGTCTGCGGGGCGCTGGTATGACTCAAACCTTGTGCGTTGGTTTGAGAACACATTGAGACCTGTGGGTGGGTGGCGTAAGAGGTCAACCAGTCAAATGACTGGCGTATCCCGTGGAATGCTCACTTGGCGTACTAACTCAGATGCGCGTTTTATCGCTGCTGGAACTCCAACAAAACTATACGCAATGAGCGAGGCTGGTACTCTCAAGGACATTACGCCTACATCTTTCACAAACGGCATTACAGACGCAACGCTAAAGACTGGTTACGGTTATAGCACCTACGGTAACTTTGCTTACGGTGTGGCGCGTCCAGACTTGGGCGGGATAGTCCCCGCGACTACTTGGTCGATGGACTCATGGGGCGAGTATCTTGTGGCGTGTTCAAGTGCTGACGGTCAACTTTTGGAGTGGCAGTTAGGTTTTACCACGCCAACAAAGGCTGTTGCCATCGTCAACGCGCCAACTGGTTGCGAAGCTGTGATGACTACGGCAGAGCGCTTTGTCTTTGGACTTGGCGCGTCTGGCAACCCTAGACTTGTGGCGTGGTGCGATCAGGAGAACAATACCGTCTGGACACCATCGGCTACCAATCAGGCAGGTAACTTTGAGATCAACTCTGTCGGATCAATCAAGTGCGGTAAGCGCGTCAGGGGTATCAATCTGATCTTTACCGATGTCGATGTCCACGCTGCCAGCTACATCGGACTGCCTTATGTTTATAGCTTTGAGAAGGCAGGATCAGGTTGTGGCGTGATTTCCTCACAGGCAGTAGCAGCCATTGACACGGCAGCGATCTGGATGTCTAAGTCAGGCTTCTGGGTGTATGACGGCTATGTCAAGCCCTTGGTGTCGGATGTTGGCGACTACATCTTTCAGAACATCAACTACAACCAAGCCTCTAAGGTCTACGCTGTCCACAATAGTAAGTATGGCGAGATTATTTGGTTTTACCCTTCTGGCGCCAGCAATGAGAATGACTCGTATGTCACTTACAACTACCGCGAAGGGCATTGGGCTATTGGTAGTTTGGCTCGGACTGCTGGAACTGACAGGGGTGTATTCACTAATCCTTTGATGATTTCGTCAGATGGATACATCTATGAGCATGAAGTCGGCTACGCATACGACGGTGCTGTGCCATTTGTGGAGTCTGGTCCTTTTGAGATTGGTAGTGGGGACAACATCATGTCGGTGCGTCGGGTGATTCCTGACGAGCAGACCTTGGGCGAGGTTGTTGTTTCCTTCAAGACTCGGATGTACCCGATGGCGACTGAGACGACTTATGGACCGTATTCCGCAGCTCAACCCACAGATGTGCGTTTTGCTGCCAGACAGGTCAAGGTTAGATACACGGGCAATGTCTTAGAGGACTGGCGCGTTGGCGTTAACCGATTTGATGTTGTCGCAATGGGTAAACGGTGACTTAGAATTGAGTCAAGAATTAAGGGCGGGAAAAGTACCTGTGTGTATCCGAGAAGATTACATCCTGTACTTAGAGTTTTTCAAAGGTCATTTGTGGCTTCATGTAGAGATCAAAAAATGGTCTTCTGAGGTCAAAAAAAATGGTTTGAAAGATATTGCTCTGATTGAGAATTTAATTGGGAAGCCTCTCGTCGCGCTGATACGCGAAGAAGACATCAAACTTGCAAGATTTGCCAAGTCATTTGGCTGGTCTGAGAAATGTCAAATATCACTATTAGACGGATCGAAGGCTTTTATCTACACCAACATGGTGTGACAAGGGAGATGATATGGGTGGAGTCGTAAGCGAAGTTGGCAATATAGGTCAAGGCATCATTAGTGGCGTTGATAACGCATTGACAAGCCTTGATGACGCAATACCGCAAGAAGCAAAGATTGCAGCAGCTATCTATGCAGCGAGTCAGGGTTTGCCTGTCGGTGCTGAAGGCGCTGCATTGTCTAATCTTGGCGCTACTGATGCAAGCCTTGGTGCTGCTGGCGCTGCCAATGCAAGTGCTGCTGGTTTTACTTTATCAGCCATTCCTCCAGAATTAAGCGCAATATCTAATGCAAATACTATTGCAAATGCGGTTGGTTCATCTGCTGGCGAGATGACTGCACAGCAGACACTTGAGAAGATTGCTCAAGAGCAGGCTGGTGGTGGAATACTTGATAGCGCCATCAACTTCGCAAAAGACAATATCCCGTTGACATTGGCTGGTGCTGGTTTAGCAGCCAAGGCTTTAGGCGGTAGTACTCCAACATCGAGCACCACAACATCAAGCATTGACCCAGAGGTCAAGGCTGCGTATCTACGCAACTTGGAAGAAGCAAGAATGGTTGGAGCTGGTCTAGGACAAAGACAGTTTGCACCTTATGCCGACTACAACCTCGGCATGGTTCAAAAGTATATGAACCCTTACGAGAACCAAGTCGTACAGAACACATTAGCGGACATTGAGCGTGCTCGTCAGGGTCAAATATCAGCAGAAGGTGCAGCAGCTACTGGTGCAAGAGCATTTGGTGGATCACGCCAAGGCGTAACCAGATCATTGATTGACGAGGCGGCATTACGCAATGCGGGTAACTTGGCTGCACAACTTCGTCAGACTGGCTTTGCACAGGCTCAGAATTTAGGTCTGTCACAGCAACAAATGATGCAGCAATACGAGCAGCAGAAACTTGATGCAGCTCGCGGTCTACCGTTAGAGCGTTTGAACATAGCGCAGGGCGCTTTGAGCTTGCAACCTGCAAGGATCGGTGAAAGCACCACAAAGCCAATCTACACAAACCCAGTAGCGTCTGGCTTTGGAGGTGCTTTGGGTGGCGCTCAACTTGGATCATTGATTGGTGGCAAGAACAATCCAGAGTACGCTGGCTATGGTGCTGGTCTAGGCGGTCTGCTTGGATTCTTAGGTTAAGGGGTAAGACATGGCAACAATGAAAGACTTTGGCGGTTTACTCTTTGGCGGTGGTGGTACTGGACTTGAAGACTATTT
>JBBAON010000038.1:0-7967 GCA_040401435.1 Candidatus Methylopumilus sp.
AGCCCTTGGTGACAGCGGCTATGCCAAGAATTGATAACGCTTGACGAAGTGCCAAATCCTTCTTGGGCCCTTGGATCATCTTTGATTCCGTCTCAAGCCAATAAACGTAGGCTTTAACTGACTCAATATCAACTGGCACCCAATCGAAAAGCTGCCTCAGCTTATCCTCGCGCCATTCCAAGTTGTACTCTGGATAAAGGTGATCGAACAAGGCAATGTTGCTGACATCATCACCGCTCAGGTACGCATCGATCTCTTCGTCAGTTGTGGCAGCAGACAGGGATGCTGCAGGAATCTGCAAGTTGTTTTGTATCGTGACCAGCGAAGTGAGTTTGACCTGTGAATTCTGGCCAGAGAACTTGGTGCCCTTGACCACCGTTTGGACTATGTCCCAGTCATTGTCCGTGAGCCATTTGTGCACGCGGATCTTTTTGGGGCCGATCTGTCCGCCTTTGTTTGCCAGTTGGTCTAGTGAAATTGCGTAAAGTCCAAGTTTGCGTTGCTCGGGTGTTTGCCCACGTTGTAGGGTATCAAACAGCATGGATTCCACAACGCTGATGTATTTAGCCAGCGCCCGTTTGGCAGCCGCAGCTGGCTTGGGAAAAGCCTTCTGTAGGGCTGCTTCTACCGACTCATGGACTGTGAGCTTGATCACTTGATACACGTTCCTTGCAAATGAAATCTAGGATTTCCAGTGTATTTAGCACCTTTTTACAGATTTCACGACCACAAAAAAAGTCACAGACATATAGTAATTTATATGCCTGATTTATTGAAATTTATTGAATAAGTGGGATCTTGGAGTGGCATAGCCACCACATGCCGAAGGCAGGCAACTACTTTTTTTTAATCTGTATGAAGTTTTTTAGTTAAGTTTTTTTTCTCAGTCAACAACGATGTTGTTGGTCTTGATCAGGTCAGCGAATTTAATTGTTTCTTCCTGGATAAATTTTCGAAAATCTTTCGGCGTCATAGGTTTAGGAGTAAAACCCTGAACGGCCAGGCGTCCCTTCACAGTAGGGGACTCCATGATCGCGAGCGCTTCTTTATTTATAAACTCAATCACCTCGGCCGGCGTGCCCGCAGGTGCAAGTAAGCCAAGCCAAGTATTTGCCTGAAAGCCGGGTAGACCTGATTCAGCTAGCGTCGGTAGATCGGGCTCAAGCGCGCTTCGGGTGAGGCTTGTTACAGCAAGTGCTTTTGCTTGACCATTTTTTGCAAATGCCAGCGCCGTGGTCATGTTGTCAAACTGCATATCGATCTGGTTACCGCCAAGATCTATTAGCGATTGGCTGCTGCCCTTATAAGGAATATGAACGGCCTTACCGTCGATACGGTTAAGCATAAGTAGCGTAGTTAGGTGTTGCGAAGTTCCATTACCGCTAGTTCCGTAAGAAATGGCATCGGGCTTAGCCTTGATGGCGGCCACTAATTCGCGTAACGTACGCGCGCCTGATTTATTACTGGCAAGTAGCACCAGTGGCGTGCTGGCCAGCTGGGTTATTGGCGCGAAATCACGGTCAGTGTTGTAGCTAATTTTTTTAAGCAGACTGGGATTTACAGCCAGCGCCGTCTGAGTGCCCAGCAACAGTGTGTAACCGTCTGGCTTGGCCCGCGCTACAAACTCGGTGCCAATTCCTCCGCCCGCGCCCGCCTTGTTGTCGACCACTACGGCTGTGCCCCAGCGTTTGCCTAGTTCGTCGGCTAGCAAACGGCCCACAATATCAGTGGCACCACCTGGAGCAAAGGGTATGACGATTACCACTCGTGATGCGTCTGGATAACCTACCGGCTTGGCAGTCGGTGCAGAAATTGTCGAGAGACCTTGTGCCAAGGCGCTTGATGCCAATGCAAACGCGAACAAGAACAAGGGTCTTACTACTTTTGTAACGCCAAAGTGATGCAAGGTAGATTGCATTTCGTTCTTAAATATTTAGCTTATTCATGGGACGTTAAGGGATCTGCATCCAACCGCACTGCGATGTGCTCCAAGCCCGCCTGAAAAGCGGGGTATCGCTGCATCACACGCGGGTCATGACCGGGAATGATCAACGTCGAATGCCCACTGAGCTCTTTCAGGCGCCGATACCCTTCATACATGTCCCCCATGTTGTGAAGTATCGGAAAGGGGTTGGCAGTATCCATATTTTCGTAGAAATGGCTGGCATCTGAGGCAAGCACCAGCCATCCCCGCCGTGTCATGATGCGCACCACCTGCAGCCCCGCCGTGTGACCACCGACTCGGTGCACAGTGATATTTGGTGCTACCTCCGCATCGCCGTCGTGGTAGACGACACGGCCCTGAAAAACAGTTCGAACCATGTCGCAAACTATCTCCGGTGAGTAAGCATGCGTACACTGGGCATGGCACATGTAACGGCCAGTGGCGTAAGCCATTTCTGCTTCCTGAAGATGAAACCGTGCATTAGGAAAATCACTAATTGTACCGGCATGGTCAAAATGCAGGTGGGTGATGATTACGTCTTTTACAGTTGCGGAATCAACGCCGATCAAAGCCAGACACTCGCGCGGCTCCCGAGTAATAGTCCGACCGCGTCGCTCACCTTCCGCCGCGTTAAATCCGGTGTCAATCACAATGGTGCGTGCTGCGCTGCGGGCAACCCAAATGTAAAAGTCGATGGGCATCGGTCCATCCAAATGTGGATCGGCACGCAACACGCTTTCACGGCGCTGCCTTTTAGCATAGCTGGCGTAGCGCAACGCATAGACTTCGTAAATTTCAGACATGTGGGGATCTTCCATAGTTGCTAAGACATCGGCTTAATCTGCACTGATCCCTAGATCCTTGATCACCTTACCCCATTTGCCTGCATCATCTTTAATGACTCGGGCAAACTCATCTGGTGTGCTGGTGGCGGGCTCCAATGTGACCGAGGCGATCCATGCACTTAGTTCAGGTTGAGCAACAGCCTCTCGCAGCGCGGCATTTAGCGCAGTGACAATTTCAGGCGGGGTATTTTTACGAACAACGATGCCAAACCATCCGCCCACTTCAAAATTGGGATAACCAGCTTCGACGAACGTGGGCACGTTTGGCAGCGCGGCAGACCGCTTGTTGGACGTAATTGCCAGCGCCTTGACCCGGCCCGACTTCACGTACTCTAGGCCGAAGGCAAGATCAGTCATGAGAGCCTCAATCTGTCCCGACAGCAGATCAGTCATGGCGGGCGCGCCACCCTTGTATGGAACGTGAACCATCGTCGCACCTGAGGACGATTTCAGGATTTCCATACCTAGATGGGTCAGCGTCCCAGCGCCCGACGAACCAAAACTTAGCTGGTCACGCTTGGTCTTCGAATAGTCAACAAATTCCCTCACCGAATTGGCCGGGCTCGAAGCGGGAACCAACAACGAAAAAGGAAAACGGGCCAGCAAGCTAACAGGTGTGATTTCGCTGGCGTCATAAGGAAGCTTTTTGAATAGCGATGGATTGATCGCAAACGCAGTCGGATCCACTATGAGAATGGTGTAACCATCCGCAGGCGCAGTAGCAAGGGCCTGCACAGCGATTGCGCTGCTACCGCCTGGTCGGTTGTCCACCAGCACTGTCTGCTTGAGCTGCGTGGACAGACGAATGCTAAGCTGACGTGCCAGTGCATCTGTCGAGCCACCGGGGGGATATGGCACCAGTAGGCGTATCGGTTTGCTGGGGTAGGCTTGCCCAAAAGCCATTAAGGGGATTGCAAAGACCAACGATATAAGCACCGGATAAACAATATTACGGAGGATTCTGGTTAGCATGTTTGTAAAAACTTTCTTGTAAAGATTAAAACGATGAAGGACTTAGAGAACAAAGGTTCGGTGTTGGTTAATGCTTATTGAACTAGCCTAGCGGGAATAAAAAGGCGACTGATAAGGCTGACCGAATGCAACTCCGTTAACAATGGTATTTGTCGGTCTTATCAGTACATTTCCCTGACGTTTATTGTTACGAGTGTCTACAAATTCAACAGCTCCGTTAACAAGCTCCAGCAGAGTGGCATCTCCCGGTGCGCCAATCTGAAGAGTGCCGTGTTTTTGAAGCCGATTGATGACAGATGCAGGCTTAGCAGTAACCATGGTTATCACTTGCTCAAGCGAGAACCCCATACCAAGAAATTTGCTCATGACATTTGTAAGGTATGGTTGACCCGCTGAGTTACCAGAAAAAACGTGAATATCTGAGGAGATCGTATCGGGTGTACAGCCCTGTGCGATGGCAACTTCTGCTACTGTGTAGTCAAAGCTTCCACCTCCGTGACCCACATCAAAAATCACTCCGCGCTTTTTTGCCCCAAGTGCAGCTGGTAGTAACTTACCGTCTTGTACTATGTTTGTGAACGCACCTTCGTCATTTGGCGTGCCCGAATAGCAGTGGGTAAGGATGTCACCAGGGCGTAATGTATCGAGGATCTGACTCATCAAGGCGACCGACTCCACACCGCCTATGTGGCACATTACACGTCCGCCAGTGCCTGCTATCTCGCATGCACGGATCGCACGCTTCAGAGGCTCGATGCCATGTTTTGCAATCACATTTTGTGACATGCGCACTTTGATGCCGATGGCCATATCAGCATTTTCGGCGAGTACCCTAGCAGCAGAGTCAACTTGCGCGAAATCAATATTGAAAAGTTCACCGACTGGAAATGAAGAGAGTCCAATATTGGCAATGTGAACAAATGCGTAAATTCGTGTTCGCGATTGTGCAGCCAAATATCTACGATATGTTGCAAAGGTACTTGCTCCTGCATCGCCCGCTGAGACCGCTGTAGTTGTTCCTTGATAAGTAATTAACTCGTCTGCTGGTATGCCTATACCTGACGTAAAAACGTGTGCGTGAAGATCGATTAGCCCAGGGACAACTATGCGCCCGGCAGCGTTCATTACCCGATTAGCTCTTGCAGCAGGAATATCAGCCTCTATTGCTTCAACCTTACCAAAGCGCATACCAATATCGCGTTTAGCACGCAGGTTTTGACTAGGGTCAATAACCTCACCGCCCTTAATAACAAGATCAAATTTATCGTTTGGCCCCATTGCTGATCGCGCAACGGAACTAAACGTACCTGCTGTAAATGCAGCACCGATTCCGACAAGAAGCTGGCGTCGTTGAAATGAAAAAAGATTGTGTTTACTCATATTTACTTCTCCTGATTAGACAATGTATTTTTGTGTGTTCGTAATAAATAGCTTTAGTTACAAACCAAGAAAACAAAAGTTTTGGCTTGGTTGGCGCTCAATGGAACCGTGATCCATCGACAATGAGTTTGTGCGTAGCGATAAAAAAAAGGTGCAAATTTGCGAGTAAACATAACGTTTTCAAATAGGCTTATCTACGAATGTAGGCCTTAAAAGCTTGAAAAGCATTAAGGCTAACCCGAATATTAAGTGACTACGTCTATTGGGTCTCTCAAAAAAGTAGGCAGTTAAATTAACCCTTTGTTGAGTCGTTCAAAGTTTTAAACTTTAGCCAATGAAATATCCAATTCCAGTTATAAGCCCCTATATTCACAATTCTCCAAAGTATGCTTTGCTACAAAAACAAACGCCTACATAGCATTACTAAATGTTGTCTATGATCTTTGGAGGAGTTTTTGTGCATTCAAGCCAATAGCTTTCTTAGGAGACCCTTTTTGAGCACCCATCACCACCACACGCACGGGTCTGATGAGCACAGCCATTTGAGCGATTTGGATGTCCGTGTACGCGCCTTAGAAACATTGCTTACCCGTAAAGGGTATGTGGACCCGGCTGCGTTGGATCGCATCATTGAAATTTACGAAACCGAGGTTGGCCCACACAACGGAGCTCGTGTGGTGGCTAAGGCGTGGAGCGATTCAACCTTTCACGATTGGCTTCTCCAAGACGCTACTGCTGCTATCAACTCACTAGGTTACAGCGGCCGACAGGGTGAACACATGGTGGCTGTTGCCAACACACATGAGGTGCACAACATGGTGGTTTGCACACTGTGCAGTTGCTACCCTTGGCCCATTTTGGGTTTGCCCCCTGTTTGGTACAAAAGCGCCGCCTATCGAGCAAAGGCGGTTATGGACCCGCGCGGTGTGTTGGCCGATTTTGGGGTGGCCTTGCCCGAACAAATTAAATTTAGGGTTTGGGATTCCACCGCCGAAGTGCGCTATCTGGTCTTACCCATGCGCCCGCTTGGCACCGAGCATCTAAGCGAAGAGCAGTTGGCGCTGCGCGTCACCCGCAACTCGATGATTGGCACTGGCTTGGCTTTGACGGAGCTTGCATGAACGGCGTACATGACATGGGCGGAATGCAAGGCTTTGGTCAAGTTATGCCCGAGGCTAATGAACCTTTGTTTCATGCACCATGGGAAAGCCGAGCCATGGCGGTCACGGTGGCCATGGGTGCAAGCGGTCAATGGAACATCGACCTGGCGCGCTCTGCCCGTGAGTCACTGCCCCCATCTATTTATTTGTCGAGTAGCTACTATGAACTATGGATTCGTGCACTTGAAAAACTGACTATTGAACGCGGCATGATCACTGCAAGCGAATTGTCTAGTGGTCAGATGCAAGACCCACCTCTTCCTGTCGCCCGCGTTCTGAACTTGGATACGGTCGACGCGGCGCTGTCAGCAGGCACCCCGACGCTGCGTAAAGCCACCAGCCCTGCACGTTTTGCGCTTGGACAGCTGGTGCGTGCGCGCAATATCCACCCGCAAGACCACACACGGTTGCCGCGTTATGTACGTGGCCACACGGGCAAAGTGGTGATGGTGCATGGCGCTCATGTGTACCCCGACAGACACGTCGACCGAGCGCTGCCGCCTTTCAATACAAATGCCGAATGGCTTTACACAGTGGTGTTTGATGCACCCGAGTTGTGGGGCGATGCCGCCGATCCTCAGTTACAGGTCAGTGTGGACGCCTGGGAGCCCTATTTGGAAGAGGTGCTGTGATGACTAGATCTTTGCCCCATGCAACACAGCTCACGCTCGACGACATAGCCCGTCAATGCGCTGACGGCTTGCCAATGCCGACCATGAATGAGGGCTTTTTTTTTGCGGAACCTTGGCAAGCTCACGCTTTTGCCATGACCTTGCAACTGCATGAGAAAGGCGTGTTCACTTGGCCTGAGTGGGCGGCAGCATTAACTCATGAAATCCAACAAGCGCAATCTCTTGGCGACAAGGACGATGGGCACCACTATTACCAGCATTGGCTCAATGCCTTGGAACACATGGTGATCGATCGCCATCTGGGCACTCCAGATCAAATCCATTATCTTGAGCATGCTTGGGCGGCTGCAGCCGCTCGCACACCTCACGGTCAACCAATTGTTTTAGAAACTTAGCTCTAAGTCTTCTAGAAATCCTCGGGTCATTTATTTAGTCAATACTCGCTTGGCAGCATGATGATCCAGTGCTCCTGATCCCAGCAGGCGTAAAGTGTGATGCTGGTCATAGGAAAGTCTGCGTAAGGGATCTCTTGACGAGCATGCTCCCTGCTATTGCCATCTTCATAGATCATTACAGCCCTGCCCTCTGCGACTTGCACTCGGACTAATACAAACCAGTCCTCCGTACCAATCTCGCACAAGTGACTTGCGATAGCGTCCATCATCCAAAAGCAAGCACCCTTTTCAGCCAAGTACTTTGTGCCATCGGTCAGCAAATGCCTGCGGCTGATTCAGTAATAAGCTCCCGTGCCCGTGAATTGAGTCAGGGTTAAGTTATCCAGTCCCAGTTGTTGCAGTTCTTCTTGCGTTTTCATATCTGCGTCCTTTGTTGTTTGCATAACTACAGTTTGTTTTCAGATACGCAGATGGACAACCGACATTTGGTAACCCGATAACTTGGACGGGTACCGAGTAAAAATCACCATGGTGATTTGATAAGACAGAATGTATTGACCTGTCCTCCCTCAAGCGTCGCGGATTAAGCTTGAGATTTCAACCACAGGCTCAGAGCCGATATTGAGGAGACAGGTCAT
>JBBAON010000039.1:0-7870 GCA_040401435.1 Candidatus Methylopumilus sp.
CGCTTTGCGGTCGTGCCCGATGTCTCTACCCACATCGGCCAAGTCGTGCAAACCAGCACGCAGTTGGCCAGTGGCTTGGCAGATTGGGTATGAAGCGATTAGTTAGTCTAGTGCGAAACAAGTTTTGTAATAGATCTTTTTTATACATGTAGATAAATCCTTAAAAATCACACAGATGAAATAGACTCCAAAAATGAACGAAATTGATCGCGGTCTTTACCAGTCATTGCTAACTGAATCTCTTGTTCAGCAATTGCAAGAGCTAGACGCCCACCTAACAGCGCGTCAATCTGATTTGCATGTAGAAGAGGCCCCTGACAGATTAGCCATGCATTTAGCAAAAGTAATTCAAACTGCTATTGCATCCCTTAGCAAAGACAAAAGAATTGAAGTGGGTGGAGAACTAACCCAAAAACTGATTCAACTGTTAGTTGATTCAACGCAAGCTAATGATCTTAAGACTGAGAAATTGGCACTCCCTCCTCGAATGCTCAAGTCAATAGACGGAAGGAAGCCTGACGGAACTATTGATGAAGTAGTTGAACCTCTCATCGACTTACTGGATACAACCCTTTTAACAAATGCGAATGGTGAGCCACGCATTGGCAGTCAAATCATTAGTGAAATACCCTCTGCAGAACATATTGGCTTGGTCATGGCATTCATTCGGAAAAGTGGCATTAGGCCCATGATGGAGGGGCTTCGCTTACATCGTCAATTGGGAAGATCTCTTCGGGTACTCACCACCACATATACAGGATCTACTGAGGCCGCAGCTCTGGACATGCTGGAAAGCATCGGCGCCGAAATTAAAGTTTCATATGATGAATCAAGCACAAGGTTACACGCCAAGGCTTGGCTGTTTAAAAGGAACTCCGGATTCTCCACAGCCTTCATAGGCTCATCTAACCTTACTCACTCAGCACAAGTTAATGGCTTGGAATGGAACGCCAGATTTTCCGGCTCGCGTAATCCAGATGTTGTAAACAAAGTAGATGCTGTTTTTGAAAGCTACTGGAACAGTGGCGACTTTGTTCCTTACAACCGACAACAATTTGATGAGCGAACACAACATCCAGAAAATAGTGGTCCGCAAATCTACTTAAGTCCTATTGAATTTCGCCCAGAACCATTTCAAGAAAGGCTTTTAGAACAAATAGAGTTGGCTCGTCAACAAGGGCATCACAAAAATCTCCTAGTTTCAGCAACTGGCACTGGTAAGACGGTTATGGCGGCAATTGACTACATCAGGTTGAAGGCTAAATTACCAAGATCACGCCTGCTATTTGTAACCCATCGTAAAGAGATTCTCGATCAATCAATGGCCACATTTCGGCATGCTATGCGAGACCATCAATTCGGCGAGATGTGGGTTGATGGCAAAAGACCTAAGCACTTTGAGAACGTATTTGCCTCCATACAAAGTCTGAATGCAGCAGGCTTGGACAACCTAGATCCTAATCACTTCGATATCGTAATAATTGATGAGTTTCACCACGCAGCAGCTGCCTCATACAGAAAGATCCTCAATCACCTTGAACCTGTTGAACTTCTTGGGCTTACAGCTACTCCTGAGAGATCTGACGACCTTTCCATATTTGATTATTTCGATGGCCGAATAGCTGCAGAGTTAAGGCTTTGGGATGCCATCGATCGACATCGTCTCGTTCCATTTGCATATTTCGGTATCCACGACGGACAAGATCTATCTCATTTACCGTTTCGACGCGGCACTGGATATGACATTGATGCTTTGACAAATGTCTACACTGGCAATGATTCTTGGGTAAGAAAAGTAATTAAGGAAATTATTAATAAAGTTAGTGACATAAAGGAAATTAGAGCCCTAGGATTTTGTGTGAGCATCGTTCATGCTCAATTTATGGCCAAACGCTTCAATGAAGTTGGCATTAAGGCATTAGCTATTTGGTCTGATACAGATGACAAGGAGCGTCAATCTGCACTAAAGAAACTGGCAAATAAAGATGTGAACGTTATCTTCTCTGTAGATTTATTTAATGAGGGTGTAGATGTTCCTTCAGTAGATACCCTGCTCTTGCTACGCCCTACCCAGAGCCCCACCCTCTTCTTACAGCAACTAGGGCGAGGCCTTAGAAATTACTCCGGTAAATCGATTTGTACAGTTTTAGATTTTGTTGGAAGGCAAAATCAAGACTTTAGATTTGACATAAAACTTCGTGCGCTTCTGGGGGGCACTCGAAAGCAATTAGAGCAACAAGTAAAAGGTAACTTTCCCTACCTGCCAGCCGGTTGCCACATGGAGCTAGATAGGGTTGCTAGTGAGATTGTTTTGCAAAGTATTCGTCAATCTGTTCCCAATAGGTGGCAAGCCAAAGTGGAAGAATTAAGACTACTAGCCACTTCAACTAATGACGTTTCAATTGAGGCATTCTTAAATGAAACAGGTCTAGATCTAGAGGATATATATACCAGCAATAAGAGTTGGACGGAATTATGCCGAGAGGCTGGTATTGGCACACTGGTAACAGGTCCCAATGAAAATTCATTGTTACGTGCAGTCGGAAGACTATTACATGTTGATGATCCTGATCGATTAGCTGCTTATAAAAATATAGTTGACTCTGCTTCGCCACCTTCACCGGATAACTTATCTATCAAAGGTAAAAAATACTTAAGAATGCTCATTGCGTCTCTTGTAGATCAAGTAGTTGACAAAAATGCGTACCTTGATGAATGTATTCTTTTGTTGTGGCAAAACCCTCAAGTATTAAAAGAATTGAGTGCTCTTTTCGATTTCTTAACAACAAAAATTTCTCATCTTGCTACATCGTTTGAAGCCATTCCAGATGTACCGATATCAATTCACGCTCGTTATACGCGTATTGAAATATTAGCGGCCTTTGGAAGAGGCGATAAAGCCAAAACACCCACATGGCGAGAAGGTGTACTTTGGGCAGAAAATGCAAAAGCAGACTTGATGGTTTTCACACTAGATAAGACGAGCGGTCATTTTTCGCCAACGACTCGTTACCGCGACTATGCAATTAGCCGCGACTTAATTCATTGGGAAAGCCAAGCTACCACAAGGGCCGGGAGCAATACAGGCAAAAGATATCAAAATCACGTCAAAGAAGGATCAAAAATTATGTTGTTCTCTAGAGTCAACTCTGATGAAAGATCCTTTTATTTCCTAGGCGCTGCAAATTATGTGCGTCATGAGTCTGAAATGCCGATGGCAATCACTTGGAAATTAGAGTGTCCTTTACCCGGGGACCTATACACAAGTTTTGCGGCTGCGGTCGCTTAAAGTAGTCCCGTTTTAGCCTGGATAGGCCAACGTCCAACTCCGCGCTGCAATGCCGTCATCTCAATGGCAGCAGACATCTGACCATACAAGGATTTCTGCCAGTTGGCTTCAGGTAGAACTAAAAGTGTTTCAGCCTCTTTCCTGAACTTAATTTCCTCAAGCTCAAAAAGTAATTCCCAATAAGCAATGACGCAGTCCTTTCGCTTCTTCAATAATTCTGTGGAAGGTAGCTTGTTAGACTTTCTACCATTTGCAGTTTTGGATGAAGGCAATAAATTCCAAGCATCGTTGTTATGCCAAAGGTCAAAAGGAATTACATGATCAACTTCAAACTTATCTTTTAAATTAACGCCAGTCCATACACACTCTAAGGTTGACACTTTAGAAAATACCCTTCTTGCTTCGGTGGTGCTACGAATGTCTTCTTTATCTAGCAATAACCCAACCACTTCAGCTACATCAATACCTTTGCCTAAGTTAGTAGTTTTTTCTGCCCATTGGAGAATGACAGCCTGACTAACCCAATACCCTAGGTGACTTAACTCAATCCACAAGTCGTTTGGAATTAGGACGCACTTGGACGCAGAGTCATATGCAAAAACTTGTCCTGTGATCAAAGCGCCCCCTGCATACTGCACCGGTCCATTAACTATGGCTGAAGCTATGTCCGACATCACTTGCTTAAGTAGCTTTTGTTTATCCGAAGACAAAACACCTTTATTACGCTCAATTCGAAAAGCGCTGTAACCTCCAACTTTTACATAGAAGGTGGTAAGGTCGGTAAGGCTCCGTCTGAATTTAATGCACTTATCTGAGTTTGGTGCTTCTGCATTAATCTGTGGCATAAAAACTTTTGATTCAATTAGTGGCCAGTAGTACTGCAACCACTTCTCAGCTATGTAGCTAACGGGCAATGCCACTTTTCCATTACTTAGCCAGCTAACGCTATTTGGGGTTTGAGTGGCAATTTCTGCAAGTGCACGAAACAAAGCAAACTTATACGTAGCTGTCTTCTTATCGTGATTAAGAATCCCCTCAATTTGATCTATAGGTCTAGTATTTGCTTCCGATTTCAGTTGAAACAGCAAAGACACCCATTCAATGCCTTGGCGGGTCATTACATCCGAGTTAGACCATTCATCCATGAGACTAAAGCCTAGTCGCTCAAAAATCAATCGCAAGTAGGCAGATGGATACTTTTTGAATAGCCTGCCGTTTGGATCACGCTCTAACTCACTTGTATCTGATCTTTTTACTGGAACTGATATTAGTAAACGACCATTGATCTTAAGACAACGCTTTATGGAAATCGCAGCATTAAATAATTCTGAAGAATCAATGTGCATCAAAACTGCACAACAAAGTACGCCATCAAACTCTCCTCCAAATGGTGCATCAAGGTCTGGAAGAAGGCCATGCGCTACTCTGTTCTTAAGTTCAGGATGAAGCGATTGTGCTAATCGAACAAACTCCTCAGTACCCTCCACACCGAAGGGATCAAAGCCTTGATTTTTCAGTTGCGCAAGGTCTCTACCTGAACCGCAACCTATATCTAGTATGCGACCACCAGATAAAAAAGAGTCAGAGAAACGGTGAGCTAAGGGACTGGGGGAAGTCTCGTAACGCTTTGCCACTTCGTTAGCATTTAGTGCGTAATAGTCTAGGGTTTGCTTATCCATTGAGTCAATATTATTTTTGAATCATTCGGTAATTTAGTTATTCAGAAGACGCTACAAGAAACTGATTTGAATGTACCGCATTCAATTTCATAAGAATTTATGTATATGCGCTATGGCGCTTGGATGTCTGGTGTGATCTGCGTTTTGGGATAAGCCCGCTCTTGGTACGAGCGCCCTACTTCGGCGTAGGTTTTAAAGCTACTCGCCGCAAAGCGCGGAGCAAAGTGCACGAGGTCTAGCCGCCAGTCTTCGGTGGGGTATGTGGTGTCTTGCTCAAAGGTAAAGCTATAGCGCACCGAGCCTTTGGGGTCCGTAGGCAGTGGCTCGACCTTGCCGCCCTTCATGCCCTGCGCGTCGATGCCAATGGCGATGGCGGGGTCGTGCGTGAGGTTGAAAGTAACGCCCTTGTATTTGCTGTGCGGCGAGAAGTAATTCTCGGTATAGAAGTGCCCAGGAAAGTCCGGCGTGTGCTGCTCCGCGCGCGATTTGAAGTACACGGTAGCGCCCACCTCCACTTTAGGAAAGATGATGAGCTTGACCTTGGAGTCGCTATAAATGTTCGAGCCATCCGCATCCACATCGTCTTGCGTGCGGATTTTGTCAGGCTCCACATTCACCCGCGTCCCGTCCGCCAAGAGCGTGTAAGCCTCGAGCACCTCCACGTTCTCCAAAGTGCTGTTGTAAGTGATGCGCTGCTCCCCCAACATCTCAATCCCCTGCTGCGTCTCGATTTTTCTTTGCACTTCCATGAGGGTGACCGACGAGCCGTCTTTGTTGACGTGGATGTAGGTGACTTCGCGGACAGAGCTGAAGGACGGGCGGTATTGGGCGGCTACGGGGAGGCCTAGGAGTACTAGGACTATTAGGAGGGGTTTGACGAAAGGGTTTAAGGATTTGGGCATGCGGGGTTTGGTGCCATGTTGCGCGAATGCGCGGGGGCTAGCGTTTGCTTTTTAGGATGATTTGTAGGGCTAGAGCTAGGGCTGCGTAGATCATGGGGTGACTCCTTGGGGTGGAGGAGTTACTTTAGGGGGTGGGGGGGTCAGGGGGTGAGCTTGGGGAATTTTTTGAGTCAAAAGATAGACAACCCGCTATATTTATATAATAATTCATATTTAGATCTTTAAATTGTTTAATAATTCATTTATGGATATTTAAATGCTTTCATTCAGCCCTATACCGCTACCAGTCAGTCGCAGCCTAATCCATTTAGGTGAGGGTATTTCTTTGGCGCGCCGAAGGCGGCATTTGAGCCAACTTGAACTCGCCCAGCGCATTGGCACGTCTATCAATACGGTGCGTCGCATGGAGGCCGGCCACCCTGGAACAGCGTTGGTGCATGTCGCGCGATCGCTCCAAATTTTTGGCGAATTAGACAAACTCGACCAATTGCTAGACACCGCCCAAGACAGCATTGGACTGGTGCTGATGGACGAAAAATTACCCAAACGTATTCGCAAGTCAAAAGTAACGCTTGAAACTGGGGCGTTTTGATGGCGACTAAATCCAACTTGAACGTATGTGTTGGCAAAAGTGAAAAGCCAATTGGGCGTTTGGTCTACGCAAAAGATGGAGCAAGAGAGTTCTCGCAATTTGCCTATAGCGAAGAATGGCTTTCAAGCGACACCTATTTTGATGTGTCGCCCGACTTGAACCGGCAAACCGGTTACCAATTACGTAAAGCCCCCACACAAAACGATTCATGTTTTTTCCATGCGCTTGCAGACACAGAACCAGACGCATGGGGAAGACGTGTGATTGCAAGAGCCCATGCCAAAGCGCGCGCTAAAGACGCAAGTCTTGGTGCGTTAACAGAAATTGATTACCTTGCAGCTGTAGACGATTTCAGCCGCATGGGCGCCCTTCGGCTACAAAACGAACAAGGAAAGTTTCTTCGCATCGTGCCTGATGGTGCTCGCACAAACCCTGCACTCTTAGATCTCGAAAAAATACTCCAAGCATCACGCGCTTTTGAGCTAAGCCAAGAAACAAGTGAGGACCTGCAATATCTCCAAGGACGAGGCACTTCGCTCGGTGGTATGCGTCCTAAATGCACATTGCTAGACACCGGAGAAATGTTAGCGCTGGGCAAGTTTCCCAGCGTGGGTGATGAGCGAAGCGTCACGCGAGGAGAAGTTTTAGCGCTTCAACTTGCAAATTTAGCAGGCATTGACAGCGCCGAATCGCGCATAGTGATGGTGCATGACCAACCGGTTGCAGTGATACAAAGGTTTGACAGAAGCCCTTCGCAAAGCAGAATTCCCTATATGTCTGGCGCAACATTACTGCAAGCTAGACGTGATGAGGAGCATGACTACACCGAGTTGATTGACGTCATGCGCAGCAAATGCAAAAACTACATACAAGACGCCCAACAGTTATGGCGACGAATCGTATTTAATTTCTTAATCAACAACGTTGACGACCACCTTCAAAATATTGGCTTCTTATATGCAGGCGATAACCAATGGAAACTCGCCCCAGCGTTCGACCTCAATCCATTTCCAGAGAAAGAGCGTGAGTCAAAAACATGGCTTACTGAAGATACTGGCCCCGTAACCTCAATAGCCCAGCTCATGGGTCAAGCTGAGCGTTTCAATCTCAGTCAAACAGATGCGCAAAACATTTTGGGAAAAGTCACTTGGGCCGTGTCACAGTGGAAAACTGTGGCGACTTCGCCTGAGGTTGGGATGACGAATGATGATCTTGGGGATTTCAGGGGGGCTTTTGAGGGGGTAAGCTAATTCTTCTTCGACGTACTTTGGTATTTATCTCATGGCTCACTCTTACTGAAGACCTACCAGCCACGGATTCAAAATTTCGACTCCACAGCCCTCATAGTCCGCCGTGTTGCGGGTTGCCACACTGGCACTAAGCGATCGGGCTATCGCGGCGATCTGGC
>JBBAON010000040.1:0-7725 GCA_040401435.1 Candidatus Methylopumilus sp.
TATGGGTCTATTTCTCAATGTGATAATAGTACCCTAGGTTTGCTCTATACAGACCCAGGGTGAGGAGGGAGGGAAAGAAAAAAACTTGATAAGCGTCGATATCGATGAAGCGTCGATGATCAAGTTGGATATCAAAATCAATGAGGAACGAGTTGATAGAGGTACAACAAGTCGGTCCCGTGAGAGGACAACGCCAATTTGCGATGATCGCTGGCGAAACATGAAATTTAGCAATCTATGGCTTGGATACTTTAGAGCCGAGCACATATGTATAGCTGGCCATCTTTGGCAAAAATAGAGACGAGGGGTGAAATAGTGACCGCTCGGGAAACAGACATAAAATGACCCGAGAAACAGGACCTAAGCGAAATGTAAAGCTATTAGCTTTCCTATTGTACGTAGTTACGCATACAGAAATTTCTCGAAATTTGGAACTTGACTCCAAACGGTCTGGACCACAGACCGCGCTGCTAGAATGTTGTCTAGCAAAGCTCTTAAGTCTTATAGACAAAAATCAATAGATTTCCTTTATGCGCCTTGACCTTTGTTTGTCACATTTAATGGCTGAAATTGGAATCACGCAAAAATAGAGCAAAGACACCTATTAATACTAAAGAAACAATTAATCAAGCATAATTGTGCTTTACGTATTTACATAGGAAAGACAAATTCGATCTATACTTGTTCCCAAGTACAGATCGATCGGCTAAAATAACACTATGGGTCTATTTCTCAATGTGATAATAGTACCCTAGGTTTGCTCTATACAGACCAATATCTTGAATCTGCGTGTCATGGCTGTCCAATCCGTACGGAGAGGGCCAGGAAAAGGACGAAGAGCAAGGCTCTCGTGATCAATTTCATCCATATATGTGCCATTAAGGCAGTGCAAGAAAAGAAAAAGAAAAAGAAAAGAAAATTTCCTGGACGAGGATCTAATCCTCATCCTCTAATTCATAATCACCAATAGTGATATTACCTAATTCTTCCTCTAGTGAAACATCTAGATTCTCTTTTGTCAGAGGAACGTGTGTTCCGTGTGATTGAGTAATGTTTCCTGGAGTAATCGCTTGCATGTGCTGCAAAGCCACACGGGAGGTATTTCGTAGGTATATCTCGAAACAGTTACTTTTCCATCGTAATCGTAACTTGATAAAGTAAATGGGTTTACCAGCCTCTGCAAGGAGGATGCATGCTGTCACTCGCAATGAATGTGTTGATATTAATGCAAGCATTTCATCCGTAATAGTCGGGTGAGCTAACTTCATAGTATACCGAAAGTAGTTTGTGACATCGTTTGCTGTCAGGAACACCTTAACACCATTCTTCAAATACACACACAATGGATCAGAAGAAGATTGACCAAGCCTTATTGCACGTCGTACCAGACTCAATGCTCGTACAACTGGACAGTAGTTTTGGTTCAGGGTGTCCCTATGGTACCATAGAACCTGACCATTATTTCTATTTTTTTGTATATCATAGCGGGTGCCTACTTGCACAACTAGGTCTGGTGTGTCCATTGCTACAGACGTCGCAAGGGGCATTCCATGAGCATCTCGAAATAATATGTTGCTAACTGAGAAAGCTCTCATCACGTCACCATCCGGGGTATGATAATACTTGATCTCGTGAGGCTTATCCTGGGCATATTCCTGAATGCGGTTTCCGGTATATCGACCCAAGGCCACCATATCTCTCATTAGGCATTCAAAGCAGTCTTCGTCATTGCCATAATGGTCTGCTAATTCGAACATAGTTTCAATACATGGTTGCGTAAGCGGTTCCCGACGCTTCGCCTCCTTTTCGAAAGTTTGCTTGTCCTTTACAAGACGAGCTGTCTTGGTTTTAGCTGTATTCACCCAAGGGGGTGGCAGACCATGGGCTGTGTAGTGCTTGTTGATTTCTTTGAGATACTCTTTGACGGTCTTGGACTCAATGTACTTACTAGTGCATCCGTATCCGTTCATTATATACACAACGTATCTACTGACAACCGTGTCCACCCACTTTGGATCAACTGCGAGATAATTATCAATATCATTATTCTTCAAGAATTCTAAGAAGTTACTGAGCCGAGATTCTCGGGTTTTAACTCCTTTAGCATCAGTACATCCGGAGAGCCTTTGGTCAACAATATCTCCCAAAACATCGAAAGAAGGAGCTCCGACGGCTGGAATAATCGACAAGAACGCAAGGAGGGGTGATCAGTAAGCAGTTGAGAGAAATCATATTTTCCATCTTCAGCTGAACGTTTAACACGGGAGACATCATCTGCAATAACATTCTGTGTCGTCGATATCCAATCCGTACACAGACCAATAGTTGAACCCATCAGTAAACCACAAAAGAGGCGACCTAGAGCCCGACCAGCAAGGCTGTCTTTACACCGAGTGTTGATCCAGCTGACTGCTGACGTATTATCACACCAGTTCAGAATGGTTGGAGCATGACTGATATCGACACCGTCCAGATGACAAAAGTGTATGGCCGCTGCATAGTTGATAATCACACACATCATTTCCAATGCGTTAATTGAGATGTAGTCACCATGTTTGTTATTCTTAAGCTGTGCCTTGCGGATGACCTCCTGCGGATATTCCAAGTACCACCAGAAGCTTAAATCCGTACACCAGCCTCCTCCTGATAATTTGCAGGAGTCAGCAAACATAGAGTATGTAAAATCACGCGATACGATATGTCCAATTGGTGTACACAAGGCGAAGCTCGAGTCTGCCATGAGTGATCGGATGAAGTCAATTTCAGCAGCCAAAGATGATGGAATGCGGTATGTCTGTTTGCATCCATGAAATAGCCTTGCTACCCGACTTGCAGCAAACGTGATTTCCCGCCAGTCATCAGTGTCCTTATCAGTCAATGTGCGTTTAGATGTATCCACCAATTTCCTAAACTGTCTAGAAGTTGTCACAAGGTACGCCTTATTTGCACGTAATGCATATGCCAATGACGAGTAGAGGTGAGACATTAGGTAGTATAAAGGCCGGAAAGCCTGAGCGATCCGCCCAAGCTTCCCAACCAGTAATTCCATCTCTTTGACTGTGAATGATTGACGACCACTGTGCCATGTTGACTGTAATATGTGTAATACTTCGGCCCGGTACTGAGGTGAGATACCAACTGTCATAGCCCGAGTGTTAATCTCCAGGCCCAAAAGGATCTGAATATAAGAAACAAATAGCTCCATCAACTTATCGACCGCCACTGCAATTGGCCGGCGGATTGGCTCTGGCCTACCCATTACTGTAAAAATTGCCTCGAATGCCGATGCAAGGGCCTGTGGCATGCGAGATCTAATTTCAGCCAGCAAGTCATCATCGACATAAATGTTATGAGGGGTAGGTAGCCTATTGTTGTGCTGGTCAAACACCCCATTATTCCGTGAACACCGTTGGGCTTGTACAAATTGTGTATTCGCTGGTGCTGGAACATCGAAACGGATGAGACTCAGAAGATCAGCGTATTTTGAAATCAGGTGGTGACAAATAAAACATGCCTGGGCGATTGCTGCTATGGCGATCCTGTACGGTTCCCATGAGCTAGCTGAGATGACACTGCCAAATACCCCTGCATTGGCCGCAAAGAAGCAAGTACCAATAATAAAACCAAACGCCCCTGCCAAATCCGCTGCCATGCGCGGGAAGCGGAAACATGATGATATGTCAACGAAAGCCAGGAGAATATCTTCATTTGGGTATGAGATTCTCAGGTTCCATATCCAAGTACAGAGCATGAGGAATGCGGTACCGAAGGTAACTGCCAGCTCGGCGTCTATCGGTGTCATCATATTCATTGTACTATCCTGCCAGGATTGCCGGGTTGTCCCATCCCAAATGAGACGAGGCTTCTTGCCTTGCTTGACGAGGATGTTCTGTGGCGTATGCCGGGCATGTGCCGAGCAAGTACAAATCCATCTTGCAAGTGGTAAGAGATGACTGTTCCTAACCTCTTTTGTAACTGTTTTCTGCGCTATCTCCTCGTACTGGCTCACCGATGGGAGATTACCGATGGCAATGGCACGACGCTTATTACTGGCTGGCTCATTCCAATTAAAATTTGCCGGACAACCAGTCGTCAGGACTCTATGCAAATGATTGTACACTTCATCTGAAAGGTATGGTTCGGCTGCCGCCAGGATCTCAGGTATGTTGCGCCACGAGGCAGTATACTCTTCACCCAAATACCGTACTACCAAACCAATATCAAGATTGTAGTGCACTGCGCATGCTGTCATAAGTCGGACTCTATCAGGGTCGATCTTGGTCTGAGAAGCATAGTCCAACACTGGGTCGCGCAGGCTAGAGAAATCTACCTCGAGCAGATCAGGTACTGACTCTATCATGTCCTTAAAATCCTGGTGCATCATCGAAACTGAGTGTAGATCCTGCTCGCCGAGCCACCCTTCCTTTACCAAGAAAAAAATCACATTCGAAAAGTCACCCTCTGTCTGATAGTACTGCATGACATTCTGCGGAAAATCACGATACAATTCACAAGCTAACGGGGGATCCTTACCTCTCTTCTTCTGCGCTGCAGAGACTGGCCTCCTTGTTGGTGGAGGTGGAGCTACTGCAGCGTTGCTCACACCTCTAGTGATAGCTACTCGAGGTACAGCCACAGCCTGGTTTGCGACGCAAGGCGAAGCCCCCATCGGCGCTTGCTGTGGTACAGTGGTGCGAATTGTAGTAGGCAATGATGGAGCAGGACAAGTGGAGATTATTTTTGACATGGTTACATTTGCTAGCATAATGTTAGTGTGGAACATTCTAATAGCAGCATCACCAGTGGATGTAGATATAACGCCTGTATCTGCCAGCGGCGTAAGAGCTAAAACAAAGATTGCATAAGCCAAAGCTAACCAAACTGCACAACGCATAACAGAATTTCATATTCCTATTCACGACAGTTTCAGTTCTCACCGCCAATCAAATGTTCCATACCACTGGGCAATGCCCGAATTGTTGCCGCTGCCTTTGGAGAAAACTTCACAACTGTTGGATTGGCAGTCATATACTGAAGCTGCTTCGCCTTCAAGTCCTCACTGTACTCATGCCACCATTTGTGGCCCTTCTTGCATTCATTATTGCCACACATTTTATGAACCACTGCATGGTGACCACAGAACTCCGAGCGAGCCTCTGGACAGAGTGCCATTTCAGGCTTAGTGTCCATGCCCATGAGGAGATAGCATCCATTCCGGCTGGGAGGTCTGGTAAAACTTCCACCATCTCCGCTTTCGCGAAGGCGTCCGCGCTGTGAAGGTTGAGTCGCTTGGCCGGGCACAATAGGGGGGGCCCCACCACGAGCTGGTGTGGTATCGCGCCAGCTAACATTAGAGCCACCGGTTGGGGGAGTGTCACCATTGGGCTTGTCCTTGTCGTATTTGCGCTTATTGGGGCTAATTGACCTTTCGTTGGTATGAGACCCCGCTTCTGGCTCTGCAATCTCTTTCATCTTCTTAATCCAAGCGGGGAATTCCGTCCAAGCGGTTTTCCAATCCCTCTTCTTGATCAACTCTCGAAGTGTATCCAAGACTTTCATGGTAGTAGCCGTGAAGCCGTCAATAACCAAATCTTCTGGCTTATTAGTCTGTTTGGCCAACCGATTGATATAATTGCCTCCCATCTCGGAACCACTCGCATACAGTTCATCCATTTGACTCACCAGGAACATAGAAAGGCCTGGCATGGGGTTATTCTCACTCCATTCAATAGTCTTCGGGTCGATACAGAACCTGAAATAACGTTCTGCAACCTGGTACAATACCGGCTGCTTGCCCACTGGACAAATGAAAGCTGCCTCGGCGCAGTTCATGAAGTTGGCCAAAAGGCAGGCAACTTGTCCCACATTACTGAAAAAATCCACTGGATGAAAGGTGGTCCGCTTCTTGGCTGCGTTACCCTCTGACTCCCCAATTGCAGCCTCTAGCAGTTGACGCTGTCCTTCCTGCTGTAGTGCCTCGATAGTAGCTTTGCTATGCTTGCCATAATGGACAATACTGAGACCCGATTGGTTGGAGCTTTTGTTCATACTATCCATCTTGGTCGAAGAAACATTGCCACTCAAGAAGGCAGCAGCCATAATCTTGTCATAATTTTCACAATCGCGTTTCTGGATCTTGATATTGAACTCGTTAAGAGGATTGGCCTTCTGCTGTCTACAATTGGTGTTGAACAGAGATACCATCCCTTCCGACTTATCCTCTCCCGTCTTCAGTGCAATGATTGTCAACAAGGCGGCCGTTGGGTCTCCAAACGCCACATTTTCAAGCGTCTGGTCCTTTTCATTAATCGTGGCACTGAGATAGATGACTGTATTCTTCGAATGGCCGTTCTTATACAAGACCTCCTCTTTTTCGGACGCTCTATCCAAGATAGTAATAACTGATGGGGAAGAAGGAGTAGTAACACTCACTGTTGTTACAGCAGGCTTCTCTGGGCCACCAAGTCGATCGAGGAGCGCCTTCCACTCGGATGGATGAGACAAGTTAGTGATATTCAATGACGGCAGTGTAGGCTCATATCCCCAATGAAGATTAGCAAACTCTGCAGCCTTCGGTCCAAGTTGAAGTGCCTCTTCATTCACAGTAGTCTGAAGGAACGCTAGTACTTGGCGGGCCAAGGCATAGTTGGCCCTATTTAATGCATGGTTGACAGTTTCAGCCCAATGCGATACTGCCGAGCCATGAGTAGCTGCCAGGAGGCTGACGTCATTCGGGTCAGCCATGTTAAGGTTATCGACGGGCTCACCCGTGTGAAAGGTGGTGGCCACGCCCAACGGTACAAGAGCAATCTTCACCAAGTGTCCCAAACCCAGACTTGTTATATCGATGTTATTCTGCTGCATATTCGCCAAATCAAGTGTGGTAGCCGCAGGGCTTGAAATGGCCCATGTTGGTACCCCATCGCTCTTGAACAGGACTGGTATCACCTTCAAAACAGCGTCACTCAGCTTCAGCCCAATGCATTCATACGGGCTACAGCTTGTCACAATGTCGATCAGCTGCCCAGTGTTGTCATCAATGGTTAATTCACATCCATAAACGGCACGGACCATCTCACACTTATCAAAATAGCAAAACCCAGCAGAGTTGCTCAAAAGCAATGCCCTCACTGCGGCATTCGAGTGCAGGTAACGCTTCGTCCACTCGGTGACTGGTGCCTTGGCTCGATGGTAAGGTACATTCAACTTCATGATGCAACACTTTAAAATGTGAGATAAGGAAAGTATATATTAGAAATATAAGTGATTCAATAAAGTGGTCGAATATGGTGTCCACATTGACATTGGATAACCATTGATTGGGAGTCATCAGAACTCCAAAAATAGTCAGACAAAGATAGGGGCTTCGCCGCAGCGATCGCGAAGTAGAGTACCCTAAGGCCCCACGTTCAAATCCCGACCCAGGTTGGAATCCTGACTGCGTTGGTGATGTAACTTCCATCGAGCCATCCGAACTACAATCAAGATGTATGCTCGATCGAGTCATTGGCCGTAGTTATAAGCTCGATCAAGTCATAATAGGACTATGATGCTGATGTAAACTCGATCGGGTCATAATAGGACCACGATACTGATATAAGCTCGACCGAGTCATCGGGACTGCGATACTGATTGAAACTCGATCGAGTCATTGGGATTACGATACTGATTACTACCGATGTCATAACAATTGACGCCGCTTAAAAAATTAAGGTGAGCTAAGGG
>JBBAON010000041.1:0-7288 GCA_040401435.1 Candidatus Methylopumilus sp.
TCATACTGATTAGTGGACATGGACTGTTGAGCATCGAGTAATTCAGCTAATGGTAATATGCTAGTCTGGTCGGCTCTTAATGTTTTCACATACCAATTAGGACTTTTTTGTGCTTGGTTATAAATATCGTAAAAAGCATTATGTCCTTTAGGTGTGCCAATAAAGACCGCCCATGTTTCATAGCCGTTTAGACCGTTTCTATCGGTAAGCAATGGCCTAACGATTTCACCCCAAAGTCTAGGCTTCATGTCGGCATATTCATCCAAAATAACACCATCTAAGTATAAACCCCGAAGGGCATCAGGATTATCAGCGCCAAATAAACGAATTCTTGAGCCATTAATTAGCTCTACCCAAAGCTCAGACTGATTAGCCTTGCTTAATACAGGTTGTGCAAAGCGTTCTAAATATTGCCAAGCAACTGCCTTAGATTGGGCGTAATATGGGCAAATGTATGCATATTGACCATGTTTTTTGTTTTCTAGTAATGCTCTAACAATAAGATCGTTGATGCAAGCCACCGTCTTACCACATCGCCTGTGGGCCACAATAATTGACCATCGTTGCTTACGCTTATGGAAGTCCTCAAATACGCTTCTAGGTCGATACTTCAGCTTGATGTGCTTACTCATCTGCCCAAGATAGTTTTATATCGCCACCATCAACGCCTGAATGTTCATTAACTTGAGTTTCTTTCCATCTTGCTCTAGTCTTTAACCAAAAGATAGCAGCAGCAGTATTGCCTTTTTTAGCCTGACTAAACAAAGTGCCAGCAATAGCAGCGTTAGCGTCTATTCTGCCTTCGTCTAGTTCTTCTTTATAGTATTTAACCAGCGTATCGTGACTAATCTTTAACCTGATGGCAATATCCTCATGAGGACAGCCCAATGCAGATAATCTTTTAGCAGTATCTCTGCTAATTGTCGTCGGTTTATGAAGTTTTCCTTGTGCCATCTTTTATAACTACGAAAGTTCCGCCTTTTTGCCTGTGAAATCTTCCCAACGCTTAACTATGACATCGCAGTATTTAGGGTCAAGTTCCATTAAGAATGCTATTCTGCCGTTCTTTTCAGCAGCAAGCATGGTTGTACCGCTACCACCAAATACATCCAAAATGACATCGCCTGACTTACTACTATTGCTTATTGCCTTTTCTACAAGTTCTACGGGCTTTTGCGTAGGATGTACATATTTACCTGTAGCACCCCTGCTCATGTACCAAATATCAGATTGAGCTTTATCGCCATACCAAGCGTCACCTTTAGAGTAAAAAATAAACTCATGTTGTGGCCTGTAATTTGATAGCCCTAAACCAATGGATTTTTTATCCCAAACTATGCAAGATGATGTTTTTAAACCACATTGATTCATAGCTGCTTCAAATTCGCTATATGTTCTCCATGGAAAACAGACATAAAATGATGCACCAGCTTTAGTTGTAGCTACAGCTGATACCAAAGCATCCCTAATTAGCTGAATTAAGTCATCACCAGTTTTGTCATCGTTCTTAATAACGCCAAATTTTTTAACTGTGCCATCATTGCTACCTATTGCCCCAGCCCTGCCCCCACCATAACTCATTCCATAGGGGGGGTCGGTAAACACCATATCAGCCTTTTGACCATCCATCAACTTCTCTACATCCGTAATGCTTGTGCTATCACCGCACATAAGTCTATGGTTGCCTAATATGTAGATGTCCCCTAGCTTTGTTTTAGGCTCGTCTGGTACATTAGGTATGGCATCTTCATCTGTCAGCCCGTCTGTGCCTTCAATTACATTTAACAGAGCATCAAGCTCTTTATCATCAAAACCAGTAAGGGTTAGGTCAAAACCTTCATCTTCTAGGTCTTGCAATTCAATCGTTAGCATGGCGTTATCCCACCCTGCATTTAACGCTATTTTGTTGTCGGCAATGATGTAAGCCTTCTTTTGGCTAGATGTCATATCCGAACAATCTAGCGTAGGTACTTTGTCTAGTTTTAGCTTTTGGGCGGCAAGTAATCTGCCATGCCCTGCAATTACGCTTACCCCGTCTACCAATATAGGATTTCTAAATCCAAACTCTTTTATGCTGGCGGCAATTTGTGCTACCTGTGCATCGTCATGGGTTCTGCTGTTTTTAGCGTAAGGTATTAGTGTTGATACCGCAACTTCTTGAATTTGCATATTTAACCAAGTGGTTGATTAAGATAAGTTAATTCTACTACTATTTGACCTCTTTATCCAAATCTTTAAGTTTGTCAGCAATAGCAGCCCTACGTTCTAAACGTAGTCTTTGCTGTTTCTCAAGTGTAGATTCATGCTCAGGTCTAAGCATAGCATCTTCTTTTTTGTATTTGCGACTCATAGGAGTCATGATTGTTTTCATAATTTATTAACCTTTTCTGCAATGACATCTTTTCTAGTCTTAGCAGATTCTTTAAAGTCTTTAGCAGTAGGCGCATCTTTTGAGCCTACCTTGTTCATCTTTTCACCAGAGCCAGCCTTAATCCTAGCTCTTTTTCGGTGGATACTGGCGTAAAGTCCGTCTTTCATATTAACAACTCCATCGTTTTCGTGCTGCCAAACCTCTTTCACCATTCCATCCACTTGATCTTGCACAGAAACTATCGTGCCTTGATCCTGATTTTTGTGGTGCTTGTAAGTTACTATCATTCTTTGTGTTATATGCTTTTCTACCTGCTGCTGTCATACCTGCACCTTCTTCTACTGATTGATAATGACGACCTTTGCCTTGAGTTGTTTTGGCAATGGGTTTATCGTGCTTATCTATAGCTGCACGAATGTCATCTTGCCGACTCATTCTTTTTCCCGAGCATACTTGTCATACGCTTGTTCTAACATCGTTTTTCTTGCGCCTTTAGCATTTTCACGTTCTACGCTTAAGGCAATAGCTAAAGCCTGTTTTTTAGGCTTACCAGCCTTCATCTCAGTCTTATAGTTTTTGCCGACTGATTCTTGTGATCCTGAAGTATCTAATGGCATGATTAACCTTTAAAACGTAATAAGTAGATGGTGGTGTCAATCTCCTGGGCAATATTGTCAATCAGCTGACAGATTTGTGGCTCATCAGGAAGATCGCCTCTAGCATCCTTGACAAAACGCTGTAGTGACTCTAAATAACTGATTGGTGTGCCCTTAGGCATATGATACGAATCAGGATACTGTGTGATCTGACCATAACAGCCAAAATAAGTTTCAGCCAATTGATCTGTTAACTCAATGATGTTTTCGTAAAACTTGCCTAGTGTCTTGTGCTGGGCATAGGACTTTGTTGACCAATGCATTAAGTGTGCATTTGTCCCACTATGCAATAGCGTAGTCAGAAACAAAGCCATAGATTTTTCCATAAAAATCTCCTATTTAACGCCTAGTATAAAACAATTTATCTAATCCCAAAAATTATTTTTCTCATTTGCTTGAAAAGATACACAACGCATTTTTAGACTTAAATCCCAAAATGTTTCACCAGCTAAACATTTTTGAGCCTGAGGCCATTGTGGGAAATTTTGACAATTCAAACATTGCACCCTGTCATCTATCGCTTCTTCACTTTTTACACATCCTATTGCTAAAAAATCATCCAACATAAATTTCTCCTTAAAAAAATGGTGTAACGCTGAAACGCATGTAACGCATGTTTTTCTATTGTTGTCCCCATATATATATATATATATATTTACTTCTATTTTATATATAAGAGTTACAAGAGTTACAAGAGTTACAGCATTGATTTTAAAAGATTTTTTTTGTAACGCATCTTTAAAATGTAACGCAACCTTTGCGTTACAATTTTTTAGAGCAAACTTTTAATCTTTTGTAAACATTCTTGTAACACGACTTTGTACCGCATCACCCACCTTAACTTGCTGCCTAATTGACTTATTTTTGTACCCCAATTTGGTCATAATTCTGCCAATTTGGTTCTGTGCTTTTTTGTCAAACTCCTTAAATGGATTAATTGCACTCCAAATTTCTTGACCCTTAAACTTAGAAAAGTGTGCATTTTGGGCCAGATATTCCACCACAGATTCCTGCAATGGATCTTCACTAAAGAATGTTTCACGCACAGGATCAGCTAATTTTTGAGCTTCTTCCCACAAAACACCATGTTGCTCAAACAAATAAATTGCCTCTGCCCAGATTTGCAAACAATCTTTTTTAATTAAATGTGCCTGTGGAGTTTTAACAACAATCGGCAGCCACCTACGATTACCTGTGTGATCACTCAAGAACTCATAATTATTTGTTGATCCCCAAAGTGTCAGCCTACGCTTAAACGTCTTGGTAAACTCCATATACTTCGGAGTCCATTCTTCCGTTGTCCTAGACATCCAAGCCTTAATATCTTCAGCTTCCTTAGTCTGTAAGCCAGATAACTCAGCCAGCTCGCCAATGAGCTTCCCCCTTAAATGCCTAGACAAGTCAGCATCCCTAGTCTGTAAGCTAATCTCCACAAAGTTATCATCAAATGGGGATAATGCTTGTATAGCCATCGTCTTGCCCACGCCCTGCTCACCTACTAGCACAATAGCAGCGTCAGCCTTAATCCCTGCTACCATGAGCCTGCCCCCCATCGCTGTCGCAATGTACAGAGACGCAGCCGTTGTATAAGCATTTTCTTCAGCCCCAAAGTAAGTGTGTAGCAGGTGCTTACAGCGTTCAACGCCATCCCATTGCAGGGACTTCCCCCACTCAATCGCTGAGTCATACGGATGGTTCATACACAGCATGTGTACGTTATCCCTAACCATCTCCTTTGGCATCGCCTTAAATCCCATCTTCTCTGCAATGTACTGAATACGTGTGTAATCCTCATCCTCAACTGGCCTTGTCATTGCATCAATTGTGATCATGGATGCAGCCCTAAAGTTGTCATAGCGAAGGTCATACTGACTTAGTAACTTCAGTAAATTGCCCTGTGTCTTATCAATCTTGCCGTTCTTATCAATAATAAAATCAGGCAAAAGGTCAGGATCACTATTTACGACAACACCAATCTCTTGCTTAAACTCTTGCAGGCCAAATGCTGCATACGCACTATTGACCAAGTTAGGAATATCGTTAAACCGATCATGCCAGCGTTGATCACGATGGGTAATGACATTCATCATGCCCTCTAAAATTTCAATGGCTGAGTTACGCTTAACGCCTGTAGCCACATAATGACAGGCAAGATCACGCAGGGAGTCATGCCATTGCTCGCCACTAAGAATATTGCTGACTAGGTGTGATAAGTCCAGCTTAGAACGAATTACCTCACCAGTCTCATTCACAATGATAGTCTTGGAGGCCTTATAGGTTGGCTGCCAGTCATTCTCCTTAAAGTCGATATACTCGCCATGCACCCGAATCACTTGGTACGGCGCGTCAGTTCTGCCAATAAAGTAAGATTGTGAAAGCGTAAAACTCTCAGGTGCTAAGATACCCCCAAGTGCCGTATTAAGCATTGCTAGGTGTAGGGCCCGTTCTTCTGGCTCCTTTGCCGTACTAAATGGACAAATGACACGCCACTTAGGAAACTCTTTCTTCCAGCTTGGACTCGTGTAAAGTAAGGCCTCAATGCCGTACCTTATAAGTCGGGCTTGTGCCTCCTCCATCGTGACCTGCCCTGCATCATAGTCGCCCTCGATGCCATAGACTTCAATGACATTATCGTTATGGCGCAGGCTGCCCTTGCTAGTCTTATTGTCCCCAAAGGATGCCATCTTGATCAGGGGCATTTGTTCTTTAGTTGGGTATATTTTGGGGGATTCTACCTTCTTACAAAAATCATCCCAAGTCCACTCATATTGCTGGGATTTAAATGCATTGACATCATGGAAAATCGTAAAAATAGCTGAAATTGTGTTATTATTCATAGACGTGAGAGGTAAAAGGGTTGCAAAAAAAAGCCATGATTGACAGTCGTGGCTTTTTACTTTGGTAAATTAGTTTAGCATTACTTACTACGCTTCAGGGAACTTGCAGAAACACTTTCTTCAATAAAATCTGACGGCACATCAAAACCATCTCTCTTGAGTTGTGCCAAAGATTTAAGTGCGTACAGGCGTTGATTGCCCTCAAAGTAGGCTATGACCTCAGTCTCATTACGAACTTTAGACATCTTGCGACCTTGAGATAATTCCCAGCCCTTAATAAATGCGCCTGAACCGAGTAAGTCCTTAGCCGATTCCCTGACAGAATTAATCCACCCCTCTAACATTTCTGCCGTATCTAACAGCTCCGGCAGATCAGGCATATCTGCTTGCAGGTTAAAGTCTGCCTGCGCTGTCTTAACAGCCAAGTCCTTAATACTTGGGCAAACTGTCTTGCCGTTGCAGTATTTACACGCTGTATAAGTCGGTGTTGGCTGCACAAACGGATCAGTAGCCTGCTCAATGATTGCTAGTAATTCCTTCTCAAACTCAATGATGTCTTGCACAGAATACTCTACAGGTATTGACGTGTTAAACGGCTGCACAATATGCGCAAAGAGTCTTAGATCGGGCCTGCCGAAATGAATCCAGCTTCCTAGCAAGTACATTTTGAGTTGTATAGAATTAGGCGATACCCTTGCAGAGCCAGTCTTGAGGTCAATACAATGCAGCTCAGTATCATTAATAACGATACAGTCGGCATGACCACCACAATCAGGATGAACTGTTTGCAAGGCTGGTGCTAGGTCAATCTCAATGTGCTTTTCGCCCTCAATACTACTAATATAGATGACGTAATCTTTAGCAATCTGTAAACCCTGCTCATCAGGTGCTGGGGGATTAATTGGATCGCCTACAAACAATTGCTCTGCTACTAAGTGAATAGCCGTACCCCTGAGTGCAGCAGGATTAGACTTGTTGGGCATCCCCATGGACATCCTGTAGGATGCTGGACACTCAAAGATTCTCGGTAATGCCGAGGCGGATATAGGACTGTGTAACGCCATTATTCTGATTCCTTCCATGTATGTATCATTTTTCCAACGTCATCACCCATAATTTCCTGAGCATTAACAGGGTTCTGATACAACTTAGCCCGATTAAAGTTTGGCAAGAGATCAGGCCTCAAGTCATAGGGTTGAAGTCTGCCATCAGTTAATTGGGCTATTTCCTTGAGGTATTTGACGGGGATGCCCTTATTCTTCCATTGGTACACAATGCTCTCAGAGACAGACAAGGCGTAGGCAATGCCCTTGACTGTCTTAAACTCAATCAGCAGTTTGTTAAAATTGTTGGGGATTTCCATATTTACTCCTTTGTATTAAGAAACACTAGTTTACAACAAATATAAAAATAATTGTAAATAA
>JBBAON010000042.1:0-7030 GCA_040401435.1 Candidatus Methylopumilus sp.
GCGAACCACTACTTGTTATATGCACAATGGACCGCGAGGTCTTACACCATTACTTACGATGTAAATGGCGGAAATACATCTCCAACGCAGACAAATAAGACAATCGGTCAGATCTTTACAGTTGCAGCTGCGCCTTCAAAGGTGGGTTATGACTTCGAGCACTGGAGCGATGGAACGAATAATTACAACCCAGGTGCTGATTATCAGGTTGGAATTAGCAACGTCATTCTGCAGGCAATCTGGACGCCACAGGTTTATCAGATTTCATATAACTTTAATGGTGGTACCGGAACACCAATTGCCGCGCAGAATTACACTTACGGAACTGGCCCAGCAACATTGCCAGCATCGGGCCCTTCTCGCTTTGAATTCAATTTCCTAGGCTGGGCAACAACGCCTACTGCGACAGCACCAGTTAGTGCTTCATTTGCACCAAGTGGAAACATCATGATGCACGCAGTCTGGGTCACTTCGGTATATCGCTTAACCTTTAATGCCGGTATCGGCGTTAGTGATAGCGCAACAGCTACTGTGACAATTGGCCAATCAACGCTTCTGCCAAGTGCTACTAGAGCTAATTACAACTTACAAGGTTGGTCGATTACGGAAACTGGCGGAACGCTAATTTCATTGAGCAGCCCTTATACGCCAACAGCTGATGCAACGTTGTATGCACAGTGGGTTGCTCAGATATTCACTGTTACATATAACGGCAATGGTGGAACAGTCGGAAGGGCCTCAGATTCAGTTACTTATAACGTACCAACGCCATTAACTTTACCTTCGGCAAGTCGAACTTACTATGTGTTTAACGGTTGGTACTCACAAGCCTCAGGCGGATTTTTACTTGGCGACGCCGGTGCAAACTATTCACCTACTGTTTCAGTTACCGCTTATGCGCGCTGGCTTCAAGGATCTCTATATGGCATGGGGCCGGCAACGCTGATTGCACAGTTAACAGTTCGAGATGGCCTTGATACTGGATTTACTGCGGGCAGCAATGGCAGCAAGGCAACTGTTGCTTACACCGCAGGTGCCCTTCCTGATGGCACAGTAATTACTGCTTATTTAGAAGAGTCGACAACTCGAGTTAGCTCACTTCTGCAAACTACGGCAACACCAATTCTCTCTTTGATTATTGCGTGGGTTGCGCCCGATGGCACCGTGCCAGATACGGTTGCTGGTAAACCAATCGTTATGACCGTTACCAATTCAAGTATCACTGCCGGATCAAAGGTTTATGGCTTAGTAGCTAACCAGCCAGAAATCTTGGGAGTTGCGCAAATTGATGGCCAGGTTCAGGTCTCTATTTCAAAGGATCCAGTTGTTGTAGTAGCCATGGTCGCACCCGATGCACCAACTGGCGTGACTGCAACTGCAATTGATAATACTTCTGCAACCATTTCATGGACTGCACCTATAGGTAATGGTGGATCTGCGATTATCGGTTACACCGCACGATCAAATGCCACACAGACTTGTACGACAACAAGTGCAACAAGTTGCGTTATGACCGGCTTGGTAATTGGAACTGCTTACACATTCACAGTCAAAGCAACTAACGGAATTGGAACTGGTGCGGCAAGTAGTGCATCAGCGCCACTAACTTTGAGTGCACCTACACCGCCACCACCACCACCAGCACCTTCTGTGCCATCAAACTCTTCGTCCTCATCTACTTCTTCTTCTGGTTCAGGATCAGTTACTTCAGGTTCAACAAACCCAACTGTTAATCCAGTTCCAGTTGTTGCAACTCTGCCAGTTATTACCTCGCTGACCTTTGTTGCAAATGCGACAAGAGATGGCGGCAAGTTAGTTTGGGTCGGTTCGAATATCGAAGCAGTGCTCTTTACGGGTGATTCAAATATCTATCCAGACCCATATAACTATGGCGCGTACACCATCTCTTGGACTGGTGAGTTGAGAAACATTGTTCGAAGCAAGACCTACACAGCCAAACTTGATTTCCGCTCTGCTTCGGGTGGTAACGCATCACGGACTATCGATTTCATGATCGCTTACACCGCTGAAGAAATAGCCGCTGTGCAAGCTGCAATTGATGCGAAAGCTGCAGCTGAAAAGAAAACGCAAGAAGATGCTAAGGCCGTCGCTGATAAGAAAGTGTTAGAGGAAGCTCTAGCGGCTACTAAGGCGGCTGCAGAGAAAGCCGCCGCAGCCGCAAAAGCTGCCGCAGAATTAAAGGCTGCCCAAGAAAGAGCAGCGGCCGAAGCCGCAGCAGCTGAAGCCCTTAAGGCAGCCAAGGAGCTTACAGATGCTCAAGCAAAAGCTGCTGCAGAATTAAAGGCTGCCCAAGATAAGGCTGCCGAAGATGCACGCATTGCGGCAGAGTTAAAGGCGGCACAAGAGAAGGCTGATGCTGATCTAAAGGCCGCAGCAGAAAAGAAAGCGCTTGAAGATGCAGCAGCCGCAGCAGCACTTGCTGCCAAGAAGATCGTTCCTAAGATCTCACTCTATTCAATCTCGTCAAAGTTAACTTTGAGTGCTTATGACAATGCTTATCTAAAGAAGTACATCTCGACGCTTAAGAGCAAGGCGGTCGTGACCTGTATTGGTTACTACTACACCAAGAACACCACGCTGGCTAAAGCAAAAGCTCTGGCAACTACGCAGGCCACGGCTGTCTGCAAAATGATTAAGAAAGCTAAGTCAACTGTTATTACAAAGATAGTTATTTACCCATCAACTAAAGCACCAAAGGCTGCTCAAGGTGCCAAGTGGGTCGCAATTAGCTATCGAGTGGATTCTTTTAAGACTAAGTAGAGGTTCCAGCCTTTAAATACAGCACTTTTAGCGGTCTTGTATGATCTGCGCATGAAATTTTTAATCTCGGTAATTGATTACCTATCTAATTCAGGCACCCCTGCTGAAATGGTTGAGATCGATAAGTTCAATGATTACCTTCGCGAACTCGGCCATCGTAATATTTCTTAAAACGTTCATCGCCGACATACATCAGAGCCAAGTTCTTCTGCATTTCAATTGAGCAATTATAAAACCATTTTGAGATTGCGGCGCGGTGAGCCAGGACAATTTCTTGTACTTCAACTGAGCTGCAATCAACGCCGTTTCCAAATGCGGTTGCAAACCTTTCAGTTACTGCCTCTTGATCAACTTTGGCTGCAGCAAAATCAGCATGTGTGTACTGAGAGGTGCGGTTGGCAGATTCGCGATATTGGTCGGTATTGCCCCAGCGCTCTTGAACCTCTGCCTCGTATTCATTCATAGTTCCAGAGTTTAGAGTAGATCCCTCGATAAGATAGGGTTCTAATTCAGACTATCAATAGGAGCTGCCTTGTTCGAAGCAATATTTCTTGGTGCCCTCCAAGGTTTAACTGAGTTCTTACCGATTTCATCTAGTGCACATATCCGCATCGCAGGCGCACTATTCGGGACTGCCGAAGATCCAGGTGCTCGATTCACGGCAATCACCCAAATTGGCACTGAGCTCGCGGTTTTAATTTTCTTTCGCAACGATATCAAGAAGATTATTTCGGCTTGGTTTCGTCAAATAACCAAGAGTTCTACATTGACTGCAAGTGAAAAATCAGATGCCCGTATGGGTTGGCTAATAATTGTTGGAAGTTTGCCAATTGGCGTATTGGGCTACCTTGGTAAAGATGTCATTAGCAATGATTTTCGTTCACTTTGGTTAATCGCTAGTACTTTGATCATCTTTGGTGTAATTCTGGGCATCGCAGATAAATATGGAAATAGCCAGCGCGATCTATCAAATCTAAGTGTGCGCGATGGCTTGCTATATGGAATTGCGCAATCGCTAGCGCTGGTGCCAGGTGTATCTAGATCAGGTGCCACAATTGCAATGGGTAGGTTCCTTGGCTACAGCCGCCAAGCAGCCCTTCGCTATTCGTTCTTGTTAGCTCTGCCAGCGGTATTTGGTAGCGGACTTTACGAACTTAAGGGCGCCATCGGAGGCGGCAGCGAAACTAGTGTTTTCACGGTATCCGAAACGCTAATAGCAACCGGAATAGCTTTTGTAATTGGCTATGCGGTAATTGCTTGGTTACTTAAGTTTGTTTCTACTAAGAGCTTTGCGCCATTTATCATTTATCGAATTGGGCTTGGCTCACTCTTATTGGTATTGCTGGCAACTGGGGTAATTAGCTAACACTTAGATAGTCAGTTTAGTCACGACTAATTGGCAGAATAATCTCAATCTTTAAGCCGCCGAATTCACTTTTGCTAAGTCCGATAGAACCGCTGGCATTTTCTATTATTCGTTTCATAATTGTCATACCTAAGCCACTGCCACCTGATTCGCGTGATCGTGAACGATCAAACCTTTGGAAATATTGGATGCCAGACTTGTAAACCTCGTCAGGTAAACCAGGTCCTGCGTCAGAAATAGTCAAGACCGCCTTATTGCCGGCCGTAGCTAAAACAATAAGAACTTGTGAGTCCTCCGGGGTATGTCGTCGAAGATTTGCAAATATATTGGCCAGCATCTGCTGCGCGTAATTCTGAGAGATGTTAACCAGAATTCCGGGCTCAATTTTGGTCTCAATTGGACGCATAGTTTGCAAGGTCTTTAAGTCATTGCTTAAATGCGCAACTTCGCGTGAGAAATTAATGATCTCAGGTGCAACTGGTGTTTGATCTTCTAGTTCAGCAATTAAAAGCAAATCGTTGATTAAAGCTTGCATTCGCTCAATTTCATGACCAACTCGGTCGTAGTGACCAGACCTAATTTCGGGCGCTTGCGTCTTGTTTTTACTCAACAACTCTACATAACCCTTAATTACAGTCAGCGGGGTTCGCAGTTCATGCGAGGCATCTCCGAGAAATTCACGCATACTGTCTTGATTTTTCTGTAGTGAGTTAACAACTTCATTTAACTCATTGTCACGACGGAATAGATAATTTGAAACCGCGATTCCAAGGAGAACCATTGCGAGCGTGAAGAGGAATAAGTATCGGATATTTTGGCTTTTGGCCGTCTTGATATCAACTAGTGAAACTGAGAGAACCAAGAATTCGTCATCTGGCAACGCAATTGCTCTAATGCGAGTTACGCCATCGATAGCTAGCGTTAAACCCTCATTTCTAGCTGCTGATAAATCTTGGTCAGTTGGCACGCCGTCTAGATCGCCAGAGCTTTGATTAAGCGCGGTTATTTCACGAGCCGCAGAGATATATGAAACTGTAAATTTCAGGTCACTTTGATCTGCCAAAAGCAAGGCAAGGGAAAGTGGTTCATCCTTGGTTTCAACTAACTGATTCACAGTTGTAGAAAGAATTGAATCGACTCGGCCAATTTCGCTGTTTTCGGTGATACTGATTGCAAATAGACCAATTGCGGCTGAAATCAAAATAATAATCGCTGATACGAGTGCGGTAAGGCGAGTTTGCAACTTCATTAATCAGCGACAATCTGAAAACCGATACCACGTACTGTCTTAATTCCATCAAAGCCATCGATGTGCAGTTTTTTACGTAAATAAGAAATATAGGTATCAACCACGGTAGAGCTACTTTTGAAATCTATTTCCCACACTTCGGAGAGCAGAGTTTCTTTAGTTACTACATTTCCGCGATTTAGAATTAATTGCTCTAGAAGTTTGAACTCGGTGGGGGATAGATCTATCGCTTGATCATTGAACTTAACTGAATACTTTGAAAAATCCATTGAGATAGGCCCGCAGGTTAGTACTTTGACTTCGGCAACTTCACCTTTACTTCGGCGCATGATTGCTTTCACGCGCAATACCAATTCTTCGATACTAAAAGGTTTAGTTAAGTAATCATCGGCGCCAATTCGTAAACCTTGATTAATGTCAGTTTTGTCGGCACGAGCGCTGAGCATCAGAACCGGCACTGATGCACCTTCAGAGCGTAATTTTTCGAGCAAAGCTAAGCCATCTAGCTTCGGCATATTGATATCCAGAATTAGCAGATCAAATTTTTCTCGGCGCAGGAACGAGAGCGCCTCGAGGCCATCGGCTGCTGACACTGCGGTAATCCCAGCGAGGCTAAGTGCTTCACTAATTAGATCGCGGACCCCTGGCTCGTCATCGATTACTAAGACTTTTGGCCGTTCAGACATGTTGGTAAGGCTAGTTCGTTAAGCACTCAATGGGTAGGGCAGGCAGGCGAGTTCACCCATTTCATTCGTGAAATCAATAAGATTCACACGGATTTCACAAAGTTATCCCGCATCCTTAACTCATCCCAGGGACGGGTTATAGAAAGGTCGAAGATGAAAAAGCGCCTCGTATTAATCGCACTTGTTGCGACTTCGCTTCTTGCTTCGACAAATACCGCGCTAGCTGATGCTCAGAGCGACTACCAATTAGCGTTTGCGCAGTATAAAACTGCGCTGGCAAATTGGAACATTGCATTAAAAGCGGAGCAAGAGAACTTTAAGACAGCAATGCAAAACTGGAACACAGCAGTAAAAGCTGCAGAGCAAGCACGCAAGGACATTGCTACTAAATTCAAAAGTGATGCTGATGCAATCCAAGCTCGAACTATTGCTGCTGTTACTGCTGCAGTCACTGCAAAAGATAAAAAAGCGGCTAACGCTGCTGGAAAAATTGAATTGGATTTAGCAATTGCTGCGCGAAATGCTGCACTTGAAGCTGTAGTCAAACCAGGAATGAAGCCAACTAAACCAACTCCTGCACCGATGCCAACTCCACCGGTAAAACCAATACAAACACCAAAGCCAAAGCCAAAACCAGCTGATTCAACAAGCCCAAAGCCAGTAGCAACAAAATCTCCTTCTTAATTTAAGAAATAGTTTTTGCTCACTATTCGCGCCGTTAGTCTATGAATATTAACCAATTAGTGAGGTATCGCGTTTTTTCGATAAGTCATGCTCGCAGCCATTTGATCTATCTTTTGCGGCACATGGTTTGCAGAGTAAAACCAGCTTATGGCAAGCAATATTTGAACAGTTTACGTAGATCTTGGTTGGCACAGAACATGCTTCGCATTCACCAATTGTTTTTGCCTTTGATGAAAAATCCATCGCCATACGATCATCGAATAC
>JBBAON010000043.1:0-7019 GCA_040401435.1 Candidatus Methylopumilus sp.
GAATATTAAACAGATTGGCTAGATAGGCAAGAGAGGTCAGGCCGATGGAGCGTTGGGTCATCTCATCAGCCGATACGCCATAATCTCTAAAGGTAATTAAGCCAAGAGCTAGAAATACACCAAAGAATATTCCGACCCAAACTTTGTAATTGAGAGTTTTAGAATCAAGGAATGTTTGGTGGAGTCTGCTTAAAGACATAGAAGTGGTATTTTAAGGCCTTGAATGAGGTAAATATACAGGCTATTAGATGTGTCATATATTGAACTTAGATTATTTTAGGAATCTTGGCTCCCATGAAAGCCTTTGAGCGATTATTTTTTGTAATATATATTCCCCTGGGCATATGGGGCTGCCTTAATGCTGGCATCTCCTGGGATGAGTATGCCGAAAACCAGACCTTACTAGTAAATATCACTGCAGTTAAGGGGCTTTTAGGTGGAAGCTCTGCTGAGTACCTATCTTTATTGAATTATGGTGATCGTTATTATGGGATTGGTTTTCATTTAATTTCAAATGTAATCGCAATGATTGCGCTTTGGGTAAATAGCCATATTTTTTCTTTTAGTGCTAACCCATCTGAAATTCTCTTTACCCATCTTTCTGTATTTGCAGCCTTTATTCTTTCAGGGCTAGTTGTTAAATCGATTCTTGAGAAGTTAATCAACAATCTTGCAATGTCTCGAATTGGCATGATGGTGTATTTACTATGGCCATATCTTCTTGGCCATGCCTTCGTAAATGTAAAGGATATTCCTTTCTTATTTGCTTGGCTTTTGTGTACCAATGTTTACCTAAAAATATTACAACTTTGGTATGAGAATTTTTCGTGTAGCAAGAAGCAAGCGTTATTACAATTTTTCTTACTTGGACTGGGAACTGCTTGGCTCCTATCTATTCGTATTTCAGGTTTACTTATTTTTATTGAATATGCGGCATTTTTTCTTGTATATCTTTTGATAGGAAAGTGCAGGCTACAGCAAATTCTTAGTATGAGACAACTAGCGGCCTTTGTTTTACCTTTGGCTGTAGGAGTTTTTACTCTATATCCAGTCTTTTGGCATAACCCATTAGAGGTATTCAATGCCATTCAATATATGAGCCAGCACCCATGGGACGGCGATACTTTAACGGCAGGTAGATTTTTACCGCCAAAACAAAGTACTTACTTTTATATACCTGCGTGGCTACTCATTAAGCTGCCTATTGTCGTGATCATGGGTTTGATAGCATTTCCCTTAACTTTTTATTACGCGCTAAGAAAGGTAAAAGACTATCCATCAGGATTGTCATTATTGAATTTCATTGGCCTATTTCTGAGTGTTGTATTAATTTTTCTAGTATTACTCATTATGAAAGCAGGTTTATATAACGAGCTGCGACAGATATTATTTATATTTCCTCTAATTTATATTCTTGGTTTGACTAGTCTCTACTATATTTCCAAAAAGTTTTTAAGTATCGCTTTAGTAGTGACATCCATATTATTCATTGTTGATAATGTCGCTCTTTATCCATATTCATATGTCTATATAAATGAAGTTTCTCGCCAAATGGAGGTGGGCTCAAAGTATGAGAAGGATTATTTAGGGCTCTCAATTGGCCGCACTTCAGCGTGGTTAAACCAACAAGATCTTAGCCATTTGCGCGCTAATTGTGCGGTAGTTACCCCTGCTCACCTATGGACAGGGTTAGACCAATCTAAATATCCTTGTGTTGGGGGGTATGAAAATTTTGCCAACCTGAAGGAACCATTTGTATTTTCATGGCTAATTAGAGATCGTACTGACTTATTACCATTGTCTACTTGTAAGTTACTTCATGAAGAAAAAGTGAGCTTACCTTTCTCTTCATCAGGACTAGTATTGAGCCAGTTATTTTTCTGTGATCCTGGTGTTAGTGAAAAGTAGCACTTTTTAAGCCAATACCTAATTTTCGATCATCATTTCCAAGATTGAGCGCTTTAGGACTTACTGCATCTGGAAGTTCAAAATCAATCCTGATTAGTAAGTCTTTATTAGGTAGGTTAGGAAGCGGAATTGATATTTCATTTCCCTCAAATTTATTCAAAACGACCTTCCCTTGCTGCTTGCCATTAATAAAAACTAATACCTCTTGCTTTGGATGGGTTGGGGTTACAAACGCATTGATATTGAAGGTGATCGACTTTGCGCCCCTCTCTGGTATCGGTAACTTGATAGTTGCACGATTTTGCGTTGACCAAATTCCACCCCAGCCCTCTCTGTCTCCCCATCCAGAGAGGATGTATTTACTACGATCAAGCCAATCGATGGAGAATTGAATAGGTGAATTTGTAGTGACATATGAGCGGGTTTGAAACTCGCCCAAATATCCAAGAGAGACAAGTAATTTCTTTAAAGAGTCTAGATCCGAAATTCTTTTTAGAGTCCCGCTCTGAGTGGTGGCTTCATAATCATAAAACCAGAGACCATTTATATTAGTTTTCCACCAGCGATCAATGGTGAGTGTCCCATCAGATAGCTGAAGTGGCTTACTAAAATTACTTGCCCTAGTATCTAGTACTGCGCCGCCAACAATTTTTCTGTTGGTATAAAGTGATAGTGCTGCACCAAAATCCCACGGTTGAGTGAATACAATTTCATTGTTGAAGTTATTGGGCAAATAACCAGGAACATTCCCAATGATTGTTGTACCGTTAGGTACACTTTCAGAACTAATTTTCCCAAGAACATCCTTCAGAATGGTCGTTTGAAGTTGCCAAGATCGGATGTAGTTATCTCTTTGTACTCCAAATGATATATATGAAACGCAGGTAAAAAATGTTGCAATTACTAGCGCCAATATTTGCTTGGAGAAAAGATTAATAATGCTGGCAAATAATAGCGCTAAGCAAATCCAGCTGGATGAAAGCGCGCGAGCATCATTTCCGCCAATTTCAGCATAAGCACCCGAAAGAATGAATATTAAAGAGGATGCTAAAAAACATAAGAAAAAGACAAGTACAGTTTTCAGGTTGTTTTTTAAACTGGGTTGACCATTAAATTTTGAGCTTATTTGCTTTGCCCAGGAAAGAAATAAGCCCAAAGCTAAGACGGTTGAAATGGCATATGCGTATAGATCCGCTCTTTTGAATGACTTGAGTAGAAGTTGAGGTAGGGCAACAAGGAAGACATTTAGCCAATTGAGAAAGAACAATCCAATATTGTTCGGATCAAATGCAAGCCTAGAGTGCACAGTTGAAAAAATTAGTGGCGCTAATATTTTTTGCCAAACTAGTACTACCCCCAAAACAAAAATAATTGGAGCAATATACTTAAGGAAATATTGAAAAGGCTTTGCAGTAAGATTTTTTGAATCCAGGGCAAAAGGAAATGCTGCGCTCAAAACTAGTAGAGGTAGCATGACCTCATAGGTCAGAAGGCTAGCAAGGAGAAGTAAGTAGGTTGCCACATAGCTAAGTAAACTTTTCCTGCTGCAATAGGATTTCAGCGCCATCAACGATAAGGCCCAGAAAAGGAAGGCAAATGTTGCTGTTGATTGATTAATTGGCGAAACCACAATAGGCATTGCGATAATGGGAGTGCTTGCTAGAACAATGAAAACAATTCTGGCAAAAGGATTGAGTAATTTCCCAATAGCGCTGGCCGTAGTAAAGATAGCGGCTAGATATATAGCCGTATTAAAAATTAAGTACCAGCTAGTATTTATTCCAAATAGCAATGTAGTAGTCGTGATTGGTAGTGGAGCTAGTGGACGATTTGAGAATAATGGGAACCAAGATCTATAACATTCAAAAAATCCATTACATATGAGATTTTGAGCAATATCACCCCAATCATCGGCAATAATCCCGCCCTTCAGTAATAAAGGGGCATATGCACCCGCTATAAATAGCAATAGAAGTGGCCAGGCAACAAAAGTAGAGGTCTTTTTCCAGAGGGGCTGCATCGGTATGCTTAGCTTCAAATCCATAGAGATCGTATTTTTGGCATTTTAGGCTATTACAATATCGATAGCTATTGAACAGATGGCTAGTGAATTCAAATTGGGGGCCATTTTGTCGGTAAATAAGCAAGCAAAACCAGATTACCTACGAGGACATCTCGAGATCTGCCGCTTTGATCACTGGATCAAAAATGTCTTTATTCTTCCAGGCTTATTAATCGCCATCAGCATTTATCCCCAAAGCATTACTCCAGGGTTATTCATTTCAATAGTAATTGGGTTTTTGGCTGCAGGATTAGTGGCATCAAGTAATTATGTCATTAATGAAATCTTGGATGCCCCATTTGATGCTTTGCATCCTACTAAGTGCCAACGTCCAACCCCTGCGGGTCGAGTGCATATCAAATGGGGATATGTTCAATGGATAGTACTGATGTTGATCGGTTTGGCTCTAGCGTCATTAGTTTCTCAAGCTTTGGTTTGGGTATTGCTCTGGTTATGGGTTATGGGTTGCGTTTATAACATTCCACCAGTTCGAGCCAAGGATCTACCTTATATTGACGTGCTCGTTGAATCTATTAACAATCCTATTCGCTTGTTAGTGGGTTGGTATATAGTTTCTCCACCATTTCAGATCCCTGTTTCGCTACTGATTTCTTATTGGATGATAGGAGCCTATTTAATGGCTATTAAGCGTTTTGCTGAAATGCGGGATATTTCGAGAAATATCTCTGCAAAGCAATACCGGAAATCATTTGGTTACTATACCGAGCAAAACTTGCTGGTCTCAATCATGTTTTATGCGGCTACTTCTATGTTGTTCTTTGGCGCTTTTGTAATGCGCTATCGCCTAGAGTTGATTTTATCTTTCCCTTTGATAGCATTCATTATGGCCATGTACCTTAATTTAGCCTTTAAGGAAGACGGAAGCGCTCAAGCACCGGAGAAGCTATGGAAAGAAACTCCTTTGATGGCGGCTTCGTTCGTTTGTCTTATCTTGATGGTGTTCTTAATGAATATTCCGTTGCCGGCTTTCACTGCATTTTTCCAACAATCGGTCCTCAATTAATTTTCATTGGGCTTTTGATTGAACATGCCATCTAATGCGCCATCCAATCTATCAAGGCAGGAATTGCTCACATATTTTGTTTTGCTGAGTGTGAGCTCTTGTTTGAGTTTATTTTTATTTATGCGTAATCCATGGCTGGAATCGGATCTCAACTCTGATTCCTACATATGGTTTGTGGAATTTTCGCGCACAATATTTCAGCCACAGTCTGCTTATTACGCAGAATCTATTCTTTTACCGCTCGTGACAAAAATTTTTGGTGCTACGCAAACTTTAATTACTTATAAGCTGCTATGTGGCTTATTGACTATTTGTATCTTGCCCATCACTGCCATCTTTGCTCAACGATATTTTCAAAATCTCCTTAAGACCTTGTTATTTATCGCTTTATTTGGCTTATCATTTGAATATTTACAGTATTACATCTTGGGATTTCCTGACCCCCTAACAATTCTTCTATTGGTATCAGCAGTTTTTCAAAAGAGATTGGGCGCAATGTTCGCCTTGTTAGTCTTGGCAATGCTCTCTCATTTCTCTATGGCTGCACTCAGTATTATTGGCTTGGCTGGCATGGTTTATTTTTCGCCGAATGCAGGAATACATTCTCAGAAAAAATTACTCGGTGTTGCGCTTACCGCCATTCTCACTGGTAGGGCTGTTTTGCTTGGCTGGTATTTCTTATTTAACTATCAACTGGTAAGTAGATTGGATTGGGTATTAGGTAAGGGCTATCTGTTCTTTTTTGAGCGCTATGAAGCTACTGTCGCAGGATTCTGGCTTACTCCAGGCATTCCCTTTTTAGCTCTTTATTTCTTAATTGCCGGCTACTTTTTAATTCAGAGGAAATATGCCTTTATAATCTCAGGACTATTTGCTTTGACTATCAGCTATGCAGCGTTATTTTTGACAGTTGATGGCTTAAGAGTATTTGCTGTTGTTATCGCAGCGCCGTTTGCTTATTTGCTAATGAACTTTATTAATAACCTGCCTTTTTGGAAGCCTGCTAATTAGACTTACGATATCTGTAGGGCTGAATTACTTAGATTCAATAATCGGCAACGCAAGCTCTTCATAGCTGCCAATGGCTTCAATCATGCCGTGATCTAGTTTGACGAGTATTGAGCAGTCCTTGAGAGTACTTAAGCGATGCGCAATCATTAGAACGGTGTAATTGGATCCCAGTTTTTGAATGGATTCCATTACAGCAATTTCAGTCTCTGTGTCTAAGGCGCTAGTTGCCTCATCAAAAATCAAGATATCTGCATTCTTGTAGAGCGCTCTAGCAATACCGATACGTTGTCGCTGGCCACCGGAGAGGCGTGTACCGCGCTCACCAATAAAGGTTTCATAGCCTTGAGGCAAGCTTTCGATAGTCTTTGCGATCTGAGCCTGAGCCGCTACGCGCTTAACTCTCTGATGATCAATCTCATATTTTGGAATACCAAAAGCAATATTTTCTTGAATCATAGAGTCTGCCAAAAAGATCGTTTGGGGCACATGGGCAATATGCATTTGCCAAGCACGATGATTCGCTTCTGTAATGATTTGGCCATCAATTTCTAAAGTGCCTGCACTCGGCCTTAACAAGCCCATTAATATATCTAAAAGTGTACTCTTGCCGGCTCCAGTGGTTCCAATAAAACCTACTCGACTACCTTTAGGAATGGTGAGTGAAAGCTTATCCAGAATAAGTGGTGAGTTTTCTCTGTACTGAAAAGAAACATCCTTCAGATTGATTTCTTTTTTAAATGGAATCGGATCTGAGGGCAATTGATTGGCATAGTCTGGTAATGGCTGATCTAGAAAATCCAACGTGTCTTTGAGTGAGAATTGATTGCGGAGTATTGCAGTCCAGGCGCTGTAAGCAAGCTGCATTACTGGTAGTAAACGCTGTGAAGCTAAAGCGAGTGCTCCCACAATCGGAATAGCTTGGTTAATTTCATTTGATTGCTTAGTCAGCACAAAGGCGAGCAGGGCAATCAGCAACATACCTAGTGCTTCAGTTACAAAGCGGGGGCTCACGCT
>JBBAON010000044.1:0-6906 GCA_040401435.1 Candidatus Methylopumilus sp.
GTGGTTTTTCTTTGACTTATATTTTTATGTATTTTGGATTAGATAGCAGTAGCTTTATCAATCCTCGGCTCCCCTCCTATAGTTCGTAGTGAGATTTCACGATCAGTTTGCTTTTAATATCTATTCACTGCTAGAGCACTTTCCCTGGATTCATAATTCCATGCGGGTCAAGAGCTCTTTTGATACTTCTCATCAATTCCAGTTCTATAGAATTTTTTCTTGTTAATAGCTCATCTCGTTTTAATTGCCCAATTCCATGTTCAGCTGAAAATGAGCCAGAATATTTATATACTTCATCATGAACCAATTGATTGATATCTTTTCGTCTTATTTCAAGATCTTCAGAAAGCTCTGGGGTAATGGGAGCGATGTTGTAGTGAAGATTGCCATCACCAATATGTCCAAAAATGACTGTTTGCAAATGAGGCCAAAATTTTCTCAATTTCACTTCTGTCGACGCAACAAATTTTGCAAGTTCTGATATTGGTAATGAAATATCATGCTTCACGATTGTCCCCAGGATAAACTGCGCCTCTGATATGCCTTCCCTTATTCTCCAGAGATCTTTTGACTGCTGGAGAGATTTAGATAAAACAGCATCGTTAATTAGCCCTATACCAAAGGCTTTCTCAAGCAAAGTCTCAAGCTGGGCATACGATTTTTCTTCATCCTCCATACTAGATAATTCAATTAGTACCGTCCAATGGGATTGATCATTAATTAGTCTGGATAATTTTTCTATTCCAGTAGATACAAGAGTGAGCGCTGAAGATGAAATAATCTCAAATGCAGTTAAATCTACATTGCAATGCTGGTTGATTAATTCAATGAGCTTGATACTGGATTGGACATCTTTAAGTGCAACTAGGGCGGTAGCTTTTGAGCGAGGCAATGAAAATAGCTTTAGTGTTGCAGCGGTAATGATTCCAAGCGTCCCTTCAGAGCCAACATAGATATCTTTCAAAGAATACCCCGTATTATCTTTTCTCAGTCCGCGTAATCCATTGAATATTTCCCCGGATGGTGTAACTACCTCAAGACCCAGGGTAAGGTCGCGCATATTCCCATAACGAAGAACTTGAACTCCTCCTGCGTTAGTGGATAAGTTTCCGCCAATAGTGCAACTCCCCTCGGATGCTAGACTTAAAGGAAATAACTTTCCTGATTGTTTTGCAGCCTCCTGGGCACTAGCTAGCAGCACTCCAGAATCAAGAGTAATCGTAGAGTTTTCAAGATTAACTTCATGGATTTGATTGAGTCTAGTTGTGACAATCACAACTGATGGGTGCTCATCCATAGGAGTTGCGCCTCCACAAAGCCCAGTGTTTCCACCTTGCGGCACAATTGGTATTCTATTTTGATTACATAATGAAACTAAGGAGGCGACCTCACCAACATTTTTTGGCTTCAATACAGCAATCGCATTCCCTGAGAACCGTTTGCTCCAGTCCGTTAAGTGGGATTGTTTATCGGCGTTTGAGTTGGATACAAAGTCTGATCCAATGATTCCACTGCATTGCTCCAGGAAATTATTGTACTTAGTCAGATCAGCTCCTTTTGATATTAGGTGCCGCTAGCCCTTCGATCATGATATTGAGGCAAGACGGTAACTTGCTCGCAATTGCTCGTTCTACCGCGGGCAGTATCGCATCCGAGTTTGTGACCAGCTCACCGTAACCACCAAAAGCTTGGCAAACTTTTTCATAGCTAGATGGCAGTAGTTCGCAACCAATAGTCCTTTCTTTGCCGTAATCCTTTAGTTGGATCTGATATTCAGCATTCCACCGAGCATCATTACCAACCAAAAGGACAAAATCCAAGTTATAACGAACGGCCGTATCAATCTCAGCGCTATGAAAACCAAAAGTACCATCCCCCATTACTGCAATGATGGGCACGTTTGGTTTTGCAACTCTTGCGGCTAATGCAAAAGGTAAGCCGGCTCCAATGGAGCCAGCGATACCATTAAGAACACGATTGGGTGACCTCAAGCATGCCTGAGCCCATTGCCCAATCTCTCCTCCATCGCTAACCAGTATGGAATCGGGGTGACTATCCAATATTTCTTGGAGTGGTAAAAATATTTGTGCTGGATGAATTCCACCCTCGCGTGGTTGTAAATCTTTCCAGGCAGCAGGGCGATATGTAATGGCTGACCCTACTTCTTTTAACCAGTCATCCAGGCTTAAATTTTTTAAAGGCTTAGCAGCAATTAGTGCGCTAATGGCGATAGGGGTATCGCATATGAATGCGGACTTCAAGCGATCGCCCACTGCATTTTTTACGCGCTCAATTTCTTTTTCTTCGGGGTCGATTTGTAAAAAGGTACATGCTTGATTAATGCCAGGACTATTACCAAACTTCAAAGTAAAGTCGAGCTTTTTGCCAAGCAAGAGAATGCAATCGGCCTGCGATAGAACCTCAGAAAAGGCGCCAAGACTTGGGTCACCTATACCTCTAGGACTTTCCATGCCAATAACAGGAATATTTAATACTTCCTGAAGGTGAAGTAATTTTTTTCTTCCAGATTTTGAAAGCATCATTGGCCCAACAAGTATGAGCGGCTTCTTTGCGGCCATTAAGAGCGATAAGGTCGATGAAATATCTGATAATTTAGCGGGCTTATGCTCTTCTAAAAAGTCCTCGCTTGAGGGCATCAAGATATTTGGCGCAGAAGTGGATTCTAGGATATCGCTAGGTAGGCTGAGATGAGTGGGGCCAGGCCTTCCTGACTTTGCTATTCGTATTGCTTTTGCCGTATCGAAAGCAATATCCTCAACGTTTTGACATGTCCAGGATGCTTTTGTTAGGGGTGCGGCAATATCTGCTTGAGCCATCTCTTGAAAAGCGCCCATACCCAGCTGATTTAAAGGTGCATGGCCCGAGATAAGGACGACCGGTGATTCGGCCATTGACGCCGTATAAAGGGCTGAGACTGCATTTGCATGCCCTGGACCGCCTGTAACCAAAGCAATGCCAACTTCGCCAGTCAGTCTCGCCCATGCATCTGCCATATGGACAGCCGCAGCCTCATGCCGAGTATGTATCAGTTCAGTTTTGGAATCAAATATTGCGTTATACGCTGGCATGATGTGATTTCCAGAAAGTGTGAACACTTTAGTGACACCAGCAAGCTCTAGTGCTTTGATAAAGTTATCGGCACCATTGGTAATTTTTGTAGCCATAAAATTAAATCCCTAAATTTTATTCAGTGTAGATATTAGTCAGTGCAGGATACGATATTTTGTTAATTGCATTTCATCAAAAACAGTTTACGTTGTATTGCTTAAACTAATTCATTCCTGAATGTTTAGGTGACACAGAATGTGCATGGTCCTGAGTAAAAATGAGTGATAACCCTTAATCATTCAACATCATCTATAGAGTTTGGTTATATGAGGATTTTAAAAAGAAAATAAATTGATCTGAAAAGGTGAATTTAAGATTTATTTTCCATATCTTTTCGGATAGACTAGTCTTCATTCAAGCTCAATCAAGATCCAAATGAATGTATGTAAATGAGGGAATGAATATGCATGCAGAACACATCGAAAATAAAGTAGACGGTACTCCGCGCATGATTGAGGGGGCTGGCGCATGGCTGGGTGGGGTTATTCAAAATGATCCCAGCTGGATTGTGCATTGGGACTCTGAACAAATTGCTGAGCTTGAGGCTGCCGCCGATCACTTTCTTAGCTCAGGTAATGCTTTGGAAGATATTAGCCCTGAGTCATTCCCATTGAAAAAGCTCGCTCCCTTTATTGCTGGAGCATTAAATGAACTTCTTGCTGGACGTGGATTTCTGATGTTACGAGGACTTCCAGTTAGTAGCTGGTCAATAGAAAAGGCTGCTGCTGTTTATATGGGGCTTGGCCGTCATATGGGTAGCTTAAGAAGTAGTAATGGCAAAGGTCATCTTTTGGGACATGTGCGCGATCAAGGTGTCAAGGTTGAAGCTGGCGTACGTTTTTATCAAACCAATAGAAAGCTTGATTACCATACCGACTCAGCTGATATTGTTGGCTTACTCTGCCTACAAAAAGCCAAGGTCGGCGGTGAGTCTTTCATTGCAAGCTCAATGACGCTCTATAACAAGATGGTCGAACGCAGGCCTGATTTAATTTCTGCCATGTTTACCCCATATCCAACTGATCGCAGAGGAGAGGTTCCTGAAGGCCGAGATCCCTGGTTTGAGATCCCCATCTTTAATTGGCATGAAGGGCATTTGTCTTGCGTTTACTTGAGGCACTACATTGAAGAGGCGCAGCGACTCTATCCGCAAGCTCCAAGGCTAACTCCTGAGCAAATTGAAGTAATGGATGAAATTAACTCTATTTTGCAAGAGCCGGGATTTGCGCTGCAAATGGCTTTTGAGCCGGGTGATATTCAACTCTTACATAACCATCAAATTCTTCATTCGAGAAACGATTTTGAGAATTGGCCTGATCCCAAGCTCCAACGCCATCTGCTACGCCTTTGGATTGCGCCTCCATCAGGAAGACCATTGCCAGCCTATTTTTCTTCTCGCTGGGGGGGTGTCATGCCGGGGGATAGGGGTGGAATATTAGTTCCTGGAACCAAGCTTTCTGTTGAGTTAATTGTGTAGTGAATTAATGCACTTACTGGTTAAAACCCTTGCTTTGTTTTTTATCAATAGTCTTTAGCATTAAGTTATACGTCCATGGAATGCCATGTCTTAAATATCAGGGAGGTAGCATGTTGCGGTTAGTTAAAAAACGATTTGTTCCGGCATTATTTTTGATGGCAATGGCGATTGAAATTGCAACAGCCCAAAATTATCCAAATAGACCTATTACGCTTGTCGCACCTTATGGGGTTGGTGGTGATAGCGACTTTTCTGCTAGAAATTTAGCTCCTATCGCTAGCAAGCTATTGGGTCAAAATGTGATTGTGCAAAACATTGCTGGCGCATCGGGTACGATTGGCTCGCAAAAGGTTCGTACATCCCCTCCCGATGGTTACACTTTATTAGTTTCTAGAGCGGGTTCTCAGGCGATTGTGCCGGCACTCGAGAGTAGCACTCCTTACAAATGGAATGACTTCACGTTCATTTCCTTGCTTGACTTCAATCCTTTGGTTTGCGTTGTGAAGCCTGACGCACCATATAAAAATACGAAGGAATTGATTGCGGTAATTAAGGCAAATCCAACAAAACTTAATTATTCCACCGCAGGTGCAGGTACAACACAACATTTGGCCGTCGAAGTGCTCTTGCGTGATGTTGGTTTGCCATCTACAGCTGCAACCATGATTCCCTATAAGAGTGCTGGACTTGTCACTACTGCATTATTAAGCGGAGAAGTTGATTTTTTATGCAATAACTTAACAACGATTACTGGGCAGTTAAAAGGAAATGCAATGCGGTCTCTAGTAACATCTTCATCCTCGCGCTTAAAGGATTTTCCAAATATCCCCACTGCAAAAGAGGAGGGTATGGGTAGTCTTGAAAAGGTGATGGGATGGAGCGGCCTATACGGGCCTCCTGGGCTGGCCCCTGAAGTGGTTGAAAAGTGGCAGACTGTCCTCAAAGAGGTAGCAAAAAATCCTACATGGATCAATGGTAATGATATGGTTGGCGCACTCTCAGCTATTCGCTCACAGGCAGAAACTGAAGCCTTTGCAAAAGAACAATATGAGCTCTATAGCAAATTAGGTTCTGAGTTGAATCTTAAAAAATAGAGTTTTGATCTTACTTCATGGAAAAGTCCGGCAATGTCGGACTTTTCTCCTCTTCAATACATCTAATTGACTGCCTGAAATTAGGAGGTTATTTATTGATTAAGATGGATAAAAAATGTTGTTTAATAATTTGAGTGACATTTTGGCGGCTATGCTTTTTTCGTTCTAGCAAGCCAACCTTACGAAAAATAGTCTTTCCTGCTAATTCTGAAATATGTAATTTTTTGTCAGTCTCCCAGGTAATATTAGCTAGCCTCGGAACAATTGCGAAGCCCAGTCCTTGTCTGACGAGCTCAATGATCGCCTCTACTGAATTAAGCTCCATGCTTTCCTTAATCACCATTTTGTTTGCGCGAATGGTTTGATCTACTAGGTGGCCCGTCCAAGTGTTTCTCTCAAATCGAATGAATGGCAGATCGTTCGATGTATTTTTGGCGACAAATTTTTTTCTACTTTTGATTATTGGATAAATCAGCACCATAGGTTCTGAATATAACTCCGTCCACTGTACATTTTGAGGTAAGGCATAGGGTGACTCAGTCACTATTGCTGCATCTAGACTGCCTTCAATCACTTGTTCTAAGAAGTTGTTTGAGAGACCTGCAATAAGCTTGATTTCTAGTCCTGGGTAGCTTTGTTTAAGCTCATTCAATGTATTTCCAAAGGCGCCCATCAAGGTTGAGACCAGAGCGCCCAGAACAATGGTGCCGCTGAGTTCGGATTTGAAGTCCGATCCTAGGGCCTCGTAGCGTGCAATGATTTCTTGAATTGGCTCAACTAAGGATCTGCCATGGTGATTGAGGGTCATAGAGCGTTTGGTTCTATCAAATAGCTCCAATCCAATATCTGCCTCTAGTTGCTGCAATTGCTGTCCTGCGGCAGCAGCGGTAAGGCCTATTTCACGTGCAGCCGCCGCCACGCTCTTATGGCGAGAAATAGCTAAAAAATTCTTGAGTACTTTGATGCTAGACATGAAATTTAATATAAAGTATTTATTTATCTCAAAGAAAATTATATTCGATTTATTTTTTACTATCTATCGATATAATTGACCCATGTCTAATACAGATCTCAAAGTCAAAGTCTGGCGCGGCGCTCAAGAGGGTGAGTTTGTTGAGTATTTGGTGCCTCGAAATTCAAATCAAACGGTACTGGATGTCGTTACCTTTATTCAGCGTAAGCTAGATCCAACCCTCAGCTACCGAT
>JBBAON010000045.1:0-6885 GCA_040401435.1 Candidatus Methylopumilus sp.
ATATGCACGCTAGGAAACAAAACTTTTCGCCCAGAGCCTGGATGAACATGCACCAAGGGTCGCTCAACTGGAGTAAATTTTGACAACTGCTCCTCAGTATAGCTATCATCACCCAACAAAATACGAGAGTGAAATGCGGAGTGCCACCCCGTTTTTTCCTCTATGTACTGCTTTGTTTTCTCTGACAAGGTATCCCAGGCAGCCCTTAAATCTGTCCACTGTGTTTGACCACCCTCTTCTGGTACCACAACTGCGGATAGCATTGAGTATTTAATCGGGAGATTTTGAAACGTGCTATCACTATGCCAAAGTTGATTAGCCAATACACCTATAAGCCTCTTATTGTTTGAATTTGCAATAGACCCATCCAGAGCCACATTGCCAATATCAATTAGCTGATCATGATTAAAGCGCGTTGGAGCTCCAGTTGCTTTACGTAATCCAGAATCAAGCGGTCCAAACTGAATCGAGCAATCAATTTGTTCATCCTGTGTTAATGGCTGATCTCTAAAGACTAAAACCGCATATTGATCCATGGCACGATCAATAGCCCCAACCACTTCCTGATCTAGCGGCTTGCTTAGATCCACGCCAGATACGACTCCTACAAAAGATGGCCTAGAAGAATTTTCAGGTGTAATGACTAAACTCATATATCTCTCCAGTATGCTAATTTTAGATTTAGTTCAGCATAACTATTTTTCGAGTTTTCGGGATAAGTGAAAACCCGACTCCCTCTGATGTCAAAATATCTACCCTACACATAACATGGTCCATCAATTAAGGGGTGCTCTTTAACAAAATCTAGATTAATTTTCATGCCAATGCCAATACCTTCGTATGGCTTTACAAAACCTTCCGAATCAAGTTCATAAGCAACTCTATCCATCATCTCGTCCCTAAAGGGATTAAGCGATGTAACGTCCCCTTCAAAATATCCAGGATTATCAATGGCTGATAAAAAATTAATAGTCGTTCCCATGTTGATAGCAGTAGCAGAGGTATGCGGATTAATTGTTAACTTATTAGCACTTGCCATCGCGGCAATTTTTATAGATTCAGTAACACCTCCTGTTTTTGATAGATCAGGTTGCATAAACTGAACATCTCCATCATCTAAGAGGGTTGAGAAGTCATAACGTGTGTAGTGATTTTCACCAGCTGCAAAGGGAACTCGCCCTAAACTACGAGCCATTCGATATGCCTTACGATCCTGTGGTGGGAATGGCTCCTCAAGCCAGCTTACCCCGGCTTCATCAAATGCAGGCATTACCTTTCTCACATCTGCCAATGTGTAATTTGTATTGGCATCAACCAATAAATCGATATCTCCACCGACTACTTTACGAACTGCATGTACTCTTGCTATATCTTTCTCCGCAGTATCTCCCACGCGCAGCTTCAAGGCTCGATACCCAGTTGCGACGTGCTCCTGCGCCTCCATGGCCAAAGATGCTGGCTCTTGCCATCCTAAAGCGATGCCGCCTGCATAGGCTTTAATCTTTTTGGAGGCACCTCCCAACATCCGATATAAAGGCTGTTGCATGATCTGGGAGCGTATATCCCATAGTGCAATATCAATACCGCTCAAAGCTAAGACTGCAGCTGCACCCATCCCATGACTTGAGATTTGCATTTTATAAACACGAGCCCAGATACCATTAATATCCATTGCATCACTATTGAGAACCAACTCCCGCATAGTCGTATCAATTAACTTTGCAATTGTACCTGGGGCGCGCCCATGATGTGACTCACCCCATCCAATATGGCCATCTTCGGTTTCGATACGCACTAGCACTGAATCACGTTTTACACATTTACCAATACCCAGTCGAACAGATTTATTCTCGGGAACAGGAAAGGAGATAGGAACAGCCTCTAACTTGACGATACGCATTGCATGACTTGTCATGATTTTCTCAATTAAAGAAATACTTCTGGGTTAACAATATTTTCGGGATGATTCCCTTTAAAAATATCAAGAATTGTTTTTACAGACCCCTCACTCATACCTCGCATGCTACTAGCAGTCATTGAAGCTATGTGTGGCGTAAGCAATAGATTAGGGCCATCGAAGATATCCTCATCTCCTATCAAGGGCTGGTGGTCATGAACATCCATCGCAGCCCCAGCTATTTTTTTCCCCGCTAAGGCATCAAGAACAGCTCGCGTATCCATTACAGGCCCGCGAGCAATATTAATTAGGATAGCATTAGACTTCATTATTGAAATCGAAGCTTGATCCACCAGCCCTCGCGTTTCTTCATTCAAAGGGCAGCAAACTACTATCACATCTGATTGTGAAAATAATTCCGTTTTAGAAACTGAGTGAACTCCGCCTGGCAGTGTCTCTGGTCGTCTAGTAAGTGCAATGGTTTTCATTTGCAATCCAGTTGTTGCTTTTGCCAATTTGCTGCCTATAGCCCCAAACCCGATAATTCCCAAGGTAGTATTTGCTATCTCGGTTGAGGGATCTGCTAGTGGACGAGATTTTGCCCATCCCTGGCTTCGTAACTGTGAATCAATTAAATCCAAGCAGCGACGGAAATAAAAAATTGTAGCCAAGCAATACTCAACCACAGCATTCGTATTTGAACCTGGCAAATTTGCAACAGGTATCCCTTTTTTAGTAGCGATATCTACTGGAATAAAATCGAGCCCAACGCCATGTCGTACAACCGCTTTTAACTGGTACGCCCCATCAAAAATATCTTGGGGTAGTTGACAGCGGACAATCAAGCCATCACAGTCTGAAATAAGTCCTTTTAAGGTCTCAGGCTTTGTATCGGGTGATACTACTATGTCACAGTCCTCTGAAAGCGCTTGATGAAACTCCGGATAGATTGGATTTGTTAAAAGAACCTTAAATTTTTTATTCAAGAAATGGCACTCCCTTTTTAATTGGATTGTTAAGCATACCTAGCCCCTCAAGTTCAACACGTACCGCTTGACCTGGTTTGAGCCAGGCAGTTGGTTCATGTACCATCGCCAGGCCAGCAGGAGTCCCTGTTGCAATAATATCGCCGGGCTCAAGAGGCATTTGCTTGGAAATAAAAGAAATTAATTCTGCAATTTTGAAGAGCATTGTGCCCGTAGTGCCATCCTGAAGCACCCTCCCGTCTACATCCAATTTAATTCGAATGGCATAAGGATTTGCAACCTCATCAGCAGTAACCAAAAAAGGTCCAAAGGGAGCGGAAGCTGGCATATTCTTGCCGCGGACGAAGTTGCCCTTATCCTGCTTGATCATGCCGCTACCACTGATATCGTTATGCACTGTGTAGCCCACGACATAGTCCATGGCATCTTTCGGCTCAATGAATAATGCACGCCTGCCAATTATTACAGCTAACTCAGCTTCGTAACCTACATTCCCGACATCTGGCGGGATGAGGATGGAATCATTTGGTCCGATGACAGTATTTCCAGATCGAATGAAAATAACTGGCTCAGATGGGTAAGGCATTGAGCGCTCATCTAATGCATCTGTAAAATTATATGCAGCCCCAACAACTTTTCCTGGCCTAGGAATTGGGGCACAAATTGCAATAGCATTGAGACGTAATATAGCCTCTGGATCATAACTACCAATCTCAATTTTGCTAGTGATTTTCGTAGTTAATGCAGGTAAACCTGCCTTTACCATGTCAAGTAAATTAGACCCTAAACCAGCCATGATGTCGCTACAACTGGCATGGGAAAGATCTAACACGCGCAAAGAGTCACTCAGCAGAACACCGACTGCAGGTGACTGTTCACCCCTAATAAATGTTAAATAACGCATAACGGTAATCTATGCGACTCGGTATTGATCAAGGATATGCCGGTTAATTTCAATACCAAGACCTGGGCCTTTAGGAATACTCACCTTGCCATTACGCTGAATAATAGGCTCGACTGATAGTAAATCGCGAAATGGATTCTCGCACTGCTCAAACTCAAATAGCGGAGGATTACCCTTAAAACTAGGCGGCTGATCGGGAAGCGCTGCCAAGAAATGTAAGGTTGCAGCGACTCCTATAACCGATCCCCATGCATGTGGAACGCACTCAACACCATGCGCACTAGCAAGCGTTGCAATCTTACGGCATTCGCTAATACCACCCGCAGCACAAACATCGGGCTGAACAATATCCATGGCCTTACGCACCACAATATCTCTAAAGCCCCATCGGGAAAATTCATTTTCCCCACCAGCTACAGCCATATCAAGAGCACGGGTCACTTCAACATAGCCATCTAAATCTTCAGGAGAGATAGGCTCCTCAAACCATTCGATGTCTAATTTTTCAAGTTCTCGCCCAATCTTTATGGCTTGAGGTACGGTGAAGCAATGATTAGCATCGACCATCAATCGCATATCATCTCCTACCGCTTTTCGAACCGCCTCTACACGCCTGATATCTAACTTTAAGTCGCCTAAGCCAATTTTCATCTTAATGGCCGTAAAGCCATTTTGTTTAAATTCGATCGCCTCTTCAACCGCCTCTTCAATTAAACGATCCATATCTATAAAATATAGGCCTGTTGCATATGCTGTTACCTCATCTCGATAGGAGCCTCCAATCAACTTATGAATTGGTTGCCCACAATATTTGCCAATGATGTCCCATAATGCAATATCAATTCCGCTAATGGCAGAAATCGCCATACCTTTAGTGCCGTAATCCTTAATGCGGTTGTACAAATCCTCCCAAATTACCTCTACGTCAAATGGATCTCTACCAATAATTCGAGGTCCAAATTGGGTATCAATAAATGCCTTTGAGACAGCTGATGGCCCATAGCATTCGCCCCAGCCTACCATGCCATCATTTGTTTCTATTTCCACAATGCAGGAACCGCGGGTTTTGTAAATCCATCCTCTGGAGGAAGTGAAAGGTTTTTCTACAGGAGCAGAAACAACGTGGCAGGTAACTTTTTTAATTTTGCTCATCAACTTACTTTCGAATTCAGATATTTATTTTTTCTCAGAAAATACTTTTTTTCCAACAACTGCCAGGGTATCTGTAACAGCAACAATTTCAGCACCTAAAGCCTTACCAGTCAGACTATCGACTCTTGCGCCACCATCTTCGGAGGCAGCCTTAAAACGCGGATCCTGAATGGCCTTGTTGAAAATAGCAATAAGTCTTTCTTGAACTTCTGGAGATGTCTTTGCTGGAGCCACAAGATAAGCCATCTGGACTAATGGCCCATAAGGAAAAACGTTAAAACCTTTTTCTTTAAATGTAGGGACGTTAGGCATTGATTTAATACGCTCATTCGCAAATACGCCTAAAGGCATGACCAAATTCGAATCAATCTGCGCCTTACTCTCAGACGGCTTTAAGACTGCCGCTGCAATTTGCTTACCAGCAAGATCCACAATAACCTTAGATCCTCCTGTGTAAGGGACAGTAATAATCTCTGAATTCACAATATTTCCCGTCATCACCGCAAAAATATGATTTAAGTTGTTGCTGCCAGGAGTGCCGATAGATATTTTCCCTGGATTCTTTTTAACCATTGCTTCAAAAGTATTTAAATCTTTTGTTGGGCTGTCCTTGGGCACTAGCAACAATAGTTGATCTGTTGTAACTCGTGCAATTGGTGCAAACTGCTCATTTTTAAGTGGAGTTAGACCTTGCGCGATCATTGCTATTGTGGAGCTCGTACCCATTCCAATGGTGTAACCATCAGGTTCTGCATTAGCTACCTTCGTCATTCCAATCGTTCCCGTTGCTCCTGGTACGTTATCTACAACGACTGTAATCCCCTCATCAGCCAAAATTCTAGATATTAATCTTGCCGAAATATCATTTGATCCCCCTACATTCCAAGGCACCACTAGCTTAATTTCCCTATTAGGGAAATCAGCGGCTGACGCTAATCCAAGAGCCATGAATGTGCTCATTACAGAAATCACAAATTTAATAATTATTTTTTTAAAAGTGTTCATACATACCCCCCCTTTAATTAAGAATCACCTTAATGTTATAACAAACAACATTTATTTGGAAATAATTTATCCCAATATTTCCATTAAATTTAATCCAGCAAACTACAGATGTCATGGCGAGCGCTATCAATATCCGCTTTAATGGCTCTGGCCACTGCAAGGCCATCGCCTTTTTTAAGTGCATTTAGTGCAGCCAAATGATATCTATGTCTTTTTTGCCCCGGCTTGTAGTCTGGAAGGGCCAGATTTAAGGTTGGCCCACAACGAAGCCAGGCCCCTTCAATTGCCTGAACAAGAATAGGTTGATTGGCTAACTTATAAATCCCAAAATGAAACTTGTAGTGAGCATTCAAATAAGATGCAAGGTTTCCAGTTTCTGCCAAATTTCTCATTTCGTTCAAAAGCGATGAAATTTCATTAATTTCCGATTTGGTTGCGTTTTTAGCAGCTGCTTCTCCGGCCAAGGGCTCAAGACTGCTTCGTATCGTCATCAATTGATCGAACTCACTCGACGTAAATAAGGGGACTGAGGCGCCACCCCCTTGTCCCACCCCGCCCCTCTCAAGGACATTTTCTGCCGCTAAACGATTAATTGCGTCGCGAACGGGAGTGAGACTAATTCCCAAGTCTTGCGCCACTTTTCTCAAAATAATTCGCTCGCCTGGGGCAAATTTACCTGCCAATAATGCGCTCCTTAAAGACAAATAGGCTTTATCCCAAAGAGTATTTTTGTTAAGAGGCTTGAGACTACCCTTCGAGATACTTGGCATTAGAGAGTTTTCACAAGATAGAGATAAGAGTTAAATATAAATCAAAATCTTAGGATCACTTAAAGTAACACTGAAAAAAACAAAACCCCCACCATTGCTGATGAGGGTTTGCTTTACTGGTGGGCCCACCAGGACTTGAACCTGGGACCAAAGGATTCCGGTTTGTGTAGC
>JBBAON010000046.1:0-2847 GCA_040401435.1 Candidatus Methylopumilus sp.
TCGACGAAAGACGGCTTCTTCGATAGCTCCAGTTGAGAGCTCGAGTGCCGCTACTCATTTGACGCCCTTTCGTAGTGACTTTATAGCCTACGTCGAGTCGAATTGAGATGTCCGACAATAGTCAGGACAGCGCCTTGCAAGGTGTGCCTGCAGCCATAGCTGTACCTCAAGGTGGTGCTTCTGTGGGAGGTGCTGCTTCTGTGGCGGAATCTTTTGCCTCCGCTGTGGGCAGTGTGGCGGTGTTTAACCGAACCACAAGACGAACCATCCTCGAGCTTGAGCAAAATGAGGTGGTCGTAAGGAAGGGAGATCGTGGTGATCCAAGCAGCAAGACGTATGTTACGAATCGAGCTGCTGCCACTAAATCCCTATCCCGCAAGTTCCTTGGCTCCTTCCATCTGCGATCCAAGAATGCCGATGGCGAAAATGTGCAGAAGAGTCAGCACATCCAAGAGCAGTTTGTTTCAAACCTGATGGTGATGAAGGAGCTCAGGGAACGAGCCGTGCAGTATGATCTGAGGGGCCCATTTCAAGTCCCTGTTGTGTATCATGATATCGTTGGAGAAGATGCTTGGGAGGGTCGATGGGATACTTCCAACCAAAACCGTGTGATTGTAGATCTTCTTACTCACTGGGGCAGTGTCTCATTGGACCACGTCCTCAAGTGGCAGACCGACTTCAACGGATATTCTGAGGATGTCGATATGATCAGCAGCATATGGATGCAGGAGCTGCTTACCTCTTCGATGGATGTTGAGCTTCGGCGTCAAGTCGAGGAGATAGAACAAGAGCTCGATGTTTACCAGCGGGGAGGAATCACATTCTTCAAGATTGTGATGGATACTCTTTTTAAGATGAGTACTATGGCTGAGGATTCCCTCAAGCAATTCATTAAGGACTTTGGCAAGAATGGCTTGGCCAAGATCCCACATGAAAATGTCCGTGTCATCTCATTCCAAGTCAATGGAGTGGCTGAGCGGCTTGCAGACTCTAACTTATTGCGTTCAGAGTCTTTTATCTATTATGTAAATGGATATACTCAGTGTTCGGTGGCTCCTTTCAAGCAAATCTTTGTTAACAAGGCGTCCGAGTACATGTACCTAGATGCAACGGGTACGTCTCCTCTGTCGTCGATGACCAGTGCTCAGGTGTTGGCAAAGATCAAGGAGACCTCGCGTGTTGCATTGTCGGTGTATGATAACCTCAACCTTGGGAAGAAGTGGAATCTTCCGGGTAAAGAGGCTGGCTTGCACGCCAACATTGTCAGCAAATGTGATAATTGTGGTGCCCCTGACCACCTCGCCAACAAGTGCACTAAGCCTCGTGATGATGAACGATGCAAGGCAGCTCGCGATGCACGAGATAAGGCTAAGGAGGACTTACGTGGTAGAGGTGGTGGAGGCCGTGGTGGTGGAGGCCGCGGCGGTCGAGGTGGACGTGGAGATGGGGGTCGTGGTAATTCTGATGAGCGTGCTCCTTGGAAGGAATCAGAGGGCTCCAACTCCAACTCTGGTGTTAAGATGATCGACGGTGCTTGGAAGATGCTGTGTAATAAGGGATGTGGTTGGAATTCAACGCATACCACAGGGTTTCATAATGAGCAGAGTCGATCGGCAGCGAACTTTAAGCTGCCACCCGAACACATGTGGTGGCGTCTATCTGGAAAGCAGTATGCTGCTGCTGGTGCAGCTGCGTTATTGCCGAGTGGTGCTGATGCCACACAAGTTGTACAAGACCGTCAGCAGTTGACTGCTTTTACAGGTGTTGTTGATCGGTACATGACAGGTACTGATAACACTGAGATGAGCTCCTTCCTTGGAGATGTGAGACGTGCACTGGGAAACTAGCGGGGCATAGTTTATTAGATTGGAGTTTCTATGCCCTTATTCTTGTGTTTCCAGTCATCTTGTTAATCTTGTATCTATATTTTGGAAGTTATGTTCAGTCTTGGTTGAAAAGTCTTGTGTCTGCTGTGGGGGGGGTGCTCAATTGGTGTTGGTCAGTCCCCATCAGCCGCAAGAAGAGAAAGAGAGTCTCGCATCGTGAACGTCGTGCCAGGGCTAAGGCCAGGGTTCCTAAGTTTCGACGTCGAGCATTGGCGGTTGCATTGGTATTACGCTGTCGGCGCAGACCATGCAACAAACCTCCACGTCTGGTGTCTCTGGTGTCTCCTGTATCAGAGCCATTGAGGTGGAAATGGAAGAAGAGATTGGTGGGATTGGATTCGGTCATGTCATCACTGGACCCATCCTCAATCGACAGTTTTTGTGCGGCAGATCATGATTTCCTACGTCTACCCCATCTACTGAAAACTTTATGCAATCACGATTACCATGTGAGGCAGATCAATTCGGCGCTGGATCGAGTTGCTCATCTTCGGGGTACTTATGACATGCATGAAGCTGTTCCAGGCCGCCTTGATCCCAAGACTTTGATGTTGATTTGGGACACTGGTGGCTCTGCTGGTTTGACTCCGTTTCGTAGCGATTTTATTGACTACGTTGAGTGTGAGATTGATGTGCGCGATGTTACCAAGGTCAATAAAGTGATTGGCATTGGCACGACGCTGCATAAGTTTATGGACGATGGCGGTAACGATGTGTACCTTCCTTGTGTCTCATATCATCTTCCAACTACGGATGTCAGACTATTCTCACCCCAGGTGTATCATCAATTGCATGGTGGTCATTCTGTGGTGACTGGTGATGCTGTGACGATGTTGGTTCGAAATAAATCACGTCCTCCCATCACAATTACAATTCCAATTGATAAGGATTGTACGAATTTGCCTGTGGTACACAACTCATTTGTGTCTCAGAAGGCTAAACGGCAACATGCCTCCAAGTT
>JBBAON010000046.1:2947-6813 GCA_040401435.1 Candidatus Methylopumilus sp.
ATGCTCAGAAGGAATTACTCCTCTGGCATTGGCGTCTTGGGGTTGGCATGCAGCGCGTTCAAGCAATGATGAGAAATCGCACCTTTGAGGATCCATTGGGGCGTTCTCAAGTTCATCCACCTATTATTAAAGCCAAATTTGCTTCCACATCTTCCTGTGCGATTCCGAAGTGCCAGTCTTGCGAGTTGGCTCGGGCTCGTCAGAGGACTCCAAATGTGAAGCGGATGCAAGCGAATGAAGACTCTGAGGGAGCTATCAGTCGGGGACAGTTGGAAGTTGGAGATTTTATTTCGACGGATCAATTTGTTTGTAGGACACCTGGTAGGCTTCCCAGTGGTTATGGTCGTGAGGGACCAAATAGTAGGTTTAATGGTGGAACTATTTATAATGATGCCGCTTCTGGGCTCATTTGGGTTGAGAATCAAGTATCTCTTGGCGCCAGTGAGACCATAATGGGCAAGGAGCGTTTTGAGCAGTGGCTTTATGACATTGCCTGCGTTGAAATCAAGCACATCCATGGCGACAATGGTATTTTCTCATCCGAGGCATACCGCCAGGAGTGCTCAGAGAAGATGCAATCACAGTCTTTCTCTGGAGTGGGAGCGCAGCATCAAAATTCAAAAGCTGAGCGAGCTATTCAAACTATTATGTATATGGCTCGCACTTTTATGGTGCATTCGAGTTTACACTGGACGGATATGGGGGCTGATGACATCTCCCTTTGGCCTTTCGCTGTAAAACACGCGGTGTGGTTGTACAACCGTGTTCCCAATTATGAATCTGGTCTTACTGCGATGGAGTTAATTACCAAGCAGAAGGCAGATCATCGTGACATCCTCCGCTCTCATGTGTGGGGCTGTCCTGCGTACGTGCTTGAACCCAAGCTGCAAAACGGTCAGAAGCTTCCGAAGTGGAATCGACGGTCTCGTCTTGGGCAGTTTTTGGGGTATTCTGATGAGCACTCCTCCCTGGTCGCGCTGGTTCGACATTTGGGAACGGGCTATGTTAGCCCCCAGTATCATGTTGTATTCGATGACTTGTTTGAGTCTGTATTTAGCTCTGGTGTGGACGATGAATTGGTCAATGCCATTTGTGAGAATTTGTACGGCACAAGTTGTGAAATATATGCTACTGATGAGTACGATGCTGACGACAATCTTGTCTACAAGCCTCCTCCTTTGGATGAAGTCTGGTTGGATGCAGAGGGTCGTGAGCAGAGTAAAGTTGAGCTTCGTCAACAACGTAAGCGCAACGATGAATTGATGCGGAATCGAGAGGTGGCTATGAAGGATTTGGTGCAGACCCCTAACACCAAGGGGGGCCACGTCCCTAATATTCCCGTACTTGATGGTGCATTGATCTCAGATGATGATGATTCTTTCATCTCTGATGAAGAATCAGAGGGAGATGTTGGAGATAACAATGCTGGTATTGGCAGTGTGCCTCCAAGTCCTGCCTCTTCTGGTGGAGCTTTGCCAAATGAGGGAGCTTTGCCAAATGAGGGAGCTCATGGTCAAGACAACTTTGCTACTGATGGTGAAGGACGTCGTAGATCAACTCGGACACGTGAAACTCGAGATTTTCTTGTCCCTGGAGCTAATAATGTAATGCCTGATGCTGATGGTAAAGCGGATCGATTTAATCTCTGGACAGTTCGACAAAGCGTAAAAGAATTGGCTAAGTTGAACCGAGATATCTATACTCTTACCCTTGGTACCAGACAGGTTCCTCCTCGAGCTTTGATACTGTCAAAGAAGAAGAAGAGGCTAAAATACAAACAATATCGCCGTGAACTGAAGGAGAGCGGAGATATGTCGTTGTCGATGATGTCAATGACTGATGAAATTCCTACTGTGGCTGAATTAATGGACAGTCCTCTTGCTAGATATATCACTCTTGCTGCAAATGATTGCGGATATGGTGGTACTGCAGAGGAACTGATCGTTAGTTATGTTCATCCCTTGTTTTTGAAGGCTCAATCTGCCGCAAGCAAGTTGGATAATCCCAGTTGGAAGGAGGCTACTCGTGGGAAGTTTGCCGACGAGTATTGGAAGGCCATGGAGGTTGAAATTGCTACCTTGGAAGCTCTGAATGCATGGGAAGTCTTGGAATATGATCCTGAGACGATGCCGAACGTTATTCGGTCGACATGGGCATTCAAGTGTAAGCGATATCCTGATGGTCTGATTAAGAAATTCAAAGCTCGATTCTGTGCTCGTGGAGACATGCAGCTCGAGGGTATTGATTTCTTCGAAACATATGCGCCTGTGGTGCAGTGGACAACCATTCGGTTGATGTTTATTTTAGAAGTTCTCCTTCAATTGAAATCTAAACAGGGTGACGTTACTTGTGCTTTTCTCCATGCTGATCTTGGACCCGGTGAGACTGTCTATGTTGACATGCCTCTTGGTTTCAATGCAAAGAGTAAGAACGGTAAACGTCAAGTGCTAAAGTTGAATAAAACTCTCTACGGACTTCGTCAGAGTCCTAGAGCGTTTTGGAAATATATCACTGAAAAGCTTCAGACTTGCGGTTTAATGCAGTCTAAGTTCGATCCATGCCTTTTCATTGGCCCTGATGTCATGTGTATTGTTTATGTCGACGATCTTATATTTTGGAGTCGTGACATGGCCAACATTGATAGGGTGGCAATTGATTTGTGCAAGCTTGGAGTCGCGCTTGAGCAAGAAGATGACGCTGCAGGTTTCCTCGGAGTATCGATGGGACGTGACAGCGCTACTGGGCTGCTCGAATTGAAGCAGACTGGTTTGATTGGACGAGTCGTTGAGGCTTTGGGTTTAGAAGATGGTTATGCAAAAGGGAAGCATACACCAGCTGAAACCAAGCCTCTCGTAAAAGATGAAGATGGTGTACCTGCGGCAGAAGGCTTCAGTTACAGCAGTGTTGTTGGGATGTTGCTCTATCTCTCAGGGCACACTCGACCAGACATTACCTATGCCGTCAATTGTTGTGCTAGGTATATGTTCTGTCCTCAACACTCTCATGAATTAGCTCTTAAGCGCATTGGTCGGTATCTCAAGAACACCTCTACTCGTGGAATGATAATTAATCCTACGAAGGAGTTGACTCTTGATGCATACCCCGATGCTGATTTTGCTGGGATGTATGGCCATGAAAAGCCTACTGATCCTGCTTGTGCTAAGAGTCGATCTGGATTTGTGATAGTGTTTGCTGGAGTGCCGGTGTTATGGCAATCCAAGCTTCAGACGGAGACTGCTCTCTCAACAATGGAGGCCGAGATTATAGCTCTGGCTGCGTGTATGAGGGAGCTAATCCCAATAATGGATATGGTCGCTTCTTTGGCGGATGCTGTTGGCTTAGCCGCTGGAGATGTGAACATGAAAGTCTCAGTTCATGAAGATAATTCGGGTGCATTGGTGTTGGCCGAGACGTTGCCACCACAATTCACGCCACGTAGTAAGTATTACGCAACTAAGACTATTTGGTTTCGTGAGGAAATTAACAAACGGGGAATCAAGCTTCTTAAGATTGATACCACTGAACAGCTTGGGGATATTTTCACCAAGGGTTTGGCTCAGCCTACGTTTGAGTACCTTCGATCCAAAATCATGGGTTGGTAATTACTTGACATTTTTCGTTTCGTCCTTGTATCTGTACAGTTGTTTATTAGAATACAAGTTCGAGAGGGAGTGTCGATATAGATCTAGTTGATCTTTTATATGAGGAGCATTATCCTGCAGGCATGTGTGTACTGCAGGATTGTGACTGTCAGGTCGACATACATTTCTTTATCACCTACAAGAATGTGTGTACGAATGACAAAGCGGAGTTTTACCTTGGGTATGTTTAAAGTACAGTTCCCTAGGTAAAACCTTGGATCTTTC
>JBBAON010000047.1:0-6809 GCA_040401435.1 Candidatus Methylopumilus sp.
TCCACTTGTTATCTACCTTATAGCGACATTGCCATACGGCACTATGCTCGCGTTGGTAGAGGGTTAGGTTGCGGTGTATGAGTTGATATGTACTTTCTTTTTTAGTTGCCATACATATACTTTAGCTTCTGACCACCAGCTAGAGCAACCTGATTGGAGAAATTTCAGGGGTCAATTTAGCCAAAAGAAAGTGTGGCTAAGAGTGGTGGTTAATGGGGGGGTTTGTGGGGGAGAATGGGAGGGTGAGCGTTACTTTAAGTAACGCTTAACAAATACAGTCGCTCAGCAAACGAGGGGCAACTGATAACCCTAAGCTGACATCTACGAATTGTAAGAATTTTTTTTAATAAAATAATAATTAAAATGTATCACTTATTATAAAAGTGACTGAAAAATAAACTGTGGATTAATTTTAAAGTTATGCAGATAATTTGAAGCATTAAGGCTTAGATTAATCGATAGTATAGCTTCAGGGCTAGGATAAACTGTTGCAAATGTGTGTTGGGCATGATGTGCTCAATGAGCTCATTAAAAGGAAATAATCATGCTCTATCAAACTCCAAAAATCATAGAACTTCATAATCCAACACTGCAGCAGCAGCTTCAGTACAAACTAGATAACAAGACTAAACCTTTAGGCTCTTTAGGACGAATCGAGACGCTAGCGTTACGTATTGGACTGATACTGAGTACTGAATCTCCTCATTTGAGTGATCCCCAACTACTGGTTTTTGCAGGTGATCACGGTCTAGTTGCGCAAGGGGTATCTGCCTATCCAAGTGATGTGACCTGGCAGATGGTGGAGAATTTTTTATCAGGGGGCGCAGCTGTCAGTGTACTAGCCAGGCAGCATGGTATTGGTTTAACTGTCGTTGATTGCGGCGTTTGTCATGATTTTGAGCCGCGCTCGGGTCTGATGATCCGTAAAGTAGGCTACGGTACTGCAGACTCTATGCAAGGGCTGGCAATGACGGGTACGCAGCGTGATCAGGCGTTGAGTCATGGTAGTGAATTAGTCATGAGCCTTCCTGGCAATGCATTACTGTTGGGTGAAATGGGGATAGGTAATACATCGGCAGCATCGCTTTTAATGAGTCGTTTAATGCAACTTGACATAGCTGCTTGTACAGATTCGGGTACGGGTCTAAACGCTACTGGAGTAGCGAAAAAGATTGAGATTTTGCGAGCTGTATTAAGTAAGCACCCAGACGCTAACGACCCATTAAGTGCTCTGTCCGCGTTTGGTGGTTTTGAAATAGCCACTATGGTGGGAGCAATATTACAGGCTGCCGCAGACCAACGTGTCATTGTGGTTGATGGGTTCATTGCTAGCGCTGCTGTGCTGGTAGCCATTTCTCTGTCACCTGCAGTAGCAGGATATTGCGTTTATGCTCATCTGTCTGGAGAGAGAGGTCATGCACTCATGTTGACTCATATGCAGGCTGAGCCATTGCTTAATTTAGGCTTGCGATTAGGAGAGGGTTCAGGAGCCGCAATTGTTTGGCCCTTATTGGTATCAGCCTGTTCTTTACTTCGTGAGATGGCAAGTTTTGAATCTGCAGGTGTATCACGGCATGAAAAAACGTTTAACAACATTAAAGCCTAATCGAGTAAGTTTATGTTGATTCGCTTTGTTCGCCATTTTTTATTAGCAATACAGTTTTTTACCAGAATACCAATTACTGGCAGATTGGCCGAATGGGTGGGTTACTCACCGACTATGTTACGCAATAGTGCTGCGTATTTTCCAGCTGTGGGTTGGTTGGTCGGAGCCTTAAGTGCGACGGTGTTTGCTGTCTTTGTGGATATTTTGCCCGCCCTACCTGCTGGCCCTTGGGTAGCAGCGGTACTTAGTACTGCATTTAGCGTTTTACTAACAGGCGCCTTTCATGAGGATGGCTTAGCGGATACCGCTGACGGTCTTGGTGGAGGCCTAACCCGCGAGCAAGCATTAGAAATCATGAAAGATTCGCGGATAGGTACATATGGTTCTGCCGCACTTTTATTAGCCATGCTTGGTAAGCTAAGTTTGCTAGTACTACTTTATCAGATTGACTTAGCTTGGTCCGTTGCAGGATTGTTTGCTGCTCACGTGACATCTCGGCTTATGCCGTTGTTTTTGATACGCGCAATGGCTCATGTAGGCGATACGCAGCAGTCCAAATCTAAACCTTTAGCGGATACTATCGAAAGCTCGACACTACTAATAGGGCTACTTTGGTGGGTTACAGCTATCGTACTAGCAGCTTATTTTGTTCCGACAATACCTCTATTGATGGGTACGCTAGGAGCAGTGATGGCTACCGCTTGTATGGCATGGCGTCTACATCAACGGCTACAAGGATTTACTGGCGATGGTCTTGGTGCAACTCAGCAATTATCTGAGATAGGCTTTTATTTGGGGTTAGTAGTTGCTGCAGGCATTATATGAAACTTTGGTTATTAAGGCATGCACAGGTATTGGTGGATCCAGGCATATGTTATGGCTCAAGTAATGTAGATTGCGATACTGAGGCCACTACTGCGGTAGCCAAAAACTTTGCCCCTTATCCTGCAAAGGATTGTGTTATTTGGACTTCCCCTTCAGCTAGAGCAAGTAAGCTAGCAGAAGCTGTGTCACGAATACGCCCCGATCTTAACGGCCCTAATGCTGACCATCGACTACAAGAAATGGATTTTGGCCATTGGGAAATGCAGCCTTGGGAGAGTATTCCACGCGCAGATATTGATGCATGGGTTGAAGCATTTCCTCATTACTGCTTTGGTGGAAAGGAGTGTGTTCAAGAGGTACTTGATCGGGTTGCAGAGGCATTAACTGATGCAACGCTATCTGGAGTTCCAGAAATGGTATGGATCACCCACGCAGGGGTGATCCGCGCAGTACAGTTTTTATCGACAGAAGAAAAGCGAACAAAAATTTCATCAGCAAGTGAATGGCCATCATCAGCGCCCTCAATGGGTGAATGGATTTGCTTAGAAATTTCAAAATAAATATTAATTTTATCCAAATTTATTTAGTTTTATCAGTTTAGATAATGCCTTATTCGGGTGATGAAATTACATTGATATATTCAAAAGGGCAATGGCGGCATACATTTCCACAACAAGTGCCCCGTTTTAAATGTGCTTGACTGGTGAGAACTAGATAGCCTGACGCAGGGTCAATGTAAGTATCCTTACCCTGCTCACAGGCAGATAAATGAAGCTCCTCAATACTTTTCATAACTTTCATTTGACATAGAATTTTTCAAGCATGCAATTTAAAAAAGCTTAATTAAAATTGTATTTAGCAGTCATATATACAGATCTGCCGTCTGAAGGGTAATAATAGTAATTATTTCCAGAAGTACCACTGGCATTAGTAATGAAGGCATAGCCGCCAGTTGTTGCAAAATGAGCGTTACCTACGTTTTTAATAATGAACTTTAGGTCCCATTTGTTTTCGGAATAATTGACAAATACATCACCGGTTGTATAAGAAGGCAGCTGACTCAGTGAATTGTAATCAGTGTATGCACTAGCTCCAGACTCATAATGTTGAGCACTTACATAATTAACAACTCCTCCTAGAGACCAATTTTGGTTAATTGCGTAAGTTGCCCTTGTATTAAATAGGAAATTTGGTGCCAAAGCTACTGCATAACCAGCATAAGGGCCGTTTGCATAAACAGAATTCTGGAACTGACCACCTGCTGATAATGTTAGCTTATTAGTCACACTTGTTGACCCATCTAAATTAACACCTCTTCGAAGTATGTAATAGTCAGAATTAACATTATTTCCAGTATCAACGTCATATCGAATTTCATTTTGAGTAGTAGAAGAAAATACTGCTCCTCGGACATTTACGTTACTGATTAACCAATTACCACCAATCTCATAAGTTTGGGTTGTCTGCGGCTTCAAAATTCCACTAAATGTTCGATTGTAGTTGACTTGATCAAAGCCCCAATATTCGTCAACGTTAGGGAACCTAAAGGACTGATTCCACTTTAAATAGATTTTCTGATTTTTTTTATAGTTGTAATTTAATGCAACATCTCCCGCATTTGCAGAAAAGGTTTTTCTTGCGCTTTTATCACTATCTGATGCGTATGTGCTGGTAATAGCATTATCGTAAGTACTAGCACTTTGAGACTGATGTCTAAATCCACTAATAAAGTTCACATCTTCAGATATAGCTAACTTAAGAATTCCATAGAGTGACTGATTTGACTGGCTAACCGATTGAGTGCTTTGACGATTCGATCTAGGATTATTTATTTTACCTGCAGCAAGCATTGCATTGTATGTATTAGTACTGTAAGCGTTGTAACCACCTTGACTCGATTGATTAAATTCATACCCTAAAATTGCACTGCTATTTTTACTAAAGTTTGACTTGATCCGCGGAGTTAAATTCAATGTCCATCCATTTAAATTATTATTATCAGAGCTATAGTTTCCAACTCCGATTGCCGTGGATGTATCGTAGTAAGGCTGATAAAAAAATGTAGACTTATTTGAATAATAACCATCTAGCTCAAAAGTATTTAAAGAATTAAGCTCTTTGGCACCACCAAACCGAAGTCCAGAATTGCTTATAGATGTGTTAGCGCCTATATTATTAAATTTCGCTACTTGTGGATTTCCTGAGCCAAACTCTCCAACAACTCCACCAGGATTTTGTGCATTTGTGTAGGCATAAAATAAATCTGCATAGATTTTGTCTATGCCACCAAATGATTGTGTAATTTTTCCATCTATTGCATAAGCGTTAGCAGCTGAGTTTTGTCTCCACCCCTGGCTATTGGAAGTATTGGCAGTAATTTGATATGTTGTCTGACCTACACTATCTCGAACGATCGCATTTCCAATTGCAGTCCCATAGCTACCATAGGAAATACTCGCCTGATTGAGCTTTGAATTATTTCCGTTAGTAATAATATTAATTACACCACCAACTGCGCCATTTCCATACTGAACACTTGCGCCGCCCCTAAGTATTTCAATTCTCTCGATTGAGTCTATTGGTACCGATGCCCAATTAACATTACCTGAGTCAATTGGATTGATTCTTTGACCATCAACAAGAACAAGAGTGTTGCTACCTGCTGTAGCACCATATCCACCTATATCAACAGTAGCATCTAAATTTAATTGGCCACTATTTGTACTTCGAACGTTTAATCCTCCAATTTGAGATAACACATCTGGGATGTTTTGAGACGTTGAATTTGCAATTTCATCTCTAGTGATCACTGTCACATTAGCTGGTACTTCATTCAAGTTCTCTTCAAAACGAGAGCCAGACACAACTAACGTCTGTTGATTCATAGATTGGGCATAACTACCTAGATTGGGGAACAAGCTCATTAAACTAAACAATAATGCATTGAGGGCATCAACCTTTAACTGATTTTTCATGAACATCATCCTACATTTAGATGGTCTGGTTAAATTCCCTGTTAACCAGAATCTACAGAGCCCACAAAATGAGATGCACGAAATAACAGTTCACGCGTATGTGAATAGTAATCATCGGCAAGCAAACTCCCACGTTGCAAATTCCACCTGTTGAGGCCGGTATCCGGGCTGGAGAAACTAGGAATTTGGCCTTCCCATGTAGTTAGACTACACAGTGACTTTTTCAAATTCTTTGCCGAAACTACAAATTCGGCTTTCTCTTACCGTTGCGGGGACAGCGCACGTTTGGGTAGTGCTTCCCGTTTAACTTCAATGCCAAAGACATCAAAGCACCATCAACACATCAAATGTAACAGATTTGACCGAAGATTACGAAACTTCACTTAGTAGTGTGATTTTTAGGGGTACCTTGTCATGAGGTTTGTAGACCTTAAGATAATTCTTAAGGTCTCTTTTAGCGCCTTGAGCCTCAACAAGAGTACTAAACCTATAAGAATAATCCTGCAATTCTGGATAAATCAGCAATATAGGCAACCACTCATTTGCGCCAGTTTTCCCAAGAAGGACATACTAACCCAAATGCTCATGCTCTAAAGCCATTGGCTTAGTTACTTAATTTTATTAAGGGCAACTACTCGACTTGCGATTGAAGTAATGACTAAGTGAGCTACCAATGCAATAAGTAAATAGCTAAGAGTAATTTCTAGAGCATAAGGGAGGTACTTAACTATACTGCCTGTAAATTCAGTCAATGACGCCTGCCCTGCAGCGTTAATAAAGTAGTAACTTCCGCTTGAAATTAATTCACAAACTATTGTTCCCACGACTGAAGCCAATAAGAAGTTTTTAAATGAAGTGATATTTAAGGAGGCATGCTTAGTAAGCCATCTACCCGCCAACCAAAGAGCGAGATATGCGGGCAACAGAAACGGATACGCAATTCCCAGTTGTGTAAGAGCAAAGTAATCAATTAAAAATGCTTGGGCCAAAAATAAGCCAATTACAGCGAAACTAGAAAAGTAGAATCCCGCTATAAAAAAGATAGCCCAAGATGCGTCCGGCAATTGGGAGAGAGATGCGATGTGGTGACCTCGAGTGAGCCACATAATTGCAGACAACATAAAAATTAAAGCAATATTTTGATTTTTGGATAAACTCGACACGATTACTCTCCAATATTAGGGTACTTGTATTATTTTATATCTCCACAGCTTAATTGCATCCTAAAATCACCTACTTTCATTAAATATATACTTAAAATGACTATTCCAGCCTTAGTTTCCTGGAGTGGCGGCAAAGACTCTTGCCTCGCTTTATGGCGAGCGCACTTACTACTTTGATCTACTTGAAATACCCTAAGGTCACCGTCCGATATTGGCCGAAAGCAGCCGCCCAACCGTTAC
>JBBAON010000048.1:0-2707 GCA_040401435.1 Candidatus Methylopumilus sp.
CAATCATTTCGGTTGTCCAGAGCCATGGTCTGACAATAAATTAGTTATTCCTGCAACATACACAAGGAGTAGCAAATGTCAGGTTTAAGTGCATTGAAATTCGTCGCCAGCAAGCCTCAACAGGGCAATAGCCCTAAGCACGCTCGTCGTCAAAAACTTAGCAACAAGCTTCATGAGCAGATACAAATGGCTAAAGCCGTTCAATCTGGAACTGAGTTTGTGCCAGTAAAGATCCGCAGCGTTAAAGATGAGGCAACAGGGGAGACCCGCAAAGTTGAGATGCCTAAGCGCTTGAAACCATGGTGGTGGTCAAGCGATAACGGCAAGATGTGCATTACTGTTCGCTATGGTGCTCGCACACTCGAAGTGGTCGAAGGAAAGAATGCCATCGAGACAGAAAACATTGCAGGCGTTATCACTACGCTTGAAGTGTTGCGAACGGCAGTAGACGCTGGCGAACTTGATGGACGTATTGAAGCCATTAGCGGACTGGTCAAAGCAGGCTTTGACAAAGAAGCTACTTCGAGCAAACGAGGAACTTTGAAGTTACCAGCCAAAGCCAATTAAACACATAGATGTTTAACAAGCCGACCTTAGCGTCGGCTTTCTTTTGGCTATCTGGGTTTGATTGGTTGAATGGGTTTGATCGTGTTGGATTTTGGATTGCGAAGTTGCTGTAGCGCCTTCTGTGCCCGTTGTGCCTTCTGTCTTTCGCGTTCAGTTTTTAACGCATCACTGGCACGGTTGCTTGAGGCTTTCAGCTGATCGAGTCTCAGTTGCTCTGGTGATTTTGGTTTGGTAAGCTCAAATATTCGCATGCATTTATTTATGGCAACGGATAAATAAATGTAGGAAAAGGAGACCAAACATGAGATTTATGGAAATTGCCAACCCTGAGGACCAACTGGCACTTTGGAAGTTGATATCTGACAAGATGTGGGCAGCATTTGCTCAGCCAGTCCCGCAGGCTGACAGCAACCAGGTTCCTCAATCATCAAGCATGAAGGGTAGGGTGGCTAGTCCAGCAAAGACTGTTGCCAGACCCACCACCAAAACTCCCAGCAAATCATCTGCCAAATCAAAGGCCAAGGCGGTTAAGCCCAAGCGTGCGCCAATGGCCCCAGCTCCAAAACCTCTACCTAAGCCCAACCCCCAGCAAGTGACTTCGACCCAAGCTACAAAACAGCAGGCCAAGCAACATCAGCAACTGGCCCAGCACCTGCATAAGGAGTTGATGAAACCCAACCCCCAGCAAAGAATCTACCCCCAGCCATCGACCACCATACAAAAACCAGTGACCCCCATCGAGCCAATGACCAATGGCTATGACGAAAGAGACAAGGATGAGCTGGTATTTCACTCACGTGCCCAGCACCCTTTCAAGACCGTAAGTCAGACAAAAAGTGCGTTATCGGGTCAAAAGCGTGGTTTTTAGGCAGAAAACATAGTGCCTTAGAACGGTAATCGCGGTAACGATTGGCATAGCGCAAATGGTTTGTTGTGGCCAGCATAATTTGGACTTTTCACTATCCGTCTATTGCGTATCCTTCTATTACCCCCGGGTTCCTTGCTTCAGGAACGCCAGCATTTTTTCAGCGAAGTCCTGCGTGTACTCAAAGTAGGGCAGCGCGCCAGAGTCAAATATGGAGAATTGCCAATTAGCTTGTGTAGCAAAGCGTTCTTTGCCACGGTAGTCGACAAAATCACCGCGCACGCCGTGGCTCATCCAGACCGGCAGGCGCAGTTGGTCATAGATCGTGGTGATGTCGGCGCTGAACATCTGCGCTGACAAAAAGCATAGGGGTGCGTACTCTGCGCCTTGTTGTTGCGTGGTCCATACTGCATAGTCGAACATCGTTTCATCAATGGCGCGAGAACCCCAAGTTTTGTTCAAAAAATAACGGATCACACCCGGTCGGGTAAGGCCTTTGAACAGTGCGCGTCCCCAACCGGGGCCTTTCAACAGCGCCAATAACCAGTCTTGGCCGTAGGTGCTGCCCGGGAGTCCCTGCCGCAGTGGCAAGCCGCTAAATCCGGTAGGACTGACCAGCGATAGGGTTCTGAACGTCGAAGGCTGTTCAACCGCCGCGCGCGCCAAGAACTCACAAGACAGGGATGCAGCGAAGGCGTCTATGGCTTGTTCTGGGTGTTGCGTGCGGATGTAGGCAGCCAAGTCCAGGATCGCGTCGGTCATGAGTCGAGGCGTGTATAGACGGTCGGTGCGCTCGGAGGTCCCGTAGCCTGGCAAGTCAATGGCGTAGACCGTGCGGTGCTGGCCCATGCGCTCAAAAACCGTCCGCACCTCGGCCGCGCTGGCAGAAGCATTCACGGTATGCACCAGCAGCAGGGGCCTGCCTTGTCCCGCGACATACGCGCTCAGGCCCCCAGTCTTACTGGGAATGGTGTGCAGTAGGCCGCTGAGTGCTTGCATGGGTATGAATCGCCGCGGTTTTTTGGTGGCCAATACGTTTAATTCGAGACACGTGTTCCTTGAGTGTTGGCTAGTTGCTGATAGTAGTGCTCTTCAGCTTCGGGGGAATGCCAATATCGGCATATACAGAATAGATTTTTTGATGATAAAGAATCAAGCGTTCAAAGTCATTTATTAGTTTTTAGAGACTTTGCAGTAACGCAATCTCCACACATAAACATGCTCTGACCAAGTAGTCGCTTAAAAGTGCCCAAGGCACGAGGCTTATGTAATCCG
>JBBAON010000048.1:2717-6805 GCA_040401435.1 Candidatus Methylopumilus sp.
ACTCATGGTGCCAATGTGTGAAGAGCCACCAAAGGGGGTGCCACCTTCTTTGGACTTGTAGCGTAAACCGTCTTTGTTTATTTTTGTGGTTTCGACTCTGCTCGTTTATATATTTTATTGCAAGGGTCCTGCAAGCTGTTTTCTCAAGCGCCAGCAACCCTACTAGTGAAATAGAGGGTTTCTGCGTTGTGGGGATTTTTTGATACACGCCAAGCCCGCCATTTAAATCAAAAAATTAGCCACCTTCGGGTGGCTTTTTTGTTGGCTGACTCTTTAAATAACCCACAAGTTTTTCGACTTTAATAATTATTGATCTTTACCAAGCCTTTTAGCCATTTCTTTGGAGCCAAGCGCCTCACGATATTTTTGAATCCAAATTTCGGGGTTCAAGTCGCCTGAAGCAAATGCATCAATATTTTTCTTCATAGAAGAAGATACTGAAGAATCACATTCAAGAATAAATTTTTGATAGTCATCTACTGTCTGATGGAGATCATCTTTTGAAACTAACTCACTTAAAAAACCTACTCTTAGCATTTCATTTGCGTCAATTGTTTTGCTGAGCATGAAAATTTTCTTAGCAATAACAGGGCCCACACGTTGAACGAACCTTCTAATCCCGTCAGGATAGTAATGCAGCCCAAATTTGGCTGCCGGAATAAACATTCGACTTCCATGTACGCCGATCCTGAAATCACAACAAATTGCTAAATCTACGCCACCACCGTAGGCACTGCCATTTAGCGCACAAATCGTTGTTAAGTTGAATTGTTCAATTCGGTTCAATAGCATTTGAAAGCTATCGTCCATTCTGGTCAATATGGCGTCTATCGTATAACCGGAGGAAAACGTTTTAATACCAGTCCCTGTAATAACAAGCAATTTAATTGAGTGATCATTTTCTATTTCATCAAGATGCTGATGTATTTTGGGAATATCGTCTGGATCAATTCTGTTGTGATGCTCAGGCCGATTCAAAGTAATGGTCGCTTTCGTACCTTCTTTAGTAAAAAGGGGGAAATGGTCTGACATTATTCAGGCTTAATTTTTTGATCACGGACAACTTTTGTAAAGTCTTTTATTTCTTTTGAAACTAGCGCATCTAGCGAGCCTGGAGAGCCAGCAATAATTCGACCAGAAAGTCCTTCTATCTTCGCCTTGATACTGGGATCCTCAAGCGCAACGACAGTTGCTTTGTAAAGCTTTTGAACAATTGCTTCTGGAGTGGTTTTTGGGACAAACATTCCAACCCATGTGTCAGATTCATAATTTGGAATACCGGATTCAGCGATTGTGGGAACATCTGGCAGTAAGGGGCTTCGCTGCGATGAAGTAATGGCAAGAGCTTTTAATTTTCCGCTTTTAATATGCGGTATGGTTCCGCTAAGTGTGCTAATCATGGCTGGTACTTGATTGCCAATAATGTCCGACATTGCTGCTCCGGATCCTTTGTATGGAATATGTGTCAATGATTGATTGCTCATTGATTGCAATAGTCCACCAGCAAAATGTCCAGGAGAGCCTACGCCCCCAGAAGCAAACTGCTTATATAGAGGATCTTTTTGTCCAATAGAGAACCATTCTTGTAGGTTTCGCGCAGGCACAGTCGGATTCACAACCAAGACTTGCACTAAATTTGCTATCAACGCTACTCCACGTAAATCTCTCTCCGTATTGAATGGGAGATTGGGCATAAGTGCTTGGTTGATACTGTGCGAAGACACAGTAAATAGGACTGTGTACCCATCAGGTGTAGATTTTGCAACGTAATCAGTTGCAATGGCTCCACCAGCCCCCGGTTTATTTTCAACTAATACTGTTTGACCTAGGACTTCTCCAAGTTTAGTGTTTAGCGCTCGTGCCACTGCGTCAGAGCCTCCGCCTGCAGAGAAAGTTACTATCAATCGAATCGGTTGTTTTGCTGGGTAATCTTGAGATGCTGCTGCCCCACTAAAAACTATCGATAGTACGAATAGAAAATTTTTAAATTGAGATAGAAAAGTCATTTTGTCTCCTAGTTTCAGATTATTTTTTCAGAATTTTTACAACGCCACGTTTATTTAAATTATCGATTTCTTGATGCGACCAACCGAATTCCTCAAGGATTTCAGAAGTGTGTTCACCCAACAGGGGCGGCGCTCGTTTAATACTGCTCCCTTTATTCAGGTCAAACTGTATTGGGCTACCAACTAATTTGAGCGTTCCTAAAACGGGGTGGTTAACTTCTTCTACTAATTGGCAATGTAGTACTTGGGCATCTGAAAAAACTTCGGCTAAATTATTGATTGGACCAGCGGGCACTCCAGATTTATTAAATAGATGCGTCCAATGCTGCCGATCAAACGTAGAAAGTTGCTTTTCGATTAATTGTTTAAGCTCATCCCTATTTACAGCTCGAGAGGCGTTATCAATAAAACGTTCATCTGCGACCAATTCATTTAGATCCAAAATATTACAAAGAGTGATCCACATATTTGGTGTGTTTGCAGCAATATTTAGTGGCCCATCTTTTGTTTGAAAAACACCGCAAGGTGAAACAACTGGGTGATTATTTCCAGCTAAACCAGGTGTCTCTCCTAAACTTAAATATCTTTGTCCTTGCACACTAAGAAGTCCAACCAAACTAGCCATCAAGGATGTGTCAATCCTATGGCCTACACCAGTTTTTTCACGCTGTGCTAAGGCGGATAAAACTCCAATTGCAGCCCACATTCCAGTAGTCTGGTCGCCAATTGCTACTCCAACCCTAAGAGGGCCTGACTCAGGGCTACCAGTCACACTCATTAATCCAGAATATCCTTGGGCAATTTGGTCAAATCCTGGTTGGTCAGAATTGGGTCCATCTCTTCCAAATCCTGTGATGCTCATATAAATTAAACGAGGATTAATTTCCGCCAGTTTTTCGTAGTTCAAACCCATCGCATCCATTGAGCCGGGTTTAAAATTTTCTACAACTACATCACATTCTTTTGCAAATTCTTTTATTAACTCAATTCCTTCGGCTGATCTGAAATCGATTGCAATGGCCCTTTTGTTCCGATTCCCAGTTAAGTAGTAAACACTTTCAGTGCGATCAAACGGTCCCCATTGGCGCATCATGTCGCCGTCAATTGGTTCAACTTTGATTACATCAGCCCCGAGATCGCCCAAAATCATCGTACAAAATGGGCCAGATAATGCGCGTGTTAAGTCTAAAACTTTGACTCCTTCTAGTGGGGAAGACACAGTCATAAATAATTAATCCTTTAATGTGCATGCGATTCAGGCAATTGTGAAAGCATGAAAAGCAGTTTTTCAACGCTATAACTATGAGCCAGCTTACATCTTTGCTCAACCCAAGCTTGTCTTCTTCATGACTACCACTATATGAGCTATCTAAAAATATATCCAAAGCGCATCTTTGCTGCCTTAAGTTGAGGGCATCTTCGAAGGATTATTCACGCTGAACACAGAGCAATATGGGTTGCAAGCGAACGATAAGAAATGTGACGTCAAGATTGCTAGAGATAGTGATCAATTGCAAATCTGGTTGCAGCCAGTTACTGGGATCGAAACACCGCAGTTCAAACTATTTACGGAGAGCTTGAATAACTATCTATTTTCAGTTTTGAAGGTGATCCCCGGCCAAGAAACAAAAGGTTCCGAATTGCCTTTAGTGGATGTGTTTTTTGATGATATTTACTTTGACATGACAGGGCAGGAACCGGTCATACAGAAAGTACCAAAGTAATAAAAATTAATCTCTGAATTTCATTTAGCAGGACTGAGTCGGTCAATGAAAAACTCTATATAAATCTACTCTTCTGTTTAAAAACTCCATACGCATTGGTGCATCCAAACAGATGCGGATGACTTAGATAAAGTTTCAAAACGCACAAGCGTAAAGAGTCTTTACGCTTGCTGTCCTATAAGTTCTAAATTATTATTAAATTATAGTACTTATATATTCATCACTATACTACAACTATACTACTTTAGCCCCAGCGTGATGAACTAACTTATTGATTTTAAACAGAAAATTGGCAATGTGCTTTAGTCTTCACACTGCAGGGGTCGCAAGTTCGAAACTTGCATTGCCCACCATATAA
>JBBAON010000049.1:0-6792 GCA_040401435.1 Candidatus Methylopumilus sp.
TGGGCGTTGCAGACTTCATGGCCAAAGCCGTGAAACAACAAATTGCTACGCCAACTGCAGCAGAAGTGCTGAACGCGCGCCAGCCCAAAGGCATGCCACTACACCCTGAATTAACTCCCATGCCGCTACAACGCAACATGGGCAAAGCCATTCCATTCACAGTTGACAAAATCAAGCCTTTGTCGATGGAGCCTAAATCCTTCAAGCTCAACGGAGGCGGCTTGTGAGCGACCTTATTGGTATTGCCAGTAATGCGGTAGGCGCCTACCAACGTGCTTTGGGCACGGTGAGTAACAACATTGCCAACGTCAACACCGAAGGCTACTCACGCCAAGACGTGGTGTTGAAAGATACGTCCCCGAGCAAAGCCGCCAATATGTTCTTTGGAACAGGTGTTGCGCTGCAAGCTGTCAAGCGCCAGTTTGATGCTTTTGCAGAATCTAATTTACGCAACAGCACCAGCGACTTGTCTAGCCAAAAACCCATGGTGGAATACAGCAAGCGCGTGATGGACATCATGGGCGACAAGAGTGTGGGCTTGAGTTCTGCGCTCGATGATTTTTTTGGCGCAGCCAATGCCTTGTCTGCTGATCCCGCTTCATCGGTCTTGCGTAGTTCTTTCTTAAGAAGTTCAGAAGGCGTGAGTTCACGCTTTGCTGAGTTGTCTGGCCAATTAGGCTTGGTAGGCACTGAAACCAACCAAGCGCTGGAAAGTACCACTAAGCAAGTTAACACCTTGACTACCCAATTGGCCTTGGTCAACCAAAATATGGCCAGTTCTTCTACCGAAGACGGCCAGTCCGCTGAAATTTTGGATCGCCGTGATTTGCTCTTGCGCCAACTCTCTGATTTGGTGCGAATCAAAGCTAGCTTTAATACCAACGGCTCAGTGAATGTCGCTCTTGGAAGTACGGCAACGCAAGGCATTGTGGTGAATGGCATGAAGTCTCGCTCAATAGGTATCGATACATCGGTAGTTGGCAAGATGGAATTGTTGTTAGACCCTTATGGCAACAGTGAATCATTGGCCTCTGCTAGTGGCGGTCAATTGGGCGGGTTGCAAACCTTCATCAGCCAAGTGCTAGAGCCAGCGCAAAAGAGCTTGAATTTTCTTGCCAAAACCTTGGTAAATGAAACCAACAAAATTCAAACCAATGGGATTGATGGGTATGGTCAAACAGGGCAAGATTTATTTGTATTGGACACAGCCATCGTAGATGAGGCTGCAGCCATCAAAGTGTCTTTGAATGACGCTATGCGAGTTGCAACTGCTGCGCAATTTCGTGTCACTGAAAACCAAGCCAACTCTAGCAATACACGGGCGAGTGTGTCGTTTGTTCCTAGCCCTACACCACTAGGTATCAGCAACACCAGTTTGGTAAATAACTCTAACCCTTCAGCTGGCGTCACGATCAAAGTTGACGGCGCGCGGGTCATGGCCCCTGTGACCACCTTGGCAGCAGGTATGAAAGCGACATTCTTCTTAGACGATGCCAAACCGGGCCAACAACTTCAGGTGCTCACACGTGATGGTCGCCAGTTGCTGGGTAAGACATTGACAGAGACAGAAAAATTTCAAATGCTCAATGCCGAAAACGGCTTTATTCCTAACTCTATTTATAGCAACGAATATCTTAATAAGTCGGGCTCGGATGGTTACCGTGGCATGGATATTTTTTATGGTGCGAAGGCCGAGGTGCGTTACGCACAGACATTCGATAGAAATGGGGTAGCGGCGCCACCCATTGCCAAGCCAGCGGTGATGGATACAAGCCGCATCACCGACAACCCCGCAGGAACGCAAATCCAAGCTGGTGCAATCCACCTTAACGGCATCGAATTACCTTCCTTAGAAACACAACCCAATTTGCCATTGACACCCGCGGATGTGGCCAATTGGGTCAATGGTGCATCGACTATTGATATCACCGAGCCGACCTTCAGCGGTCTTGGATTAAAACTAGGCGGTGTGGCTTTGAGTGTACAAAACCTCAACCCCATACCCAATGATCTCAATACGCTTGCAGGCGATTTGGAAGCCAGCTTACGTTTGGCGGATGGAACAAATTACATCTCTGTAAGTGTGGATAGCAATGGAACAGATTTGCATATCAAAGATGCGCTAGGTCGATCGCTAAGCAATGTCGGCTTGACCCCTAAAACTGGCCTTAGCTCAGGCGGTAATTTCTTGGTTGCCAACAGTTTGACTTCTAGAACGAATGTTCGAGCATCGGTCTATAACGATATCCGAGTCCCCTCACAGCAGCTGGACTACAAACGGCCCTTGCGTATCAACGACCAATTGGTGCCAGCGGTCTACAAAGACGTCACATCCTTAGTTGCTGCAATCAACGGCACCAATTCAATAGGTGTTGTTGCCAGTGTGCAGCAAGGTGATTTGGTAATCAGCGCTGTACCTACTGGCGTTCCCATCAAAATCAACCCAACACCAACCGTTAACGGTGACGGTAATGCGCTGGGAGTCGCTCCCATCACCTACAACGGCCAAGTACGCATGACGCAAATCGTGCGCGAATTAAGTATTCCTAGCACCAATGTTGACTTCAATAAACAGCTTGAGATCAATGGCGTTGCCATCGATATGGTGGGCATTACAAGTGTTCAACAATTAGCAGAAAAAATCAATGATCCCACGCTCAGCCCCAGCCCAGGCATCAAAGCTTTTATTGGTTTCTATGGAGACTTGATCCTCTCCACTATCGACTTATCGGGTGAAGCGACGATTTCTGTAGGGCCTCGCAAAAATCCTGACGGAACATATGAGCAAAATGCTCTCGGTTTAGAGCCGATTGATTACACCTTCGAAGAACGTCTGAAACTGCAACTCGCCAACGACCCCGCTAAATCGTCCATTCGATTCTCTTTCGGTACCTATGGTGACCCGCCTAAAACTGGCTCACCTTTTGACTTGGCAAATGCAGGATTACGAACCGGTGCTTTTATAGAGAAAGGTTCCAAAGACGACTTATTGGTTTTTATCACAGGGCAGGGAAAGTCAAGTGTTGCTACCAGCTACGAGGGTAAGTCTTTAAATATGCGGGATAACTTGCGCACACAGTCTTTGGTGGTCAAGTTCACAGCAGCAGACCGCTACACCATCGTGGATGCAAAAACAAACACCCAACTTGCAGACCGTTTCTATGACCCCACCCAGCTTGAGCCCATGATTAGCTTTCAGGGATTACAAATCAAGCTGAGTTTCTCTCCTAATATTGGGGACAGTTTTCAAGTCGACGGTAACCATGACGGTCTTGGTAACAACATCAATATGCTCGATATGGTTGATTTGGCAAAAAAACCCGTCATCTCAGGAAAAACATTAGCTAACACCTATATCGATCAGATAAACAACGTGGGTAACTTGGCCCAGCAGGCCACCATCACCCAGCAAGCCCTGACGGTGGTCAACGACCAAGCCGTGGCTGCGCGCGACAAAGTCTCTGGTGTCAACTTAGACGAAGAGGCCGCTTCATTGATTCGCTACCAGCAAGCCTATCAGGCATCAGCAAAAGCGCTACAAATATCAGGCACCTTGTTTGATGCCATTGTTCAAATCCGTTGATAGAGGCATTGCATTATGAAAATCTCAACCACCCTCTACTTTGACCGCGCAAACCAGCAACTGGGTAATGTGCAAGGAGAGCTTGCAAAAACGCAGGAACAACTCTCAACCGGTAAACAAATAGTGAAACCCAGTGACTCGCCAGACAAAGCGTCATTGGTGACACGTCTCGAGTCTGAACTTGCGCGGCAGACCAGTTACCGAAACACATTGAAATCAGTCAATACACGCCTGGAAACAGAACAAACAGCACTCACTAACACCAGTGATGTGATGACGCGGGTTAAGGAGTTGGCGATTCAAGCTGCCAGTGATAACTTGTCACCTGCTGACCGCCAATCCATTGCACTTGAAATTAGCTCGCTCAAAGAGCAAGTTTTAAGCTTAGCCAATACCCAAGACACCAACGGAAACTATTTGTTTTCTGGAAGCCGGGTGGGTTCTCCGGCATTTGGCAAAGATGCCAAAGGCCAAGTGATTTACTTAGGTGATGAATCACGTATGAAAGTGGCCGTAGGCGACAACCGTCGCATGAACCTCAACATGCCTGGTACAGATGCATTCGTGAAAGTGATTCGCGATGATGGCAAAGGCAATAAAGTAGGCGTAGGTTTTTTTAAAGCAATCGATGACTTAGCTAATGCCGTAAAAAACTCGGATCACGCTAATATGCAACGCGGTATCGCAGAAATGGACACCTTGCAACAAGGTGTAAGTAACGCCATTGCACAAATTGGTACGGATATGAATGTGGTCGACATGCAAAACAACGTGCTGGATGAAGTTACCTTAAGACTCAAGATCACTAAGTCTGATGCAGAAGACTTGGACTACACCTCAGCGATTACCAAAATGAACAAAGACCAGCTGGCTTTGGAAGCTGCGCAGAGCAGTTTTGCGAAGATTTCGCAGTTGAGTTTGTTTAAGTATATGAATTGATGGGCTCAAGTTTTAAGAAGTTGAACCGATTTCATTATTAGGATAAATTTTTCGCTATGGCTACTACCGCAGTTTCATCTACTACCGCGTCAACAGCGACGGGTACGACTGCGACTACCTCTACTGCAGCGCAACTGGCTGCCGCCAATAAGGCGAGTGCTCAGAAAATTATTTCTTCTTTGAGTGCAGGGTCTGGGGTGGATGTGGCTTCTTTGGCGCAGAACTTGGTGGATGTCGAAAAAGCGCCACAGGCAAACGCCATCAATGCCAAGATAGCCAAGAACGATGCCAAGGTGAGTGGCATGTCTGCCGTCATGTTCATGATGACAGAGCTTAAAAACGCCATGACGGCGATCAAAGACAAAGACAGTTTTAACACCTTAAACGTCACCAATAGCAATACAGCTGCTCTAGGTGTTTTGGCTGCGGGTTCTGCAATAGCAGGTCAGCATACAGTTTCTATTAGTTCTTTGTCGCAAGCGCAACGCAGCATCAGCGCTGGTTTTGCCAGCTCAAGCACCCCTATCAATGGGGGAAGCAGTTTTGCGCTCACGCTTACTGGGGGCAACGCGGGCGTTTCCACTGGCACGCCCGACGGTGTTACCACTTCGAACACCACTACTATTGCAGCGCCCACATTTGGTACGTCTCCATCCGTAACTGACTTCAAGAATTTTTCGATAACGGTAGGTGGTAAATCTATTGGACTTACCCCAAACCCAAGCTCTGCAACGCTCATCGACTTAGCAGCAGACTTACAAAAGCAATTACGTGCGATAGACGGCTCTACCGATTTGAGCGTGAATGTACAAGGCGGTACGGACTTAGTCTTTTCTTCAGCAACTTCGTCTAGAGTTGTCAGTTCACCTGTACTTTCCAAATCTACGGTTATCAACTTGGATACCGGAGCAACAGCAGGCACCGCTGATGGAGCCACGATCACTGACGCGTCTTTTGGAACCAACCCTTCGGTCAATGACTTTAGTTCGTTCTCGGTCAGTATTGGCGGTACGGTTCGCACAGTGATTCCTACCTCCAGTGCACCCAATATGGCTTCGCTTGCAAGTAGCTTGCAATTTCAATTACGTGCCATAGAGGGATCTGACGATATCAGTGTTGGTTATGTCGATTCTGTTTTGTCGGTCACGTCTGCATCTGGCAAGGCGATCGCTGGAATCAGCTTAACAAAACAAAGTTACGCCGATACGCCATCAGGCGTGGTTGATGCGATCAATTCAGGTAACCGGGGGTACAAAGCCCAGCTGGTGAATGACGGAAGCAGCACTAATCCTTACAAAATAATGATCACGGGCGCAAATGGTTCAACCGAGAGCTTTGGTGTCAGTAGTTCAGATACGAACGGAAGTTTTGGTACAAATTTCGCAACGCCAAATGGCTACGCAGCCTCTGACGCTAATTTTGTGGTTGACGGAATTAGTTACAGCCGAAAATCCAACACCATCACAGACGTCGTCCCAGGCGTGACCTTTAGTTTGAAGGGCACTACCAGTAATGCAGCCAGCGTCAGTTTTGACAGAGATACGACAGACCTCAAAACCAGACTCACCACTTTGGTAACTGCGTACAACGATTTCAACGATATCGTTAACCAGACGACTGACCCTAAATCTACTTTAGATACCTACGGCAATACGTTGGTAGGCGACAGCACGGTGAAGTTGATTCGCCAGCAAATGCGCTCGCTTTTGTTTAGCCCTTCAAGCACGCCAGGCAAAACCATTTCCTCGTTGAGCCAAATGGGCTATAGCTTGGACCAAAAAGGTGTTTTGAGCTTAGACGCTAGTAAGCTCGATACCGTCTTACAAAACAACTATGACGATGTCACCAAGTTGTTCACCGGTGGATACAACAAACTCAGCACTTACAGCACTTTGTCTGCAGGTATTGCAGGTGACGCCGTTAAAAGGCTAACCAATATGCTGGGCCCTACTGGCTCGTTGGCTACCAAGACCAATAATGCAAACACCGAGAGCGATAAATACAGAGCACGGTTAGTAACTTTGCAACTTAGGATGGATGCATTACTAGCGCGTTACCAAAAACAGTTTGCGTCTATGGATAGCATGGTTGGCTCGGTCAATAGTCAGAAGACCAGTTTGAAGGCTACCTTTGACGGCATGATGGCGAATTACACCAACAAATAAACGTTTGGAATACGCACTTGCATTTCTGCGTAACGTATCTGATTATTGGGTACGAATAATCCGCCAACCGTGGTCCATTTTGCGAAAAACAAACTTACGTGGTAA
>JBBAON010000050.1:0-6660 GCA_040401435.1 Candidatus Methylopumilus sp.
GAATGGGACATCTCCAGTAATTGTGTTATTATATTGGTTGACCAGCTTTTCCCGTCTAACCCGTTGTTGTTGGACGCGCAGTATCCTTCTTGTATTCTGACCAATTGAACTGCCAATTTGCCTTGCATTAATTCCAACCATCCTATTCTATCCTGCATTTTGGCTGCCTCTATCAGTTCGGGTGATCCTTGCTGGGCTAATATTTCCATTGACGTTGTGTTTCTAAGGCGGATGAAGTCATACAGTACTCTGGCCATCGTTGGTTCAGTTCTGCGGTGGGGCTTGGACATCCACCGTCTCAGCTTCGTAGCTCCTTCCCTATGTAGCTTTGATCGCCCTGCATCTGTGCATAGGTTTAGGTGTTTACTGTCCTCATCGTGTTGCTCGCAGTTTGGGCACTTGTCGTCCAAAATGTTCATTATTCTTGCGTTATTCCGTCTGGTTCTACTGATACCGATTGCTTGTTTGGCAAGCCATAGGCTACGCATCTCTGATTGTCGCACCCTTTTTATACCCTTCCAGTCCACGCTGTGGAAAACTACCGGATCCCACCCTAGTCCTCCTGTGTTCACACCGCGGTCGTTCCTCATGACCGCTGTGGTATACAGTCTCCTTGCATCTGCTAAAGCTACCTGGTGTCCCAGTTCCTTTGCCATCCCGTCGGCCATCTTCTCACCGTTGATAATTATGGCTGCTGATTCGTAAGGGAGTAAACGCTTACTGTCGAGTCTCCTGTCTTCTATTCCGCGCCTGATTGCCGCCTTCGCTAAATCGTCGCACAGTGTATTCAGTTGTTCATCGATGGATAAGTCTTTCCAGGCCTTAAGGTTGTCGACATGTGATTTTACCCAACGTTTTTCTAACTTGGCTTCCGGGCACTGATACCTGGCTGAGCGTATGGCTCGAATGATATCTGTCTGTGAGCTGGATGGCGTTACCCTCTTGTGCTTCCTATGGGCCTGGTAGAGTGCCCCTTTATTGTCGCCGATAATTACTCCCGACGTTTTATGTAAGTTGAAGAAGGAGTGTACCGTTGCGGTGGTGGCGTATAATGCCAGTAATCCTAGCATCTCTCCCCTATATGACCCTGCGCATGTTGATTTTTCGTACGCCGATCCTTGGATTGATTTCCCTGACGAGAGGCAGCGTATTATCCATCCGGCTCCGCTAATGAGGGTGCTCTTGTTACTATTGTAGGATCCGTCTGCTGCCATGATTACTGTCCCGTTGATTAATGCTGTTGCCAGCCAGGACATATCGGATGTATCACCTGTCATCTGTTCCCACATCCAGCTGCCGCCCTGTGCGTCTAATGCTTGCCAGAAAGTGGGTTTTAGCACGACTTGTGGTGGAAATTTCCATCCTCCTTGTCGTATTGTTGCTCCGTCAATGTTGTTAGATGATATAGGTTGGGCGTCCACCGGTATACCTCCGCGCGGCATACAGTTTGTCTCTCCGACCTTTGCAAAGGCGCCTCCTGCTCTCGTTGTGCTAATCGTCACCCTCGTGTAATACTCGATAGTTGACATTGACTGGCGGAACAGAATATCCTTGTCGGGGTCTAAAACCCATCTCCATACCCTGTGGGATTGGGATGTCCATTTTCCGAGTGGAAGAGGTAATTGCAAGTTTGGGTATACTTTATACCAAAAATTTCTCCAATGCACCCAGTCTTTGGCTGTTGGTTGTTGCCTTGAGAACTTATATGTTGACATGTTTGCTTCTTCCGTCTGTGGAAATAGGTTTTCGTTGCTTATATGGGTGCCGCTATAGGATGCTATGCAGGATAGAAAAATCGCCTGGAGCTTCAGGCGTACTCGATTTAGTGATCGTTGGGCTGACGTTGATTTTTCGTATTGGGTGATTAATGATACAATCTCGCAGTCTCGTTCTCTTGGTGCGGGTATTGTATTGTACGAGAGGATTAGGTTGATGTCATAAAAATTCACTCGTTCCCAGATTGCTTTCATCCAGCACGTTGTTGCAAGTCCCCCTCTTAATGTGTAGTCTTCTAGTAATGGGTTCCGGCTACATCCGATTTCGAGTTGGAGGGCTTCTAGTGATGCAATCATCTTCTTTGCTATCGTCGTACTTCTACCATAGTGTTGGAGAAGGGCTTCCAACCAGCTTTTGCACTGTTCCACTGTAAAGTTCCATAGTCCTATCCCTCCGAGTTCTCTTGGGATTGTACGCCATTCCGTTCTTACATGCTTATTGACCCCTAGGTAGGATAACAGTTCGAACTCCCATTTCCGTAGGAGGTCTTGTGTCGCTGTCATCTGTGTCGCCAGGGTTGATAATCCGTACTTTAACGCTGGGATAAGGCATGAGCGGTAGGCTTTCCAGACCAGATGGGTTGGAAGGTGGCCGTTTTTGATACTGTTGACAAAGGTTTTCGTTTTCCCTAGCACAACCTCGTTAATATGTTTGTCGTCGGTACCTCTTGGGTTTGACCATACCCCCAGCATTTTCCTTGATTCACTTGTATTCAATTGCTCAATTATCCGTCTGCTCCCATCTTGAAGGGGTATACTGAGTTCGTACTGCAAACTGTCATCGTAGTCCCATTCCCCGTTCTTATTAATGTAAGAGATTAGGTACCAGTAGCACTTAGGTGGTTTTAATGATCCTCCTGTCCCCATCAATAGCTTTGCCCATGCATCGATGTTGCCTTGAGTTAGTTCCATCAATTTTTCGATATCGAGCACCTCTGTTAGCATGTTCAGGAGGTCCGTGTCGTCGACAAATATCTCGCCCATGAAGTTTATGATTGAAGAGGTGATTGGAGATATAATTTTTGATCCGCGCCCTGCCTTCATGTAGCATCGTATCATAATCGATGACAAGATAATCCAACAGGCCGGTCCCGCGGTGTTTCCTTGACATATCCCTTGCAATAACTCATCCATAGCTGAAAGAAAAGTATTCGAATCCCCCCTTCCTGTGCGTTGATAGTATTTCATATTTTGGATCGATTCTAACATGGCCTTCGCTATGTTTGCGTCACCGCAGACTGCTCTCAATGCGAGTGCCAGCACTATATGGTTGATCCTATCATAACACTGGTCTGCGTCCGCCGATATTGCCGTCATGTTTATTAGCATCTGTCGGGAGATATCGAGGGTGAGTCTATTGTCCAGTTTTGAGTCTTCTGCGGTGCTTCCCCGTTGACTGTATTGGTCTTCAGGGATGTAGTTGATCTCCTCCAAATCTCTGATGGCTTTATACCCGATTAGCATCCTGTTGTATGCGTTCTTGTCACCTTCCATTAAGAGTATGAACCGCAACTTGTCGATCAGAGATACTCCTTCTGTCTTCTCGAGCATCACTTGCAGTCCCCTGCTCCATCTCTCTGGTGGGATACCACTCCTGGCTATTAATGTCAACGTTCTACTTTCGAAGTCTATTAATTCAGGACATTGTAAGAAGGCCTTCCAGTGTCCCATGTGGATTTTTGACAGTGCCGACGAAGTACTCTCTGTCATTCTTCCCCAGTGGCCTTTATAGTTATGTTCTGTTATCAATGGTTTGATGTGTCTGTCGCACATTCTTTCCCATAGGTCCGCCATTTCCTCTAACAGGTAGTTTGTAGCCTCGTCGGTGTCCTGTGGGATATCCACTTCCCTTGTTAATAACTGTTGAGCGTAGTCGGTCTCAGCGCATGTCCCCGCTTTGTCCTTAATTGACGATCGTTGGATTGGAGCTTGGCATGCTAACGTGAATCTCTCCCTCGAAGCTTCCTGAATCTCTCGATTCATGTCTTCCACGTTCGTAATGTCGACTATTTCTCCGTTGATGACTTTTTGCACCTTTGTTACCGCCCCCATGTGTGGTTTACCTATCGCGTACTTTATTTTAGTCCATTCTAGCTTTGATTGTTCATTGGCTCTTATTTGTTGTATTGCTTTCTTCTTCTTAATGTCTCCTTTCCTATCTGCTAGGAGAAGTCGTTCGTTTAGGTAGTCACTGCGTAGTGTAATGGCTTCCTTCTCTAGGTTCCTCATTCTCTTACGGCATGTCGCTGCCCCGTCCCTGCACATCTTTGGTGTTAGCTTGCCTGGGTTATTTATACCTGCTCTCCATGCTGCCTTAATAATGTGGCTATTCCTTGATCTACCTTCTGCCCATCGCTGTAGGTTCTGATATGCTATCTTGAGTCTGTAGGTACGTTGAATTTCCGGGCTGTACGGGAGGTTGGATTCGCGCGACATTTTTCGACATTGTTTTTCGCCTTTCGTCATTATGTTAATCTTCGTATCATCGATCGAGTTTGCTTTATGCCTATGAGCGTGCCTTGCTCTACCGTTGTCGAAGTCTTGCTCAAGTCTTGTCAGCTTATTATATAGATTGTTTCGCTTGAATGCGTTTTTGACGTAAGTCAGGTACTTTGTGGTTGCTTTTTTATTCCTTGTTACTAACCGTCGGGCTTCCGGTCGAATGATCTTGTACTGGTGTTCCCCCACTGCGGATCTTGTGGAAATATCTACTATCATTGATCGATGATCACCGATACTTTCGTAGAAGGGTAATATCATGATCGCTGTGACTTCTAGTTCTTGGGATATATAGATACCGTCTATTGGTTTCGAGCCTCTTGCGTACGTATTTGGCTCCGATCCCCCCCACCTTGTGTGAGAAACTTCTATCAGGCCTGCCTGCTGGAGTAGTTGCGGTAGTTTGCCGTCCAGGGTGTGTTCGTTAAAGTCCATGAATATTATGAGTCTCTCTCCGTTAGAGATCCAGCTTTCGACGCATGTCATAAAATCCTGTTGGAATAGTTGCCGGGGAGTTAGGGTAATGCCGTTATGCTGACAATACCGGCGGTGTTGTAGGAAGATGGTATTTTGGGCGTGTTTGTTTGTCGACGTGGCTACTTGGTAGCTAACAACCATACGCGTCCGGTGTTCTGGGTTGACGCCGATTATCCACGAGTTCCATCTACCCAATTTTCGAAAGTCCCCTCTACTATCTTGTATGTATTGTTTTAACTCCTTACACGCAATCAGTGCTATACCTCCCGGTTGGCTAATGCTAATTGCTGGGTCCGCGGTGTTGTGTGCGATCGATGTCCTGTACTTTTCTCTGTTCGCTCGAAACCATGATGAGATGTTCTTGTTTGGATGCACTTTCCTGAAATCGATTCCCACTTCTGACAGCCCGACGGCTTGAATATCCCATTGGTCGATGAGTTGTTGGATCTCGCAGATCTTCCTCCGTCGCACGATATTGTTGGCCATGTTGTTTACGTTTCCGGCCATAAGTCTAAATACTTGATCAGGTCTGGAGCGTGTCATGTCTCCCAGGTATGTTGAGTCTTCTTTTGCCCTTGCTACGTCTAGTTGGTGTAGTACTGCTTCTGTCATTTCATTGTTGTTGTCCCCTTCCGTCTCTTCTTGGGTGCCTCCTCTTATTGTTTTGTTTAAACCGATCCCTCTTAGTATATCCTCGTAAGTTAAAGTTTTGTTCGCTATTTTACTGGTCCTCCCTGTCTTATATTCTAGGCGGTTTCTGTGATTTGAATTGTTTTCCCCCGCGTTATCTCCCCTTGTTCCCCTATAGTTCTGAGCTCGTCGTTGGTTCCTGCCGAGCCCCATCCCTGTAGTCTTACTCTGTCCCTTCCCCCAAGTTACCTGCCTCCTCGTTGTGCTGATTCCCGGGGTACTTCACTGTTGTACTGTTCTCGCTTGTCATAGCAGCTTTATGCATCTCATGGTAGCGTTTTTTCATCTCTTGGTGGCGTTGTTTCCTGGCGCTCCAGTAATCTATCTCTCCGTATCCATCGTCTAGACGCATCCTCTTTGATTGAGGAGGTTCTGTCCCCTCCTCCTCGGTTGGTTTATACTTCCTTGCATCTTCTGCATGCCAGTCGTCCTGGTTTTCATGTTGCTTTACTCCTAGCTTTCCTTCTCCTTCTACCCTTCCTCCCATTGTATGTGTGCATATGTTGTTCTTAATCTCAGCTTCCTTGCCGTTGATCCTCGAGTTGTGTTCCTCGCCGTTATCAATCTCAGGTGAGTCGGTTCCAGTGTCCTCAACTTCACTAAACTTTGGTTCGTCATCGCTCTGAAGAGCAAACAGGTGGGAGAACATGTCCTGATGAGTGCCAGGACAGATAATCTGGACTCCATTTTCGATCTGAATGGGATAGGTTGGAGCATCATGGCCCGGTACCGAGTTTTGAAACATATGGCTATGATTTGCCAAGGCCTGCCAGTCCTCTTGACCAATCCGATCCCTGGTCTTCTGGTTTTGGCCGGTAGCAAAATTGAATGGACCGTGGATGAACGTATCCTCGTGGAGCACGTCTATGTAGTTCCTGGCATTTTTCAAATTGTTCTCCATAGCATACGCGTCAGATGAATTCGAGGTCATAATCAAATGATTGTCGGCAATCTGACGAGGGTGGAGGAGGTCGGCTTTTGTAAAATATTGAAGCCAATAACGCTGATCAATTGCATTGAATTGTGAATCTGCTGGGTGACACCGATAGAATTCGCACAGGAAGCCTTTTCCTGTCTTCAAACAGGAGGGTGTGTGCATGATCGATACCAAAAAATTAAGACGCACCAAACGCCATTCCCGACCGTTGTTCGTGTCAGTGGGGATGCTGATGAAAAACAGTTTGTCCTTAGACAATTTCAAAGCATCAATGAGGGCGGA
>JBBAON010000051.1:0-6201 GCA_040401435.1 Candidatus Methylopumilus sp.
GGGGACGATAACGAATCGACTTCACTGGAGAGTGATCTAACCAAGGCAAGAAGAACAGGATCACAACAGAACTACCCATGATCACAACGCCCCAGAACTTTGCGTCAAGCGCATAAAAGCTAGCAGCCAAAACTATTGCAATGATCGCGCAAGCCCCTTTTACCTTGGTACTCTTAGACTGCAGAGCAAACATTCCCAAAATTACTGCCAAGAAAATCCACAACGGTAGTAGGAAGTTTGTCGTAGTAGCACGCAACATCGAATAGAACGGTGTGAAGTACCAAACTGGCGCAATATGCGTTGGTGTGACAAACGGGTTTGCTGGAATGAAGTTATTCGCTTCCAAGAAATAACCGCCCATCTCTGGTGCAAAGAAAACAATCGACGCAAATATGATTAAAAAGCCACCTAGATACATGATGTCATGGACACTATAAAAAGGATGGAAAGGAATTCCATCTAAAGGAATCCCTTTTTCATCAACCGTATTTTTGATCTCAATTCCATCTGGATTATTTGAGCCAACTTCATGCAATGCCAGAATGTGTGCCGCAACTAATCCAATTAGTACTAATGGAATAGCAATCACATGGAATGCAAAGAAGCGATTGAGCGTTGCATCACCGACTACATAGTCGCCACGTAACCACAGGGATAGGTCTGGACCAATCAATGGAATCGCAGAAAATAAGTTCACGATCACTTGAGCGCCCCAATAGGACATTTGACCCCATGGGAGTAGGTAGCCGAAGAACGCCTCACCCATTAAGGCTAAGAAAATAGCGCATCCGAAGATCCAAATGAGTTCGCGCGGCTTGCGATAGGAGCCGTAAATCAAACCACGGAACATGTGCATGTAAACCACTACGAAGAACATCGAAGCTCCGGTGGAATGCATATACCGAATGACCCAACCGAAGGGCACTTCGCGCATGATGTATTCAACGGACTCAAATGCCTTGGCAGCATCTGGCTTGTAGTTCATGGTCAAGAAAATACCGGTAATGATCTGAATCGCTAAAACTACAATCGCTAGCGCACCAAAAATATAGAAGAAGTTCAGGTTTTTAGGAGCGTAATACTCGCTCATATGACGTTTGAAGGCCTCAGTAACAGGTAGACGTGAATCAACCCAAGCCATCATCTTCACTGCGGCAGATGCGTTTGCGGGGACTTGTTTTTCTTGAAATGCCATTTATTTCTCCTTAGGCCTTCTTATCTTCACCAACCAGAATTTTGGTGTCGCTTAAATATATATGTGGTGGAACTTGCATATTGTCAGGAGCTGGTTTGTTTTTATAAACACGACCTGCCAAGTCAAAGGTTGAACCATGACAAGGGCACAAGAAGCCACCAGGCCAAGTGCTAGGCAAAGAAGGCTGAGCACCTGACTCAAACTTGGGTGATGGAGAGCAGCCTAAATGCGTACAAATACCCACTACAACCATATATTCAGGCTTGATAGAACGCCATTGATTTTGGGCATAAGGCGGGGTGTATTCGGCTGGATCCCTTAAAGAATCAGGGTCTGCGAGCTCTGCATCAATTTTGGAAAGCTCGGCAACTTGCTCAGGGGTGCGCCGCACCACCCAAACTGGCTTACCGCGCCACTCAACCATACGCATTTCGTCTGGCTGCATACCAGAGATATCAATCTCAACAGCAGCTCCAGCTGCTCGTGCACGCTCAGAAGGCTGAAAACTGTCAACAAAGGGGTATAGGGCTGCGGCTGTGCCGACGCCACCGACCGCTGAAGTGGCGATCAACCATTTACGGCGATCCTTATCCATAGTGGGTTTGTCACTCATTTACAAAATTCCTCGAAAAGAGCATTTATATGTAAAAAACTTAAAGATGGAATTTTAAAGTAAAAATGGGGTATGCATCAAAGTTATGGGGTTAATTTTGAGTTAATCTCGAACAAAGTGAAATGAAAGGTATTTATGGCTGTTTTAAAGGAATTTCGGGACTTTGCGGTTAAGGGCAATGTCATTGATTTAGCGGTTGGCGTGATCATTGGCGGGGCATTTGGGAAGATTGTTGATTCCCTCGTTAATGACATCGTGATGCCAGTGATTTCCACACTTTTGGGCGGTCATATCGACTTCACGAACCTTTTTCTAGTGCTTGGCAATGTTCCAGAAGGAGTTCCAAGGATCTTTGATGCCTTAAGGAAGGCTGGCGTACCCATTTTTGCTTATGGCAACTTCATCACCATCTCTATTAACTTTATCTTATTGGCATTTGTCATCTTCCAAATGGTCAAAGTCGTTAACAGGGTCCGCGCGATTGATGAGCCGCCTGCACCACCTACACCGGAAGACGTGGTCTTGTTGAGGGAAATTCGTGATAGCCTAAAAAGGTAATCTAGTGCTAATTAGCCAATACTAAGTATCTTGCCTATTTTTTTATTTAATCAGACGCTGAGTACGACAGACGCTTTTATTGCATTACTCCTAAACCTTTGAGAAGAAAGGATGATGGAATACAGGTACAAAAAATCCCACTATGCTTCCATAGTGGGATTGATTACTACCCAATATCTAAATTAATACTAGCTAAGCTAGCATACGATTAGAAAGTGTGGTTAACACCAACAATTGCAGCGCTTGACTTGTTGTTAACGCCGTTAGATGCGCCTGAACCACTGATTGATTGGCTTCCAACAATAGTGTAAAGCGAAGAACGCTTGCTCAATAGATACTGAGCACCTAATTGCCAGCCCTTAAAGTCAGCTTGACCCAATGCTGTAAGAGTGACGAAAGAGTTAGTAACTACAGTTGCAGCAGATGCAGATGTAGTACGGCTACCGCTAAGACCACTACCGAATAAAACGATTGCAGGAGTAACGTTACCCTTCACACCTAACTCGTAAGCATTATTGGTTGCAAGATTTACACCAGCACCACTTGTCACTTTTGCTTGTGTAGCCAAACCATAGGCTTTAACAATTCCAAAATCATAGGTTGCGTTAGCAGCCATGAATTGATTCTTGTTATATCCAGTTAATGGACTTGCATTATTTTGCACTTGGCTGATACCTACAGCTGCAGCAAAATTACCGATTGTATAAGTTAAAGAAGCGCCGTTATCCGTAGCAGCAGAATCAGCAACTGCAACTGTTCCACTACTGATAGTTTGCTGACCAGTTTGCGCTTGGAACTGGAAACCAGAAACGTTTGGAGATACGTAAGTTACGGCACGGTTAATCCAAACTAATTCAGGACGAATAGTTGCATTATTCAATGCAGCGTTTTCGCTGCCAGAATAGGTTGCACCAGCAACGTTGTTTCCATTACCAGCAGATCCGCCAACAATCACTGAGTGAATAGACTGATATTGACGTCCCATACGAACTTCACCTAATTTACTATTCTCTAATCCCACCCAACTTTGGCGCGGATCAACCATACCAGAAGCGTTTGCTGTAGAAGTAGTTGCATCTGCACTAGTGCCAGATGCTTGCGCACCGCCAGTACCACCAATACCAATATCCTTTAGACCATACTCAAGCACAAAGTTAGCCTTGTTGCCACCACCAAGATCTTCTACGCCTTTAAAACCCAAACGGCTAGATGCCAGGCCGCCTTTACCGTAGCCTGTATTAACCTGCTTGGTTGTTGTTTGAACGCCTGAAACAGCAGCTAGGGCATTGGAAGAGGTGATAGCACCAATGTCCATAACGCCATAAACAGTCACGCTTGACTGAGCTTGAGCTGCACCAGCAAATGCTGAAACTGCTGCAATTGCGAATAGTGTTTTTTTCATTCTTTAAATCTCCATAAATTGAAAGTAATGCCCAATTAATATCGGGGCTTTTATATTTTGCTTTTTTTGTCTTGCTGGACTGAGGTTGAGGGTATTTAGGAACTCTTTTTGCTTGCCAAAAGACAGTTTTTGGGCTCTTTTAGTTGTATCAAGACAACAAAAGCTTTGATTTCTGTCTTTTTAACCCTCTTGAATGCCAAAATTGTGAAATGGCAAGTCGTAAATTCTTAAAAATCCTCCAATCTGCCCGACTAGGTGACGTATTTGCACAACAAAATTTAGCATCAGCTTATTTAACTGGGGCATTTAAAACTCCAATTCAACCAGCAAATGCACTAATTTGGCTAGAGAGATCTTATTTTTCCATTAAAAATCAATTGCCTAGTAATAACTTAAGCAACACTGAAATTGCTCTGCTAGACATTGATAAGCCAGAAATGCAGGCGCTCCTTGAACAACTTACAAGGGTTCCCCTAGCCTCTACCTTTAATTCGCCTGCGTTTTCGTTTGGGTGGGAATCCTTCTGGATGTTAGCTAAAGACAATATGGATTCAAGCCATGCGGCTCAATGGCAGCTTGCAGAACTTTTACTGAATCCCGATAAAAAAGACTTACGAAGTGAGCTATCAGCCTGGCTCTTAAAAGAGAAAAATGATGGGGATGAATTTCTATCTCTACAAAATTTAGCCAAAGAATTTCTTCTCAAGCTAGCCGAGCCAGAAACACCCTTCACTAATTTAGCTAAAGAGCTTCTGATTAAGCTCAAACCCAAAGATGAGTCACTCTCCTCTCTGTGGAGCGCTTGGCTCTTAGAAAAGAATGAGGGTGCGCTAGTACAGGCAGCAGAACTCGGATTGACGATCGCAAAACTTACATTGGGTTTACGTCTTGCTCAATTGAATGAGGTGGGTTCTGATACGAAAAATTCGATTGGGCCTAGCGGCGTCAAATCGAATGCCTCTCTTAAAAAGGCTGCTTACTGGCTAGGGCTTGCTGCAAAAGATGGTGATCGAGATGCCTGGTTTGCACTTGGTGAGGTTTATCGTCGCCCACAGTTCTCTGGATATAACGCCAGTGAAAGTGATCGGTGCTTTGATCGCGCAGCTGATTTGGGTCATCCTGTGGCTCAATTTAGAAGAGGCGCAAACCTCTGGCGCAAACGTGAAAAAGTAGAAGAGAAAGTACGTGGGCTTCAAGCTTCCTATTGGATTTGGCAAGCTCACCAACAAGGTGTTCCTGAAGCAAAAGAATTACTCAGCAAAGTTCTAGAGAATGTTTCCAGCCCCAAGAATAATGATTGGTTTGAATTGGCTACTTATGCTGAAAAGGCTTTAAATCATCATGCAGAGCATCAATTGGATGAGGAGTGGATATTGCTATGTCACCGACTCATTGTTGCTAATCAATTTAACTTGAGCAAAGCAGAGTTGTTACTGTGTGAAGTCGGTCAACTACAACATGAACATTGTGTCGTTGTCGATATTCGCCATGAGCTACCAAAGATGCTGCCCAGATTAATTCAGATTAATACCACTCAGCAGCGACGCTCATTACTTGTAGCAGGAAAGGTGTTTACAAGTAGCGATGCAGACTTGGAGGGGAATCTAAGACAAAGGCGTTATCGATTTGATCGGGTAACGGAGTGGCTTGCTAGCACCTTCGGAGAAGATCAAGTTATGGCTTGAGTATCCTGCTTTGTAGTTGTGTCAGCGTCATCGTCTGACGGTTGTGGCACATAAAAGCGAGCAATCAAAAGTCCGAGCTCATAAAGCAGAGTCATCGGAATTGCTAGTAGCAATTGTGAGAGAACATCGGGTGGCGTAACGATGGCAGAGACCACAAATGCGCCCACAATGACATAGGGGCGAATCTCTCTGAGCTTTGCAAGGGGAACCATACCCATGCGCACTAAAACCACAACCACAACGGGCACTTCAAAAGTAAGCCCAAAAGCTAGGAAGGTATTCATAGCAAAGCCAAGGTACTTATCAATATCCGTTGACATCTCCGCGCCCAAGGGAGCGTTGTAGCTAGCCATAAACTCAAACACCGTCGGAAATACTAAGAAATAGGCAAATGCCATGCCAAAGATAAAGAGGCTATAGCTACTCACTACCAAGGGCACAATCAGTTTGCGCTCATGCTGATACAGCCCCGGCGCAATGAAAGCCCACAATTGATATATCACTACGGGCAGTGCAATAATGAAAGCTACCAACATGGTGACCTTCATCGGCACAAAGAATGAACCTGTGACATCAGTCACGATCATCTTGCCACCAGAGGGCAGGGCATTTAACAGTGGCTGCGAGAACAAATGAAAAATATCCGGCGCCCAATACACCAGGGAAACAAAAACCACAATGATGGCTAGCGATGACTTAATAATGCGATCACGCAACTCAAATAAATGAGACAAGAAGGATTCTTGTA
>JBBAON010000052.1:0-5924 GCA_040401435.1 Candidatus Methylopumilus sp.
AATTGCTGCAGTAGTAGGCAATACCGCTAGCATGACTCTATTAAGTTATGCCGCTCTCAAAGGACAAATCCAGGCCGATAAACTGAAGCCTCTTGCAGTGACTGGAGCCCAACGTCTCCCAGAATTACCAAAGACCCCAACAGTTGCAGAATCTGGCTACCCAGGTTTTGAGGCTTATTCCTGGATTGGCGCGTTTGCTCCAGCAGATACCCCAGCAGCGATAGTTAAAAAACTGACAGCAGATTTTCAGGCAGTTCTCAGTGATCCTGAAATCAAATCTAAACTGACTCAAGGTGGATTTGATGTACAAGCAAGTGATGGGCCTACTTTAGATAAATATGCGAAGCTTGAATTTGACCGTTGGCAACAATTTGTAAAAGTAACCAAACTCAATCTTGACGATTAATATGAGTGAAAAAATAAATGGCGCAGAAGCTCTGGTGAGAATGCTAGAGCAATATGAGGTTAAGCATATCTTCGGCTTATGCGGCGATACGAGCCTGCCTTTTTATGATGCCCTAGCGAGACTTGATCATGGAATGCAGCATATTCTGACAAGAGATGAGCGTAGTGCAGGTTATATGGCTGATGCCTATGCGCGAGTTACCCATAAGGTTGGAGTTTGCGAAGGTCCCAGCGGAGGTGGGGCAACCTATTTGCTTCCAGGTCTAGTAGAAGCAAATGAATCTTCTATCCCCGTTTTAGGCATTACCTCAGATGTACCAGTAACTTCTCGTGGAAAATTTCCGCTCACCGAATTAAATCAACAAGCTTTATATCAGCCGCTTACTAAATGGAATACCACCATTGACTTAGCTGAACAGATTCCATCCGCTGTGAGAAGTGCCTTCCGTGCAATGACGACTGGCAAACCAGGTAGTACGCATATTTGTTTACCTCATGATGTTCAGAAACATCCTGTTGCGACCAGTGATATCTGGGCCCAAAAAGAACACTGTCAGTACCCAGCTCAACGTTATGTTGCTAATAGTCATGATATTGAAAAAGCGGTAAAACTCATATTGGAAGCAAAATCACCTGTTTTGATTTGTGGTGGTGGCGTCATCAACTCTGGTGCCGAACAAATACTAGCCAATATTGCGGAGTTACTTAATATTCCGGTTTGCACAACCGTCAGTGGCCAAGGCAGCCTCGCAGGCAATCATCCCCTAAATGCAGGCGTAGTTGGCGCAAATGGCGGCGTCATGGCCACACGAGATGTAGTCAATAGTGCTGACCTCGTCTTTTTCATTACGTGCCGTGCAGGCTCTACGACTACTGAAAATTGGCGTTACCCAAATAAATCCTTACCAATTATTCATTTAGACGTTGACCCTGAAACCATTGGGGCAAACTATCCTACTGCTGTTGGATTGGTTGGGGATGCGAAGCTCACTCTTGAGCAGCTCTATAGTGATTTAAAGGCCAATATTCAGTCGCGCAAGCAAAACTGTATTGATGGTAAAGCAGTGGTGGCTAAAGCAAAAGCTCTTAAGTTTGAATCCTTTCTCCAGCTTGCAAATAGTAATGAGACACCTATTGTTCCTGAAAAAATTGTTCACATCCTCAATAAACTGCTGCCAAAAGATGCCATTGTGTGTGCTGATCCTGGAACACCCTGCCCTTATTTTTCTGCCTACTTTATGAGTGATGTTTCGGGCAGGCATTTTATTACGAACAGAGCCCATGGTGCCTTAGGATTTGCAATGTCAGCAGCTATTGGAGCAGCAATCGGAAGACCACAATCTAAATGTGTTGCCGTGATGGGAGATGGTAGCTTTGGTTTTACCGTAGGTGAATTAGAAACGATCACTCGCTACAAGTTACCTATACTCATGATTGTTATCTCAAATTCAGTTTATGGCTGGATTAAGGCAAGTCAAAAAACAGGATATGACGAGCGCTATTACTCAGTAGACTTTAGTCGTACTAACCATGCTAAGGTGGCGGAAGCCTATGGAGTCCGTTCCTGGACTGTTGATGATCCACTAAAACTAGAGGCTGCTATTAAAGCTGCCATTGAATGTGGTGAACCTGCATTAGTAGATATTATTTCTCAGCCACTACAAGATGCTGCTGCACCTGTAAGTCAGTGGATGGGTTAAAAACCAATTTAGACTTGATAAATCACGGCACTAGGCAAGCTGACGTTTTTTTCGGGCTCTTTAGTAATGTGATAGGCGACTACACAGGCGCTAATAATGATCAATAAGCCCAACACTAATTTCCAATCTAACTTTTTATTGCTCAACATTTTCTCCTTGGATCATTAGCGTAACATTATCTCAAACTAGGCTAGCGTCTCACTCAAGCTAAGGAATTTGCGATAATTGATGTGTTTAAGGGCATACTAAGGCTATTATGAAATCGACTCATTGGTCTCAACACTGGCATTACCTTAGCGCTAGCCATCGCCTCTTGCTGGTTGCGCTGATTGGGATAGCCTCTTTTTTTATGCTCTCGTCGAATCCGTCGATTATGGTTCGCCTAGCCATATCTTGGATTATTACAAGTGGTTTATATGTTTTATTGACCCTTATGATGATGTATTTTTCCACTAAAGAGAATATTGCTCACCTCTCTGAAAAACAAGATGACGGTGCAATCTTTATTCTTTTGATTATCCTTTTAGGCTCAGTGACTAGTCTAGTAATCATTGTGATGATCATGACCGATATGAAATCTCTCATGGTCTCTAATACCGCAGAAGTGATCAGCTTAGTATTGCTAACCTATCTTAGCTCTTGGTTTTTAATCCATACTGCATTTACTTTACATTATGCTCATGTCTATTACCAAGACTACGAAATAACCAAAAAACCACCATTAATTTTTCCTGCAACCACTCATCCAAACTATATTGATTTTCTTTATTTCTCACTCATTATTGGGATGACATGTCAAACTTCTGATGTCAACATTGCTAGCACCAGAACGCGCTCCCTAGCAATGATTCAAGGCTTAACCGCATTTGTTTTCAACACAACCTTGCTGGTATTAACCATTAACCTCATTTATGATTTACCTAATCGATAATGAAGGCTCTTAATTAGTTAAAGTTAGTTAAACTTTTAGCATTTGGCTTGATTTTATGAAGAATGATTTGAGCATTATTAGAACTATCGGCTTGGGACTCCTTTTAGGGTTACTGTATTTAACATCACTAAATGCAGCATCACCAGCGAGCGAGCACATCACCATCCAATCTGAAAGAATTGTTTGGAAGGGTGATTTGGATAGCATGATCAAAAGGCGCATTGTGCGTGTTTTGCTACCCTATAACAAAACTCTCTACTTTTTAGATAAAGATGGACAACAGCGTGGTCTCATGTACGACATGATGATCGCATTTGAACAAGAGCTTAATAAGCAAAGTGCCTCAAAGCATTTAAAAATCCAATTCATCTTTTTACCTACGCCTCGTGATCGCTTGATATCTGAACTACTGGCCGGTAAAGGTGACATCATTGCGGCAGACCTTACTGTGACCCCAGAGCGCCAAAAGCTGATTGATTTTTCGATGCCTTTGGCCAGCGGTATAAAAGAGGTCATTGTGACATCCGCTAATGGGCCTAAGCTCAACAGTCTTGAGGATCTCTCGGGGAAAGTTGTATTTGTAAATCCCAGCACAAGCTATGCAGAAAATCTGAAGATTTTGAGTGCAAATATAGTAAAACAAAAGAAGGCGCCCATCATTCTTAAAGATGCGCCTGGTACATTTGAAACAGAAGATATATTGGAAATGGCGAATGCCAATCTAGTTCCGATTACTGCAAGCGATTTATATTTAGCCAAGTTTTGGAAGGGCATCTTCCCAAACATCCAAATAGACGAGAATTTAGTGCTTCATAAGGATGGAGAGCTTGCTTTTGGTTTTCGTAAAAATTCTCCGGAGCTTAAAGAAGCACTTGATTCCTTTACAGAAAAAAATAAGATTGGCAGCAGCTTTGGGAATCAGAAACTTCAAGCCTACCTGAAATCGCTCAAGTGGGTTAAAAATGCAACCAATCCTGCTGACCTCAAGAAATTTCATGCCTTAGCAAAAGTATTTCAAAAGTATAGTGATCAATATCACATTGACTGGTTACTTATGACTGCTCAGGGCTACCAGGAGTCACGACTAGACCAGAATAAGAAAAGTAAAGTTGGTGCCATCGGTGTCATGCAAATCATGCCCGCTACAGGCAAGGAACTTAAAGTTGGCGATATCAATAATGTTGATAACAACATTAATGCGGGGGCTAAATATATCCGCTACTTGATAGAAAAGTATTACAGCAAAGAGCCTATGACCGATTTAAATAAAGTGCTATTTGCTTTTGCGGCCTATAACGCTGGCCCAACCAGAATTCAGCAATTACGTGCCGAAGCTGAGAAACGTGGTCTCAATCCTAATATTTGGTTCGATAATGTTGAGCGAATCGCTGCAGAACGTATTGGCAGTGAAACTGTGCAGTACGTCAGCAATATCTATAAATATTCCGTAGCCTATAAATTGGTTATGGAGCTACCCCAAAAACAATAGTTCACTCTATTCTTAGGTCAAAATAAAACCCCCGCAATTACTGACGGGGGTTTAATGGTGAGATGACGAGATTCATTCTTTTTCGTGAACCATATATTTTTCAGAAAGAGCAAAGAGCAGGGCAGTTAATACAAAGGTCAAATGAATACCGACCATCCATCCTAAGTTTTCTTTATTGGTAGTTTCAATTTCTAGGAATGCTGCTAACAAATTAATTCCTGACAGCGCGACAATAGAACCAATTAATTTGAGTTTCAAGCCAGCAAAATCAACTGCACCCATCCATTTGGGGCGATCTGCACTATTTTTTGCTGCGCCAATGACGGAGACAAAGTTTTCATAACCAGAAAAGATAATCAAAATGAGTAAATTAGCTAAGAGAGTTTTATCCACAATTTCTAATACACCGGTAACAAATTCTGCTTCGGATGCATGCCAGAATATCGTTGTGAAATGTGCAAACTCTTTAACAAACTTAATGGCTACTAGAAATAATGTTGCAACTAAGAGCAGGTAGAAAGCCGCCAAAATCCAACGACTTCTAAAGATGATTTTTTCAATCAAGACCTCAAAGTAACCAGAATGATCTGGTTTTTGTTCCTGGGTTGGCACATGCTCAGACATAATTTATATCCCTAGTTTTTGCGATTAAATAATATTAAAACAGCTTTTCTGACTTTACTAAGACTTTTTACCTACGAGTAGGTATGTGCGGATTTCGCCAAGCCCCTTACATTCCATTAAACCTGCATCCTCAAAGTCATATGAGTCTTTAAGAGCCCCATAAGTACTGGGCGAGACCTGAACCCGACCATGCTGTGAAGTAGATTCCATGCGGCTAGCCGTATTCACGGTATTACCCCATAAATCATAGGAAAACTTGGTAAAGCCAATGACGCCTGCCACTACAGGTCCAGAGTTCATCCCAATACGCATATCTAATTCAGCATTGTTCTCTTGGTTAAATTTCTTCAGATCATCAAACATGCCTAGGGCCATTTCTGCACATAAAGCAGCATGATCAGGCCGAGGAATCGGTAGGCCACCCACAGCCATATAGGCATCACCAATCGTCTTAATCTTTTCAAGCCCCAGGGCCTCTGCCCTAATATCGAAACGGGTAAATAAGTCATTTAATAATTTGACTAATTCTGTCGCTGTTGTCTTAGAAGACATCTTAGTAAAACCGACTAAATCACTAAAAAGAATTGTGACATCTGGATAACTACCAGAAATATTTTTCTCGCCACGCTTCAAACGATCTGCAATAGGCCTTGGCAGAATATTGAGCATCAACTTTTCAGTTTTCATTTGCTCAATTTCTAATAACTGTTTTTCTTGATGAAGCATTTCTAAGTGCTTTTTATCTAAGTCACGTAAACGCTTTTTCTCAAGTGAT
>JBBAON010000053.1:0-5665 GCA_040401435.1 Candidatus Methylopumilus sp.
TAGTCTCCACCAAGGATTGATGCTCATGCTGTCGGATAAACCTGCGAAGGCAAAAATGCAAACTCGGTGTTTGTTAACTCAATTCTACCGTACAGTTGAATATTGAATATAACTACCCCGGAAGTAGGCAAAGAAAAAATGCAAGTCCGAAAAGTAGATGGTTGCGACATATCTGTCCAGCGTTCTTCTCATGTCCTCTGTGTGTGGAGAGAGCTTGTTGCGTTGGTCCAAAGAAATACCACCTTCATCACCTTCATCGCCTGAAAAATCTGTCTCGATAACTTCATTGACGATGAGCATATAGGTTTCGACTGAACTAACTATTTCAAACACCGACATGGCTTGAACTGTACGGTCATTTTCGTCTCGGAACATCGCGAGATAAGGCCACCGTAGTGCTCTGATCGACGCAGGTTCTGGGGCGTCATCGTCTTGGGGCTCATCACCCAACTGAGGGACGATCTCGACCACAACGTTGAAAAACCAACTCACAAGCCCAAGGAACTTTCGAGTACAATCCAAAATTTCCTCCCAAGGATTCCAATGAGAAAAGCCCGTGGAAGTGTCTTCACATCTTATTTTTCTACCTGACTGAAAGATGGAAGAATGTCCAGGCTCCTCACAAATTCTTGAGACCCCGAAAAAACAACCGTAGGCTGAATTGATAAGTGGAGAGCATGTAAGCGATCTGTAGATTACTGGTACCGGAGGCCCAAATGGTGCAACCTCTAGGAAGACATCTGAAGAGTTTGGGGCACCGTCGACAGCGCTCTTACCGAGAGCCCTAGATCCATGATGTCCCATGCTGTTGAACGATTGTAAGCATCCAAATAAAATCCGTGGAGAAGGATAAAGGATATAGAGCCTCCTATTGCGAAGCATCAAATTCCTTTTCGCTGAAAAGTTGTGCCTCATTCGCTGTTTCCCAGTTTTACCTTTCTCATGTGGCTTCTCTTTCAACCACGTTTTGAAATATCTTGGTGTACAAACCTTCGCTTTTACAACGACTAAATCATATAGAAGCTCCATAAACTCATCGGCATCAACAAATGGATCTTGGTACAACAGTTTATTTGTCAGGGCGAACAAAGTGCTGTCAAATTCAGCCCCAAGGTCGCCTAGGACCTGATTTAATGCGAGCTGTTCACTGGTGACACGATGAGTAACGACAGAAAGTGTGTCATAAGCTAAATCTATTAATTTAGCAGGGTCTATCTCCAAATTGTAATCGATCGCTGCAAGAAATTTCGTCGCTGCCTGCCGTGATTTGTTCGATAATCTATTCCTCTGTTGAATTGGATCCACTAAGTCTCGATCCATCCCCCTTTCATGACGTTTTGCAATGCTTTCACGACGCTCCTTTTTCCCCGTTAAGATCATTCTACTCATGGCTTAAAGTGACTTCAAGATATTATCGTCGAATTCTGTTCGGGATGTAAGGCGATTAACGCCATCCACACCAATTGAATACTGACCGTAACATCAAAAACCTCAGGACAGTGAAGTAAAGATATTATCGTCGAATTCTATTCGGCCTATCTGGCGATTAACGCCATCAACACCAATTGAATACTGACCGTAACACCCAAAACGTCAGAACAGTGAAAAATAACTTTTTTCAAAGTCAACTTTAAAGATTCCACGATTGATTGTGGTCTCTTTATCATTTCGTTAATTAAATACGGATGTCAAGAGTGAATTTTTCAGCGCAATAGGAAGATAAGGTATCATATATGTACTCCAGGATACTCATCATCATACTTCGAACGAGAATTGTCGAATTTCCGTGAAGTCCCACATAAAATCCAAGAATCGTCATATAAAGACTTTACCTTCCCTATTTTTATAGCGGTACCGACAGAGCGTTTTGACTACTCCCGAGTATTTGAAAATCGTTGAAGATTTCCTAACCACAAAAAAAAATACCGTACAGGATAGTCAGTGCGTGCGTAATTTAGTTAGTTAAGCGAAAATGCGATATCGTATCCTCTCAGGCTGGGCCCTTCTGTAAAGGATTTTGGGGGTCTTTAAGGGTTGGGCCCACAAATATAATCATATTCTTATCCTCTAAGGTTAGGCCCACCCGTACAGGAGTTTTGAGGTACTTTAGGGTAGGGCCTAGTATTGTTGGTCAGGCAGAGTGTTGACGACTGTAAATCCATGGAAATCCGGTGGTATACCGTATGGTATATTTGTTTCCTACCGTTAGCTTTGGGTTAATATTTTTGATGCCGCAATCTTTTTATGCGCGATAAAAATAATTAGTCAACATGTCAACAAAAAATTATTTCAGTCGTATTTCTTCAGAATTTCGGAAGGAAAAATTAAGTAAGTCTTAGATTAACAGAGACATGAGCTGGAGTGATGCTTTTGCCAGTTTTGCAAGTGTGCGTCAAACGTTAAATTTCCATTTTTCATTAACAGGTAGAACTACCCAAGAATCCACAATGAGTTCTGAAGAAACCAGGACTGAAGACATTGCAACTCTTGAAAGGCCTGATACGAAAAATCGGGATTCTGATTCAAAAACCGAGGACGGTACGCCTAGCGTCGGCGTTTCTTTTCCAAACTCATCTCCGTCGGATTCTCAATCCCAAGGAGACGTAAATACTAATCGTCAGCAAGGAGAGGAAACAAAGGTTGATGGAGCAGTATCTGAGGGGGCCATTATATCTTTCGTGGCTCCATCAATTGCAAACTCCATTGTAGCCATTGTTAATACTCCATTGTCGGGTGAACCGTCTCTCGAACTTAATGTGTCGCTGAAAAAAGCTGCAACTTTCTCGGACCGCTTCAAGACGGCATATGAGCGCGGAACATGTGGGGATATTTACATTCCACCCATTCTGGAAAACTGGATTTTTTTCGCTCGTTTCATTATGCTCATACCCGCAATACGGTCCACGATTACAAGAGACCAGATTGTAAGCGAAGATCAATTTCCAGCTTTCCTGGGAAGATACACCCCTGGCAGGAAAGGGCCCAAGTCGAAAGAATTTCGAGATCATATGGGATTTTTTTGGGACATTTGCCTCGGTGAAAATTTACCATTTGTTCTTGAGGCCACAGATGTCTTGGGCGTGATCGTTCTTCAACTACATGCTAAGGAAAGAGCGGAAGCATCCGTGCTATTAACATCAGTTATTGGAATTGCGATTCCATTAACCTCTGGAGTTTTTAAAGCTTTGTCGGATGACCCTTTGATGCGACTAGTCGCCATACAAGCACGGGATACTAGGGAACCTTTTCTTGTAATTGGTCCAATCGTCTTCGTGGCTCATCACTGCTTAGCAAAGACAGCGCCTCTCATGGGATTAAAGAAATGCAAAGGCACGGTCTTCAATTCCGACGTGGTCCCGAGGCTCCCACAATCAGCGTGTGCTTATATTCTTTCCGAACAACTGGGTGAAGAAGATTTTGAAGTCATGGGACTTACACGACGCTTAGTTCTGCGATTGCCTTCATCTGACTGGCACAAAAAAGCTACTGGTTTCGCTCAAATTTTTGCATGTCGATGCTCCAAATGCGTCAAGGAATTAAACGCTGAGTTGAAGGGAACAGGTTCGAAACTAGTTATTTCTTAAACTATGAAGCTTGATGACATCAGTTTATATACGATGACTTCAATAGGCCAAAAACTCGTATATGAAAAGTTAAAAGGTCTTTTCGGAGGCGACTCAGGCGCTATAGGATGTAAAGTTTTCATATAAGCGAATATATATATCTTACATTAAGTTTTAGAAATCCTGTAAATATATATCATATCTTATATGAATATTTTCTTCCTCTTAAATATGAATAGTTGATTCGAAAGGGAAGACTCTCAAGCCTGGTGATGGAAGCGTGCCTGTTACAATTGGAAGCGCAGCGATCAATTCAAATGAGCGAACTTCGGATACTGATCGGGCAGGGAATGAAGCGGCTGAGGGAGAATCGCAAGCTGATGATCATTCTCACGATACTAATCCTGCTGATTCGCGACTGTTTCCGAATGTGACAGAAGCGCCTGCTGATTTCCGACTGTTTTCGGACGCATCACTAGCGGACGGATTGTCGATTATTCAACAATGGTTCGGAACCATCGGTTCTCCAGCATTTCCGAGTAAGCTAGTTACCAGTATGGATTTGACGTGCATTGAGGAGTTCATGGAAACCAAGAAAACAGAATGCCTCTCGAAGAAAAACGCCGATATGAAGACGCTTTTGGATTTGTTGGACAAGTACTTTCACGCACTGACGAGTGCAAGAGATAAAGAAACTTGCGGAGGAGATGAGCAGGACTGCGATGAAATGGCTACTGGCGCAAGTGTCAGTCAAGCTGATAATGATAGCCGCGGTATATCGATCAAGGACGGAGCTGAGCCGAAGCCTGTTAAGAGGAGGATGCCAGACGCAAATTCGACTAAAGCTGGTAAGCGCGTGCGGTTACGGTGCCCTCCGTCGACTCTCCTTGCATTGATCCAAACGGATGTTGTGAGCCACATTTTAGGATTTGTTGGAAAGCTAGGCGACGAAAAAAGATTCCAGAATGTCAGAAATCAATTACTTCAATTGCCTTTTTCTGCGCTCATAGGCAAGGTTGATTCGCGTGGACAGTCCAGCTCATCTGGAAGCAAAGTGACGGCTGTCTCTGCGGGCGTGGCCCACAAATCGGTTGCTGGAAACACGGGAAATCCTGCAGCTGCCTCAAGTCATGATTCGTCCTTGCCTCAAAACTCCTTCAAGGGAGTTGCTGGAAACACGGGAAATACTGCAGCTGCCTCAAGTCATGATTCGTCCTTGCCTCAAAACCGCTTCAAGAGAAAGAGGAATGAGTTGTATGATGAATCGCAGCAGGGACCTTCCGGAAAAGCGGCAACTTTCCAAGGTTCTCAAGCCCTGAACTCGAAGCGAAATGGTTCTCAACAGAAAAGAGCACAGACCAGGCTGCCACCAGCTGGTCCATATGTACCGTTTACTGTTTCTAGCAAAAAGCTTGATGCTTCAGGCAAACCAGTGTATACTTCGCGAACCACTAGCTGGGGTAGCTGGATGAGCTGTTTCGACCGCTAGCTAGCCAGAAGACCGACAGAACTATCGTATAGCTGTTTTTTCCGCTGCTAATATTGTTTTATAATGAAGTTGTAACGAGGTTTAATAGGCATATGTCCTATATTCACAAGGTGTTGTGTACTTATTTACTTGCACTTTCAAGTAGCCAACAAAGATGTCTCGTGTGTAGCTGGGGTTAAATGGCGCTGTGCGCGAGATCAACTAATATGCTATTGAATCGAGATCAGCTACATCCACTTGACACATTCAGCATATGTTGCAAAACCTTTTATTTCTATCCCGCGAGCAAAATCTTTTTCGCCAGGGTTCTTTGTGTATTTTTCAGCTACGTTCCAGTCGTCAGTAATCATTCTGACATTTCCTAAGCCGCGCCGAATGCAGTACCACTTATGCTTAGGTTGAAGGCGAGAGCTTGTTGGTTCTGCCGTAGATGAGGCTCCTCCAGATGGTGACGGCGGTGGGAAAGCAGCTTCTTTCACTGGCGTTGATGGTGCTGATTTAGCCTCCTTACTCCAGTGCGGCTCTAGCCTTTCAGATATGCGATCTACTTGATGACATAAATCTTGAATAAGACAATTCGTTGAGCTAGCATCAGCTTGTAAAGACTTAGATA
>JBBAON010000054.1:0-5465 GCA_040401435.1 Candidatus Methylopumilus sp.
CGTTTTTGATAGAGGTGGCTAGTGCTTTTCAGGCTTTGACGCAGTTTCATTTGGTTAGTCCAAAGCCTCGTGTTTAAAAACTGCCGCTTTTATTTCTAACTGATTTGGTGTCAAATTAAATGTTGGACTTAGTTTAGAAATATTTAGGCAACGAGTTTTTGCAACGCAATGGGGGACATATGCCGGCTCAAAAATTCTGCTAACCCATCAAACACAGACTCTAGCGTTATTGTTTGTGATCCAAAGAGCGCTTTCAAAACATCTTGGTTTTCAAATAAGCCATGCATATAAATTCCCGTCACATTACCTAAATCATTTTGCCAAGCCAAGTTGACTGCAATTTCATGAATGTATTTTCTATTTGCCAACATATCTCCGTGCGCAGTTTTCTGTCCGTGGTGTATCTCATAGCCAGACAGATCTTTTCCTGACAGTGGAGATAAAGCGCCACGCACTTGGCCCAATTTAGCTAAGGTACGTTTGACAGTTTTATTAGGTTCAAACGTTGTGACTAAAGAAAGAAGCCCTAAACCTGCAGCATTACCACCTACACCATTAGAGTCAATCAAAGCCTCACCTAAAGTTTGTAAGCCTCCGCAAATCCCTAAAACAAAATTCCCATTGTTTGCATGGTCACAAATACATTGGTCTAATTTTTGTGAGCGCAGCCAAGACAAATCACTACTTGTATTTTTTGAGCCTAGAAGAATAATCCAATCTTCTTTGCCAAGCCCAGCCAAGTCGCTCGGAGAACGCGCCCAAACCAACCTGAGCCCAGACACATTCTTTAGTGGTTGAAATTCGTCTAAATTACTTATTCGGGGGTAAGCGATCACAGCCACCGTTCTTGTAATTAAGCCCGTTGCTCTACTTCTGTCATCAAATACTCCATCCTCTTCAGGCAACCCGTGTCGCCACCACATTGGCAGCACCGCTAGCGTCGGAACAACGGTCATTTTTTCTAACATTTCAGGCGCAGGCGTAAGTAAACTCGCATCACCACGAAACTTATTTAGAACAAAGCCATGGATACGGTTTCTGTCTTCTACAGATAACAATGCCCATGTGCCATACAGATGTGCAAATGCTCCGCCTTTATCAATATCGGTAATCAATAAACAGCGTGCATTCGCATAGCGTGCCACACGTAGATTAACGATGTCACTGTCCATGAGATTTATTTCTGCTGGTGACCCAGCGCCCTCAATCAACACAATATCATTATCGGCACGGAGTGAATCCAGAGAGGCGGCGATCTGTGGCCAAACTTTCTCACTTCGGTCCCGCCAAGGTGTTTGCGTAAGCACATCACTCACCTCGCCAAGAAGAACGACTTGACTGTGCGTATCGGCCTCTGGCTTCAATAGCAAAGGATTCATTCGAACATCAGGTTGGGCATGACAAGCCAAGGCTTGAAAATACTGCGCTGAACCGATTTCACCTAGCCCATTGTGCGAAGCAACCACTCTTGCGTTATTGCTCATATTTTGAACTTTGAAGGGTGCGATTTTATATCCCTGCTGCGCATACCAACGGCATAAGGCAGTGGTGAGCCAACTTTTACCAGCACCACTAGAAGTGCCCAACACCATCACACATTTGGCTTTCATAAGGCGGTTGTGAGACTTTTAAAGCTTGGGTAAAGCCACAAATTGGCCTTCTAAATTATGTATTGAAATACGATTTTCAAATACAGCCTCAATAGCTTGGTGTGTTTGTTCACTGGCACTAGCGCCATGGTGCACTACAAGCCCCGCCTGCATAACCAATACATCATCTGCCTGCAATGCCGTACCGACCTCGTGAAGCACGCTGATCACAGTAGTATTTTGTGAAGTGAGGCAATGCACTTGCTCAAGCCAATCAACCTGATGCGGCGGATCAAGGTTAGCCGTTGGCTCATCCATCAACATGATTTGCGCCCGAACAGCCATAGCGCGGGCTAATAAAACACGTTGTCGCTCTCCGCCTGAAAGCTGGCCCAATGATCTTTTTCGTAAATCCCAAGCTTGTGTTGCTTGCAATGCAGTTGTAACAACCTGATGGTCATTGGTATTTGGCGGCGCCAACCAATCCTGATGCGGAATGCGACCAAGCATGACAACATCCCACACACACAAATCATCAGATACCGTTTCGTTTTGACCTAACCAAGAAAGTTGTTGGGCTCTTTGCTTGGGGCCCATCAACCTGAGTTCTTGATCAAACAAAAACATTTTTCCTGAAGTCGGTATTAAACCAGCCATGGCTTTGAGTAAAGTGGATTTACCAGCACCATTAGGGCCCACAATGCTCGTCCACCGGCCTAATTGAAAGGAGATATCAATACCACGCAAAACCTCTTTCCCAGCAAGCGATGCATGGACATCCTGCAACTCCAAGGCAACTTCACACGTACTCATCAAACGGGGGCTTTCTTTTGGCTTTGGTACATCAGCCACAGCAAATAACCGCCGCCAAGCACAGCCGTCAATACGCCTACTGGCAACTCTTGCGGAGAGAGAAGTAAGCGCGCAAGCAAATCAGCAAGTAGGAGTAAAAGGCCGCCCATCAAAGTCGACAACAATATCACCCAGTTGTACTTTGTCTTGATAAGCGATCTAACCAGATGCGGAGCAGCAAGGCCCACAAATGCGACCAATCCAGTTTGTGCAACAGCCGCGCCAGTCGCTAAGGCTAAAAGAGTGACCAGCACTAACCGAGCTTTCGCCAACGGCATTCCTAAACTTAAGGCTGTCAACTCACCTAAGCTCAGCGCATCCAGAACTCTACTAAGGAAAAAAGCCAAACCCATACAAACCAATAAAACGCCAAACATTAAGGCACAGGAGTTCCAACCTATAAAGCTAGTAGATCCTAGTAAAAAACCTTGCATACCCTGAAGCACATCGGGCCTTAGAAGCGAAATCAAGGAGGCCATTGCACCCAACACTACGCCGACGATGACACCGGCTAGCAGTAAACGCAAAGTGTGCTGAACGCCTTGCGCCAAAGCAATGGTGAGCATTACTGCAAAAACAGCACCAATAAAAGCCGCCCCAGTAAGTCCCAGGCGGATAAGAAATTCAGTTGCAAAAGGATTGCCACCAAACAAAGCCAAAGCAATAGCCACACCCAATGATGCACCCGAGGCACTACCAAGCAAATAGGGATCAGCCAATGGATTGCGAAACAACCCCTGTGCTATTGCACCTGCCAAACCTAGCAACGCACCCGCCACAAAAGCTCCCACACTTCGCGGCAGCCGAATATCCCAAATAATTTGCCATGCAATCTCATCTTGGAATGCAGCAAACCAACTTTCAAATCCTGTGCTACCCACAGAAGAACCAAGGACAATGCCAAAAATACCCAACAGCAAAAGACATGTAACCAAAAAAGCTGGGGGCCAACGATTAAATTGACTCGTCATGGCTGAGACTTCGCCTTGTTAATTGGCGCAGATTTATCGATTAAGCATTGGGTCATTAATTTAGCCGCTTCCGCCAAACGGGGTCCAGGTCTGGCCAAAATATTGGCGTCCTCTTTTTTGAAATGGCAAACTTGCTGCATACGAATAGCTTGCATATTTTGCCAACCAGGGCGAGTTGCCATATCTGCAAAATTACTGTCTCCCACCATGATGATGTCTGGTTGAGCACGCACTACAAACTCTGGATTGACTTTTGGGAAAGGCCCCAAGGAGCCAGGCAATATATTTTGAACACCTATCCGTTGTAATGTTTCACCAATAAATGATGACTCACTGGCACCATAAGGTGCGCGGCTTACTTCGAAATAGATACGTTTACCTTTAGATTCTGAAGGCACTAATTGGGCTGAAGCCTCCAGTGAGCTCTGAATATCTGACCATACTTGCGCAGCATCTTTATCGGGGACATCTAAAACTTTTCCGATTATATGAATGGTTCTTTGCACATCTGCATGCGTGCGCGGCTCTAATGCAAGAACTGTCAAACCTAGAGCAGTCAATCTCTCGGCCCCTCGGGCCGATGTGCCCATCAGCACTATGTCTGGCCTGGCTGCCACCACACTTTCAATACTGGGGTCAATGCCACCCCCCATACGCGGAAGTTTATTGACACTCTCAGGCCAACTTGAATATCTATCTACGCCTACTAATTTTTTACATTGCCCTAAAGCACACACAGTTTCGGTTAGCGATGGTAATAAGCTAACGATACGTTGCGGAGGTTTTGTAATAACAACATCCATCTGACGATCATCTTTTATGACGACTGCTTGCACAGTTGCAAATACAAAACCCATAGCTAATGAAAACAATAGCCGGATTTTTAAACGGCACTTAAGCATGTTTTGACTGCCACTGTTGGGTGATTTGGTGCAGTTGCGCTACACCATCCGTTAAGGTTGCAGGTCCAGGTTGCAAAATATCTGCAGATTTAATTTCAAACAGTTGATTATTTTTAACTGCGGGAATACTTTCCCACCCTGCTCTTTGTGAAACCTTCTCGGGACGGAATTTTTTTCCACACCAAGAACCAATGATGATGTCAGGGGCTCGACTCACAATGCTTTTGTCATCCGCAATGATCCGGTCTTTACCCATCGGCATGATTGCCAGTTCTGGAAAGCAATCGTCACCGCCCGCAATAGTGATCAGCTCTGACACCCAACGTATAGCGCTAATTCGAGGCTCATCCCATTCTTCAAAGTAAATTATGGGTCGACGCTTGAAATTTGATGCTGCAGTTTGGATAGCGTTGAGATTTTCTCGAAATTGTTTTAAGCGAATTTCGCCTTGATTGACTTCCCCCACCATGGCAGCGACTTGGTAGAGCATAGAAAAAATCTCATCCACACTGCGCTGATTGAATATAGTGACTTGAATACCAGAGCGAATGAGCAAATTAGCAATGTCAGCCTGTAAATCTGAAAAACCAAATACACAATCTGGTTTCAACGCCAATATTTTGTCAATCTTGGCGCTTAAAAAGGCACTGACCTTAGGCTTCTCCTCCCTTGCTCTACGGGGACGGACTGTATAGCCAGAAATACCCACAATCTTTGATTCTTGGCCTAATAGATACAGCCACTCCGTAGTCTCCTCTGTGAGGCATACGATGCGTTGGGGGCCAAATTGATTCGATTGCATTACTGGGATTTTTGCTCAGGTAACACAAGGGTATGCCCCTCACCATTCTCTAACATTCGATCTACGCCCTGAAGTTCTAATTGGTGCACAAGATCAGGATCAAAAGGGGTTCCTACAGGCAAAGTCAAATGAGGTAGTTTGATTTCAGTAGAGAGACTGATAGCCAGCTGCTTTTCTTCAACCAACTTCCATAGTTTGCTTAAAAGCACGTCGTAGGAGACACCAAACAAAGGCGTAGAGACCTCGTAGTCAGACCACGTATCTACGCGCCATTTCTTAATGTCTCGCAGATGTAAATCGCCAAAAACCAATCGTTTAATTTCAAGACCTGTTTTTTCTTCAATGACTC
>JBBAON010000055.1:0-5218 GCA_040401435.1 Candidatus Methylopumilus sp.
TCGTAAGTCATTGATTTATAAGGATTTTTGACTAGCCTGGCTTTCTGTTAATCAGGGGTTCTCTGGTCAAAACTTAGGGCAAGATTTAGGCTAGTTTTCGTCAGTTATTGCACGTTTTATTACACGGTCGATGTCTAAACGCAAGTTGCAAAAATCGATCAGCAAGTCACCCTCCCCACTCCAGTTCAGACTTAATTCTTTGTCTATTGATTTGGGGGAATGGCACTGCTGACACAAAAAAGCCCCAATGAAGGGGCCTTTATCGTGAAAGAAAAAAATTATTTCTTTTTACAATCAGCGTGGTTTTCGTTTTCCTTTTTGGAACAGTCAACTTTCTTATCGTCCATTTTTCCACCGCCGTGGCTTCCAGCGAAAGCAGGTACTGATACCAACATAAATACTGAAGCAACCATTGAGACGAGTAATTTCATAAAGACACCTTGATTTAAAAATTGCGAAGAGTGTGCAATAAATCGACTGCACAATATATTATATTGGGCTATGCAGTAACCTGTGAACATAGGCACTATTTGGAGATGGCTATTCAAACAGTCAAACGAACAATCTTGAATCTGGCTCATAGGACATTTCTAGCTTTTACTTTGGTTTTGCAGAGTCTCCACATCAGCACCGTCCATGCACAAGACAGATTTAGGCCCAGTGGCAACACGGTTGTCCTGAAGTCCGCCATATCCAACCAACCCCTTGGAGGCGAGTCTTTTAAAGCAGTCGACGCCGCGTGGCGTGCGCAACCCCAAAACATTCAAGCCGCCACGGCCTACGCGCGTGCTGTTTTCATCTTAGGCTTGAACGAAGGAGATCTACGATGGTACGGGTCTGCCAAAGCCGCCCTACTCCCCTGGTGGCAAGACACCAAAATACCGGCCGAAACTTTGTTCATGAGGGGGCTGGTGAAACAAGGCTTTCATGAATTTGAAGCAGGCATCAAAGACATTGATCTGGCCATTGCCCAGGACCCTCAAAAAACAGAGTTCTGGTCTTGGCGATTTACCTTGAACTTGCTTAAATCAGATTTGAAAGGAGCAAAGAAAGACTGTCAGCAAATAGAAATCCATTCTGGACGTTTAGAAGCATCGCTTCATCGGGCTGTACTTCAATATCGCACCGGCCAATCGAAGTTGGCTATTCGCTCGTTCAAAGAAATTCTGCAAAATACAGCGTTTGCAAAGCAAACAGATTTGGAATGGCTTAATTTTCAACTGGGTGAAGCCTACCGTGTGGCGGGCCAATACGCGCTTGCAATCTCGGTTTGGAAAAAACAACTCTCCCTCACACCTCAATCACACCTGATTCGGCTGTCCTTGGCGGAGTTGCTTAACCAGCAAGGCTTGTTTGCAGATGCTCAAAAAGTGACCCGCATCGACACCCCCTCAGACGCACTATTGGTTCAGGCCTTGCTAGCGGACAAGGGGCTGAAAAATCGCAACGAGGCAAAACTTGCCAAACTTATTGAGGCACGAATAGCAACACAGGCGCTGCGAAATGAAAGTCTGATTGAGCGGCCCAAACTGATTTACCTAATCGATTACGGCAAAGATCCAATGGCTGGCCTGAAACTTTCCATTGATAACTGGCAACTACAGCAAGAGCCGCGTGATGCCGTTTTATTCGTCAAAGCCGCATTGCTCACACATCAAGCCCCATTAGCCGAGCCCGTCTTGGCATGGGCAGAAAAAACAAAATACACAGATCCTGAACTGGCCGCTTTGTTGCTGCAGTTAAAAAACAAACTCAAGGGCCGAGGAGTCGCCCCATGAAAAGATTGAAGTTTGCGTTTCTGTTGATGGTGATTAGCTTGTTTCAAAACGTTCAAGCGCACTCAAGCAGCAACAGTTTTCTAAGCTTGAGCACCGATGCGGCAGGATTGGTGTTGAGGGCTGATATCCATTTGCGCGATGTTAACCTGATATTCAACTTGGACCACGATCGCAATGGACAAGTGACATGGGCAGAAACCATCTCCAAAGAAATTGAAATTTCCAAATGGTTAGAACAAGGCATACAGCTTGATGAATCCGGCCAAGCCTGCAAGCTGGGCAATCCCGATATCCAAGCCAGCGAACACGCGGATGGCGTTTATTTGAGTGCCTTATGGCATCCAATGTGCAATCAAAAAATTGAGACGGCCAATTTAAACAAAGCCTTTTTGAGCTTGAGTTACACACTGATATTTGCTCAAGATAATTTGCACAGAGGTTTGCTGAAACTTGATTTTCCCGAATTTCAAAGCAGTGCTATTTTCAGTCCAGAGCATCCACACGCCCAACTCACAAAGGCTAACGCCTCCGTTGTTCAGGTTTTATACCAATACTTTTTAGAAGGCGTATGGCATATTTGGATTGGCATTGACCACATCTTATTTCTGATAAGCCTGCTGGTCTTGGCGCCACTCCAAGCATCCAGAACGCGCATCACCCATTGGCATGCCGTACCGCATTTCAGGTCTGCAGTTTTGGATGTCTTGTCGGTAGTCACATCCTTCACCATTGCACACTCTATTACCTTGGGCGTGTCCATCATGAAATGGCTCGAGCCCTCGCCTAGTTTGATAGAGCCTGCTATTGCCATTTCAGTAGTAGCAGTTGCGCTTAACAATTTATTGGGGTGGTCTTCCTTGAAACGATGGCCGCTGGCTTTTGTATTTGGTCTCATCCATGGCTTTGGGTTTGCCAATGTCTTGCTAGATCTAGGCTTACCCTCGAGCGCACTTGCAGCAGCGCTGGGCGGATTCAATCTCGGTGTTGAATTTGGTCAGCTGGTCATTGTTTGTGTGTTCTTGCCCCTTGCTTGGCTGCTTCGAAACACATTTTTTTACAGGTGGGGCGTGGTGGTTTGTGGCTCAGCCATCATTGCGGTGTGTGGCACGCTATGGGTATTGCAGCGAACAGGTCTAGTTTAAATTTTCAAGATCTAAATCACAAGCATTAACGAAGCTCAAAGCTTGGTAAAACACTCAGTGAGAGTGTCGATGGTGAATATCAGGAAAATGTGGGTGTTTGTGTGTCACTTCGATATGCACATGCTTGTGAGCATGAGGCTCCTGCCCATCCCACGCAAAGTCGTGAATGTGTTGGTGATGAACATCGTGGGTATGACCGTGCTCATGATCTAACAGTTCGTGATGATGCTCATGCTCGTGGTGCTCTGTAAGGTGTATCCAGACACCGATAGCCATTAAACAGGCGGCCAACCAGAACAACCCACCAGTTGTCTCGCCCAGTAGCACCACCGATATGGCGGCACCAATGAAAGGGGCTGTTGAAAAATATGCTCCCGTACGAGCCGTGCCCAAACCTCGCAAAGCCAATACAAACAGAACAAGGCTCAAGCCGTAGCCCATCAGTCCAAGTGTCATGGTTGATAAAACCACAAGTCCTGCTGGCAAAGATAGCCCCAAGAGCAATGCGAGTAAGCAGTTGACGGTGCCTGCGATCAATCCTTTAACCCCAGCAATGAACAAGGCATCAGAAGCAGACACTTTGCGTGTAAGGTTGTTGTCGATGGCCCAGCAAAGGCAAGCTAAAGCAATCAACACGGGGCCAAGCCAATTCAAGTTGGCATCAGCAGTTGTTTGCCAAGACAAGGCGATGCCACCTAAAACGATCGCCACCATACCCAGCACAATTCGCTTGTCCGCACTCTCTGTAAACACCGTCCAAGCAATCACCGCTGTCAGCACCGCTTCTAAATTAAGCAAAAGTGAGGCTGTTGCACCCGTTGTTTGACTTAGACCAAAAAGTAAAGCAACTGGCCCAAGAACTCCTCCAAAAAGAATTGCACCCAAGAGCCAAGGCCATTCTGTAATCGCAAGCTTGGGAAACTTCCAGCCTCGGTCGCGAATTAATCGAATAAACGTAAGAGCGACGCCACTGCCCAAGTAAAGCAACCCAGCAAGCATGACAGGCGCCACATCGCCCAACAGCAGCTTTGCAAATGGAGTGCTGGCACCAAATAACAGCGCAGCTAAAAGCGCGAAAACGACATTTCGGTTCATTTTTGAAGTGTAAAGGGAGTGATGCGTAAATGCTGCCATTTCCAGAGTCACGAAAACTCCAGAAGTAAATCAGCGTAAATTGACTTTCAGTCAAACAGCAGCCTACGAACTGCAAACCAATCGCACGACACATGACACGGTTTTCAATCCCAAGCAAAAAACCCAAGCGTCCAGAGCTGCTCTTGATCAAAAACGAAAACCGACAGAAATTCTGGTCATACTTTCTTCGCTGAAATTGGCCTTGGTCTCATGAGCCAACCGAATGAAGTAATCATCGATGTCAAAGGTCGTGGAGACACCCCCTCCGCTTAAAGCAGGCAGTCCCTTTTCACTTGACCCACGCTTGGAAAATAAATCAATCGTCAGTTGACGACCATTTGCCACAGATTTTCGCCAAACAAGGTGGGCTAAGCGCTGGCCAGTTCCTAAACGATCGTCAAAAACCTGGTAGAAATTGAATTGACCTATTGCTTTTTCCTTGTAACTCAGCCCCCAAAGAATTGAATCGTTGGGATCAAAGTTGAGGTTGTAGTAGGGCTTCAAGTTAGTTCGACCCAATCCGATCATGGGTTTCAGGCCCTCCTGATCCTTGACTCTCGTGTCCCAAGTCACGCTGCCACCCACAAAACCGTGTGTAGCAATTTGCAAAGATGAAATGATTCTTCCGTGGCTAAATTCATAACTATCTTCAGCGCCTATCCTCGACTGCTCAAATCCTTCTTTATCTTTGTAAATTCCAAACCAGTAGGTGTTTTTGTCGGTATTGGCGCGAATGTTGATGTCATGAGCCAAGCCAGAGACAGAGCTTCTGTATTGGCTTGACGTAAATTTCCATGCGAATTGATTACCTATGCCCACTTCGTCGGAAGGATCTATATCCGCTCGATCATCGATGGCGTGCACGAGCCCACAGAAAACTACTAATGACACAGCGAGAACTATTTTTAATAGCATTCATAACTTTGAAAGCAAATTATTTGCTGCTTACGGGAATTCTTAAAAATAAACATTTGGATAGCTTATTTTGTCATGGGAAAAGCAGATTGTCCGACGTCAGCACGTATGAAACAAATAGTGGTACTTGATTAAAGGAGTGTTCGGGTTCATCTTTCAACCTAAGGAGTCAAGTTGAAATTGAAATTCAATCAACCCAAGGCCTCTGCCGAGCAGGCGGTCAAAAAAGAAGGTGTCCATCCTGAGCGA
>JBBAON010000056.1:0-5139 GCA_040401435.1 Candidatus Methylopumilus sp.
TTGGTATTGGAAATAGTAGTTGAACCACCGCCAGAACCAAACGAGCCGCCACCTGAACTTGAAGCAAAGTTTATTACTGGCGCTGCACTATTGGTTGATGATGCAGTTGTAACTACTGCACTCGAAAAACTAGGTGCTGTCATTGCTGGAATAACAACGGGTGTGATATTGCTTACAGTTGTTTGTGGGCCTATGGCGGAGCAAGGTGGTCCACCAGGACAACCAGTAATTACTAGCTGACCGCTGGCGTAGTTAAGATTGTAATTATTGGCTGTGCCGTATGGAGTATTGAGGTAGGTTCCTGAGAATCTTCCAGAGACGGATGCGCCTATGCCATTTATATTAGAAACACTTCTTGCTATGTCACCAGTTGTTTCACCATTGACAAGGCCGCTTGCAGTAAACCCGTTTATTGTTTTTGTGAAGCCATCAAACTCTGTTGAGCCAGATAAGCCTGTAACGGTAGCGTTGGCTTTGTTAATTAACAAAGTGCCATTTGAATATGAGATGTTGTAGTTACTTGGATTAAAAGAACCCGCTAAATTTGAAGGAGTTATTGCATAGCTACCGGCATTGGCTGTTGCTGAATTTGCAGAATTGCTCACAGCTAATGAAGCAGTAGTTGCCGTATCTGTATTTTTCAGGCCAAAGGCATTAAATTCCGTCCCGGAAAAAGTGAGAGTGTCTCCGTAGGTTTTTGAGCGATTATTTGCCATCACGTTTAGCAGCGCTGGATTAACTGTTAGATTTCCATTTGAATATGAAATGGAGTAATTATTTGAGTTGAATGAACCCATCAAGTTTGAAGGTGTAATTGCGTAATTCCCTACATTGGCAGTGTAAGAGGTGCCCGAGTTGCTAACTGCAAAAGTCGCACCGGTAGCAGTATCTGTATTTTTTAAGCCGGATGCAATAAATTCATTCCCTGCAAAAGCAAGGCTATCGCCATAAGTCTTGGTGCGGTTCATCGCTGTCACGCTAAGAGGGGCTGGACTAACTGTTAAGTTACCGTTTGAATATGAGATTGAATAATTACTAGGAGTAAAGGACCCCGTTAAATTGGAAGGAGTAACGGAGTAGTTGCCGACACTTGCTGTAGCGAAATTTCCAGAATTACTGAAAGCGAAAGACGCGCCACTAGCAGTATCTGAGTTTTGTAGTCCAGTTGCGGTAAATTCATTTCCATTGGATGTCAAAGTATTACCGTAGACTTTTGTCCTGTTGCTAGCTGCAACTACAAGTGACGCAGGATTAACTATTAAATTCCCGGTACTGTATGTAACGTTGTAATTATTCGTGTTTATGCCAGTTAATAGTGTTGGGCTAATGGTGTAGTTGCCAACGTTTGCTAAAGCTGATGCGCCAGTGCTAGATAGCGTGGCTCGTGCTGAAGCTGCATCTGAATTTTTAAAACCTACTCCGTTGAACTCTGTTCCGTTGAATGAATAGTTATTTCCATAGAATTTTGTTAGATTGTTTGCCGCAATAGTTAAATTGGCAGGGTTAACTGTTAGAGAGCCATTAGCGTAAGAAATGTTGTAGTTGCTAGAGTTAAATGACCCCGTCAAATTAGAGGGAGTTATTGAGTAGTTTCCTGCGTTTGCACTGGCCAAATTCCCAGAATTACTGAAAGAAAAAGAAGCACTAGTGGCGGCATCTGAGTTTTGAAATCCAGATGTAGTAAATTGATTTCCCGAAGTTGCTGCTGCATCACCGTAGGTTTTGATTTGGTTACTAGCTGTCACGCTAAGTGACGCTGGGTTGACCGTTAGGTTTCCATTTGAATATGAAATTGTGTAATTGCTAGGGGAAAACGAGCCAGTCAAATTAGAAGGAGTAATCGAGTAGGTGCCCACGTTTGCTGTTGGTAAATTGCCAGAGCTGCTGAAAGCGAAAGAAGCTCCGGTAGCAGAGTCAGAATTTTTTAAACCGGTTGCAGTAATTTGATTGCCGCTTGTGGGTAGGCTACCTCCATAGGTCTTTGTTTGATTGCTGGCAGTTATATTGAGGGCCGCTGGATTGACTGTCAGAGTGCCATTTGAATATGAAATGGAGTAGTTACTCGGTGTAAAGGAGCCTGTTAAGTTCGATGGTGTGATGGAGTAGCTCCCTGCGTTAGCAGTAGCTGAGTTTCCAGAGCTACTGACCGCAAACGTTGCTCCAGTTGCTGTCTCATTGGGTTGAAGGCCGGATGTGCTGAACTCTGTGCCAGAAAAACTGATGCTAGAGCCATAGGTTTTAGATCTATTGACGGCAGTTACGACTAAAGCTGCTGGATCTATCTTTAAGACACCAGGCGCGAAAGTAAGGCTGTAGTTTGTAGCAGAACCACTTGCTGTGGTTGGATAAGTACCCATATTGAGTCCTTGACCAGATACAGTAACACCCGTTAAGACGGATCTTGTTTCCCCGTTCACTAAGCCTGAAGCAGTAAAGTTATCAGGGAAAATAAATTGAGTTGTTCCTGTGTAGGTGTTGGTTTGTGATCCTGCAGTAACTGTGATTGGCGCTTTATTTATTATTCCTGTAATGGTTGGCTGTGTAATAGTTACAGAGTAATTTGCTGCGTCAGTTCCAAATGCAATTGGGTTCGTAAGGTTGACTACCTTTCCAGTTCCAGCATTAGGGTCTGAATATGTGGCGGTTGCTGTTCCTCCCGTAAGTACGTCTCCTGTAATTTTTCCATTGATTGTCACGCTAGTAGCGTCAATCGTCGCAACGGTTGTTCCGTCATATGTTTTGGGGACTACTGCTACACCTGTTACGGTTAAAGACTTTTTATTAATGATTGCAGAGATTGCGCCACCAGTTAATGAGTAGTTGGAGTCACTTAAGGTTAAGGTGTTAGTTGCAAAAGCTGTGTAGGTGGCTACATTTTTAGAAGAAACGGTTGCTGAGCCACCTGTAACGGTTGGAGTTGCATCTCCACTGACAGTTCCAGCTAATGTGAAACCAGAGCTTAAAGTGGTGTTTCCATCATAAGTTTTTGTTACGGAAGTATTGATAGGTTTTTGATTAATGATTGCTGAGACTGTGCCACCAGTTAAGGTGTAGTTAGAGTCACTTAACGTTAAGGTGTTGCTTGCGAAGGCCGTGTAGATTGCTGCATTTTTAGAAGAAACGGTTGCTGAACCACCTGCAACAGTTGGCGTTGAATCTGCGTTTACAGCTCCTGTAAATGTGAAGCCGGTACTAAAATTTGTGTTTCCGTCATAAGTCTTTGCGACTGAAGTGCTTAAAGGGGCTTTATTGACTATCCAATTGCTGGAAGTTCCGGTAGCAAGACTATAAAAATTATTGGATAAATTTAAACCGCTTTGATAATTAATAGAATAATTTCCAGCAGATGAGGTGCTATTTAAGCCTGAAAAATTTACTCCGCTTAGATTTGCATTCCAATTTGGAGTGCCTGAAATACTCAGATTGCTTATTAAATTCCCACCTGAATAGTCGTCGTAAATGTTATAAATCAATGACGGTGTTGAGCCATAAACGTTACTTCCGGAATTAACACGAACGTATCTAACTCCTAGTGATAAAACAGGGAAATTATTATTAATTCCATTAATACTTTTCCAAGTATTTGAATTCCATCCCGCGTTAATAAAAGTGAGGATGGACTGCATTTGTGCATTATTTATTCCAGTCACACCACTTGGGAACGAAGTTAGGGGACCAGAAGTCTCATTATTGAAGAACGAGTTTGTGATTGTTCCGCCATAACCTCCGGTAAACCCATTGCAGGGGCAAGTGCCCGACGAATAGGAATTGCTAATATCAGTTCCAGTAGAGTTAGAGCCAACAAAGCTTCCTACAGAACTTGATCCATTGACCCAATTAACTGGCCCAGTCGCATAACTATTAGAAATAGTCGATCCTTGAGTACTTCCAGCAAATCCCCCGAGTCCTACGACTAATCCAGTAACTGTACCAGTAGCATAACTTCTTGTGATCGAACCGCCAGGACCTAAATATCCTACAAATCCACCAAAATTACTTCCACTGCCAGTTATTGAAATGTTGCCTGTGGCGTATGAGTCCGAGATAGTTCCTTGGTTATAGCCAATGAAGCCTCCTCCGCCGAAGTAGGCAACAGAAGATCCGCCTGAACCTGTTCCAGCCTGTATGTTTCCAGTGGCGTACGAATTTGTAATGGCACCTGAACTGTCCCCAGTTAAACCGCCAACCGCTCTTGTAGTATCTCCAGTCACAACATTACCAGTAGCATAAGAGTTACTTATAGATCCCGCGTTACCGCCAACTAGTCCGCCAATTGATTGTGTCAAGTCACCAGATGTCACATTCGCGCTTGAATAGCTGTTTGAAATAGATCCGTAGTTCGTTCCTACTAGGCTTCCAATATTTATAGCGTTTGTACTTGCAGATACGCTTCCCCCCGAAAGTCCAATATTTCTGATGGTTCCAGAAGTATCTAGTCTTCCAATCAAGCCAATAGCGGATGTGTTCGAAGATAGGATGTAAATATTGCTGATTGAATGACCTAAGCCATTAATGCTTCCGGAAAACCTACTTGTCGCGCCTCCAGCAATTGGTGTAAATCCGGCGCCGCTATTCCAACCTGAAGTACTTGATGCATCAATGTTTGACCCTAGCGCATAATTTTTTGTAAGGTTCCCATTCATGCCTTGAAAGTCTGTTCCGGTGACGCTCCCTTGTGCTCCTAATGAGTTGATGACCGTATAAGGAGTGCCAGATATTACAAGCGCAGTAGTAGATGAAGATGAGACATTGGGTAAGCTAATTGAAGCCCCACTTCCAATATTTAAAACTCCACTGTTGGAGGCTGATTCAGATTGGTTCGCTGTATTGGGATTAATGGCTAAACCAGCAGCCGTGCCTGTTGCTGAGACATTAGCATTCACATTCACATTATTGGTCGCTGTCAATGTAAGAGTGGTGTTAGCACTCCAACTAACACCATCATTAATGTTTATATTGCCTGAGCCAGTTTGCGCACCTGACGCACTTTGAAGCGTGACGTTAGTTGCGCCTAGACTAGTCGACAGTTGAGTACCAGTCTGATCTCCACCACTAGCAGCCACAGTGTAGTCATGCGGATCAATCAACCAAGTACCAGTCTTACCATTCTTTGCAAGCGTAGTAACAACAGCGCTGTTC
>JBBAON010000057.1:0-5091 GCA_040401435.1 Candidatus Methylopumilus sp.
ACTTCAATGTGCTCAGCCTCGTAACCAAAGCTACCCGCCATACCGCAACAGGAAGACTCAATCAGCTTAGGCTCTGCATTCGGAATTAACTTCAGAAGTTCCATTGCAGGCGTAACGGCGGCAAATGCTTTTTGGTGGCAATGACCATGAAACAACACTGGGCGCGTTGCAGTTTTCAGTGACAACTTGAGTTTGCCTGCCTTGACCTCACTTGCTAAAAATTCTTCTAAGAGCTGTGCGTGCTTACTTACAGTAACTGCACGCTCACCAAAGCCCATCACCAATGCTTCATCCTTTAGTGTGAAAAGACAGGAAGGCTCTAGACCAATAATAGGGATATCTTTTTCTGCAAAAGGCGCTAGATGATTAACTAATTCATCGAGGCTTGCTTTAGCTTTATCGACCATGCCAGCCGCTAGGTAAGTGCGACCACAGCAAAATTCTTTAGAGCAGGTATTGACGCTCATGGTCTTGGTTTTAGTCTTTTGAGGAATGTGAACACGATAGCCAGCCGCTTCTAAAACTTGTAGAGCTGCACGTAAGTTCTCATCCTCAAAATAGGCATTGAAGGTATCGGCCAATAACACCACTCCCTTATTACCATTTGCATCTACTTTATTCAGTTCTGCGGGCGTAAATTGATAAGGTGCAATAGCGCTTGGATTACTCCAGAAGGTTTTTGCTTTCCAGATCGGCAAGCTTCTTTTTGCAGAAATACCCATGACCCACTCTTGTAATTTAGCAATCGGTGCAATGTGGTTCCGTAGATTAAGGAGGGTAGGTAAACCAGGAATGCTGCTGATGATGGGGGCGTATTTTGGCAAATAGGCAACAGCCAGATCGCGCATCGTATGACCAGTCCGCTTCTTATAGGCGGATAAAAACTCGATCTTCATCTTTGCCATATCAACGCCAGTAGGACATTCACGGCGACAAGCTTTACAGCTGACGCAAAGTTCCATTACCTCTTTAATGGCATCGCTACCGAGAGGTGAACTTCCGTCTTTAATATCCAGTTGATTGGAGAGAGCTAGGCGCAATGTATTGGCGCGACCACGAGTGAGATGTTTTTCATCACGAGTAACGCGATAACTTGGGCACATCACTTCCGCATCAAACTTGCGGCAATGACCATTGTTATTGCACATGTCTACAGCTTTGGCTAGACCCATTGCAGGATCGCCGCCAGTGCCTGGCGCACTGGTCTCTTCAGTAACGGGATTGTTCTGTACATTCCAGGCAGACCAATCTAAGGCTGGTTGCAGCGGAATGACTTTATAGCTCGGTGGAAAGCGGAAGTTGCTCGCATCATCCATTTTTGGTGGGTCAACAATCTTGCCGGGATTAAACAATCCCTTAGGATCAAAAGCATGCTTAATCTCAGCGAGGGCTTGCGTAATCTTCGGACCAAATTGCCAGGAGATCCATTCACCACGGCAGAGTCCATCACCGTGCTCACCGCTATAAGCACCTTTGTACTTACGAACTAGGGCAGACGCCTCTTCTGCAACTGCACGCATCTTTTGCGCGCCATCACGACGCATATCTAGAATAGGGCGGACGTGGAGGGTGCCGACAGAAGCATGTGCATACCAAGTACCACGTGAACCGTATTTTGAAAATACCTCTGTGAGTGCTTGGGTGTATTCAGCAAGACTCTCTAGTGGGACTGCGCAATCCTCAATAAAGCTCACTGGCTTGCCATCACCTTTAAGACTCATCATGATATTGAGGCCAGCTTTACGAACTTCCCATAGATTCTTTTGTAAGCCAGCTTCTGGCATCGCAACTACCATACCTGGTAGACCAAGGTCACCCATTAAGCTTTGCAAAGATTTTATTTTTTCAAGTAAGGGTGCATGTGCTTCCCCCGAAAACTCTACTAATAAGATGGCCTCAGGAGTTTGAGCGCTAGCATCTATCAGTGCGGTCTCAATGGTTTTCTTGAAGCTAGGATTGTGGCGCGCTAAGTCAATCATGGTACGATCGACTAACTCAACAGCAGTAGGCCTAAGCTTGACGATGTGTTGCGCACTATCCATGGCCTTGAAGAAGCTGGCAAAGTTCACCACTCCAAGTACCTTATGTTGCGGTAATGGCGCTAACTTCAGCTCAAGTGATTTAAAATAAGCCAATGTGCCCTCGCTACCAACCAAAAGGTGCGCTAGGTTGACACTGCCGTCTTGGGTGTAGGGAAGTTCGCTTTGTGGATGAAATACATCTAGATTATAGCCAGCGACACGCCGTAGGACTTTTGGAAAATGCGCCTCGATCTCGGGTTGCAATGTATTGGCAAGACCTTTAACAAAGTCACCCAATTGTTTTGCAGCGCCAGAACTGTGGGCGTAATTTCCAAAGCTCGCCACTTGTCCATTTGCTAACCAGGCATCAATACCTAAAACGTTATGAACCATATTGCCATAAGCGATTGATCGACTACCGCAAGAATTATTACCCGCCATGCCACCAATAGTTGCTTGCCCTCCGGTAGAAACGTCTACCGGGTACCAAAGGCCGTGTGGCTTGAGTGCAGCGTTGAGGTGATCGAGCACCATACCTGGCTCAACAATTGCTGTAGCCTTGACTGGATCTGCATGCAAGAGTTTGCGAAAGTATTTGCTGTTATCGATAACAAGTGATGTGCCAGTAGTCTGTCCACACTGACTGGTGCCTCCACCACGCGGCAGAACTGGAATACCCAAGTCAGCTGCAATCTGAATCGCCGTCGCAATATCCTCAGCTGTTTTAGGAACAAAGACGGCAACTGGCATGGCTTGGTAGATCGATGCATCGGTTGCATAACGTCCGCGACTGGCAACATCCGTCATGACCTCGCCAGAGGTTTCTTGTTTCAGGCGTTTAGCAAGCTCTGCCTTATTGGCAATGAATTCTGGCAATGGCAAATCAACTAACTTGTTCATGCTGCAACCTTCTCTTGAGATTCTGGGTCAATTAATTGAATAACGACATCGCGCTTATTCATAACATGCTGGATCATGACTTTACGCATCCGCATACTGTCGCGGGCTTTCAATGCATCCAACATTTCTTGATGTTCCTCGACGGCTTTTTCCCACTTGACGCCATCCTGATTAGAGCGAAAGCGGAGCGCTTCAATACGAGCGTTGACTTGGCTAAATAGCTGGCTGAGGACAGGGTTATTTGCTGCGGTATTAATAGCTTGGTGAATCTTCAGATTAAGTTGGTAGTAACTAGATAAATCTCTGCGGGCATACGAGGCCATCATTTCGTATTGGAGTGCTTCGAGCTCAATTAGTGTTTGGTCGCTAATGTTTTGTGCTGCTAGCTCTCCAGAGAAGCCTTCTAAATTGGCGATCACATCAAAGGTATGAATGATGTCGTCTCTACTCAGTTGAACCGCAATGGCGCCACGGTTAGCAATTAATTCAACCAGTCCATCAGCAGCTAGACGGCGAATCGCCTCGCGGATAGGGGTGCGTGAGACATTGAGTTGCTCTGCTAGCTCGCGTTCATTCAGTTTGCTTCCCGGAGCAATGGAGCCTTCTACCAATAAAGCCCTGAGCTTAAGGAAGATGGCTTCATGCAAGTTTTGTGTATTTGCTGGTGTTGTGAGCATTATTTGAAATACCTTAAATTTGTATACATAATCACTATAATGCATCTATAAGTATAAATAACGCTGTAATTAGCTTATTTTTTTGATTATTTGATCGATATTTTGCATACAAAATTGTAAATTAGCAAAAAGTGCCTTACACTTGCTCGCAAGATTAACTATAAAAACCAAGCGAGACTCAGCATGCTAAAACTAGATAACCACCTCTCGGGGCGCCATTTTTTGCATATTCCCGGCCCAAGCCCGGTGCCATCCCGCATTCTGAGGGCTATTAGCTATCAAACCATCGATCACCGTGGTCCTGAATTTGGTGCGTTTGGTCTCAAGGTTTTGGATGGTATTAAGAAGATTTTTAAGACTGAGCAACCCGTCATTATTTATTCAGCTTCTGGAACCGGTTCTTGGGAGGGGGCTTTAGTCAACGTTCTCAATCCTGGCGATAAGGTGGTCTTTTACGAGACTGGCCACTTTGCAAACTTGTGGCGTGCTTTGGCTAAAAAGATTGGCATTGAAGTTGAGGTGGTGGGTAAAGTGGGTGCGGATACTTGGCGTTGGGGTGTCGATGCATCCGTGATTGAAGAGCGCTTACGCAAAGATACTCAGCATGAAATCAAAGCAGTTTGCGTAGTACATAACGAAACCTCCACTGGTATGACATCCAATATCGCTGCTGTTCGTAAGGCGATTGATAATGCAAAGCATCCAGCGCTTTTACTTGTTGATAGCGTATCAGGCATCGGTTCTGCCAACTATGAGCATGACAAATGGGGTGCTGACGTAACTGTTTCAGGCTCACAAAAAGGTTTGATGTTGCCTCCGGGTATCGGCTTTAATGCCTTGTCACCAAAAGCGATTGAAGTGAGTAAGCACAGCAAAATTCCAAAAGCCTATTTAGCTTGGGATGAAATTTTAGAATCCAATAAAACTGGCTACTGGCCAACTACACCCAGCACCAATCTCATGTACGGCTTGCATGAAGCAATCGATATGATGCAGACCGAGGGCTTGGATACGATTTTTGCTCGTCATCAACGTTTGGCAGAAGCTTGTCGTCGTGCGGTTGCCGCTTGGGGTCTGGAGAACCAGTGTTTAGACCCAAATGCCTATTCACCAGTGTTGACAGCGATCGTAGTTCCAGAAGGAATGGATGCGGATGTTCTACGTAAACACGCCCTAGAAAAGTTCAATCTTTCGCTCGGAACTGGCTTAGGCAAGCTCAAAGGTAAGATTTTCCGTATCGGCCACCTTGGCGATTGCAATGAATTAAGCCTCATGGCTGCCTTAAGTGGGGTGGAGATGAGTTTTAGCGCTATCGGCTATAAACCCAAGGCCAGCGGTGTAGTTGCTGCCCAAGAGTACCTAAAGTAAGGCTTGGTCGACAGACTCAACCTATAATTCACTATATATATCAATAGTATTAGAGACAGAGAGATTAATTATGTTGGCAACTAAACCGTATTTAACTCAGGCTGATGTTCAAAAGATTTTGGATG
>JBBAON010000058.1:0-5027 GCA_040401435.1 Candidatus Methylopumilus sp.
AATTGATGAACCAGGCCGCAGTTGGTGGATTATTGAACACCCAAACCATCAAGCGATTTAGCCCTGCGGAGATTCGCGAAACCATCCAATCCCTAGTGGCTACAGAGCAAATCGAATTAGCAAGCGCACTTGGCGATGCTGGAATGAGCATCTACCCTAAGAGTGAGGACATGTTGGCAATCAATAGCCTGCTGGCCATGGTGAACCAAAGCTGGCAAGAAGCTGTTGAGCTCATGGATGAATTGATGGATCAGCAAAAGGACAAAACCCCTCCATTCACATTTGTGATGATGGTGCGCGCACTTCGCTGCAACTTAGAGCCAGCGCGTGCTCTCGAGGTGGTGCGTAGAGGTCTAGCGCTTTACCCAGAGCAACTCGAGCTAATGGCAGAAAAGCTGGCCTTGGACGACTTTAGTGATTCCATGATGCCAACCGCTTCTGTTGGCCAAAAACACTAAGCGGCAAACATGGCGGCAAACGGCAACTGATTGCCGTATTACCGACAAATACTTGCCACTGAGTACTTTTTAGTAAAAAGAAATGTCAAAAAAATGTCTAAAACTGGTGTTTAACCTACTTCAGAAAAGCAAAAGTTAGTTGGCACAAGATGTGCTTAACCAGTGGAAAGTTTATTCGACCTAGTTAGGTCAGGAGAAAAAAATGGCAGTTATCAATACCAACGTCAAAGCATTGTTTTCGCAGAACGCACTTACTAATTCTGGTAAGGCGCAAAGCTTGGCAATGCAGCAATTGTCAACAGGCAAGCGCATCAACTCAGCAAGAGATGACGCCGCCGGTATGGCCATTGCCACCAGAATGACGCAGCAAATTCGCGGCTTGAACCAAGCCGTGCGTAATGCGGGTGATGCCATTAACCTGATCCAAACCGCAGAAGGCGCGACCAACGAAATCACAGACATGATGCAACGCATGCGTGAATTGGCCATCCAAGCAGTCAACGACACCAATGACAACGCGCAACGCAGCTACTTGGACCTGGAGTTCCAGCAACTCAAGCAGCAAATTGTGCAAATCTCCAACAACACCGAGTGGAATGGATTCCCCGTATTGAACGGCACCGCAGGCGAGCGCGTGGGCGAGATGCCTGTTTTTAAAGTGACCTCTGAGAATCAATTCGGTTCTGTATTTATCAACCCCACTACTTCGCGCACGGTCGCGGGCACAGATTCGGGTGAGGTGCAAACCATGGTCATAGCGGGCACCATGCCAACCTTGACGGGGTCAGCCACTACAACAATAACTGTGGGTGGCGTAGACGTTGTGCTTGATGCAGCAACCTCTGCAACTGCTACTACGGTGGCAACACAAATTCAGCAAACACTTAGTAACAACGCTGCCTTCAATACCAGCTCGGGGCGCACTGTGACAGTATCGGGCGCCACCTTGACTTTCACCTACGCCGCAAGCGATGGTGATGTGAGTGCCACAAGTTTTGATCCAAAAGCGGCAACGCTAATTACGTCCACCGTTAGCACCACCCGACAGGCAATTACCCAAGGCGGTGAGAGCTTTAAGGCCAACGGTGCATTTTTAAACAGCGGTGCTTTAACCATGAGCGCCGATACGGCTGGGGCTGTGACAGCCTCATTCAAGACTTCAACGGGCGAGACCATCTCGATGCAAGGCATCTTGAACAACAGCGTAGTGACTGAAACGTCTGCTGTAACTTTTAATGCGATGACAGCCGGCCAATCGATTACTTTAGGTGGACTGACGTACACAGCGACGGCGGCAAATACTGCTGCCCAAGCTGCGGCTGCGTTTGCATCTTTGTCTAACGGTGCCACAACAGGTGTAACAACCAATGGCAGTTTTAGCGGAACCCTTTCAGGATTTGCTTCAGGTGCTGTTGCTACCAGCACAGTCACTTTTACAAGTGCATCCACAGGAACCAACGTTACCAATATGCCAATCAGTGGCTCCGGAACATTGCCCAGTGTGGTGGTGACGCAAGGAGCACCCGCAGGCTCCATCACATTTATCAAAGACTCAGGCTCAAACGCCAAAGTCATTTCTGACGATGTGGTCTATACCTTCAAAAAATCGGACACCACAGCTGCCGATTTGACCAGTCGCGCGTTTTCTTACAGCGTCTCGGTTGAGGGAAGCATTCCAGCATTGCGCGCGGGTGACTTAAAAATCAACAGTATAGATATAGGAGCCTCTTACGCCACGGATGACAAAGTCTCCCCCGTGGGCAATGCAGCCGGTAGTGCGATCGCCAAGGCTGCTGCAATCAATCGTATGGCAGTTGCCACAGGCGTGACGCAAGGCGAGACCCAGATGTTGACCTTGAGCGGTACGCCCGCTTCGGGCGTACTAACGGTTGCAGGCGTGAGCGTCACCCTGACAGCCCTTGACACAACAACCGCTGCAGCCGCCACCAAAATTGCTGCTGCGCTCCAAGCGAGCACTTTGTTTGCGGCAAGCACGGGGCGCACCGTTACCTACACACCTGGTAACTCCAACGTGACCATTAAATATGCGCCAAGCGAAGGCAATGTACCTGAAACAGTCATTGAGACGGGTGCTACGGGCTTGACAGCAATTGTGGACACCATGGCCGAGCACTTCATCTCCTCCGAAGGCACAGGTGTTTTTGCCAAAGTTAACGAAAACGTGATGACCGGCCGTGCCATGTCAGGTACCTCGGTCGTCAAAGGCACTGTGTTTATCAACGGCTACGCCAGCGCAGACATCACAACCGTGTTGAATAACTCGCGTGAAACGCGCGCCAATGTGGTCCGTGCCATCAACTTAATCAGTGACAAAACTGGCGTCAAGGCCATCGATACGGGTGTGGATGCCAAAGGCATTACGCTCACAGCGGCAGACGGTCGCAATATCGAGGTGAGTTTTGAGACAAATGCCAACGCCGACGACTTTGGGTCTCGCATTGGTTTGCGTAAAGGCGTTCAGTCGAGCACGATTTCACTGGAATCCAAGATTCCTGCGCCAGTTGTGTTGACTTCAGACAGCACGGGTGACATCAAGCGAGCAGGTTTAATTACTGGAAACTTCAGTAAGAACGAGGCGGTTGCAAACACGGCACCGCGCGCTATTGTTGTGCCGAATGTCGCTCAGGTTGAAAGCATTATTTACTCTGGCACTGTTCCTGCGGCAGGGGATACTTTTTCGTTAACTGCGAATGGGACAACCTTCACATATACGGCCGTTACAGGAAGCTTAACAGCACAAGCGGTTAGAAATGGATTGGTTGCATTGGTAAACGCCAACACAACGTTACCTGTGACGGCCACTGCTGGTCGTAAACCAGGTGAGATTTTGCTAACGGCTGATACTGCAGGCACGTCATTTACATTGACCAACTCAAAAAGTAACACCACGACCACTGTGACTGCTACTTCGCTCAAGGCTAATGCCAAGGCCGATTACAAGCCTTTGGGCTTAGATGACTTGGTGATAAATGGCGTCAAGATACCGGCTTCTTCTAGCGCAGGCGATATAGACTCCAGCACGGTTGCCACCAGCAGCGACCCTGCCTCGAGCGCTATTGCCATTGCTGCGGCGATAAATTCACAAACACCCTTGACAGGCGTCTTGGCAAAAGCCAATGGGGCAGAGATCAAAGGCACACAACCAGTCACCAGCTTGCCTGTTTTGTCAGAAGCAACTTTTCACTCCTTGTTCATCAATGGAACGGAAGTGAAGGTGCAGTTTGTTCAAAATGAATCGTCAACCGACCGCTTGACTAAAGTGGCTGAGGCCATTAACCAACGTACCGGCGCGCATGGCGTCACGGCCGTCAATAACGGCAATGGCATTAGTTTGAAATCCGATGGACGCAATCTGGCTGCTTGGTTTGACTCTAATGTCAAAGACTTGTCTGCCGCTAACTTTGGCCTTGACCAAGGCGGTGCGGTTGCGCAATCTGTCCAAATCAGTTCCTCTGGTACCGTCGATACCACTGATACTGCATCTGTAACTATTAATGGCGTACAAGTCACTTCGGCGGCTGCCGGAACTGCCACTGCAGCTGCATTGGCTACCGCGCTAGAAACTGCTGTTAATGCGGCAATTACATCGGGAGCTTTGAAAAATATCAGTGTTTCAAGAAATACCACTACCAATATTTTGACCATTAGCTCAACTGTTGCAGGCTCACCGTTTGACATCAATGGTGCAAACATGGGAGGAGCTGCTAGTTCCGCAATTGCAATCAATGAGGTCACCGCCAATAGTTATGGCAGCAATCAAATTACGGGTATTCGCGAAGCCACAGCTACCAGTTCAACCGCTCGGACGGTTTATGGCACTGTGCGCATGATTGCGCAACCGCCTAACTTGCCCGGCTTACCGAAACCCATTGGCGCGCCCCCTTCTGAGTTGGATAAATTGTTATTGGCCAATGCCAAGCCTTTTATCGTCTCCTCTGGCGCTGATGGATTCAGCGCCAACAGCAACTTCTCTGCCTTGGGCTTTAACGAAGGCAGTTACGGTGGTCGCTCTAGCTCAGATATGGACCCCCCTAAGGTTGGCCGCTTAGCATTCCAAGTCGGCTCAAGTGCCAATCAAACGGTAACCATTGACTTAGCTGACTTCGGTAAAGAAGGCCCCATCACGGGCGAGATTACGGGTGATGTAGATAAAAACGTAGAACAACGCACGGTGCGTATCAATACGCGCGAAGGCGCGTCAGATGTCTTGACCAAGTTGGACTCTGCCATGGACAAAATCAATGCTACCCGTGCCACGATGGGTGCGGTGATGAACCGACTTGACCATGTGATCAATAACTTGACCAATGTCTCGATGAACTTGTCTACATCACGCAGTGGTATTGAAGACGCAGACTACGCTTCTTCAAGCACGGAGCTGGCAAAAACACAAATCATGCAGCAAGCGGCAACCGCTGTGCTGGCTCAAGCCAACACCAGCCAACAAACTGTGCTCAAACTCTTGGGCGGTTAACTGCACCGTGAAAGATAACCCCACAAAGGGTCCGAACTGCTGGGACTGTCGCCATATGGCGATCACATGGGACG
>JBBAON010000059.1:0-4979 GCA_040401435.1 Candidatus Methylopumilus sp.
ATTAGCATGCATGCGGAAAGCAAGGTAGCAGTTAATTTGTTCATAATTTCCCTTAGATTTATAGAGTAGTGTGATTGGCAAAATTGCCGATGTTTGGAGAGAACTGATTGGTATTCAGCTGCCTCCGAACCAGTTGTACCCTTGGTCTTCCCAGTAACCGCCAGGGTAGGTATTTGTGACGAAAATCGCCTGAATATGTTTAGGATTTTTGTAGCCCAACTTGGTTGGTATGCGCAACTTCATGGGGAATCCATACTTGGGTTGCAAGGTTTGCCCGTCATAAGTTAGTGCTAGCGTGGTCTGGGGATGAAGGGCAGTAGGCATGTCAATACTTGTGAAGTAGTCATCAGCGCACTTAAAGCCCACATACTTGGCACTCAAGTCCGCACCGACACGGCGAAGAAAGTTGACAAATGACACCCCGCCCCACTTACCAATGGCGCTCCAACCTTCCACGCAAATGTGTCGAGTGACTTGATCGATTTGGGGCATAGCGCGCAATTGCATCAAACTCCAGTGACGTTTATCCGCTACCAGCCCCCGAACTTCCAAGCGAAAACTGTCGCCATCAATCTCCGGCACTTCATCGTCGCTATAAAACGCATTAAACGGAAAGGGGCGCGTAATCATTGAGTCCGGATAGGTTGGGGCCAATCGATTCGGATCAAACAGCCAAGCTTGGGCTTCGTCATTGAGACTAGAAATACGTGTAAGCGCACTTTCGACACTAGCTTCATCGATCAGAGCGCAGCCTGTGAGCATGCTCAGGCCACCCAAGGTCAAGGATCGGCGCAGAAAGTTACGCTTGGATGTATCCATTTCAGGGTTGGCATGTTTCAATCGTTCTAGGGCTTCTTTGAGTACGGCATTGCCATCTAAGTTCAGCTGTTTAGGTACTTTTATTTTCATGAGAATGTTTCCTAACGGCCACGGATCATCGGGAGTAGCGTTTTCGGTACCAGCAAGACCATTACCAGATGGACTATGACAAACAGCACGATGGCAGACATCGCGGCAAAGTGGACCAAGCGCGCTCCTTCATAACCACCTAACAAGGACCGGAGCAAGGGAAATTGAACTGACTTCCAAAGCACAAGACCTGAAATGACTAAAAGCACGCTGTCTAGCATTACAAACAGATAGGCACATCGTTGCACTGTGTTGTATTTCCAAGGGTCTGCGTGGGTAAGACGCCCTTTTAATGCTGCATTGATATCTGTAAAAAAAGACTTGAGAGAAAGAGGAAAAAACTTTGTTATTAAGCGATTGGTTGCGCTATTGAAGACCAGGTAAATCAGGCCGTTGATGATCAGCAACCACATCGCGGCGAAATGCCACTGCAACGCGCTGCCCAGCCAGCCCCCCAAAGTCACCGCATGGGGAAAGGCAAAGTTTAAAAATGCAGTTGCGTTGTAAATTTTCAAACCACTAGTGACCAAGACAAATACGGCAAGGGCATTGATCCAATGCGTAGCGCGCAGCCATACTGGGTGGACGATCTCGTTTTTACTCATCATCAAAACTCCGCTTGTGATTAGCTTACCGTCAGGTCATGAATGCCATCCCGGTCTTGCTTGCGGAGTAGTTCGTAGCAATCTCGATGTGGGTTACAGTGCGCGACATATTTTTTGAATTTTTTTGATCGAGCTGTAACCGCAAACCTTCATGGAACGAATACATAACAGGCAGGCTCGTTTTGCCTTAAGTGAAAGCCAGCTGCGAACCTCTTTGATTCAGGGCTTGGACGGCGACGCAGGGGCGTATCACGATTTTTTGAAAGTGCTAACTGGGCACTTGCGTGCCTATTTCCGCAGACGCCTATTCCAACGACCCGATGACGTAGAGGATCTCGTGCAAGAAACACTGCTCGCAGTTCACAACAAGCGCCACACCTATGATACGGACCAGCCTCTAACGGCCTGGATACACGCTATTGCGCGCTATAAGTTCCTTGATCTTTTGCGGGCACAGTCAGCGCGTGAGGATCTAAACGACCCACTGGACGACGAGTTATTACTGTTTTCCGAAATAACTCACGATGCTTTTGAGGCAAAGAAAGATGTCGAAAAACTGCTTATGCAGCTGCCAGAACGCCAACGCCTACCAATCGTGCACGTCAAACTTGAGGGGTTATCAGTGGCAGAGACTGCGATACGAACGGGCATGACGGAATCTGCAATTAAAGTTGGTATTCACAGAGGGTTGAGAGTTTTGGCAGAAAAAATGAAAGGGCAAGCATGAAAACCGAAGAGCTCATTGGTCTCTTAGCTTCTGGCGAGACCAAAGTGCACGCCAATACCATCCGTCAACGTTTCGTTTTGTCTTTGGTGTGGGGTATTCCGGCTTCTGCTTTGATCATGCTCTGCGTTTTTGGTGTACGAAGCGATCTTTCGCAAGCAATGGGTGACATAGTATTTTGGATAAAACCAACTTTTGCTGTTACGTTAGCGCTCTACGCATCCTTATCGACGTGGCGACTGGGGCGTCCCGGCATGCACGTTGGTAAAGCATGGCTAGGAATGGCGATACCTTTGACCTTGTTGTGGCTTTTAGCCATTGTGGCGATAGTCAGCGCAGATCCGGTACAGCGAAGTAACCTCATCTTCGGAAGTACTTGGAAGACTTGTCCCTTTAATATTGCTTTGATTTCGTTGCCAATGCTTGCAGCGATTTTTTGGTTCTTAAAGGATTTGGCACCTACAAAGCCTATGGTGTCTGGAGCCAGTGCTGGATTGTTATCTGGAGCTCTAGGCACATTGATCTATTCTCTCCATTGTCCGGAGTCATCCGTACCATTTGTTGCCATCTGGTACGTGCTGGGGATCTTTATTCCTACTGTTGTAGGCGCTTTTTTGGGCCCCAGATTACTCAGGTGGTGATGGCTAGAACCTGATCGCAAGGCCGATCCATAAGTTAATAACGCGTTGTTAATCCTGTAAGCCAAGTCGGTGACTGATCAACAAGCCAAGCTTCTAGCGGCTTATCAGCCCCGGAAAGTATCAGCACTGATAAGAAGATCATCACAACGCCCAAAATCAATTTACCGGTCTTGCCCGCTAGCATCAGCTTGCCACGCATCTTCAAAATGGCACTGCGACTAAGGTATGAAAGACCCACAATAGGCAAAGCAGCACCAATACCGAAAATACCCATCAAAAGTGCAACTTGCGGGAGATGTGTTCCTTGGCTGGCTACCAGCACGGCAGCACCCAAAGTCGGCCCTACGCAAGGACTCCATACGACGCCCAGAATGAGGCCTATGGAGAACTGCCCCCAAAGACCGTCGAGGTTAATTCGTGAGATCAAATTATTTCCAGCGTCACCGATTCCGGCGGTGGCAGAAGCAAACCGTTGTTGGAGACCGCCTGATACGAGCACCAGACCAAGTAACCCTAATATTGCTGAACCTACGTTGCGAAAGATAGACGGATCAAGGTCCAATGCGGATCCCGCCCAAGCCAACCCAGTGCCTACAAGGGCATAGGAGATGGCAAGCCCAACCGCCAACACCAAGGGGGCCCGAGGGTGCGCGTTAGTCGCCGAACCCAACAAAATGGGAATGATCGGTAACACGCAGGGCGACAGAGTAGAAAGCAGTCCCGCCAATAACCCAAAGCCGTAGGATGAAAGTCCGAACTCCATTAGTTCACAGTCTTCTTTACAAGGCTCTCAAGGCCGGATGAAGTGGTGTCCCCTACGGAGCGGACCACCTCTTTGTCGCCTTTGAACGCAATAAGGGTACTTTGCGTATTCACCTTAAAAGTCTTTAGTGTGGGTTTTTCTGAATCAAAGTCAATGGTCATAAGAGTCACGTTTTTGTAAGCCGGTTGTTTCATGAGGCCATCAAGAATTGGCTTTTGCGCTTTACAGGTCGGGCACCATGTTGCGCTGATGTTTAGCACTACAGGCTTTCCTTCCTGAGTCAGCTTATCAAAATCTTGTTGATTGAATGGCTTGATTTCTCCTGCTGTTGCAATTGATAAAACGGCCGAAAAGGCGATAAAAGCAATGGTTTTGATGAGTGTCATGAAAGGCTCCTTCGAGTTACTAAATGGTTTGAACTAAGCTGCACAGATCCGCGCAGGGGCGGCCGTTACAGACTTACTCATAGTTCGTTGGAAAGTAGTTGCCGGTTACAGCAAGTCGAAAGAATTTTAAAAAACTTTTAAATTCTTTGATCAAAATAGCATTAACTGAAGGAGTTTTCTCCAACTCAACAGCTAATTCAGCTCTGTTACGTTGTTTGCGCGTTTAATTGCGAGGAATCGCTAAAACAATTCCCTACTGAAGGTTGTCCACTGCTGGCGTTAGTATGGATGTGGGAGTAGGGTTCAAAGGCCAAGGGACTTCAGCTACTTTGCGCGGTTTACCAATAGGGGCAGTTGCTTGACCAATGCGAACGGCAGCTAGATCTGCCTCATTGGGGTACTGTTGTAGTAGCCAATAGTCAAATACCCGGCGAACAATGGGCGCCGCAGAAGCAGAGCCAAATCCAGCGTTTTCTACGATCGCTGCGACTGCAATTTTGGGATCTTCCGCTGGCGCAAACGCGATGTAGAGCGCATGGTCGCGCTGGCGCTCTTCTACCCGCGAAGCGCTGTACTTTTCATTTTTGCCCCAACTCACGGCTTGCGCTGTACCCGTTTTCCCTCCGCTAAGGTACCCAGCGCCGGCAAAGGCACGGGCGGATGTTCCCTCTTGTGTGACGCCAACCATCGCCGGTAAAACCACATCCAAATTTTCAGGTTTGAACTTCAAATCTTCACCCGGAATTTCAGGTACAACGTTGCGGATTTTGGCACCGGCTTCTTGGGTTGCAATCACCAATCGGGGCGTATGTTTCACACCCCGATTGGCCAAGGTCGCAGTGGCTTGGGCCAATTGCAACATTGTGAAACTGTTATAGCCTTGACCAATACCAAGAGAAATTGTTTCTCCGGCGTACCATTTTTTTTGCTCTGGTTTTTTATAGTAATTGC
>JBBAON010000060.1:0-4944 GCA_040401435.1 Candidatus Methylopumilus sp.
CCGCTCAAAGAGCCACGGCTTGACAAGCCACGGTTCAAAAGCAACAATAAATTTAGTTATCTTAATTTCACAATAAACCCAAGGACTTGAAAATGAAAAAAATAGTATTTTGTTTTTTACTTGCTTTTTTGTCAGGTGCTTCATACGCAAACTGCGCTTGGGGTAACTGCACACCTGCGCAACTTCAGCAGGAATATCAACAAAACCAGTTGAACCAACTCAACAGTATCAATAATTCATTGCAGCAAATTCAGAGACAACAGCAGCAAGTTCCGGCCTTGGGGCAATGGTCAAACACACCATCAGCCCCCCCTCTAGGGCAATGGCAAAACAACCAAATTCAGCCATTAACCCCCAACCCATGGGCAGCGCCTCCAATGACACAGCAAGTAACACCATGTTATGTTGATGCTCTTGGCAGAATGATTTGTAGATAAAGATGGGGCAGAAAAGATAGTAAAAAATCTTAATTCAACTATTCCACTTTGTACCCTGAGAGAATAAACAAGCCAAATTGAAAATATCTTAACTGTCTTGACCAAGGATCTGGTTGTCGTAGTCAGGCTTTGACTTGATGGTTGGTGTCACTTACGCTCAAACTCATCATCACCAAGTTGATTTAAAAAGAAATTTAGTACTATGTGCTGACCTTTTAACAGGCATAAGGAACACACATGTCTGACCCAGCCTTTTGGGGCTTGGCATTACTTAACCACACACATTAAAAGGGACATCTTTCTCAATAAGTTGAAACTGACATCATAATTATTGTTTTTAGGGGCGTATGCAATGATTCTTTTTAAGACTTTACTCATCATGTTCGTATTTTTCTTTTCCTCTACGTCTTTTGGTGGTGGTGGTGGTGGTGGTGGTGATAGTCACCAATCAACATACGTGCCGCCGCCTGTCTGGCTGACTGAGGCCGATCGGGAAATCAAATCTGGCAAATATGAAGATGCTATAAAAATCCTTAATTCTGCGGATCAAAAAAATTCTGCAGATTGGAATAACCTAATGGGGTTCTCTTTAAGAAAAAAGAATCCTTCAGACCTTGTTGCAAGTGAGACATTTTATTTGGCGGCGCTAAAAATAGAACCTGCACACAGGGGCGCATTGGAATATTATGGAGAACTCCTCTTAATGAAAGATGACTTGGCAACAGCAGAGCAAATGCTTAAAAGATTAGATAAAGCCTGCTTTTTTTCATGCGAGGAATATCGCGACCTGAAACAGGCTATTTCAAATTACAAATCAAAGAACCTCACAAAATCTAATTGAAGTTAATGCATTCTCTAATTCATATAAGTCAATCATTTTTTTAACCTGTCTCTTCTGTGGTGAATTTTTGTTTATTTGCGAGTTGTAGGTATTGATGAATAAATTAACTTAATTTATTTCCCTAGCCTTAAATCTTGTAAATTCCATCAAAAAAGCAGATAAATCCATTGTGCATCTGTAGCCAACGTTATGAAGTTCTCGGTACAGGCAGAGTAGGTTACGAAAGCCCTCAGTCTTAGACCCATCTCCAGCCGTAGCCAGAATCAACGCCTCATTGACTGATATGCGCCGATTAAAGTTCTGTGCCTCCATCCTCTCGGGCATCCCTACAGATCGCCCTGCTTGCCTTTTATAGCCTTTTCTTGGCATGCTTTCTCCTTGGTTGGTAGTAAGGGAAGGGTGCTTTAGAAGCATACATTTAGTGATTCTTAAAGTTCACTTTAGTCCCAAAGTCCACCCCTAGATTTCTTGACCAAGTTTCCCTAATTATTTTTGCAGTCTTGTCTTGATGCTGAATTGGGACTCTTAGTGCGTCATGCAATGGGATTGAATTAATTCCGTCTCTAAGTAAAAGAAGCATTGCTTCTAGAAGAATTTGTCCTTCAATCGATTGGAGGTTAGTACCGATTCCTCTGACTGCTTTGAACCATGGAAAGATTTGGTTTACGGCATTATGAATTGCATCAAAAGTTATTCTTAAAATTGGTTCCTCTCTTTTATCTTCTGGAGATGCAAGACTATGCTTGGCCTTGTGCGTTTCACTTTCACTTGTGGATAACAAGGAGGCAATAACCCGCTTGACATCCTCTCTTTGTTTCGCGTTTGCAATATTTTGAATTTCTAGATAGGGGTCGCCATCCAACTCTTTGCGGAATAGGGCGGCAGCCATTCTTAGGTGGTTTGCTGATAGATCAACTTCACAGCATTTTTCAGAGTTTATGGTCGTAAATTTTCTTATTGGACTCTTCCACATTGGAATTTGTTGTGTGTTTGTGTAAAGCCTTCCCCCGTGAAGACAACACGGGTCTAGTGCTGAATCTTTGTAGATATATCTCAATGGAGAGTAATTAGGCAACATTTGAGTTTTAAGGTTTTCATGTAAAAGATTGATTGAGACTAAATCCCTGTGGTCTGAAGGAATATTTGCAGGCCGCTCTCTCTTGCCATCTGAGATAAAAATCCCGCACTTTTGAGGCCCCTTGTAGGGCAAGTACAGACTGTCCATAAATATCGCCTGTAATCGCTCAGCAGGGTAATAAAGGGCTGTTTGCTTGCCTTGGTAGTTGTGCTCTGCCTTATGGATGAAGCCCGCCTCTTGTAGCGTTATCAGGCAATGGCGATTGATATTTCTTCCAAGTCCCATGTCCGCATACCTGCTATCTTTAGAAAAGGCGGAATGTTGCCCTTGAATAGAAACCCATTGGTTTGTTTGCCAACATACTTCAAAGTTCTTGAGCAGAATTTGGAAGGTTAGCAATACCGTTTCTTGATGCTCCCTTTTCTGCCTTGGTACTTCTTTGGCTAAGGTAGACACCAACCCACCTAAAGGGCGGTTTAAGCCTTGTATTTTATTGTTTTGCAGTGTGAATGCGTTCAATCTACTTGCTTTTGGAGGCTCAATATAGGTATCTACAGGAAAAAGACTTGTCCTATTAATTAATAGTTCTCCCTCCCCTTCTTCTCCTTCTTCCTTACTTCCTCTTCTTTCTGCAAGTTGGCTGTTTTTCTCTGTTCGAGTGTTGGCATCGGGAGTCATTTCTTAGACTCCTGCTTTGATGAAAAGGTATCAAGCCAACTTTCAATATCGGCTGTATACCAAGCAGTTACACCTTTTCCAATTTTTATTGGTTTAGGAAAATTCGAGTCATCTTTTGTCCATCGCCATATGGTGGCTGGGCTTACTGGCAAAAGCCCCTGTTTAGAGGGGGTTGAGGCTAGTTCACTAATTCTGATCAAACGTTGCATGTTTTTCCATTGCACAACGGCTTCGAGCCGTTTGCTAAGGTTGAAAAAACTCTTTTGTATGAACGCCTATTAAATCAAGAGGGCGAAGGCTTAGGCTTATTTAAGAACCTGATATCCGTTTAAATTGGATTAACGAATACTACAACATAACCTCAGGAGAAAGCAACACGTATTGATTAAAGTTGAATAAAAAACGTATTTTTCACGCCTTTTTCCGTAACGGAGTCACCTTGCTTTTTGATGCAGGTTCAATTCTGTCAATAAACCTAGCCCATTCCAGCATTAGTTGTCGCCTTTTATCTAGCAGGTCAGTTCGCTCATAGGCCTCCTTTACTACATCACCTGCAGAATGTCCTGAAGCGGCCTTTCGGATTTCATCGGGATAAGAGGTTCGCTCTGCAGCCCAATCCCGAAAAGTGCTCCTAAATCCGTGAGGAACCGCATCAACAGTCAATTCGCCTCGTTCTCGCATTCCTCTCATCAATTCGCTTAATGCCATGTCAGAAAGTGATTTACCTGTCCGACTTGGAAAGACAATATATGAACCTTCAAGGACAGGTAGAGACTTAAGCAGTTTGATCGCTTGAGGTTGTAGGGGAACTCTGTGTTCTTTTTTACTCTTGGTATGTTCGGCTGGGATGATCCATAACTTCGCATCAAAATCAATCTCTGACCAAGTGGCTTGTCTGACTGAGCCAGAGCGAACGGCCGTAAGTATTAAGAACTCGAGTGCTTTGGCGCTGATACTTTCGTTGTTGCGTAACTTGCTCATAAAGTCACCAATCATTGGATATGGAACGGCAGGATGATGTTCAACTTTTTGTATTTTTTGTGGCGAGGGTAACTGCGTTGATAGGTATCCCTTCCATTGCGCTGGATTAAACCCAGTGCGGTATTCATTAACGGTTGCAAAGTCCAATACGGTTTTAATCCGTCCCAACAGCCGTTTAGCGGTTTCCGTTTTGACATACCAAAGTTTCCCTTGTAGACCATCTGTTGAAGTCGTTTCTTGTTCTAAGACGGTTTTAATATGACTAACTGAGATGTCTGCAACAAGCATATTTCCAATAATGGGGTATGCATATGCTTCCAGAGTTGACGGCCATTGTTTACGGTGCTTCTCGTTCGTGTAGTCGCTACCGTGGGCTTCGATATAAGCCTCTGCACACTCTTTAAATGTTTTATTTTTTGCGGCCGCAGAAAGTAAGGTGCTTCGCTCGGTACGCTTCTTTTGCTTTAGATTAACGCCTTGCTTGGCTTCAATTACCAATTTTTTGGCCATTTCACGGGCTTCAGCAAGAGATACCTGTGGATAAGAGCCAAGACCAATTGGTTGGCGTTGATCTCCTACCTTTACCCTGAGAATCCATGACCTTGGTATTTGTGCGCCCTCTTTGGATGGCTTGCGTACTTGTAGCAGTAAACCAGCAACGCCTCCAACTGCATGCCATCCGATTAGGCTAATGCGTCGAACTTGGATATCTGTGAGTGGCTTAGCGATTTTTGGCATTCCATCCTACATATCATTAAATTTAAAATTGGATGATAATTGTTGAGACGAAATAAGGCAAGAAATCCTTTGCAGGGCATGTAAATAATGGATATTTAATCGTGAGTGAGATGAAGTGAGGTAATACAATGGCAGACTCCTTCTCCGCCAGTACAAAGATCTCAAGCTTGCTCAGCAGGCCCTTAGGCATC
>JBBAON010000061.1:0-4837 GCA_040401435.1 Candidatus Methylopumilus sp.
ACCTTTTCACTGTTTCCCTTTGATTTTGATTTTCTGGTTTAGTAGCTGTCTCAGACTTTTTCTCTCACTTTTGATTTTCTTTCTCTCACTTTTGATTTTCTTTCTCTCTTTTCTTTCTCTCTTTTGCTGCTGTCTCTCCCTTTTTTCATTTTGGTTTTCTTTATTCTACTCAGTTGCTTTTTGAAATCCTTAGTGGTGCAAGTTTGCAGCCTTTTCAGGAGCGTGGTGCAAAAATGCACACTTTTCTGTGACTTTTTCTGGTTTTATTCTTCTCAGTTGAGCTTTTAGCCTTCTCAGTGGAAATGTGGAAAAGTGGTGCAAAAATGCACACTTTTCTCTCTCCCTTTTGAAATTCTTTTAATGTTGGTTACTTTTTCTTTCTCTCTTTCCCTATATAGAAAAGGAAAAGAAAAGGAAAATCTTCTCAGTTTTGCTTTCTTCTGCTCAGTTGAATCCTTTTCACCGTTTTGCGATATCGTCGCCTTAGTTGCCTGCATCTTGCTTCTGGCTCGCAGCTGTCTCTCACTTTTCTCACTTCTCAGTTGCACACTTTTCTCACTTCTCAGTTGCTTTTCTCTCTCACTTTTTCTTCTCAAACTCAGCTTGTTCTTTTTGTTCTCTTGGTGAGATTTTCTCACTTTTGCTTTATTCTTCTCAGTTGCCTTCTCAGTTGGTCTTGGTTTAGGGTGCGAATGTGGACAGTGGTGCAAAAATGCACACTTTTTCTTGGTGAGATTGTCACTTTTTCTTGTCACTTTTTCTTGTCACTTTTTCTTGTCACTTTTTCTTTCTCGATCCTGTCCAACATTGTTTTTCTAGATTTTGCAGCTGTCTCTCACTCTCTTCCTTCTTGCTCTGTTTCGTTATAGAAAAGCAAAACACTTTTTCTCTCTCCTTTCAATTCTCTCTCCTTTTTCAATTCTTTTCATTTTGGTTTTGTTCTCACAATTTCTGCAGCTGTCTCAGACCCTCTCTGACTTTGCTTCTTTATTCTACTCACTTTTTCTCTCTTTTCTTTCTCTCTTTTCTTTCTCTCTCTGCTTTTGCTTTCTTCTTCTTCTAAAACTCGCCCTTGTTGAAATTCTTTTATCTTTTTGCAGCTGTCTCAGCCCTTTTTCTTTTGGTTTTGTCTCACTTTTTATCCTTTTCTAGAAGACTTTTTCTAGAAGACTTTTTCTCGCAAGTCTGCTTTATTCTTCTCACTTTTTCTTTTGCTTGCTGTGTGTTTTTCATGAAAGTGGTGCGAATGTGCACACTTTTGAAATTCTTTTTGTTCTTTTTGTTCTCTTTCTCTTTCGCAATCCTTTTTGCAGCCAAAATCAGGTCTTGGTTGCTTCTCTCAGTTTGCAGCTGTCTCAGACCCAGAAATCCTTCTTTTTGCTTGTTTTTCAGGGTTTGCCTTTCTACTTTCCTTGAATTCCTTTTGTTTTTCTCTTTTGTTTTTCGTGTTGTCTTTGCATTATTCTTCTCTGTTGAGCTTTTCAAAACCTTGACTTTTTCTCTTTAATATTTTCTCTTTAATATTTTCTCTTTCGTGAACTTTAATATTTTCTCTTTAATATTTTCTCTCCTTTCCCTTTTGTTTTTCGTGTTGTCGTGGTTTTGTTGCTTGCCTTTTTTTGGTCAGGATTGTGACTTTTCGTCTCTTTCACTTCCTTCTTTTCGTCTTTGCAGCTGTCTCAGACCCAGCTTTGTTCGTGAGCTACTTTTCTTGGTGAGATTTTCTTTTCTTGGTGAGATTTTCTTTTTGTTTTCTTCTTTTTGTTTTCTTCTTCTCAGTTGAACTTTTTCTGGTTTTATTTTCAAGGAAACTTTTTCTTTATTCTTCTCAGTTGAGGTTTTCTTTCACTTTTTCTGTTGCTTTTTTCTCTGACTTTCTTTCTCTCACTCTCTTTCTCCTTTCTTTTCTTTCTCTCACTCTCTTTCTCCTTTACTGTGGCTTTTCCGTTATAGCAAGAAGGAACAAAGCTGTCTCTCACTTTTCCCTCCTTTCTCTCTCCTTTCAAAATTGCTGGCGATTCAATGATGCAAGCCACACTTAATTTTGTTGCCTTTGGATCTTTCTGATGCAATGTGTACTTTAGGAAACTTCATTTCCTTTTGAATCGTGGACAGTGAGTGCATTTTTAATCTTCTCGGTTGGTGCCTTCGAGGTGGGTTTGAAAGTCACTTTCCTTTTACAAGTGTGTAAAAACTTTTGCGATTCGACCCTTAGTGCTGATTTTGCAGGCGACTTGACGATGTGGAAAAGTGGTGCAAAAGTGCACGCAGGCTTTGCTGTTTTCCTTTTTGGTATAGAAGAGCCTAAAATTACCCACGTTGGTGAAACAACCTGCAGAGATCCAACTGATTCTCTGCAGGGTCATTCGCGACATCGTTCAGCAAAGTTGGAGCTTAGAACGACCTGGCATCAACCCAGCTTGCTTGTCGATGTGACTTCTCCTGCTGGCTGCTGGAAATGACTTGACTTTGAAGCGAAATTTAGCTGGCATTTCCTTCTTGTCAATTTCCCTTCACTTTGTCTTGGATTTGCCTGGTTTTCTTTAACCATTTTCCAGCTGGGGCAAATCTGTTTCCCTTTGAAGTTGCATCTTTGGTTTGAACCCACCTTTCACTTTGATTTCTCTCTGATTCGACATCGTGTTGGGTTTTGTGGGGATTTCTCATTCCTTCTCTCTCGCCAGCTTGGATTTTCACTACACTTCTCACCATTTTGGCGGCGATATCTTGCAGCTGTCTCTCCCTTCTTTCACCTCACACTTTCTTTCCCTTTTTCTGCTGCTGTCTCTCCCTTTTCCAGTCTGGTGATTGTAAAACTTTCTTTCTTTGGGCAAAATGTGATGTGGAAAAATGCACACTTTCTCTCAACTTTCCTCTTCATAAATCTTCTCGGTGGAAATGTGGAAAAAAGTTTCAGCCCAGCTCAGTTCTGGTTTGAGCTTCAACTTCGAAGGGAAGGGTTTCTAACGTGGAGCTCACAGCGCGTGGCCAGAATCCTGTGTCCTTTTTCACCTCACCATTTGGGATTTGGGCAGCTCAGTCGATTCGTCAAGCTTTTCAGACTACAAGATTGTAAAAACTCATCACTTTCTCTCTGTTTTTGGTCAGTTTCTTTCAATGCGTGGCTAAACTGAACTGTGGGTGAGATCTGAAAAGTGAGATGTAACCATTTTCAGGCTAAACCTAGCGAAAAGTAGCTGAGGTTTGTTCCTGCCTGCTTCCCCTTCATGTCTTTTCACTCTGCGCCGCTTAGCCTTGGTTCTTGTGAAGAAGTGCCAGAGGCGGCCTTTGAAAGGAAGCGTTGAGAGAGAAGTGACTGATGCTCTTCATGAAAGCGCCGGGGCGCGCAGAGCTGGAAAGGATCCACGCTTCCTTCTCCCTTCAGCGGCGCTTTTCAACCCCGGCTCTGTTTTTCTTTCATTGTGACTTATTCGCCACGCTTCTCGGGACTTTGCTTTACTGTTTTTGCTGGGTTAACGTCCTTCCACTTGCGGCGCCTTCTAGCGATCTCCGTTGTGCGATCTCACATTTCTGTCTCCAGCTTGCTCTTCCTTCCTTTGCGCTGACTCGACTGAACGCCCGGCGAAGAGTGAAGTGAATCCTAGAGAGCTGGCTTATCAAGCTGGTTGGAGCTTCAGGACGATTGGTCAAGCTGATCTCCTCTTCTCGCCCCTTTCGTTTGGTTTGGGCTTACATTGGTGGATAACCAGCCAAAACTAATTGAAACCTGGCGTGGTTAACACAAAAGAGAAAAGAAAACCCGCCAGGACTTGAACCTTTTTCCATGAAGTTGGAATTCAAGATGATGCTCATTCGCTGCTTTTCCAAATCTTTCCCTTGCTTCCATGAATTTCCTTCTCGCTGCTTTTCCAAATCTTTCCCTTGCAAAAACAAAGCGGAGCGTCATGAATTTCCTTCTCGCTGCTTTTCCAAATCTTTCCCTTTCTAGAACCAAGAAGTGAAAACGTCATCAAAATCACAGCCAAAGTCAACGTCATCAAAATCAACGAGAAAAGCAAGAAGTGAAAACACACAACTCCTTTCTATAAAAGGATAAAAAGAAGACACACTCGACAGAAAGTCAACGAGAAACCAAGTCAAAATCCTTTTCCCAGAAGGAGTGAAGTGAAAAGTGATTCAAAGCTGACATGAACTCCAAGAGCGAAGTGAAAACACACAAGCTAGTCTGAACCAGAAAATGAAGAGGGAGAAATTTAGCTGAGATCCTTCTGAATGCCCCTAGAGCGAAGTGAAAACACACAAGCTGAGATCCTTCTGAATGCCCCTAGAGCGAAGTGAAAACACACACACCGAGGCTGCTTTTCCTACAAACCTCCTTCTTTCTATAACTAAAGTGAAAACACACAAACCGAAGCTGCTTTTCCAAATCCTTGCCAAATCGTGAAGCGAATTGGCTGACAGAAAACAGTCACAACATCTTCCTGAAAAGCATGAAGTTGGAATTTCCTTCTCTCCAGAAAAGCCAGCAAAAGATGACCGAAAACCACCCATCGTCAAGCCAGTGAAAAGATGACAGAAAGGTGAACAAATTTCCATGAAGTTGGAATTTTCCCTTGCAAAAAACAATGCAAAACCAAGACGATAGAAATGAAAAGGCTGACAGAAAGAGAAGAAAAGCTCCAGAAAGGCGGCTGCTTTTCCATGAAGTTGGAATTTTCCCTTGCAAAATCGCTGCTTTTCCAAAAAGAAGACAGAGAAAGAAGACAGAGAAAGCTTCAAATTTCCATGAAGTTGGAATTTGGAAAATCGCTGCTTTTCCAAAAAGCTAGTTGAAGCTGACGAAAGAAGACACAGAATCGCCGCTGCTTTTCCAACA
>JBBAON010000062.1:0-4733 GCA_040401435.1 Candidatus Methylopumilus sp.
GCCACGAATTCTTCTAAGGCGTAGGTCGCACGTTCGAATCGTGCTGGGCAGACCAAAAACCTCAAGCAATTCAAGCGGATACAGTAGCTACAGTGCTGCTTTAGTTCATTGCACAGTGATTGCACAGTTTGTTCATAGGTTGCTCGACTAAATCAGTATGAATTTCACATAATTGTGTTGGGCAAGCATCTATGTAGGCCTGTAAGCATCGACTTTGCCACTGGAGGCAAATTAACAAAAAAAGTATTAAGATTTACTTATGTTGAAAAAACTGGAACTTATCTTTTTGATCCTAACCTTGCCCATTCAAGCTTGGGCGGTATCGGATATGCCATTCAAATATCCATCTACAGTAGTTGATGTTAAAGCTCAGAAATCCTCACACTCTTGCCATCAAGAATTGAAAGTGTCGACCACAGACAAGTCTGTGCCTCAAAATCAATTCCAAGACAGTGATTGCAATTCCTGCGTGTTATGTATGGCTTTTGCCCCTTATTCATATCAATTAATCATTAGTAAGATTTCTTATTCACTAACATCAAATATTGGCAATATTAGTTTTGCCAGTTACGACACGCCAGCGCTAAGCAAGCCACCCATTCTTTAACTCCCTAGGATAAGTCCGCCCAAAATTTGGGCTTCACCTTCTTTGGAGAGTTGTATGAAAAAAATTATTATTGCTTTAACTTGCTTGTTTTCGTCTTATGCCTTTGCAAACCCAGAATGGGTCAATGGCGAGATTATTAGAATCGATCCAGCCCGCGATCGTATTGTGCTCAAGCACGAATACATAGCCAGCATCAAAATGCATGCTATGACCATGCCTTTTGGCACACCTAAAGAGTTAAATCTTGAAGGATATCGCCCAGGTGATAAGGTGCGATTTCAAATCAAGGTTGTAGACGGTACTCTTGATATCACTGCCATAGAAAAGCTGAAATGAAGCAGACTTCATTTCTTAGGTTTGTATTTTTTGCGGTGATGGGCTTTGCTACACAGCTGAGCGCTGCTCCTTTAGGCTATAAAAATAGCTGGATGGTGATGGGTGATTTTAGTAAAACCTATCAAGAACTATCAGCGAACTATTCCACCACGGCAAATGATGCACTCGGAGTTTCAGTTAGCGCAATGCAAACAGATGACTCTGTACGCAAGCAGCAAAATGCCGAAGCGGTCTATACCCGCAAAGTAGCTCGCTGGAATCTACCCAATGCACAGGCCAATATTTGGTTTATTGGTGGCCTGGGCTCGATCACTGGGAATACGTTTGGAGGGTCAAAAGCAATGGCTTCACCTGGACTTCAGGTCGATTATGAAACCACTCGTTTTTACTCTATGGCATCTGCAAGGGTCTATGCAGCGCAAGGGGCTACTAGCAATATCACTACAGCACGCCTAGGGGCTTCATTTTATGAGGTGGACTACGACCAGCCTCAGCCTTGGGTAGTAATTGAAGCAAAACGAATGACGTTTGTATCAAATCAGTATGAGTTCACGCCAATGCTACGTGTTATCCACAATCGGTATTTTGTGGAGGCGGGCGCTAATTTATCTGGACAACTGCGTTTTAACTTTATGTATAACTACTAGGATGAAAAATATGAAACTTATTAATTTTATATTTGCAATTTCTTTATTGGGCTTGAGTCAGGCAGCATTAGCCAGCATGAAGGTCACAGTAAATGGCATGGTTTGCTCTTTTTGTGCGCAAGGCATTGAAAAGAGCCTTCTTAAGCTAGACGAAACAAAAGCAGTGATGGTTGATTTAAAAAACAAGGTTGTAGTTGTTGAGTCAAAGGAAGGTAAAACGCTCAATGAAAAGTTAATCAAAGAGGAGATTACTGATTCTGGTTATGACGTAGTTAATATTGAAACTATCCCACAGACGGTTGCTCAATTTAAAGAGCAAATGAAGGGCAAGAAATGAGCCAAGATGGTTTGCAGGATATTAAAACTCCGTTCTTCAGTTCACTCATTACTCTCTTTGCTAGTTCTAGTACCTTAGTCTGTTGTGCTATCCCTGCCTTGCTTGTTAGCTTGGGAGCGGGTGCAGCTTTAGCTTCACTTGTAGCCGTATTTCCTCAGATCGTTTGGATCAGCGAGAACAAGGAGATCATTTTTTTAATTAGTACTCTCTTGATGGTGATCGGCGGCATCGTACAGTGGCGTAACCGTTATGCTCCATGTCCAATAGATCCCAAACTAAGGCAAGCATGTTTGCGAACTCGTAAAGTCTCTTTAGCCATTTATCTAATTAGCTTGGTTCTATTGATAATCGGAGGTTGGTTTGCTTTTATCCAGCCACTTCTATAGGTACACAAGCCTATTAGGAGCTTTTCTCTTGGTGCATCACTTTGAGCAATCCCTATAAATTACAAGGTTTGCTGCGAATCTATTAATACGATGTAAGCTATTGAAATATATAGGATTTTCATAACATTAATTTCTTGTAAGGCATTGCTCGCTCCTTGGACCTGTCTTGGGGAGGCCCAAAAACCTCAATTAAATCAACCCTGTATGAGGCAACAGTCTATCTACAAGTTCTTTATTTACTTACCGCACAGTTTTTCTATAGGCTATAGAATTAATAATAGTTTTTTGTTTAAAACGAACCTTAGAGATTTCAAGACTACTTCCGTTCAGCAGTTGATCGTTAAAAAAAGCTGTACAGCATTGACGTATATAAAAATTCTAACCATAACCAGCAGGAGACAGACATGATTTATGCACCCCCAGGTCACGCAGATGCCAAGATGAAATACAAAGCCCACTACGATAACTTTATTGGTGGTAAGTGGGTGGCCCCAAGCAAAGGTCAATATTTTGATGTGATCTCACCTGTAAATGGGAAGGCCTATACCAAGGTTGCACGCTCTGATGCGAGCGATATTGAATTGGCTTTGGATGCCGCTCATGCTGCTGCCGTTCAGTGGGGTAAAACTGACGTCACGACGCGAAGTAATATTTTGCTCAGAATTGCCGATCGCATGGAGCAAAACTTAGAACTCTTGGCTTATGTTGATGCTATTGATAACGGTAAAGCAATTCGAGAAACCTTAAACGCGGATATTCCGCTTGCAGTAGATCACTTTCGATACTTTGCTGGCGCGATCCGTGCACAAGAGGGTGGTCTGAGTGAGATTGATGAAAACACGGTGGCGTATCACTATTTAGAGCCACTAGGAGTTGTAGGACAAATAATCCCGTGGAATTTTCCGATCTTGATGGCGGCATGGAAGCTTGCCCCAGCTTTGGCTGCCGGCAATTGCGTAGTCTTGAAGCCAGCAGAATCGACTCCCATATCGATCTTGATTGTGGCTGAGTTGATTGCTGATCTATTGCCACCAGGTGTCCTCAACATCGTCAATGGATATGGCCGCGAAACCGGTATGCCACTGGCCAATAGCAAGCGTATTGCTAAGATTGCCTTTACTGGATCGACCTCTACCGGCCGGGTGATTGCGCAGGCCGCTGCTAATAATTTAATTCCAGCTACGTTAGAGCTAGGCGGAAAATCGCCTAATGTTTTCTTTGCGGACATTATGGATAAAGATGATGCGTTCTTAGACAAGGCAATTGAAGGCTTGGTTTTGTTTGCTTTCAATCAAGGTGAGGTATGTACCTGCCCAAGCCGCGCCTTAATACAGGAAAGTATTTATGATCGATTTATGGAGCGGGTGCTGAAGCGTGTTGCTGCCATTAAGCAGATCAATCCATTGGATACCGATTGCATGATGGGAGCGCAAGCGTCCAAAGAGCAACTCACGAAGATTCTTTCTTACCTTGATTTGGGTAAACAAGAGGGGGCAGAATTGCTTGCCGGTGGTGCACAAGCGCATTTAGGTGGTGATCTAGAGGGCGGCTATTATGTGCAACCTACTATCTTCAAGGGTCACAATAAGATGCGCATCTTTCAAGAAGAAATCTTTGGCCCCGTCTTGGCAGTAGCCACCTTTAAAGATGAAGCAGAAGCCCTCGCGTTAGCTAATGACACTCTATACGGATTGGGGGCCGGAGTGTGGACGCGTAACGGCAATTTGGCTTATCGGATGGGTCGCGCTATTAAGGCTGGTCGTGTTTGGACTAATTGTTACCATGCCTATCCAGCGCATGCTGCGTTTGGCGGGTACAAAGAATCCGGTATCGGACGTGAAAACCACAAGATGATGCTGGCCCATTATCAACAAACCAAAAACTTATTGGTCAGCTATAGCGAAAATAAGCTTGGCTTTTTCTGATCGATTCACATCGTGACTCAAAGGGGTGAAGCAATTTACCCCTTTTTTATTAAAAGGAGCGCAGAATGGTTGAACGAATTGTGGCTACGCCCGAAGCATTAGCTCTCATTAAAGAGATGCAAGCACTTCACGGAGAAATACTATTTCACCAATCTGGTGGATGTTGCGATAACAGTGCTGCAAACTGCTACTTGCCTACTGACTTGACGATTGGTCCCTATGATGTCAAATTGGGCGAGGTCGGCGCAGTCCCTTTCTATATCGGTAAGTCGCAGTATGAGTATTGGAAACATACCCAATTAATACTGGACGTGATTGAGGGTAGTGGTGGTACGTTTTCATTAGAAGGTAACACTGGCAAAGCTTTTCATACACGATCGCGACTATTTACGGATGACGAGTGGGAGCATATTAAACATACTGTAGAAAGTGATTTAGCTTAGATCGCACGTTTGAATCGTGCTGGGCAGGCCAAAAATTCTCTACCCCCATCCT
>JBBAON010000063.1:0-4700 GCA_040401435.1 Candidatus Methylopumilus sp.
ACGACATATCGCACGGTTTTCAATTCCCGTGCTGTTCAAAGTATCAAGTTCGACTCACGAACGTAGATCCGAACAAAAGGCCTTAATTGATTCGAGTTCAGCTCGATTAAAAACTTCAAAAATCCAAATTTGTGAATACAAGCTAGGATTTTATTGAACACGATGTTGAATTGCTATATTTCTACAAGTTCTGCCAAATTAAGATGGCACAAAGGAAAGCTTAGTTTGATTGATCTCAAACACTTTTGTTAACCAATCGGCCATGATCTCTTGTCCAAGGGTGGGGTTATCGTGCTGGCAGTGCTCCGCACCGGTTTCCTCGGCCTCGGTTAGCTTGAGCGTGACGTCAATACCACGCGCTTTGGCGTAATCATGCACCAATTTAACAGTGTCAACGCCCAGTACATCATGGCCACCATGAAGCACTAGGTAGGGGCAACGCATATTGTCGAGCACACCATCTAATTTGAAGGGCTTGGCTATTTTCACTGCCTCAGCCATCGTTTTGGCACCCATTACCCATTTCATGTGTCCAGCAAGCGCATGGTCTTCGCCCCGGTCGGCAAAACGTTTTTCTATGTCCCAAATAGCGCCGTGCGAAATGCATGCAGCTAGACGGTGCTCGAAAGAACCAGCTCGTGCAGCGTAATAACCTCCCATGCTTGAACCACTAACAGCGATACGATTGGGGTCAATGTCGGGGCGTTTTTCCAACCAATCAATACAGCGGCCTACTGGTACTTCGTAGTCATATCGCGACACAATGCCCTGTCTTCTTAGAGCCCCGCCCTGTCCAGGACCATCAACAAGAAGTACAGAAATGCCACGCTGCACGGCGCCGCGTCCAGTCATAAACCAAAGCTCGTCTTTGAATGAATCCAGGCCCCCAAAAGAGATTAGCACTGGCTGTTGTTCGCTACTGTTCTTGTATGCAGGTGACTTGATGAAATACGCCGGCAAGGTCTTACCATCTTCGTAAGGTATTTCCACTACTTCGCCAGGTGGGTTTAGATAACGCAACCACTTTTGGCTGGCCGCTTCACAAAGTGTGAAAGTTGGTAAGCGACGTGAATCATCGGAGGCAAGCCAGAATTCAGCAGAACGAAAATAATCAGCGGCACGAAGCCAACAATTCATCGCCGTGCGGATATTGCCATCTTTTTCTGCCGCTTCGCCACGCTTATCGTTTCGATCAGCGACGATCATCCACTCATTGTGCCAACTCTCTAAATCACCTGGAATCATTCGGCTCGCTGCCTGAAAACATTCACTGACTGCGCCACCGCCCTCTTGCGTCTCGCCCAAACCCCGGCGAAATTGATAGGACATGAAAAAATGGTCCGGCCAGTGGTGCCAGCCGAAAGGCTCATATCTAGGAGGTGAACCTAAGGTTAAATCAGTTTGCATTCAGATTCCTTGTGATTGAAGAACTTAGTCACTGCGGCTTGAAGCCGATGTCTCTAACTAGCTTGCCGTACTTTGCAAAATCACTCTTAATAATTTCGCCAAAATAATCTGGAGACTCATAAACCATATTGAGCCCAGAGGCAATTAACTTATCGGTAACGTCCGGACTTTTCATCGCGCGGTTGATTTCGTCGTTTAGCCGCATTACGATATCCCGCGGCATACCCGCGGGTCCAACAAAACCAAACCATCCACCAGACTCATAGCCGGGTACAGCCTCAGAGGCGGCGGGGGCATCGGGCCACTGTGGGGCTCGGTTCTTGCTGGTAACCGCCAAGAGGTTGATACGTCCAGACTTAATGTGCGGAGTCAATCCAGTAACTCCATCGACCCCAGCTTGCACTTGCCCACCAATTAAGTCCGTCGCAATTTGCGCTGAACCTTTGTATGGAATATGGTTGAAGGAAAAATTACCCATCATGCGCAAATGCTCAAAAATAAGGTGTGGAAATCCACCCTCCCCGTTTGTAGCAACCGTTAACTTGCCTGGATTAGCCCTAGCCCATGAAATCATTTCAGGAAGCGTTTTGAAGGGTGCACCAGTACTTCCGACCACAACAAGATAGTTGGTGGTTGAAACGGCGATTGGAGAGAAGTCCTTCAGCGCGTCGTAGGGCATGTTCTTGCTAGTATGTGGGAGAACCACAAGGTTGCCTCCTTGCCCAGCGCCTATGGTGTAACCATCTGGAGTTGATTTAGCTACCAAGTCGAGACCCAACATGCCGCTTGCACCCGGACGGTTTTCAACAATCACTTGCTGCCCAAGTCGCTCTGACAATTTAGGAGCGATGAGCCGCGCCATCAAGTCAGTAGTATTTCCAGGTGGAAAAGGAATAATGATTTTTATGGGTTTATTGGGAAATGAACCAGTCTGAGCATTTGCAACTTCAAAAAATAAAATAAAAAAGAAGATTGCAAATCTTGACCCACATATTTTAAATAAACTAGTCTGCATAGTGCCTTTCATTAAAAAATTACTTTTTCTTGGGAATGACAGGGACTAACAACCTTGCCCTGTGCTTGGGCCCCATATGCAAAGTGACCTTGCCTCCAAAAATTGCGGGCGGGCGATCTTGTTCGTCTTCATGCGTGAATGGGCCACAGCCCTTCATAGGATTTTTCATATTCGATAAAACTGCTGCGGCATCGTCATGCTCGTAGTCGCGTCCACGAATTGACAAAGCAATGCTGTAACCCTTTGGTACAACAATGCATGTAGGCCAAATTTCAACATCTAATTCATAAATATCACCTGGCTTTAATGGCTGCTTCTCGTCGTGGGTATGCCAAGGACGGAAAGGCAAACTTTTTTTCTTATCTAATTTGCGATGCGAAGCCCTGAGCCAGCCCTGTGCAATAGGTGTTTTGGGGTCAAGGGCTCCATGAAATAACACCTCTTTGCCATGAGGATCAAACACTCGCACCACCGCAAAAATATCCGCATCAATCGTCGAAGACGATATGAATATTTTGAGAGCCATAGGCCCTGTTAACTCAACCTCTTGGGTTTGCGGTGGAAAGGCAAAGGTAACGCCATCGCCCATCATGTCGTATTGAATGTGAGCTTCTTGCTTCAATGGAAACTGAGAAAAGGTTTTTTTCTGAGGCTCTAAATAGAGCGGCGTCCACTGTGTTCGTTTCAATGGCCACTCATATTCAGAACGGGGGGTAAATTTTTCACCTGGGCTTCTTACTAGCAAGGACACCTTTGGAGTTTTGTCCCAACCATTTTTCTTGCCCTTGAGATAAAAATCAAAGAAACGCTTTTGGATAGCAAGGCCATAGTCTGTATAGAAAGGCGCCCAGTGTGACCCTCCATGCACCTCTAACCATTTATTCTTGGATTTTGAACGCACAAATCCTTCGAAATTGCCGCGGGTGTGTAAGCCTTGTCCACCCCAATTGGCAGCACTTAAAAGTGGTATGTCTACTTTGTCTAAGTTGGCCGAACGCTCGACATACCAATCGCACATCATCTCGTTGTCCATGACGCGCTTCCAAATGTCTTCTATGTTTTTACGCAACTCTTCTTCTGGCAAGGTCACGGGTCCACATACTGTCTCGCCAGTGATCGGATTTTTTTTGCCTCTATCGCCTACTCCGTGCTGAACAGTTTTGACTTGCATTTCCAACCAGTTTTTACGGAAAGAACAGGCAATACCTCCATGTCGATTGGATTCACGGTAGTTGTCGTTCCAACCTTCCCACACACAAATGGCTGCTAAATGTTTAGGTTTACTCGCAGCAGCACGCCATTGGTTGCTACCGTAATAAGAAATACCATTCATTCCAACACGGCCGTTACACCATTTTTGCTGGGCAGTCCACTCAATACATAAATGGATGTCTTTTGTTTCACGCGGATTGTTATGGTCCATGAATCCAGGCGATCTACCTGCGCCGCGTGAATCTATTCGAATACATACGTATTCGTCTGGTACCCATTTCTCTGGATCAACAACTTCCCAGTTTTGGTATTTGTTTGTTGATCCGCGCATGACATCAGGGTTTTCACGCTCCATGATTTCCCATGCGGTTTTATAGCCCTCTTGAAAAGCAAGCCCCTTGCCGTATGGGCCGTAGGAAAGAATGACTGGAAACTTTCCCTCATGGATGGGACGGAAGATATCTACACGCAAAACGAGTCCGTCATCCATCACGATGGGCATGTCCCAATCAATGTGCATTCCGTCTCTTATCTCCGATTTCCAAGCATCCATTCTTGTCTCCTTTGTTTAGGTCTGATTCATTCTATGCCTCAAGGTATTAGGTTGTGACAGTAAGTATCTAAGGTGTTAACCTAATATCCTTCAAGAAAACTGGAAGACATCAAAATGATATCGATTCGCATTTTCACAATTTGTCTTGCTTTCATAGTCAGTGCGCTCGCTAGCACTCACGCGAACGCACAGTCTGCCGCTAGTTATCCTTCACGACCTATAACCATGATTGTTCCCTTCCCTCCGGGGGGGCCCACTGATATTTACGCACTCTTGGTTGCTTTAAAAATGCAAGAGCGTTGGGGGCAGCCCGTAGTAGTTGAAAACAAACCCGGCGGCACAGGTGTACTTGAAAACAATTTAGTCATCAAATCTCCGCCCAATGGCTACACACTTCTTTTTACGTCTAACAGTGCGCATTTAATAAGTGCGCTCTTAAAAAACCCTAAGCCATACGATTAGCTCCCGCCTGTTCGCTAAAGTCTGTCTAACTTCAAATGTAGAGACAAACGG
>JBBAON010000064.1:0-4692 GCA_040401435.1 Candidatus Methylopumilus sp.
GGGAGCATCGGGGCTAAAACTCTGATCGGAGGTTCGAATCCTCTCGTCTCCGCCATTTCTACTAACAAAAGGGGCTCTAGCCCCTTTTTTATTTCCCTGCCTCCTCACATATTCTTGCCTCATTTCCTGCCAGTTCGGGACCAATAATTAATTAATTGTGTATGCTAATCATCATTAAAAATAACTATTATTAGATTATGACAAATAACATCAAACCTATTCGTGTTGCCATTGCCGGTTTAGGAGCTATTGGAAAGTCATTAGCGACACACTTGGCTAATGGTGCGGTACCAGGAGTTATTTTGACTGCGGTGTCAGCAAAAAATCATGATAAAGCCGGAGAATTTGTTAAAAGTTTGGCTCACCCGGTAAAGCTCTTATCCATTTCTGAGTTAGAGCCCGAGGCAGATGTAATAGTTGAGTGCGCTCCAGCTGAGATTTTGTCTGAAATCATTTCACCATTTTTGAGGGCAAAGAAAAAGGCAATCGTTCTTTCTGTTGGCGCAATTTTATTTAGACCTGAGCTGATTGAGCTAGCAAAAACTACTGGCGGAACAATTATGGTGCCTACAGGTGCGCTATTGGGATTGGATGCAGTAATTGCGGCAGCAGAGGGAGAGATTTTTTCTGTGAAGATGGTTACAAACAAGCCGCCACTCGGTCTAAAGGGCGCACCTCATTTAATCGATAACGCTATATCAGTTGATGGTCTTACTGAGCCTTTAAAAGTATTTTCTGGTAACGCGCGAGAAGCTGCTAAAGGATTTCCAGCCAACTTAAATGTTGTGGTGGCGCTTGCGTTAGCCGGCATCGGCCCTGAAAAAACCCAACTTGAAATATGGGCTGATCCAACGGTAGTGAGAAATACTCACACTATCATTGTTGATTCTGACTCTGCCAAGTTCTCTATGAAGATGGAAAATATCCCATCTGAAAATCCCAAAACTGGAAGAATTGTTGCGCAAAGTGTTATTGCCATGCTTAGGAAAATGCGAGCGACCTTACAAATTGGTACTTAATTACTAACTAAGGGGATGGAGATGGTATTTACATCAGAAAAAAAAGAAGAAATACGACTTCGATATTTGGAAGTTGATACATCAAACGTAGCTGATGTTTTAGATAGTATGAATTTATTGCAACAAGGGTTAGCTGCGGAGTTTGGTCCGTACCCTGAAACCTGTAAACGTATGGCTGGCTGGGCATACACCATCAGAGGTCAAATGACTCCCTACCCACAGGGCGGTGATGCAGATAAGATGACAGCTTGCCAAGGACTATCCCCAGGTGAGATCAGTGTCTGGAGTGGTAATGGGGAAGGTATTTGTTACTTTGGAGAGTTAATTGCCCTTGGTATGAAGGAACGCGGCTCTACTGGTGCATTGATTGATGGTGGAATCCGTGATGTACGCTGGATCGGCGAACATGGATTCCCAGTATTTGCTCGATATCGAACCCCCGTTCAATCTATCGGCCGCTGGAAGGTTAACGCCTGTCAGATTCCTGTTTATATGCGCGGTCACGATGGAGGGAATGTCATTGTTAGGCCTGGAGACTTTATATTATGTGATGACGATGGTGCAATAGTCATTCCAGTTGAGCATGTTGAGTCAGTCTTGATTGAGTCCGAAAGATTAACGCAGATCGAAAAAAGCATACGTATTGATATAGCAAATGGTCTAAGTCTTCAAGATGCCCTAAATAAATATGGCCATGTTTGATCCATTTACGAAAGACTCACCCATTTAACGCTTCGTATTGATTTCCGATTATTAAACAGGAGTTTTTATGTTGATTAGAAGGCATCAGATTTTTTTACTGGGAATGGCTGTTCTTTTTGCATTTCATAGCTTCAGTGCTCGAGCTCAATCAAATTGGCCTAATGGGCAAACAGTACGAATTATCGTCCCATTCCCAGCCGGTGCCAGTACTCTTGATTCCGTTGTAAGAACAACAACTCCGGATATTTCAAAAATTTTAGGTTCCCCCGTTATTGTTGATAACAAACCTGGTGCAGGAACTGTCATTGGAGTTGATGCAACTGCAAAGGCAACTGACAACTTTACTTTTGGCGCTGTTGCAAATAGTTTTACTGTTAATCAATCATTGGTTAAAAATTTACCCTACAACACAACTAAAGATCTGCAGCCAGTTATATTGATGGCACGAACCGCTAATGTACTTGCAGTGAAATCTACGCTGCCGGTAAGTAATCTTACTGAGCTTGTTGCATATGCAAAAAAGAATCCTGGTAAGTTATCCTATGCTTCTTTTGGCAATGGAACTACCGCACACTTTGCAGGTGAAATGCTGAAATCTATGGCGGGTATTTACGTTGTTCACATACCGTATCGAGGGCAGGGGCCAGCCTTGAATGACCTAATTGCTGGTAATGTGGATTTTATGTTTGGAAATCTACCTGATTTCATGCCTTTCATTAAGGCTGGAAAAATTAAGGCAATCGGTACAACTTATCTTACCCGAGCACCACTTGCTCCTGAAATCCCTACCATTGCTGAGCAGGGATATCCTACGTTTGAAACTGACTCATGGTACGGAATCGTTGCGCCCTCCAATACAACGAAGCTTGCAGTTGATCAAATGAATCAAGCAATTAATAAAACATTGCAAGAGCCTAGTGTAAAGAAAAACCTTAGCGATCGTGGGATTGAAATCATTGGTGGCAGTCCAGCAAAGTTTCAAGAACATATTCAATCTGAAATTATTAAATATGAACGCATCGTAAAGTCATCTAGCATGCAGGTCGATTAATCTTTGGATGGGGGTTGCTATATGTCAGGTGGGTCTATTTTTTTGCCAGGGGGATATCGTTACTTACCTAGCGTGTTTCAATACTCGGCTGGCGTTGCTGCTCAACCTGGCTTTAAGCTAGAGCAGGTTCGATTTAAAACCTCAATTCCTCTTGGGCATGCTTTTGATATTGCAGAATCTCATTTAGCCATGCTTGGTCGACCACTTACTGCGTTTGCGCATTGTGAACTTCGTTCCCCTGGTCAATTTAATGATCACGGTTTTATAGAATTTAATAAAAAATACGTTGGGACCCTTGAGAGATGGGGTCTGTATAAGCCACAAATAGGCATTGAAGGTCCCTTTAATCCGGTTGCTCGAACCAATGTTTGCCCAGAATATTTTGGCCCCAAAGAGGTGTCTATGCTTGCCTTTACTTACACCATACCTTGTGATGTTAGTTCGGCTTCTAATTTTGTTTTATCTGGAGGGGGTGATGCTCGATCTGGTCCAGAACCCTATTCTGACCGCATTATTGCCCTTGGAGATCGGTCACCTTCAGGCTTATTATTAAAAATAGAATTTGTAATTCAGGAAATGCAAAGAAGGCTCGAGAGTCTAAGTTTTAAATGGAGTGATGTGGCTTGCACTCAAGCATATTCAGTTCACAATATTGGTGGCTTAGTGGAAAGCTTGCTTGCAAGTCAGGGTCGTATATCTCATGGCCTAAATTGGTATTTTGCAAGACCACCTGTTCAAGGGCTTGATTTTGAGATGGACCTGCGTGGAGCAATTAACCAAATCTATATTTGAAAAACTAGAGCATTAGTCCAGGGAAGCCCCTGATGTTTTAACGATCTTCGCCCAGTGTGTAATGTCTTCTTGAAGCTGTTTAGCAAATTCTGCTGGAGTCATGTTTGCAAGCTCTACCCCAGTAGCCTGCAGTTTTTCTCTTAACTCGGGATTGGTCAGGGTTAACTGCATCTCCTTTTGCAATTTATCGATGACTGGCTTAGGCGTGCCTTTAGGTGCGAATAAACCTATCCAAAGAGTTCCAGAAAAGCCTGGAATCTTTTCTGATATGGATGGGACGTCGGGCAGTAGGGGCGAGCGCTTTGAGGAGCTCACACCCAGGGCAACTAATTTTTGAGTATTAATGTATTGCAAAACGGATGGCAAGCTAGCAAAAGCAATTTGAATTTGCCCACCCAAGAGATCATTGAGTGCGGGTGCAACTCCTTTATAGGGAATATGTTGCAGCGATATCCCATAGCTTTGATTAAGCATTTCACCTAAGAGGTGATTTAGCGTCCCATTACCAGCTGATGCAAATTGGTAAGTCTCCGGGGGCTTTGATTTAACTAACTTTAAAAAATCATCTAGATTCTTGGCCGGAAAATTAGCATTTACAACTAGAACATTTGGAACTGATCCAACCATGGCCAGGGGAATAAAGTCATTGACTGGATCAAAACCTGGATTCTTATAGAGGGCGGGATTAATAGCTTGAGCACTACTAATTGTCATTAAAAGTGTGTGACCGTCCTTCGGGGCATTGGCAACAAACTGAGTGCCAATATTGCCGCCAGCACCCGGTTTATTCTCGACAACCACGGAGGCTTTGATTTGCTCTCCGAGCCGCTGTGCAACTACTCGACCCACAATGTCATTTGTTCCACCTGGTGCTTGGGGAACAATAATGGTGATTGGTTTATACGGATAGGCAGTTGCTAAACTACAAAACAAGCAGAAATAAGTCAGGAGTCCTAATTGCAGGAAGCGGTTCATTAGAGTCTCTTTAATTTGGAGTAAGGTTAAAAAATACCTCAATATGATCCAGTAGGGAAATGGGTGCTGACCCTTAGTTTGGTTAGGTATATTTACCGGTGATTCCCCCATCCACTACCAGTTCTGTTCCGGTAATGTAGGCTGCTGCATCTG
>JBBAON010000065.1:0-4609 GCA_040401435.1 Candidatus Methylopumilus sp.
TCTTGTGATCACCATATAGATCACTTCTTTTTTGGTGTGCAGATTCGGTCTGCTAAACCTGCAACATTCTGTGTCGCTACATGTTGCTGAAGCGTGTCTCGCAATAAATGCGTGTCCTGCTTTCTTACTAATCCCAATTATACAGGTAGGGAAATTCGAAGTCAAGACTTTTTGAAAACTTTATGTGCGGACTATCCTGTAATTATATTATATTTAATTAAGTATTAATACATCTTTAATTAATATTAACATTTTATGAAATTTAAAAAATTAGTAGTAGTAATGAACGTGCGATGAACCTTGCTCAAGAATTTCACTTTTCCAACTCACAATCTCATTGCGAGCGACACTACTTCTTTGGTCAAATATGAGTCCAAATGTTGCGCTGTAACCTAATCGTGCATATAGAGAGGTTTGGCCAATGGCTTTTGTCAGTGCACCACCAGGGTCGCCATCTCTCAAAATCTTGACTTCAAAGGCTAGATACTTCTCGTGCGCAGATACGACCACGAGATCTGGATAAAAGGTAATTCCCTCCCAGATCAATGCTTGAACAGGTGGGCCGCCGTCGCCACGCACATATAGTTCAGGCTTCAATAATGTGGAGACTTTCTTCTGCAGCCAGGGAAGTAAAACATCGCCCGTGAAGGCGGTCTCGCCCCCACTCAGAGATATCGCTTCTACTTCAATCTCCTTCACCCAGCCTTCGGCAATCCGTATTAGATTTCGAAGCTGCCTGTCATTTAACATTTACTTCTGAGATCCAAGATCATTCATCCAGGGGCGATTTTTCCGGATCTATTAGAGCGCCAAGAACCAAAGTTTTGTTGAACCCGTCAAGTTTGGCTTCATTCAATTTTTGGAAGACAATCTTCGCACCGGAAAGACCAGCGTAACCAGCCCAAGCTGTTCTACTTAGGTCTACCTTGCCTGCAATGTGCTTGAGAACCACATCAAAGTGCTGTTGGGTAAGTTTTTGGGCTTCGATTTGTGCGTCAATTACTACTGCTCCAAGACGACTGAACGCATTCAATCCAATTGCTTGCATCAACACGAAGTTCGTTCGATCTTGCCATGCCTCTGGGAATGCACTTCTGACTGCAGTCCAATAACGATTCAGGAGGGTAAGTCGGGTTCTCGCATCATACAATCGAGATTCTTCCGATGGAAGGTCCGTTTCTTCTGAATTCAAGAGCGCAGACATTTGCTTTGAATCTTTTAACGTCGTGAGAACGGCACTCTTTAGTGAATTGATTTTAACTGGAGGTATCGCCATCCCGGCTTGCTTAAATGCCTTCTTATCGCCACCAAAGAAAATTAGATTCTCAAATGGGTATCCATCTGTCGAAAGCTGCTTTGCTATCCACAAGGCTTGACCACCCTCTGTTTGAAGCAGTTGACCAGGCCCTTGCAATCGTAGTTTGATCGTATCAAGGTGCGCAGTATCCATAGATTTTTGCTCTCCGTTAATGTCACGGAACAGAGCTCTCTCTTGGTCTGCTGTTAAACCAACAAACATTGAGAATGGGACTGATGGGAATACTTCCTCTGGATCATCTTCAACTCTTTTGGCAACCATCAGGAGTCGGTGGTTTCCATCAACTCGACTTATCTGAGGATCTTTATCTCGATCACTATCGATCAAGTGAGCGTGGATAGTTAAAGTTCCGGTAAAAAAATTCTCTTCTCCACTACTCGAAGAAAAATCAATTTCGTTTTCATTATGACCGATAGTTAAAGACACGATGCTTTTATCACGAGCATTCAGAATAATCTCTGGAAAGGCTCTTGGAGAGGTTTCGGGCTCCTCAGATAGTGATGTGATTGCATAATCAAGAACTTGTCTTGCATGATTCAAATCAGGATCTCTTTGAGTGCCCAGCGCATTGGTTAATTGGTTATAGACATCAGGGGCTGATATGAAAGCTAATTGATCTAGGGTTGCAAAACCACGAATCACCTGGACGTTTAAGTTTTTACCAACAAGAACCTCTTTGATAACGATTTCTCGTCCAAAACGTTCAACTATTCCATTATTCATGATTTTCCTTTCGGTGCTTGAGTAGGCGCATTGCTAAATCAAAATCATCCTCGCTCTGTGACTTTTCGAGACTATGCAGTCCGGCAGTGACAATTAACTCTCCTTCATCGCCTCTAGCGTCAGTTTTTGAATTAATCGACCGTCTTGCAGAAACAACCTCTACCCCCAGTCCTAAGTCTCGGTACATACCTACCAAGGAAGGTGAGAATGAATTTGTTAACATGAAGTCAATTCCGCGATTCTTGAGCGAGACTAATTCATTAGCCAATCGTTCATGGTCTGAGAACGAGAAGGATTTGTCTTTTTCATAAATATTTGAGTCACGGTCTTCCGAAATCAAATAAGGAGGATCGAGGAAGATGAAATCTCCCACAGAGGCCGCATTCAAAGACGTCTCCCACGAACAAGCTCTCAGATCGGCATGCTGTAAAACAGTTGAAGCAACGAAAATATCAATCTCACTTGGAAACTTAGGATTCTTTTCATTATTTCCGAAAGGTACATTGAACTTCCCAGAAAGATTTGTTCGATAAACACCATTCCATCCGGTAGCCATCAAAAAAATAAACCTTGGTGCATCACCTTTTGGATTGGATAGATTGAAATCTTCTCGAACCTTGTAATAAAAAGCCGATGCATCTGAGGATTTCTTGAATCCCTCGATCAGATCACTCAAGGACTCCCAAATACCTTTTGGATCCGACTTAACTTCTTGATATGTCCGTACAAGTCTTAGATTTGCATCTGACAATCTGGCTTGCAATGGAGTCTCACTCTTTGCAGCCATCCAGAAATAAACTGCGAGGGAGCCGGCGAAGGGCTCATGGTACGTCCCCGAAAATTCTGGAAATTTATTTGAGTTTCCCAGTATGAAGCGGCGCTTGCCACCCGCCCACTTGAACAATGGGGCAGCCTGATAAGCCCAGTTCTCCCAGTCGTCAGAGCCGAATCGACTTTGTGGGATTGTTTTTGTCATATACGTATTGTAGTGGGGACCACTGACAAATCGACAGGCCTATACCCTGGGGCCCACCAAAGGCTCTATCCTTAAATCATGACGACCATTCGGGACCTTATTCAAGGAGGCTGTCTAAAAAATGGAGACCGCTTAATCTGGAACCGAAGAAGTCTCAATCTCGTGCATGTGGCCATAGTTTCAGCAGCCGGCACAATCACGACCGACGATGGGGCGATTCATAAATCACCTTCTGGTGCTGCCAAACATCTTGGCAACCGACCCGTAGATGGTTGGCTAGCCTGGAAGCTTGAAGGCTCAGGAGAATCTCTTGGAAGCGTTAGAAAGCGATATCTGAGCGGTCAATAGTTCAAGTTCACCCTTGCGACCAAGCATAAATCGCTCTCTCTACCTCAAATACGACTTCGTCTTGCCCTAACTCAACTGCAAGGTGACGAATCCGGCCTATCGTTATTGATTGTTCTTGGGTAAGTCCATCCTCGATCATGGCTTCCCGAAATTCTTCATAGTTACTGCATTCGAGAAGAATGTTCTGCACTTCAGACAAAACCATGATCTTTGAATTTACTTCATAGGCGTACCTGGAAGACTTCCTTTGTATTTGTCTTATGCGTTCTCTCGTAACACCTATGGCAGTTCCAATTGAATCAAGAGTTTTAGGATTATCGGTTATCCACGGCAACCGGTTTCTCCAAATCATTTCTTCTCTATCGCTCATGACTCTAATTGACTTCTGATAGTTGATCATTGCTTCCGTCAGTTCTTCAATTGACTTCGCAGATGTTATGTTCAATCGCATTGATTCCAGGGAATCTAATTCGAAGTTGGTCTCTACAGGATCCTCATCCTGATTAATCTTTGCTAAAGCTTTCTGGAGTTCTTGAATAAGCTCCACAAGAGTTGATTCCCCCACATTGTTCAAGTCTCTGACATCAGATATTCTCAGTTTAGATATGTCTCGAAGCTCGACAAAATTCAAATTCTTCATAATTTCAAATCTCTTTGAATGTGGCTCCCACTCCCCCGTTTGCAAGAGCGCTCGCTTTAAAGCGTTTCGTGGTCTAGTGCTTAATGAGTTGAGTTCAATTCTATATTTAAGTGTTTCATCGAACTGAATATGATCAACTAAGAGATCGTCATGCTCAAGCTCCATTAGATGCCTGGCTACTTTCGTCGAGTTGGAAGTCATCAGGATCTTCGATATTCCAATTACAAGAGATGCATATCCATTCAGGGCCACCCAGGCAGCATCCACCAAGGATGTACCGATCCTCCTTCACGGGAAACTCGGGCAGGCCGTAGAGGACTTCCCGTAGGCCGTGGCTGCTGGCACAAGACGGGCAGGCTATTGGAGAAGTTCCCTTGTACTTCATGGGCTGAATCTATATTCGGAAACTGACAAATCCCAGGCTATCTGCGTGGCTGACAACCGAGTCAGCCCCCATAGTCTCAAGGAGATGGCTTGCTCAAGATACCAATTCTGCATATCTGCCCAAGGTCCCGAGAATGAGTTCAAAATCTGGAAAATGTCAGACCACATCCCTACTATGGGAGATAGTTCAAGATCGGTTACATCAATATGTGGACCATGT
>JBBAON010000066.1:0-4582 GCA_040401435.1 Candidatus Methylopumilus sp.
GCAAGGCGGGGGGGTAGGCGCGCAAGACAGGCGGCGGTAGGCAAGAAATGAGTGGAGTAACCCATTAAGGAGGTGGGGAAAACTGAGTAGAATCTAGAGCCTCAGGGCAAAAAGGCTGTGTAGACTCTGGTTTTTATTGTTTTAAAATAGCCTCAGGGGTTATTTCCCCCCCATCCCCCCCTGAATGTGACGTCACTCGATAGCCTGAGGGGTTTGATGCGCCCCCCCCCCTTACGACGCTCTTTGTCGGTATCATAAACTAGGGTAAGAGGGGGGGGGGGGGGGGGGAACAAGTGCCACCGTGAGGCAATAGCAGGTGGTTGAAGGGGGCGGGGAGAAAGGGGGGCAATAACCTTAGGAGGGGGTTGAAGAGACTCTTGGGTGCTGATTGGATCTTTAGGCAGCCAGTAGAAAGTGCTATCATCGGGCAGGAAAGCTCAACGCGCTAGGATTGGATCATCATGAGGCGCAGGTTGACCTACTTATTTAGGATTGGAGCCCAGGGTTGCACCTGGAAATCACGTCTGTTGGGATTGGACAATGACAATAGGGAGGAGCTTAGACAGACTTGCGCAAATTTGTGCAGCCTGCGCAGCCTGTGGGCCCATGAGTATATAAATCATGTTCTTTTTAAGTTTTGTTCAGTCTTATCGACTACACCACAGGTTGATGTCCCCTGAACTGAGCGGTGATAGCGACAGCACCAACACTTTGGAAAATTTCCTATCAGGTAGGTTTTTTTGAACTCTGTTTTTTTCTCAATCAGAAAAAGATAGACAAAAAAAACTATTCTAACACTTTATTTGCTCAAGAAAATTTTTGGTCTTCATGTTTTTGCAGGTTTAATTTTTATCTTTCTAAACTGGTTCGATCTTCTTGTCATCATCATCTTCTGGCAAACTTTAAAAAAATGTAAAGTTTTCCCCCCTTCCCCCTCTGACAAAGTCTATTCTATTCTTTTTTTCCCCCCATCAGTAGACGATGCAGACAGAAACATGGTTGATAGGAGTGGTCAGAAAGAAGAGGAAGAAGAAGAAGAGGAAAAAATAAGAAAAGTCAATTTAGGCGTGGAGAACAGAGAAGAGTAGGTTGGCAGCAAAGGGGTTAAAAAAAAAAAAATAGAAACCCTCCCTCCCTCTGATTAAAAAAAGAAGATGATGATGGGTCAACAAAAGAAACACACATTTTTCTTAAGCAAATAACTGAAAGATCGTAATTGTTGTTGTTGTGTATTTTTGTTCTCATCAACCGCCCCGCCAGCCCATTGTTGTTGTTGTTGTTGTTGTTGCACATGCCCCTGTCATGTTTTGGTTTGTAACGAACAAAGTTGAATTCAGCATTGCAAGGCCTTGGAATACTGGATTGATCTTTGACCACGGTACCCCACTGACTTGAAAAGATCAACAACGAGACGGTCGATTGTACAGTGATAATTTTCCAGCTTTGTCATTCTGTTTGGTACCCATAGTTTGCAGGGGGTTGAAGAGTGAACCATTCTATGGGGCTCAAACAGAGGGCATCACCTGTGAACACTGTTCTACGCCTCGTTGTTGGCCATGGTAGAAAACAGGAGGTGACAAGAGAATTGTTCCACACTTTTCGCCATGAACTTTCCCCCCGCCCTCCTTATTCCTTCACGTCTTGGAGTGATCATCGTTGGTTTAAAATGACCCCACCGACAATGGGCCGTTGTCACAGGGGTTTATTTTAAATTGGCGATGATATTGATAGGCGATGCTCCTTCCTGGTTTGCCCCATCAAAGTCACTTTGCCCTTTTTAGCCAATTTTTGTTTGGGTCGTCTGTTTTACTTGATCAATGAAACAGAAAATCCACACCGAAGGTGGCTAGATCGAAAAAAATTAATTTACCATAGGCTGAAAAAATGAAACACATTTACCCTGACTTTGAAAAGAATGGCTGTTTTAGACCAACCCCCCTAGCGGAGACCGAGGGGGGGGGGGAAAGCGGTTAGAATCAGACATTCTGTGAATGTGTTTTCTGTTTTTTCAGCTGTAAATTAAATTTCCCGAGTCAGCTCTGCCCTCTCATCACACACCTTGTGCAACAGCAGCAAATCATAAGAATGTACCTTACCGAGGCTCAAGTCAATTCTGTTTTGACTGAGCCATTTTGGAGTTTGCCTAGAACTTTGCATACCACAGACTATGCCCTGTACAGAAGTGCCGTTCGGGCTAGTGTGACAACTATTCGTTATAATGTTCACCAGTTTAACGTCGATCGACGAGATTTTATTGCTGACAGTGTTCGATCGGATTGTCGTTTGCTTTTTGCGCCAGGTGGAAGGCTAAACTGTTCATGTCAATATGATCTATTGCTGGTCAATGTTCAATCTGTACCTCATTCATACTACATTTGGCGCGCAAATTCCAATCAACGCACATTTCGGACCGAGCAAGAACGTAGTTTAGTGAACACAGAGTTTCAAGTGAACACTTTTGTCGACCAAGCGCTAGACTTTAATCTTGAATTTTTTGACACTTTCTATGCCGACAGCGGTGTTCACATTGACAAAGTGTTGGCTTTTGTCTTTACTTTTGTGCCCGAAAGTTAGAACTGTCTTTCTTTCAGAACCCAAACAGCAGCAGCAGCAGCAGAGAAACAAAAGAAAACGCCATGGCAAACAACAGCAGCAGCAGCAACAGCAACGGCAACCGGCTGAAAAAGAAAAAAAATCGTCCCCGCAAGAGAATCGGCGCAAAAAAGCGCCGCCCAGTTTACCGCCGCCCCCTCAACCGCCGACCCCGCCGGCAGCAGCGCCACCGTCGTCGCCCAACACCGGCGACAGCAGCAGCAGTGCTGGCTCCGTCAATCCTTTGAGAAAAATTATAGCCAGTGTATCACAAATAGCCAAAAAGAAAAGGAAAAAACTTTCTGTCAGCGGTTACTTAAGTAATATGGTACAGGCTATTATTCGAGAGGAATTAAAGAAAAAAAATTTAATATCCTAAATTTTTTTTCATAACAGTAAATCAAAATTAAAATGGCTTCAAAAAAACGACGACTTAGCAACCACAACGAAACCCGACGAACAGCTCATCCCGTGGGTAGGCATCTTTTTGTTTTTGTTTTTTAACCTAGAAAAAGTTGTTTTTGTGTTTTTTCAGATGAGATTATCAAACATAATCTGTGGCTGTCAAAAATTGCCAATGTAAACAATCCTCATTTTGGTACGCAAACCTATGATTAAAGTAAATCATTTTTTTTGTTTACCTTACCCGTTTTTTTTAGTCAAAGAAATTCATGTTGAGAAAATTAAACCCAGTTTGGATTCCACCGATCTCAATGATTCTAAAGAACTTCGTTTTAACATACCGGCCAGTAGCGATTATTACACCAGGTAAACCAAGGGGAATGGGGGGAAAGAGTGGGCATAAACATTGCAGTGTTTTTTATTTTTTAGTTTTCCAATCGATGCCCAAATGGTGGTGGATGCTCAGATTATACTCACGGTGTACAATAAAACAACGCCGGCCACAAAAACAAAAGAACTTCTCTATCCCCCGCGGCATAAAATTACTTTGCCCGGCAACGGTCTTAATTTTATATTTGACGACTGTAGCGTGTCCTTCAATCAAAGTCTTAAATTAGAAAGTGATCGGTGAGTGTGTAAAACATAGCTAGATAAGTTGTAATCATAAGAGGTGGGGGTAAATCTCAAAAACATGTTTTTTTGCAGCAACGCTTTTCTTAATTTTGATGGCATGAGTTTCACAGCATCCATTGAAAACGCTTTTAATCCATCCAAACTAGATATCAACCGTAAAACTCAACAGGGTAAGTGAGACTTTTTTTTGAGAATTATTTTACCTTTTCATTCACCTTTTGGGTAGGCTATCTGAGATTGCTGTCGGGTGATATGACCAATCTAAGCCACGTCAAAGAGCAGCAGAAAAATATCTTCTATGATGCCAGCAGTCTTACGCCTTGGACCAACACCGATACAATACGACGTTATAATTTAATGTTTCCGTTTTATCCATTTCGAACGTTGGCTCCAAAAGAGCTATTTTCCTATCAGAAACAGCAGTCTGAGTATAACTTATCGGTGCCGGCCATTGTTCCAGCTCATACTCAAATGAATTTAACGTTTAAACGGCGTGAAATTCGAAACTTTCTCAACTATTTGCTGCCTGAAGATCTCAATCAAATTGCTGGCGGCATCAAAGATCGATTGACAGCCGATGAACGAACTATAGCCACCTCATTTGAAGTGGCTGGTCAGCCAAAAAGAACAGCCACTGAAGCAGCGGCCGAGCGTGTCATCTATTCTATCGAGTCGGCTGAGATCAAATTAATCGACGTTTATCTTCAAGTAAATAACGACAAACGATAGTCTCTCTCTCTCTCTCTCTCTCACCTTCTCATGGTTACCTCTTGTTTAGGTGTTACGGATAGGCTACAAAGGTGTGGGACCGGAGAAGCCATTGACGAACACCTACACTTCCTACCGCACCATCTTCACACCGCTTCAACGGATCTCACTGGCCTACTACGACATCACCTGGGAACACGGCAATCCTGTGGCCGTCTTCATATCTTTCCACAAGTATGGTCCACCA
>JBBAON010000067.1:0-4572 GCA_040401435.1 Candidatus Methylopumilus sp.
CTGCTGATGATCTTGAAGCTGTATCAGCAATGGGTGTAGTGTCGGGCTACTTATCCATCTTGGTTCTAGCTTTTTATATTCAAGATAGCTATACCGCAGTCCTATATCGCAACCCCCAAATTATTTGGCTCGCTTGCCCATTGATGTTGTACTGGATATCACGCACCTGGTTAATTACGCATCGTGGCGCTATGAATGATGATCCTGTCTTATTTGCAATTAAAGATCGCGTAAGTCATCTAGTCGCATTATGTTTCGTTCTCATCTTTATCTTGGCTACTCTCTAAATGGAAATATCTGGTTGGGGTCGTTATCCCAAGATTGATGCGCAAGTCATCCTTCCTAAAACAGGAAGTGCTTGTGCTAGCGCTCTTAAAGATCCAGGGCTATTGATTCCTCGTGGTTTAGGTAGAAGTTATGGCGATAGCAGCCTTGCTCCAACAGTTTTAGAAACTACTGAGCTGCAGTATTTTCAAGAGTTTGATCCAGAGACTGGAGTGCTTGCTTGTGATGCTGGTGTTTCTCTATATGAGATTCTCAATGTCTTTATACCTCAGGGTTGGTTTCTGCCAGTAACCTCAGGTACACGGTTCGTGACAGTAGGCGGAGCCATAGCCAGTGATATACATGGCAAGAATCATCATATTGATGGAACCTTTTGTGAGCATGTGCTCTCTTTTGATATTGCGCTAGGTAACGGCGAAATAGTTACTGCGAGCCCCATGCAAAACCCAGATCTTTTTCATGCGACTTGTGGGGGCATGGGTCTCACAGGTGTGATTATTTCTGCCAGAATTCGACTAAAACCCATTACCTCAAGTGAAATTCTAGAAACTACTATCAAAGCACCTAATTTGGATGCGGTGCTCGATGGCTTTGAAAAGTACATCGGTAGCACTTACTCCGTTGCATGGATTGACTGCTTGGCAAAAGGTGCTGATCTAGGGCGTTCACTATTAATGATTGGTGAGCATGCGACGGATGGTGGATTTAAGGTGTCAAGCAAGAAACCCATCACCATCCCGATGGATGCGCCAACCCAATTACTAAATCCACTGTCGATTAAAGCCTTTAATACGCTTTACTACGGCAAGGTACTGCAGGCCGAACAATCAAGACGTACCTCATTTGAAACTTACTTCTATCCCCTAGATCAAATGCTGCATTGGAATCGCTTATACGGTAAGCCAGGTTTCTTGCAATATCAGTTTGTCATTCCGACAGCTACAGGGCGTGAAGGCATGCGCCGCATTCTGGAAGAAATCACTGAATCAGGGCAGGGCTCATTCTTGGCAGTGCTCAAAGCCTTCGGTAAGCAAAATGAAAATTACTTATCCTTTCCAGTGGAGGGATATACCTTGGCATTGGATTTCAAGGTCACGCCGAGCATTTTCAAATTACTCGATCGCTTAGATGAGTTGGTCTTGCAATATGGTGGCAGACTCTATTTGGCAAAGGATGCCCGCATGACTGAGCAGACCTTTAAAGCAAGTTATCCCCGCTGGCAAGAGTTTGAAGCCGTCAGAAGTAAGTACCATGCGATTGGCAAATTTGCTTCTTTACAATCCAAACGATTAGGTCTTGCCTAATTACACATTAAAAGAATTTAACTGAGAAAGAAATGATGAAAAGAATTGTGATCGTTGGTGCCACCTCAGGTATTGCAAAAGAATGTGCTCGGATTTGGGTAAAAGAGTCTGCTGTCGATTTAACTCTCGTAGTTCGGGATGTTGCTCGTGCACAACCATTGATTGCTGATCTTCAGGTGCGTAGCCCACACTCCAAGATTGAAGCGATTGCAGTGGACTTTAATGACGCCACTGCAATTCATAATCTGGTGGAAGTGGTTTATCACAGCAGAACCATTGACAATGTTCTGATTGCGCACGGCACTCTGCCTGATCAGGCTGATTGTGAGAAGGATCTTAATCTCTGCAAAGAAACTTTAGAAATTAATGGTGTTTCACCATGTTTATTTGCTGAAGCTTTTGCTAGCGTCATGCAAAACCAGGGCAAGGGCAATATTGCGATTATTGGTTCTGTAGCCGGTGATCGCGGCCGTAAATCCAATTACATTTATGGTGCTGCTAAAGGTCTGGTCTCTCGCTATGCCCAAGGTATGCAGCATCGCTTTGCTAGCACCAGACTTCAAATCACTTTGATTAAGCCTGGTCCAACCGCTACTCCAATGACTGAGAAGATGCGTGCCAAAGGTATGAAGATGGCGCCAGTGGATCAAGTGGCAAAAGAGATTGTGGATGGTATCGCCAAGGGTAAGACTGTGATCTATACACCGAAGAAGTGGCAAATCATCATGTTGATTATTCAACACTTGCCTAGCTTTGTATTTAATAAACTCAATATCTAGCCATTAGATCTAAGATGGGTTGCTCAATAGGGGTGCTCTAGATTGACTACTTATCGTTCAGATATAGATGGTCTTCGGGCGCTTGCTGTTCTGGCGGTATTGGCTTTTCATGCTCTGCCAACGTTATTGCCAGGTGGATTTGTCGGTGTAGATATCTTTTTTGTGATCTCGGGTTATCTGATTTCATCCATTCTTTATTCAGATTTGGCTAATCAGCAATTTAGCCTGCTCAATTTTTACTCTCGCCGTATACGTAGAATCTTCCCAGCTTTAATTACTGTCTTCATCGCTAGCTTTGTGATGGGCTGGTATTTCTTCTACGCAGACGAGTTTATCAATCTGGGTAGACACATGATTTCAAGTGCTGCTTTTATTCAGAATTGGATGCTGGCAAGTGAGAGCGGTTATTTTGACACCTCGGCAGAGATCAAGCCCTTCTTACACCTATGGTCGCTCGGAGTAGAGGAGCAGTTCTACATTATTTGGCCATTACTGCTGTGGGGCGCTTGTAAGCTACGCCTTAACTTACTAAAGCTGACCCTTATTTGTTTAGTAGCCTCCTTTGCTTGGAACATCTACGAGCTGTATTTTGCTCAGAGCACAATTGCTTTCTATTTACCGCAAGTACGCTTTTGGGAATTACTGATTGGCGCAGTGCTGGCCTATATCCACTTAAATCCAGCTTCTTCCCAAATAGCTTCGCGCTACATCTCCGCGCTTGGACTCTCCAATGAGAATACCCGTTCAATTGCAGGGGCGGCTCTCTTACTGTTGAGTTTCTTCTTCATCAATAGCCAAAAAGTGTTTCCTGGATTTTGGGCAGTCCTACCTACTCTGGGTACTGTCTTATTAATCTCTGCTGGTCCTAACGCGATTTTGAATCGCTCCGTTTTATCCAATCCGCTTGCAGTTTGGTTTGGAAAAATTAGTTATCCGCTGTATTTATGGCACTGGGTCTTATTGGTTTACCTGCGAATACTGGAACCCGATTTATTTGCCAAGCTAAAATTTCGCCTTTTAGCGCTAGCATTAGCTGTAGTACTTTCATGGTTGACCTATCGATTAATTGAGAGACCACTTCGCTTTGGCGGGCATCTCAAACTAAAGACTCTGTCTTTGCTTTTGGCGATGATCGGCATCATCTTTCTTGGACGGGAAATTCAGAATCAAAGTGGCATGGGGTATCGATTTACTGCGAGTGCTGCCTACCTAGGCGGTGACTTCCAAGCGCAAATGCGCAAGAACTTGGAAGATGACTATCAGCAAAATGCGGCTGCTTGCGATTTCTCACAACCCGAGAAAAAAACCAATCAGCCAAAAGTGGATATTGCAAAGAGTTGTTTAGAAGTTGACTCAATAAAAGAGCAAGTGTTTTTATGGGGTGATTCTCATGCGCAAATGTTAGCTTATGGCCTGAGGAAAAATTTACCTGCAGATATGCAGTTGCTGCAAGTCGCTAGTGTAGGCTGTAAGCCCAATCCAGCTCAAGTGGAAGACTCTAATACCAGTTATTGCGAACGATCTAACTATGTTGCTTTAGAGGCCATCAAAAAGACTCATCCAGAAACAGTAGTCATTGCTCAAAGTACAGCTTGGAAGTCATCTGAGGTGGAATCGATAACTACCACCTTGAAAAAGCTCGGTGTACAAAGAATCGTTTTTGTCGGTCAAAACCCCCAATGGTCTGATGCGCTACCAACTCTCATGATGCGTAAGCAGGTGGTAGGCATTCCGCAGCGTACGAAGAGTGGTTTAGTCCCTGAAACATTGGTAATCAATGAGCGGACTAGGCAGATCTTTACATCTCCAGAATCAGGGATTGCCTTTGTGGATTTGATCGATCTGTTTTGTAACGACGATGGTTGCCTAGTCTATTTGGGTAAGGATCCTGTTTCTGGAATGACTTACTTTGATTCTCATCATTTATCCCCAGTAGCTTCAGACTATTTGGCTAAAAATAGCCTAGTCAAAGCCATTCTTGGAAAATGAGGGCATAAAATGAATGTATCAACTAAATACTGAGCTTGAATTTGATCCAACAAAACCCTAGTCAATCATCAGAAGCAAATCAGCGCCTGCAAAACCCTTGTGTTTTGATCACGGGCGCGACGGGTTTTGTGGGTAGTCGATTGGTAGGCTTCTTAAATAGTCAATTTCCCAATATGGAGTTACGCCTTGCAGTTCGCCATCAACCTGACGAACTT
>JBBAON010000068.1:0-4555 GCA_040401435.1 Candidatus Methylopumilus sp.
GTGTAGGAATCGCTGGAAAATCTCATTCACTTGCCTGCCTTTTCATTTGGTTTTTCTAGTTTTTCTATATTTTGGAATGTTAGGAGTCGCCATTTTCTACACTTTTCATGCGGCGTGCTTTTATTGGTGAGATTTCCACTAAACTTCCTTCTTTCTCCAGCTAGTTTTTCTTGGGTAGAGAAAACTTTGGCTATACAATTTTCACGCTAAGTGTCTATGTTTTCTATAATTTTAGGCAAGTTTTATCAGGTTTTGCATTTCTCTCTTCGTCTTCCCTCTTCAAGTTAGTTTCCTGCTTGCCTTGTTTTCTCTTTCTAAAAACTGATTTTGTCGCCGGCTTGGATTTTTACTTGATTTTGCTTCTTTGAGGAAATCTGAAAAGTGTAACTGCACTCGAGCCAACTCATAGCGGGACTGACTTTTCTCTCGCACTTTCAATGTGTGTGTGCCAGTACGTGACGCATGCTTTTCAGGGTTCAGGACCTCTTTGGCACTTTGTCCCCATTGTCACTTGCTCCAATGTAGCCTGATTTTGGCGTTAAGTCAGCCACGAAGACGATAGCAGACGCACTGGTTTCGAAATGGCAAGTGTGAAGATTTTGAGATGAGTGAAAAAAGGCAGTGGTTTGTGCTTCACGTGCTAAAATCGTGACTAGAACTCAACACTGTTTTCTGTAATTGCTTTTCACTTCAGAGGGCGCCTGCAAAACGTGGTGGATTTTGGCGCCTGGTTTGTGCTTGTTTCCTGGAAACGTGATGTGGCCTTTTTCGTGTGTGTATCTCTCTCTTTGGCGGCTATAACGCCGCAAAGGGAAGCCTTTCTTTCATATAATATTCCTTCCTTCCTTGTTCTAGAAGACACCCAAAACCTCGCCTTCCCAAAACCTCGCCTTCCCAAAACCTCGCCTTCCCAAAACCTCGCCTTACTGTTTTGGCTAGTTGGATAAAATGCCCAGCGTGGGCAAGCCAAGAGCAACGGCCTTCTATAATATTCCTTCCTTTCCCTTCAAAAAGCTAGCCAAGAAGACACACACTTCTGGTCAAGTCTCCCTTCAAAAAGCTAGCCAAGAAGACGGTCCTCTCTTTCTTCGCTATAACTAGCACGACTGACTTGGCCAGGAAAAGGGTTTTGGCTGGGATTTGCCCCAGCTCGATGAAAGGTGTCCTCGCCTTTCTCTTCGAGAAACCATGAAAATGCACCTCAGAGCTTTCCCCTTTTCAGGCGCTTCGCTTGGTTGTTATGAGCTGGAGTGAAGTCACAGCCAAAATATTCCATCTCGGCTTTGCCTTCGGCTCTTGTTCGAGAATTGGTTGATGAGAAGGGTGGGAAGGGTGAATTTGGCTCACTTTAGCGCAGCGGAGCGCAGCCAGGTATCTTTTGACTCGACGAAAGAAGGCAAGCCAACGGTGGACTAGATGGCGTCAGCTCTTGGCCTGGAGGTTTGTTTTTCAGGCTTGATTTTGACACAGCAACAGAATTCCCTTTTGAGAGAAAGTGAGCGGAGCGAACAGAGAGCACTCCCCAAAGTCGATATTTCAGTTGGCTCTCGGCTCGGTCTCTTTTCCCATCGCGTTTTCAAACGCTAGAAGGGGCGTGGATTTCCTTCCTTTTGACTTCGACGTGGCCAGGAAAACGCTGACAGGGCGAGCTTTAACTGTTCCATCGCCAAAGGTACGTTCGACGTGGCCAGGAAAACGCATGATGGAGGAGACCCAAAAGTGAAGTGATTTTGCCTGGTTTTCGTCGAGTCGCGATATGGGGAGTGTGTAGGCTCTTTTCACATTTCCTTTCAACGCCTTAGATTTGGTCGTGGCCAGGAAAACGGTGTCCTTTTCGCTGGGCAGTTCAGCTTGGCAAAGTGCGTGACAGAAATCCACCCACGACTTGAAGCCAGCGCTGGTTTTTGTGACTCAGCTAAGTCTCACCCTTTCAAATGCGTCAGGATTCGACCCGAAAAGGCCAGCTGTCCTGTTTCAAAAGAGAAGATGAACAGACCTTCGACTTGGCCAGGAAAACGCATGCATCTTTCACAGCGCCTAAAGAAGTTCACATGCCCAGACTAGCTTGGGCAAACGTGTTCCTTTCGTACTCGCCTTTGATGTCGATCTAAGGAAATGATAAAAGATACAGACCAAACTGATGTACATCGTTCTGAACCCAACTCATGTAAAAAGTGGAAGGATGGACACTCCCGAGACGGATGCCCGCTGCGACATCAGCGCCACTTGAGTCGACATCGAGGTGCCAAGTTTGCTATGGATGATGTGGCCTCAACACATCTTAAGCCTGTTAACCCTTCGGTAATTTTTATCAAGCTGGCTAAAAGTAGGCTCATGGCACCAAAGACACTCCCCTTTGCGGACTTGATCAGGCTAAATCCAAGTCTGGCATTGGATCACAAAGTACCTTTTGTAAGCAGATCGCCCCAACTAAAGGCACTGCGTTACTGCCACGATCTACTCACGGGCCCAGCGAAGCAGTAGAAACCCACAAAGCCCGATCAGCGACCCACGCCGCCAGTCCATCAAACTTAAAGGGTCTTTTTGTCCCGTTACGGATCGTCATCCTCTTCAAAAACGTAGCGACTTCAGAAAAGGCAGTAAGGGACACAGATATCAAACCATTCAGTTGCTCATGCAGGATGCAAATTGCGCATCAAGGAAATTCGCTACCTTTGGACCGTTACAGTTTCAGCCAACGTAAAAAACGGACTTGTCTCGCTGGTTAGACTTCGGTAATGTCGAGAGAAAACTTATATCTACCACTCGAATCTTTGTGAAAAAGTTCCTTGATACATCTCCATAGCCACCCAAGATCCACACAAAATAAAATGCCAAGGTCGCCAATCACCAATCAGATAACAGGGGAAGTACAGTCAAGTACAACCTGCGTCACAAACGGATCAATGTGTCATCCCACCTAGGCAGCAGCGGCAATTGGGTCTATTGCTAGAACGCTCCTCGAGGAGCGAAGTGAAAGGAGCGAAGGGAATTGGGTGAGGTGTGTTCTCCTTTAGTTATAGAAAGAAGGAAAACTGAAAAGGTGAAGTTGATATAGCGGCAATTGGGTCTGTGTGTTCTAGGAGCATTTTGGCTAAAGAGGGAAGCGAAGCGAAGCGAAGTGGTTTTCATTGGGTTATCGAGGGAAACTGAAGGAAATGAGCAGAAGATAAGAAGGAAATGTACGGCAATTGGGTCTAGTGTCTTTTCCCTTGCAAAAACCAAGCGTTGAAAAGAGGAGGAAATGAGCTGAGCAGAAAGAAAGATCGCAGGCTATTTTCAAGAGGAGAGATGTAAGCCCAAACGTAGCTAAAAAAATGTAAGGCTGAGTGGTGGATCTCTCCCTGTTCAACTTCAACGCATTTCGAAGGCTAGGGTCGAGTGAAGAAGGTTGGGTTTGCATTTGACCCAGACCAGCGCGACAGAAATGCGCCTTGGTTACGATGTTGTCCTGTCTGTTTTGGCAAAAGAGTTGACGTTAGCCTAAACTTTGAAGGCGAGAAAAGGGTGAAAATGCAAAGGGTCTCGGCAAAATGTATCAGCGCTGTATATTTTGCAGTTTCCTTCTAGCGAAGCGGAGCGAAGCGGAGCGAAGGAAAAAAGAAGATTGTGTCACAAACGGATCAATCCCACCTAGGCATCACAAACCAAAATGGAAAGAAGGAAAACTGAAGAGAAGATTTAGAAGAGAAGATTTAGAAGAGAAGATTTAGCTGGGCGAAAGCAAAGTAAAAATCTTAACTGAGGAAAAAGCATGAGGGAAGGAGAAATAAAGAAGGAAAAATAAAGAAGGAAAAATAAAGAAGGAAAAATAAAGAAGGAAATGTGTGGCTGAAAAGTGTGTTCAGAAGGGCGATAACGTAGCGAAGTCTCGGCAAAATGTATCGCCAGGAAAATCTAAAATGTATCTAAGGAAAATCTAAAATGTATCTAAGGAAAATCACAGCGTTGAAATGTATCAGCGCAAATCTAAAATGTATCAGCGCAAATCTAAAATGTATCAGCGCAGCAAAATGTCTGTATATTGTGGAATTCCCAGTGCATTCTGCCTAGCGAAGGAAAAAAGAAGCTCGAATGATTTGTGTCACAAACGGATCACAGATCCATCCCACCTAGGCAGCGCAAAAGGAAAATCAAACCAGCGAGCAAAGTGAATGAAAAAGCAAGCGTGCGAAAACAAAGCAAGCGTGCGAAAACAAAGCAAGCGTGCGAAAACAAAGCAAGAGACAGTGATAAAACTCAGCCCAAAGGGCGCGCTCTAGCGCTGAGAGCCAAAGGCTCGATACACACACATCGCTCTTCGAGCTCGCAATGTGAGAGAGAGATCGCTCCTCGAGGAGCGTTCTAGACACACAACTGAAGCGCCGTGGCGCTGATCTGTCTCAGCTCTTCTCAAAAGGGCTGAGAGAGCCTCTTTCCTTCGCGCTGGCGCGCTCATCACTCTCCTTTGCGGCTACAACGCCGCTAGAAGGACGGCAAGCCTTCGGCACGCTCCGCTGCAGCCTTCGGCTAGAGGATCACGCTCTAGAGAGAATCTATCGCTCCGCTTCGCTCC
>JBBAON010000069.1:0-4552 GCA_040401435.1 Candidatus Methylopumilus sp.
TCACCTCTTCCGCCACTAATTCTTGAAGCTGCAAATATCATGTTTGCGGCTTTATTTTTATGATGTGTTAACTTTAGGATAACAAATGAGCCAAATTATTATTGATCACAATCCTTCCCAAGAAAAATTGCAAGAGTTGGGCGTTTCTTCATGGAGTATTTGGGATTGCGCACCATCAAAATTCCCACTTGATTTCGGTATGACTGAAAAAGCTTACGTGTTGGAAGGCGAATTCACAGTTACTCCACAAGGCGGCGAAACTGTCACCATTAAAGCTGGTGACTATGTAGAATTCCCAAAAGGCTTAAAAACTCAATGGGAAGTGATTAAGCAATTGAAGAAACATTACAAGCACTTCTAAGAAGTTAATGTTTTAAGCAAAAGCTTTAACAAAAAAAAGGCCCGTCAAAACGGGCCTTTTAGCTGTCTATTTTTCGTTATGCGTCTTATAAAACGTCCCGCCGCTCCATCATTGCTTGCGCCAATGTTCCCGCATCCACATGCTCAATCTCCCCGCCCATCGGCATGCCGCGGGCAATGCGTGTGATTTTTACGCCGTGCTTGTTGAGTAGCTCGCTGACATAATGTGCTGTGGCTTCACCCTCAACTGTATAGTTGGTGGCAAGGATCACTTCTTTCACTATGCCATCTTGTGCACGTTTGAGTAGCTTTTCTAGGTGAATTTCCTTGGGGCCTATGCCGTCTAGTGGCGATAGACGGCCCATCAATACAAAGTACATTCCTTGATAAGCGTGCGTTTGTTCCATCATCATCATGTCGGTAGGCATTTCAACTACGCAAAGTGCGGTGCTGTCGCGGGAGCCTGAAGCACACATTGGACAAATTGGCTGCTCACTGAATGTATTGCAAAGCTGACAGTGGCTGACGACTTGTAATGCTGTATCTAGTGAAGATGCGAGATTGCTTGCACCTTTTCTGTCACGTTGCAATAGGTGGTATGCCATACGTGAAGCGGATTTTGGGCCTACGCCTGGCAGGCAGCGTAAAGCTTCAATGAGTTGGTCTAAACTTGCTGGTGTTTTCACGTTGGCTTTGAGTGCCTAGAAAGGCATTTTCATGCCAGCTGGCATCAGGCCGCTCATACGAGCTTCAGAAATCTTCTCTGCTTTACTTAGCGCATCTTTAATCGCAATAAGCACCAGATCTTCAAGCGTTTCTTTGTCGTCCATTACGCTGTCGTCAATGCTGACGCGTTTTACTTCATTGCGGCAAGTTATAATTACTTTCACTAAACCATTGCTTGCAAGACCCTCAACTTCAACATCTGCGAGTTCAGCTTGAGCGCGCTTCATGTTCTCTTGCATCATTTGGGCTTGTTTCATTAAGTTGCCCATACCGCCTTTATTAAACATCATTATTTCCCTTTTTAATTAATAGCTTGTATTGATATTTTATTAAATTGGTTTAACACTAGAAGGGATGATGCTCGCCCCAAAATCCTTCATTAGTGCTTGCACAAAATCATCTTGTTCGATGGCCGATATCGCTTCGGATTGTACCGCAGCTTTTTCTTCAAAAATTTGTTTCGCAGGAGTATTGCCAGTGCCTCCTACCTTGAGACTGAGCTTTATTTTTCTGCCAAAATATTGATTAACTGCTGCACTTAATTTGTCTTGGTAATTAGCATCTAATAAGTGTTTTTGTAAATCAGGGACAGTTAAATTGATGCTTTCTTCATCAAAGCTTTCCAGCTCGCAGTTTTGTGCCAAAGTACGCGCAAGACCGAGTTTTAAAGCGTCCACTAAACTGCGCCAATTGCCCTTGAATTGAACTTTGTGAGGTTCATTAATTTGTTCAGCACTTTCATCTTGAACGAAAGCTGATTCGTTCAGTGATGCACTAATGATATTAGACGTTTCTGTTTGTTGGTGAGTGTAAGTATTGCTCTGCATTTCAATTTGAGATGAAGTGACTTCAGCAGTTGACGTCACAATACCAGGTGCTGAATTAATTGTGGGTGCCACAACAGCCATTTCTCTTACCGTTAAAGTTGTTATTTGTGGCGTGACTTCGTGAGCCTTTAATGCTTCGCTCGCTGAAGGTCTTTGCGCTTGTTGAGTTGTTTGGCTAGGGGATTGGTTTGAAGCTGGCCCGCTTGATTTGATCACAGTTATTGCCGTGTCGCTTTGATTAAAAGCCAGCATACGAAGAAGCGTCATTGTAAAACCAGCATATTCGTCAGGTGCCAAACCCATATCGCGGCGACCGAGTAATGTAATTTGATAATAAAGTTGCACTTTTTCTGCGCTAAATTGTTTTGCTAGATTAAGCAAAGCAGGGCGCTCGGGTAAATCTAAAGCGATGCTATTAGGCACCACTTGCGCCATTGCAATTTGTTGCAAAAGATTGGCTAAATCCATTAATGCGCCTTCAAACGCAATGCTACGTTCAGACAGTGATCTCGCTTGGCTCATTAAAGCTTCGCCGTCATTTTGAATCAGTGCTTGTAAGAGCTCGATTAGGTAGCTTTGGTCGATTGCGCCAAGCATAGCGCGCACTTCATTTTCTTGGACGCTTTGACTACCGTACGCAATGGCTTGGTCTAGTAATGAAAGGGCATCACGCATGCTTCCGGAAGCTGCCTTGGCAATGAGTTGCAGTGCGGGCAATTCAAAAGGAATGTCTTCCGCTTTTAAAATTGCTTGGCAATGTTCAGTAATCGAAGTGCTGGCCATTTGACGTAAATTAAACTGCAAGCAACGCGAAAGGACGGTCACAGGCACTTTTTGAGGGTCTGTCGTTGCTAGGATAAATTTAACGTGCGCTGGCGGCTCTTCTAGTGTTTTAAGCATTGCGTTAAACGAGCTGCGGCTAAGCATGTGTACTTCATCGATAATGTACACTTTAAAACGGCCGGCAGTTGGCGCGTATTGCGCGTTGTCCAGCAAGTCGCGCATATTATCAACCTGGGTGTTTGACGCAGCATCGACCTCGATCAAATCAATAAAACGCCCTTTGTCGATGTCCATACATGTTGAACAGACGCCACAAGGATGCGCGGTAATGCCAGATTCACAGTTAAGTGATTTTGCTAGAATACGTGCAATGGTGGTTTTACCAACGCCGCGAGTACCGGTGAGGAGGTAAGCATGATGCAAACGTTGTTGCTCAAGCGCATTGGTCAAAGCGCGCACGACATGCTCTTGGCCGATCAGTGTTTCAAATGACTTAGGGCGCCATTTACGCGCGAGAACTTGGTAACTCATTAAATAACTAGCTTCATAAATAAGGCTTCAACTTTAGCTTAATTTGTCACAAAATGGCTAAAAAATTGCATGGAGTTTGGGAATTAAAATTAGCTATTTGATCTAGTGGGCCTTTGTAAAAAGGGAGGAGGCGAGCCAAACCCCCGGCACTTGCTCAATAGTTGTGGCTGCTTCCTTCCGGACCTGACCAGGTTGGCTATCTTACAATGCGGGGTGGCCCGCCAAGCAGTATTTTACATCAAGACAACATTCTGGGGCGAGCTTAAAATGAATTTATAAGTGGCTGTAGTTGCGCTATAATCCGCCACCCACGGAGAGATGGATGAGTGGTTTAAGTCACCACCCTGGAAAGGTGGCACAGGGTTATCCCTGTCGCGAGTTCGAATCTCGCTCTCTCCGCCATTTTATTATTTTAAGTAACTGATTAATAGCAATATATTATATCTATATTAATAATATTCTTAGCTTTTATCTTCCTCCAATCTAGTTCTTTTCGTATCAAAAAATTATTTCAATGATGGTTAATAAATTAATTAGTATTGTTGTTAACAATTACGAGATTTAAGATATTATGATAATTATTATTGTAGATAACACTATTTAAATATGAGAGGTAACTTGTGGGCACAATCAATTGTAACATAGCAGTCAATATGAATAATCCTAGTATTTGGGTAGGGCAGGTCTATCAAGCCGATTCAAGTAATATTGTCATATCAGATGGATATAACGGTGGTTGGTATTATGGTAGCGGATTCCAATACTCCAATGGCAGAGTTTCAGGAGGTACATTAACTGGCTACGATGAGGCAATTAACGTTAATATTTATAATTACACCTATACGTTAAAATATTCTGCACGAGGTTTTAATTTAAATGCATCAACTGCGTATAACTATATTCAAACTGGAAATGCGACTGGTTTAGCGGAGTTTGCTTTATCAGGAAACGACACAATTAATGGATCAGGTTATAGCGACACTTTGATTGGTTACAATGGTAACGACGTTATTAATGGCAATAACGGCAACGATATTTTATTTGGTGGTTCTGGTAACGATGAATTGTATGGCAGTTTAGGTAATGATGTTATTTCAGGCGGTTTTGGAATTGATTATGCAGTATTCAACTATAGTTATAATCCCTCTAATTATACTATAGTTTATTTTAATGGCACTTACAGCATCAGCGGATTAGAGGGAACAGATACAATAAATGATGTTGAATATTTCATATTTAATGGAGTTGTTTATGATGCCACCACATTTAATGACACGACAGCGCCAACTGTTGCGACCTTCAGTCCAACCGATGGCTTAACGAAT
>JBBAON010000070.1:0-4521 GCA_040401435.1 Candidatus Methylopumilus sp.
TTGGATGAAAAAACCAATATCGCTACACGATTAAATTGGCGACAGAACTTTGAATAAGCAAGAATATGGTTATAGCTTGTTAGAGTTGATGGCTGTTGTGTTGATCATCGCCATCATTGCGATATCGACATTACCTCTATTACATGAGCAAATGGCTGCTCGAGAAATTGACATCATTGCCAGACGTTTTATTGCGCATGCTCAATTTGCAAGAGCTCAAGCATTTGTATTGGGCGTGCCTGTACGTATCACTCCATTGAATGGGAGTCTGTGGGGGGAGGGCTGGGTGGTTAAAAATGTTTGTGATGAGCGCCAGCCAAAATCAACTTGCACTGAGAAGCACTGGATTTCTCAAGGTAATCTTGGGCAGGTATATTTCAAAGGTGGGGGTCAGCAGTTTATTGATCCTCACACATCCAAGAGGGGTATTTTGTTTAATGCTGCCGGTGCTGCCAAAACAGCCCAAGGTGGGTTTGTAGCAAATCGTCTGATATTGGGTCACAACCGAGATTCTGGGCTCGAGAGGCATCTCATACTTGGCAGCGGGGGTCGCTGGAGAATTTGTAATCCGACTCAAGACCTCAAAGCCTGCAAGTAGGGCGGGTAAATTTGCTGCTTTTGCCCACAATCGGTTTTAATAGACCCATGTACACCGCAGTCGACCATCAATTTATGAGCCAGGCCTTAGCCGAGGCTCAAAACGCCCTTTATTTATCTAACCCCAACCCACGGGTTGGGTGCGTCATCGTGAAAGATGGGATTGTGATTGGGCGTGGACACACCCAAAGAGTGGGCGGATCTCATGCGGAAGTTCAGGCGTTGGCTGATTTAAAGGCCAATGGTTTTGATGCTGCTGGATCAACGATTTATGTCACCTTAGAGCCCTGTAACCACATTGGTAGAACGCCGCCTTGTGTCGATGCCTTAATTGCAGCCAAGCCAACTTTGGTGATTATGGCAATGTCAGATCCCAACCCCTTGGTTAGTGGCAAAGGACTTGAGCGATTAAAGGCTGCGGGCATTGATGTGCGTTGTGGTTTATTGGAGTCTGAAGCCCAAGCATTGAATCAGGGATTTATTTCTAGGATGACTCAAGGTTTGCCTTGGGTTCGTATGAAGATTGCTGCCAGCTTAGACGGTAAGACGGCTTTACCAAGTGGCCAAAGCCAATGGATTACCGGTCCTTTAGCTCGGGCAGATGGCCATCATTGGCGTGCTCAAGCCTGCGCCATATTGACTGGGGTAGGTACTGTCAAAGAAGATGATCCAAGTCTTGATGTACGGGATGTCAAAACCGAACGCCAGCCTTGGAGAATTATTGTGGACTCCAAGCTCGAGACGCCTCTGAATGCCAAGGCGCTGAGTAAGCCCCAAGCATCTGGTGTCATTTTGGTTTGCGCTTCATTAGATTCTCGGGAGAGTCAAGACAAGGCAAAAGTATTTGAGGCTTTGGGTATTGAAGTTCTTGCCATGGCTAACGCTAATGGCAAAGTAGATTTACCAAAACTCTTTGCGTATTTAGCAAAAGAGCGCCACATGAATGAAATCCATGTCGAGGCTGGATTTAAGCTCAATGGATCCTTGCTGAGAGAAGCTTGTGTTGATGAGCTCTTACTCTATTACGCTCCCTTCTTCATGGGTGAGGGCATTGGAATGGCCAATATCTCCCCATTAGCAACTTTAGACCAAGGTCAAGATTGGCAAATCATCGATCAAACTCTGTTTGGCCCAGATCTTCGTTTGCGTCTAAAGAAGCAATAGCATTTCAAGAAAATTACAAAACTCCTATTTAAGATCTCACTATGTTTACTGGAATTATTACGGCAGTTGGCCAAATCAAAAGCGCTCAGGCTAAGGGCGATGGTCTGCAATTAGTCATTGAAGTGCCTTCTGGGTATCTCGATGATGTTGCATTGGGTGACAGTATTGCGATTCAGGGTGCTTGTATGACAGCCACTGAATTGACTGACACTACTTTCACTTTAGATATCTCGCGTGAGTCTTTGAATAAGACGATTGGCTTGGATAAAGTGGGGCCAGTGAACTTGGAAAAAGCCTTGCGATTAAATGATCGCCTAGGTGGTCACTTGGTGAGTGGGCATGTGGATGGTGTTGGCAAAGTGTTGCACTTTGCAACTGTTGCTGAGGATGCGTATGGTTCTTGGCTTCTGCAAATTGAAGCCCCGAAGACGTTGGCCCCATTCTTAGCGTACAAGGGATCAATTGTTGTTAATGGCGTTTCCTTAACAGTCAATAAAACGCATGATCGTCAAGACGCTTGCTTAGTAGATATCAACATCATTCCCCACACACTCGAGAACACGACCTTGGGCAAGCTAAAGCAGGGTGATGTAGTGAATCTAGAGGTAGATTTAATTGCGCGTTATGTTGCGCGCATGATGGAAACGCAAGCTCAGTAAGCTTGTAGAGTTTTACTTCTTTTGATAGCGCGTTGGATCACTTAAGCCAGCTTGCTTAAAGCCTACCTGTCTTAGGCGGCAAGATTCACACTCACTACACGCTTCACCCAAATCATTTGCTTGATAGCAAGAAACGGTTTGTGAGTAGTCGACGTCTAATGTGGTACCCAGTTGAATGATTTCTGATTTGCTCATGCTGATGATCGGCGCATGAACCCGAAAGCGATTCTCATTATTGAGCGCCTCAACTCCGGCCTTAGTCGCCAGGTTCGCCATCGTCTCAAATGAGGCAACATACTCAGGGCGGCAGTCTGGATAGCCTGAGTAGTCAACGGCATTAGCACCATAAAAAATATCTAGACCGCCTAATGACTCAGCCCAGCCTAAAGCAAGTGATAGCAAAATCGTATTACGAGCAGGAACATAAGTGACGGGTATTTCGAGATCTTTGCCTGGGGTAATGGGGATATCGATGGATGAGTCAGTCAGGGCCGAGCCACCAAAACGCGTGAGATCTAAATTGACTATCTCGTGACGAATGACACCCATCTTCTTAGCGATATGTTTTGCTGCTGCCAACTCAGAAGAGTGCCGTTGACCGTAACTCACTGACAAAACATAGGGCGCGTAACCGAGGTCTTTTGCCAGAGCCAGAATCGTGCTCGAATCCAATCCACCAGAAAACAAGATGACAGCTGGCGCATTAGGTTTGCGTGGAGCGATATTCTGAAATGCAGTAGACAGCTTAGACATAGTACGAATATATCTCTATTGGCTACTTACTTTGTTACAGCGAGAAGTTTTTGCGCGTCTTTAGCTGCTTCAGTATCAGGATGCTTGCTGATAATCTCAGTAAAAGTTTTCTTGGCAGCCGCCTTATTACCACTTTCTAGTTGCGCATTTCCGAGTGTCAACATAGCCGATGGAATCCGGGGATGTGTTGGGTAGCGCTTAATGAGGCTTTGCAGTTGAGCAATTGCACCGGTGTAATCCTTATTTGCATACTTACTATTACCACTCCAAAAGAGTGCTAGAGGTACGTATGGACTTTTAGGGTAGCGGTTCACAAAAGCTGAGAAGCCCTCATCCGCCTTCCTGAGGCTGCCTGCTTGAAAGGCTTTTAAAGCATCATCGTAGGCCTTTTTCTCGCCAGGTTGAACTGTGCCACTGATGCCTTCAATAGTTTCTGTACGGGGCTCAAAATTACCTAAGCGTGTATCAAGATCTTGATAGTAAGTCTTCTGACTTGTATTGATATCTTCGCCTTGCTTCTCCAAGTTTTCAATCTTCCCGCGAAGCTCTGCATTATCGGATTTGAGTTTCTCAATCTGATTTTGTAAATCCATTTGCGCAGTCGCAAATGATTTGCGTAATTCTAAGATGGCCTTACGTGCATCATCATCGGCAAATAGCGCCCACGCATTGTTCGAGGCGCTTAAAAAAAGAGCCGCTGCACTTAAACAAAACGCTCGTGAGAGCGTTTTTTTAAAAGAGTGTGAGCGATTAGGCATTAGTTTGTAATGTAAACAATGTCCGCGCGACGATTTTCTGCCCAAGCTGTTTCGCTATCACCTTCAGCTTTTGGTTTTTCTTTACCAAAGCTCACTGCTTCCATTTGATTCTCAGAAACGCCCATCAAATTGAGTGACTTACGCACAGCATCTGAACGACGTTGACCTAATGCCAAGTTGTACTCTGCAGTACCACGTTCATCAGTATTACCTTGAATGATGATCTTCTGCTGAGGATTGGCTTTCAAGAAGCTGGCATGAGTGGAAAGTTGTTTTTGGTATTTAGTTTGAACGGTGTACTCATTTAAATCAAAGTACACGCTACGCTGGAAGAGTGGGCTGCTTGGATCATTCCATGGCTGTGAGCCAAAGTTTCCGCTACCGCTACCGCCACCGTTGACACCATCAACATCATCTAGTTTGACGCTAGAGCAAGCCGCCAAAAATAGTGCTGTTACGCCAACAAGGCTGAGGGTTGCTGCACGGCGTGCGATAGAAATCTTCATGATCTGTCCTTTTCCTACAAACTGAGTAACTAAATAAGCTAATAGCCAATATTATGCTCCTAAGAGCTCAATATTGGCTATTTC
>JBBAON010000071.1:0-4200 GCA_040401435.1 Candidatus Methylopumilus sp.
TGAAAGCCGTTTTACGAGCTTATCAGATCAACAGAATAAAGATCAGTCCTCAGAAGTCAACATTTTTTCCTGACACTTTCAAAATTCTCGGTGTCGCTTTTTCACCACAGGATTCTGCGCTCACTTTAGATAAAGTGAAAGCCCAGTCAATTCTAGATTGGGAAAAACCAGATAGTCTGTACACACTGCAGAGCAGATTATATGCACTAAACTACTGGACAAAATTCATTCCTAACTTGGCCGAGGTTAAGTTCCCTCTCAATCAAATCTTGAGAAGCGGTATCTTTTCTTGGAACCAAGAGGCTGACGATGCCTGGGAAAGCATCAAAGCCCTCGTAGCATTGGACATCAGACTGACCATCCCCAACAAGGATGAGCAGCTGCTTGTGACCACAGATGCCTCCAAAATTGCTTGCAGTTGCATACTGTGGGTAGTTCGGAATGGCAATCTAAAGGTAGTCGGCTGCTACAGCAAACTTTTCTCCCACAGTGATAGCCTAAAGAACATTCACTTCAAGGAGACATATGCTCTTGTGCAGTCTTTTACTCACTTTAGACCATATCTGCTAAATAGTGCCAAAAGCATTGTAGTATTCACTGATGCCAGATCCCTAATGTGGGTGTCTAGGAACAGAGAATACAGCATTGCCTGCAATGGATTAGTCAACAAATTGGCTAGAATCCAGCTAGAAATTCCTCATAAGGTCTACAGTGTGCCTTCCGAGGTTAACTATCTGGCTGATCTTTTCAGCAGATCTTTCAACACCAGCAGGTTTCTGGACAAAACCAAGTTTGCACTTAGTAAAATGCAGGCTGGAAAAGTCCCCCCTCTGACCGCTCCTTGCATTCTAGACGAAGCTGTTTTGTATCAATATTTTGCAAAACCTCTAAAGTCTGAATCAAGTGACAGGCACCCAAGAGCCAAGGGAAAGATCTCTACTCCCAAACCGATCAAATCTCTGTACAAGCTCTTTAAGGACTGTACCCCAGAAGAAAAGTACCTTTCTGCTCTCAGACTATTGCAAGGATGGGACGATGTCCATCTTTCCAATTCTGAAGAACACAAAGATGTAGAATTCAACGCCCTTAATGTTATTGCAGGAAAGGACAAAGTCCTATTTCAGCAATACAGAAAGGAGCAAATCAAAGCCAAGGTGGAAGACACTATGGCTAAGATTTACCCTCATCTCACAGATGAGATGGCCAAAAGAGTGCGAGCCACTCTAGAAGAGAATCTCCTAGCTCTTGCGCAGAATGAACTTTCAGAGAGTCTGAAAGATGATTTTCTTGCCAGAGAAGCAGATATATCTCTAATGTCCTCAGAGGCTTACAGTCAGTGTTGCAATGTTTGCAAACCCTGCACTGTAATGTATGCACTGACCCCTCAGGCCAGCCTCTATCCTCCAGAGCTAACTCCTGACAATGCGCAGATCATTCTGTCTACCATTGACAAAGTTACAGTGCTGCCTCAAGAGGTCGTCCTCTATGATCTAGGCGTGCATCTACAGGTACCTCAAGGCTTCACAGCCATTCTGACACCTGTGCACCCTAAAGTCAGTGCGAGCTTGTATTATCATACAGGCATCACAACTGAAGATCTTGGATTCTCCCTAAAAATCTTTATTAAGAATACAGGTGAAATCCCTCTTGCCATTTCTCCAGGCTCACACATTGTCCAAATAGAGCTGACTAAAACAGATCAGCCTCTGTCTGGTGACAAAGCCTGCAACCACAGTGCAGCCAACATTTCCCTGCAACTATCAAAGTTGCATGGATCTCTGTTACATGAGTTTTTGACAAAGCATTCTCCGTCTCAAATCAGGCCATTGTCACTGCCTTGTTCCATCATGCTCCCCGAGGAGTTAGATGACAAGCTCAGTGTACTTGCCAATGTTGGCAGCCTCGATGAAAGTGAGCGTAGTAACATTCAGAATGAATGTGCACTAGCTTTCCAGACACCTGACTGTGCTAACCACTGTAATGTGAATGAGTTCACCAAGCAGCTTGTTGCCAGATCAACTGAGCTAAATAGCCAGAAATTAGAGAAACTGAATTCACTGCCCCCCAAAGCAGAGAATTTTCAGACACTCAAGTCAGAGATTCTAACAGAGATGTGCGAAAAGCTAGCAGTCATCAATTTGGATCTGATCAAAAACAAGTCTCTCTCAAGACAAACTTTTTCCAGAGCCCAACAGTCAGATGATTATCTGTCCACAATCTACCATTCTGTCAGTCAAGGCTCAGAAGACTTCCCAAAGTTCTTTATGAAGAATGCGGTTCTTTATAAAAGAATCTTTGAAAAGTCACTGTCCATGGTGAAATATGTAATTTGTCTGCCTGATGAGCTGTTGCCTTCAGTCATTCATACACTGCACACCACTTTAGGACATCCGTCAGTCACTGCCACAAGAAAAAACTTTGAGGCATACTACTACAATCGACAGGCAGCAAAATGCATCACGGACTATGTCCGATCTTGCATTACATGCTCCTATGCTGGCAAATATGACTTGAAAAAAGTCAAGCCAAGCAGCACCAGAACTCTCAGGCCGACCAGACCCAGACAACACATGTACTGTGATCTGATCCCCATGCCCAAGGGCCAGTTCTCGTGTATTCTCTTCTGCCTTGATGCGTACAGTCAGTACGTGTACGCTGTGCCACTCCGTGATAAATCCGCAAACTCTGTCTTACAGGGATTTCTACAGATTTTTTCAACTGTTGGCTGGTACGAGGCTTTGTACCTTGACAATGAGACGTCATTTGTGAAAGTAGCGCAGCTACTTGTCAAATTGGCTCCCATTTCTGTCCACTACAGTACTCCGTACTGTCACTTCCAGAACAATGCTGAGAACTATATCAAATCGTTCAAACGCAATTTTCTGAAAGTTCTGAACGACTCTGAGAATCCACAGGACAACAAAGACTGGGCTCTTTGTCTGCCAACTGTGACTCAAAGTCTCAACAGACAGGTCATACAAGCTTTAGGCTTGTCCCGTGACACTGTCCACTACAATTGCCCAACTCAGTTCTATCCTCTGGCAGAAATCTCTGCAGAAGACAATACTGATTTGCAGAAGCATTTTGAGGATGCGATCCCAAATGTCTATGATGCTATGAAAGCCATCAGAGACAGACAAACAGCCAATTCAAGGAAATCAAAAGTTCCAGTCCTTTCCACTGGCCAGTTGGTATTTGTCGTTGACAATGCACCATCGGCTCCAGGTGTTTCTTCAATCTTAAAAGCCCCCACAAAGGGCCCCTTTAGGATTGAAAAGTTGGACGGCAGAAATGTCACGCTAGTCGACCTCGAGGATGGAAAGACATTCCATTCCCATGTCGAACTTCTGCGTACTTTGTCGCTAAAGCAGTACAGAGCACTGCTGACAAAACAATGGGATTTTAATAACCACTTCACGAAAGTGGCTAAAAACTCCCGGGTAACCAGGTCTGCGTTTGACAGAGCCATGGACCCCATCACTAAGGATGAGATATTGCAAAGCGAGGGTCTCCTTGACATGCAAGATCTTTTTCCTGACCAGCCGGATGTCATTCCCGACGATCTGCCACTTGACAGTGAGCCAGATCCTCCGGATCCGCTACCTGCTGAACCTGACGGGGATCCACCAGATCCACCTGAAGAACAGCTAGATGATGCCCTTGTTGCCGACCTGGAATTCAACTCATTCCGAGTGTCAGAAGAGGCCAGCAAACTCTATAGAACCAGTCTAGATTCGAAATCTATGACAAAGCCTAAAAGAGTTGTAGCATTTTCAGACAAAATTGCCTAATTCTTGGAAAACTCTTGAAATAAAGTACGTCAAAAGTTGATCTAAATACTGTACCACGGCTTCAAAGTGCCTGGTGTCATGACTTGTTACCAGTAATTCTGGAACTATAGGCACACGGTTCCACAGCTAAAACGGAACCAACTGTCTCGTTAGGTTCTTTGCCAAATAATCGAACCAGAGCGAATTGTGACGCCAGAATTCTTGAATCCAAAAGTGGAATATCGTGAAATTCGTAATCCTTATCATGTCATACTGTAAAATTCAAACCCATATTGTATTCAAAAGTCGTTGCCCCCCTCCCTTTCAACCAAATTTCCCCACTTGTTGTAAAATTTTCGCAAGCTTTCATGGCCTTTATAGCCAATGCAAAAGCTGCGCTACTAGTTTACTCCAAATTTGCCAAAATAAG
>JBBAON010000072.1:0-4168 GCA_040401435.1 Candidatus Methylopumilus sp.
GGGTGGTGCTGGACCATTACAAGATGTTCTCGGTGGTAGGGTTGATGTGATGTTTGACTCCATTACAGTTACCAAGGCACAAATGGAAGCAGGAAAATTGCGCGCTCTTGGAGTGACCTCATTAAAGCCCTATAAGTTATTGCCTGGTGTGCCTCCCGTAGCAGAAACGATTCCAGGATATGAAGTTACTTCCTGGACTGGGGTAGCAGCACCCAAAGGAACTAGTCCAGAAGTTCAGAAGCGGCTTCATACTGCACTCTTGAAGGTGCTAGCAGACCCTGAAGTGATTGCAAAATTAGAAAATACTGGCGGCATAGTCACTACCTCGATATCTGGTAATCAAATGAAACAATTTGTGAGTGGTCAGATTGCGAAGTGGAGAAAAGTTTTAGCTACCGCTGGTATAGCTCAACAATAAATTGGAGGGCACATGCTCTGTAAACGACTTCATCACGCCGCATATAGATGTTTAGATGCTAAAGAAACCACTCGGTTTTATACCGAAGTGCTTGGTCTGAAGTTTTCTCATGCTATGGGCGAGGATCATGTGCCATCTACCGGTGCCTATAGCCCACACATCCATATCTTTTTTGAGATGGAAGACGGTGCTTGCATTGCGTTCTTTGAATGCCCCAAAGATCCGGGGAGTATTAAAGATATGGAGTCTCCTGATTGGATTCAGCACTTTGCATTCAAAGTAGAAAGCATGGAGGTCTTACTTAAAGCGAAACAGGAATTAATCGCAAAAGGTATTGAGGTTTTGGGGCCAACCAATCATGATGATTTTATTAGCTCCATTTATTTCTTTGATCCTTCTGGCCACCGACTAGAGCTCACTGCAGATACTTGCGATGCTTCGATGCATCCGATCTTTGAGGCCGAAGCTCCAAAAGTTTTAGAATTATGGAATGAGACTCATGATTGGTCCCAAAGAGAAAAATTATTTGGCTCTCAAGCTGGCTATAAAAGAGATTAACTACAACCATCAAAAGTAAAGGAAGTAATATGTCACACGTTGCGCACCTCTCACTCAAAACTAAACCTGGGTCATTTCAGAAAGTTTGTGATCGCTATCACCAGTTTGCTCAAGAGGTACTAGCAGGCCATCCTGATTTGCATGATGTCATTATTGTTGGTAATCAAGCGCAGAATGTTGTGGAAGGCTTTGGAATTTGGGAGAATGCAGAACAGGCTGCCTCACTTGAGGATACTGAAGCCTTTGCAAAGTTTTTAGCTGATATCGAGGCTAATCTGGCTGCGCCAGTAGGTAGAAATGATTTACTAGTGTTTTATCGTATGAATCCTAAGAGCTAATTGAATACTTGCTAAATAAAAAACCCAGCTTATATGCTGGGTTTTTTATTTAAAGATTTGTATCTTTATTTAATATACAAAGTATGTCGCCAAGATCCATCAGTAAGATGCTCTGTCTCAATCCAGCCACCAACACCCCCAAATTTACCAGTGCCACCAGTGATGGCACGTCTAGTACTAGTTGCCTCATCTAAGGTCGCCTTAGAGCTAGAATATTTTGCAACGCCCTGAATGACGATTTGATCTTTAGTGCCATCATCAAAAGAAAAAACAGCAGAAGTAATTCGGTATTCCACTCCTTTATCACTAATCACTCCTGTAGTGGTCATGATCCAGTCAGTAGTTAGATTGGTTCCATCATTCGCTTTCGCGGGAAAGTGCCATAGTCTTACATCCCCAATCGATTGGCCTGGTTTTCCATGGTCCAAAAAGGTAGGTGCTGGTACTTCAGGATGCGTAACAATAATTTTTGTTTGCGCCAGGGACAAGCCGCTGGACAAAATGGCTGTAATGACTAGAAGGGCTTTTAGGATACGCATTTGGGACCTCGTTAAATTGATATCAAACCTCACTATATCTAAATTTAAGCTGTATTGGCATTTAAGGTGATATATATCTGTATGCCATTCATTTTGTATAAACTGCCTGTATGTTAAAGATAATCCAATCTAAAAAATGAGAGCTCAATCATTTGACCTACTATCTTATCTAAATCGTTTTTTAGATGGGGATCATGGAGCGTCAAGTTCTCAGGATTTAGAGGAACTTCTTGCTGGGATTGAAAAAGAAGTACATAGCATGCATATTCTTTTAGAAGCTCTGGTCAATACTAATTTATGGAGAAACTGGGATCTTAAGCCTAATCCATATAAATCCATAATTGTGACGGTTGGATCAGAAATTGATCGCATCGCAATTGAGCGTAATGAACCTGCATTTCATTCGAAGAAGCACATGATGGATGTATGTCTGATGCTTTCTTTCTTGCTTGGGCAGGAGGTCGGCGCCAAAGATAATGGATCTCTGAGTCAAGCATGGGAAACATCTTCGCTGGAAAAATGGCAGCTCTTGCTTGCTGCAGCTGCTCATGATTTAGGTCACCCTGGCCTTATTAATTCAGTTCCATTTCAGATTGAGCAGCAGAGCTTGGATTCATTAGAGACTCTTTTATTAGAGAATGGATATGAGTCTGAGACAAGCAAAAATATTCTGAAAACGATTACACCTTGGATTTTGGCTACCGATCACGGGCAATATAAAGCTTTGTTAGAGCGTCTTTCTCTCAAGTCTCCTAAGCACGTAGATTGTTTAGCGATGCTATTAGTTGAGGCGGATCTTGCATCCAGCGTGCTGCCTATTAGGGGTAAGCTGCTGACAGACCGCTTATGTGAGGAATGGGCAGGACCTTATCCTGAAAAATCAATTGCTCTGCGAAATCAACTGGGGTATCTTAATTTCCTTAATAGTCTTCAGTTTATAAGTCCTCACTGTAGTTATGGGGGCATTTCTACAATCCTGCATAATTCTATTTCACAACTCCACACCCAAATATCATGAAGACTGACCATAATATTTTTTCCCTACCAAAACCAGTTTATTGGTTATTGGTAATTGCTAATGTCATTTATGCATTTTGGCTTGACATTAGCTTCGGCTCATTCTTGGCATGGGACATTTCTGACTTAGCAGATAAACATACTGCGCATTTTGAAGATATAGCAGCGATTGTCCAGTTTGTTTTATTTGCCGTTACGGTGGACATGTCGATTCGCCACTTTGTGGTGCGCTTTAATCATGTGACCAAAAGTAATGAAGTCCCAGCAATCTTGGTGCAAGCAGTGACGATTAGTTGCTATGGTGTCATTGGCCTGTTTGGCTTTATTGTGATGTACGACCATTCAGCTGGTCAGCTCTTAGCAGCTTCAGGTGCAATTGGATTTGGTGTTGTTTATGTATTACGTGAGACGGTTGCTGACATTGTTGCTTGTATTCAGATTCAATCAGATGGCTTGATTAGTATTGGTGATCAGATCCAGGTTAGAGGCGATGGTGGTGGTTACTATGAGATTGTGCAGATGGATCGCCGCATGGTCACTATTAGAACTGTATTGAAATATAACGTTCGAATTCCGAATCGTCGCTTTATTAATCTCGATTACATCAATCTGTCTAAGCAGGACGAAAAAATGGGCGCCCGCCGTATTTTGGAGGTCGAGTTAGATTCAGGTAATGATGCTGATAGAGTCATTGAACTATTGATCCAGGCTGCTGAATACACTATCAAGAATGATCCCAACTTTTTTCCTTGGTATCGCGCATTTTTAGCCAAGATTAATAATGGTGCTTACACCTTCTTCTTGGTATACGAATGCAGTCCGACAATCCCTCCAATTCGTTCCAACGGTATTGTGAACTTGTCTGTCGCCCGCTTCTTTAAATTGGGTGGCATTAATATGAATTCAACTGTTGAGGTCTTTAAATCTTCAGAGATTGTCGACACCATTAAGAGCCGTATTAAAGATGTTTATCGCTTTGGTATTCTGAAGGCTTTGAATCTTGAGCAGGTCATTCGTTTAACTGAAGCAGCTCAGATTGTGAATTGCCGAGCTAATCAATTGCTGATTGAAAAAGGACATACTGCAGATAGTATGTATATCTTGATCGAAGGCGGTCTTGAGGTCACTATTCCAAATGATCAAGGTGAACAAGTAGTAGTTGCCACAATTTGGCCTGGAGAGTGTGTGGGGGAGATGTCTTTGCTAACCGGTGAGCCGCGTTCAGCCAATGTCCGCGCTAAGGCCCATTCGACCTTACTAGAAATTACCAAAGCCGATATCGCCCCAATCTTTGAAAG
>JBBAON010000073.1:0-4134 GCA_040401435.1 Candidatus Methylopumilus sp.
GAAGGTCACGTTTTTGGCAAAAGTGAACCAATATTTGCTCCACAAAGACACTCACCTTAGCCTGCTTGCCCTTCCTTTAGAGTTGGCTTAGCTTGGTTTGGACTGTTTTCTGGCAATTTTGAAAATAGTTTTCATTTCCACTTTTTCATTTCCACTTTTTCATTTCCACTTTTTGCAATTTTGAAAATAGTTGTCGACGTTTTCATTTCCACTTTTCACTTTTCACTTTGTATTTCTAAGTGCGTAGTAAAAGTTTCCAAGTGCGCAGTACAAGATTTAGAAATTTCCAAGTGCGCAGTACAAGATTTAGAAATTTCAAAGTGCGCACTTCCTTCTCTCGCCTAAATCTCAGAAATTTCCAAGTGCGCGTTATGCATTTTAGAAAGAGACCTTTTTTCATTCTGACTCGCCTGGCGTTTGGCTCTCTTTCTCTTCTTTGGCTGAACCTGTTTCCCTTTTACAGTCATCTTTTCTCTTGCTTTGATTTTCTCTTGCTTTGATTTTCTCTTGCTTTCATTGTTTTTGCTTTTTGCTGAGAATTGCCCTCTTTGCTTTTTCCTCAGAATTGCCCTCTTTGCTTTTTGCACTTTCCTCGAGACTGTTTTCTATGCTGGTCTTTGCTTTCCCTCGAAAGGCAATTCTCTGCAGCCCCACGCTGCCTGTGAGTCCAGCTTGCTTTTCCAGCTTGCTTTTCCAGCTTGCTTTTTTAGATTTTGGGATTTGGTTGTCGACGTTTGCAAAAACGTTTTCCACCACTTTCTTCTTTCACTCTCTTTTCATCCTTGTTATAGAAGAAATTGAAAAGTGCGCAGTACAAGTTTTTCGGAAAATAGTTGTCGACGTTTTTCTGCCACTTTTTACTTTTTCTTTCTCTGCCACTTTTTACTTTTTCTTTCTCTGCCACTTTTTACTTTTTCTTTCTCTGCCACTTTTTACTTTTTCAAAGTGCGCAGTACAAGTTTTCTCAGCTTTTTCCACGTTTTCTCAGCTTTTTCCACGTTTTTCTGCCACTTTCTTCTTTTTCCCTTGCTTCCCTCCTTTCCTTTTCCTTCTCTCCTTCAGTTTGCATTGATTTTCAAAGTGCGTCGACAGAAATCCAAATGCGCAGTCTGCACTTTGATTTTGGTTTTCTTTAGTTGTCGACGTTTTCCGCCGCCACTTTTCATTTTGTAGCTGCCTTTTCACTTTGCATTTCTAAGTGCGTGCAAAACTTGGCAGCGCATTTGCTCTTTTTAGTCGCTGACTCGACGAAAGAAACATTTGACTTGGATTTTGCAAAATAGTTGTCGACGAAAACATTTCCACCACTTTTTGCAAATTCCTTCTCTTTCCTTCTCTTTCCTTCTCTTTCCTTTCTGGTTATAGAGAAATTGCCTTTTTGCAAATTCCTTCTTTTTCCTTTCTTCACTGTCTCTTTTCCACTTCTTCACTGTCTCTCTTCCACTTCTTCACTGTCTCTCTTCCACTTCTTCAATGACGCCGCGTTTGGTTGTCGACGTTTTGGGTTCCGCCACATTCTTGAGCAGCGAGCTGTCCTTGTGATCAGGCATCCTTTTCGCTCTTTGCAAAAATGCGCAGCAAAAGATTCTTCTTCGTTTTGCGTCGAACTTCGATCATCCATTTTTGGTGAATCTTTTTATGGTAACGGCTTGCCGTTCACAGGAAGGTGCCGAGTTGCTCAAGAGCTTCAAAGTGCGTGAAAAACTTGCGTGAAAAGGTTTTAGGCACAAATGTGAAACAAGACTCAAGGTCGTGCCGCTAAGCTTTTGCTTGTTGAAGAAAGTGTCGCAGACCAAAGGGAGTGACTTTCCTCGACTCCCCTTCATCCTGAGATTTCATGATTTAGCTTTTTTGCACTTTCGGCGATTTGGGCAGGTTGGTTACTTGGTCACGGTTCAGACTTGGCAGCGCACCAAAAGTTGGCGGGCTTCATGTCATTTCGCAATTTTCCCGTCGCTGGTCAACTTTGATTTTCACTTCATTCTGTCTTTGGCTTTTTTCTCTTTCTTTTGACTGTCTTTGGCGAGTTTCTCATCTTTTCACTAAATCTTCTCTTTCTTTTGACTGTCTTTGGCGAGTTTCTCATCTTTTCACTAAATCTTCTCTTTAAACCTGCAAAACTTTTCTCAGTCACTGTTTTGGCTTTTTCCCTTTGCGAGGCTTATGGATTTCACTAAACCTTTTTATCGCTGCCTTGCTTTTTCCCTTTGCCCTTCATCTTTTGCTATTTTCTCTCTCTGTTCAGTTTTGGCAAAGGAGAGGATTTTCACGGTTTTCTCTCTTTCTTTTCTCTTCACTTTGTCTTGTCAGTTTTCCTTAGTTTTGCCACGTCATTTTGTTTTCTCCCTTTCGGTGGTTTTCTAGATTTTCTACATTTTGCTTTTTCCATGTTTTCTATCCTCTTTCTTGTTTTTCCTTCTCACTTTTCCACTCAGCTTTTTCCACTTTCTTCTTTCACTCTTTTTCACGGTTTTGCTGAGATTTCCTTTCTCGCAGCTTTTATTTAAAATATTTTCTGTTGCTTTTATTTCCACTATTTTCTATCCTTTTTGTAGCTTTGATTTACACTATTTTTCTAGTTTTCTTGGTTTTTCTGGTTCAGTTTTCCTTCTGTTTTCCTGGTCACTTTTCCACTCAGCTTTTTCTAGAAAAATTAGACACTTTGCGAAATTTCACTCGATTGCTGCTATTTTCACTAAACTCTCTCCTTCCTTTCCTCCTTCTTCTTTCACTCTCCAGCTAAGCTTTTTCCATGTAAACTTAAAATCCTTTTCACTTTTCTTCTTCTCTTGATTTTTGCTGAGTTTTCGCTGAGTCAAAATCTGAAAAGTGGATATTTTTTCTACACTTTTCTCTCTCTTTCTTTTTGCTGAGATTTCTTCTTTCCACTACACTCACCTCTCTTTCTCTTCTTTGGAATATTTTCTCTTGCTTTTCTTCACATTTCATTTTCTCTTGCTTTTCTTGGTGAGATTTCCTCCTCCTTGCTTTGATTTTTACTTGATTCTCTTGCTTTTCTTGGTGAGATTTTTACTTGCTTTTATTTTTACTTGCTTTTCTTGGTGAGATTTCCACTACACTCTGTCTTTGGCTTGAGCTTTTTTAATGTTTTCTAAGATGGCGATAGAGTCGAGCGACCCTGAAAGATCGCATCCACAGCCATCGGCTAGTTTTGGTTGATACTTTGGCGTCGCGGGAAATTTTAGAAAAATTAGACACTTTTGTCAATTCGGCTTGAACCTCTGCAAGGGGTTTTCACATCAGTGTAGGCACAAATTTTCAGTGTCACAGCGAACTTTGTTGGGTGGTTGACCGCAATCAAGCTGGTGGCCAGATCAGCACAGTGAAACATTTGACTTCATTCGATGTTGTGCGCCACATGTGTCTTTTCACTTTCGGGGGATTGAAAAATTTGACACAACTCACCAGAAGGTAGCGCATGGTTAGCATTTTTTGTGTTTTGTCGGTTTTCACTGCCTCTTGGAAATGTGCTTTACCGTTTTTCCAGATCAGCATGCCTTAATTTCCTAGGCAATCCGGCTTTTACAGTTTCTGTCGCCACTTTGGTCCTCATCGACCTGGCTACGCACATCTGTCATTTCCGCGAAGCAAAACTGGAATTTTGTAGGAATCGTCAGTAAATTTTGACTTGCAAGATCCTGCCGAAGCCATCACCTAGTGCGCATTATTGCCCGTCAAGCGGCTTTGAACTTCGAAAGACTTCTGGTGGGAAGGCATGCATTTGTGTTCATAGCCAAGTTGTCAAGTCGACACAAAGTTTTGACATATGAATGCTTTGAAGGAGCCAACTCAAATCCTAGCTTTTCAGGCTGAGAGAACCTTCCTTCTTTTCACTTTCGGCGGATATGTTTTCTACACTTTTCACTTCTCTTTTGTAGGTTGCTTTTGGAAAAGGAATTTCTGAAATTGCCGCTGCTTGGATTTTCACTTGATTGCATTTTGCATCTCTCTTTTTTGAGGATTCCTAACAATTCCCGTGCTAACCATTTATTTTGGCTCGGTGTCTATGTCTTCTATATTTTGGAATTTTCTATGTCTTCTATATTTTGGAATTTTAGATTTTGGCTCGGTGTCTATGTCTTCTATATTTTGGAATTTTCTATGTCTTCTATA
>JBBAON010000074.1:0-4129 GCA_040401435.1 Candidatus Methylopumilus sp.
TTCCGACCGCGGAACATCACGCAGCGAATCTGCCCTTCTTCGTCTTTCAGCGAGAAATACCAGTGCCCACTGTCATAAGCCTTGAAATTGGAAATCTCCCCGCTAACCCAAACGGTATCAAAGCGCTCCTCTAAAGAGCTCGCAATGGCGCGGTTTAGATCACCAATACTAAGAATTTCCTTTGATATCTCCGACATTTTTTCTCTTTTTCTACACAGCTAGCAGGCTGAGCGACCAATAAATATCCACAGAAGCCAATACGCTCTAGGTGGAATACTTAAAAGTAAGTAATTACTGACCCAAAACGTCTCATAAATCCAACAAAATTAATGCAAACCATTGATATATATCAATAATTAATCAGACTAATTTTAGAATGTTTCCCCTAATATTGCCCACTTTGACCATCAATCAAGGACTTACAGCACTCTTACTGAAAAGTTTTGCACAGAGTTATCCACAGGCTAGCTTTATGAAAACCGGTTTTTAATTCAGCTAAAGTACTGAGCTTATGTACTCAATCTTACTGTCTGCGGGCTGGCCTATCTGGCCCCTCCTCCTCATCTCTATTATCGGACTGGCTATTGTCATTGAGCGTGCCTGGTATTTGCGCCAAATTCACCTATTTCCTAAAGATAGCTTAGCAACGGTATTTGGACTGGCAAATGCCATTTTCCAGCAAAAAACAGTCTCAGAATCTGAAATTAGTGCTGTCGGCCAACTTTCCCCCGTTGGCAGCCTCTTTGCCTGCATCCTTCGAGAAAAAGCTTCTGGTAACACTGCAGATTCAGCCTTAGAAGAACTACAAGCCAACGCTCAATCCACTTGGTTAAAGCTAGAGCGCTATCTTGGCATCTTGGCCACCATCGCGACCGTTGCTCCTCTGTTGGGACTATTTGGGACCGTAATTGGCATGATTGAAATCTTCGGCAGTCAGGGCGTTGGCAGTCCCCAACAATTAGCGCATGGTATTTCAATTGCGCTCTACAACACCGCTTTTGGTTTACTCATTGCTATTCCAGCATTAGCAGCATGGCGTGGCCTGCGAGCGATGGCAAATCAACGCCAACATGAGTGCGAAGAATTTACCCGTCAACTATTTAAAAAACTCTATCCACATTCTGCGGATACAAAATGAGTTGGTTAGAAAATAAGCTTCAATATCGAGGTCAATTTTCACTAGGGGTAAGGACAGCTCCGGTAGAGCCCGAGATTAATCTCATTCCCTTCATTGATGTACTGTTAGTAGTACTGATCTTTTTGATGATCTCTACTACATTTACCCGCTACCAAGAGCTAGCGATCACCCTACCTACTGCCAATGGCGCAGCAAGTCAGTCGGAGGTGAAACAAATTCATATTGCAGTCAGTCGTGATGGGCGCTTTGCCATTAACGGCAAGGTTACTGACCGGAGCCAATTGAGCAATAGCCTCCATGTGCTCAACGAAGACAATGCCGTCCAAGTCAATATCGATGCCGATGCTAAAGCCCCCCACCAAGCCGTTATGAGCGCTTTAGAGGCAGCGCGTGATGCCAACCTAGCAAATATTGTATTTAGCAGTCAAACTACCAAGAAGTAATTCAACACACCAAAACATTGCGCTTAACTAGTCGCCTTTAATGTCATCCAAAAAAAAATCTTCTTTCTTTAATGAGGCTCCTCGGTTTTGGGAAAGGCGTGGGCCAACCAGTCTTGTGCTTTGGCCCTTATCCAAAGTGTATGGTTGGGTAAACCAAGCCTTAGATCTACTGAATGAGTTGAATTTAGGGAGACGCAAACCACAAGCAGTCCCCATCATTATTGTTGGCAACATCCGAGTTGGCGGCACAGGTAAAACACCCATCGTAATTGCATTAGCAGAGCGACTCGCACGCATGGGTTGGAAGCCTGGGATTATTAGTAGAGGTTATGGTGCAACTGCATCGAGCACACCCCGCCAAGTAAAAAGCGACTCCTATCCCTCTGAAGTTGGCGATGAGCCCGTCTTAATTGCTCAGCGCACAGATAACCAGTTTCCGATTTGGGTCCACCCCAAACGAACCCTCAGCATTCAGTCTTTGCTAAAACATGACCCCTCAGTGAACGTCATCATTAGCGATGATGGCTTACAGCATAGAAGCCTACTACGCTGGCCTGCTCGCGAAGGCGGACGTGATATTGAATTTGTAGTGCGCGATCAACGCGGTGAAGGTAATGGCTTCTTGCTACCTGCCGGCCCATTACGGGAGCCTGCATCACGCGAGCGAGATGCCACTCTAACGACTAGAGCTATAGCGCCCTCCAATCACATCGATGAATATTATTTGGGGCGACGCGCTTTTACGCTGAGCAGTCTGCTGGGCACACCCTATCAACTGAATAATCCAAATAACACCCAGTCAATAGCGACTATTGCCGATAAGTACCTTCCAAACAAAATCACTGCTGTTGCCGCAATTGGTAATCCACAGCGCTTTTTTGATGACTTGATGAAACAAGGTGTTACAGGTAAGTGCATTGGCCTGGCTGATCATGCTACCTACACCCCAGAATTTTTCTCTGCCATCCATGCTGAGTGCATCCTCATAACCGAAAAGGATGCCGTAAAATGTACCTCAATGCAGGATGAACGCATTTGGGTGGTTCCGATGAGTTTAGAGATTCCAAATACATTAGCAGAATGGTTGCAGTCTATTCTGCAGAGACCCGATCCAAATCAATACACTTTATAAAAGATAACAAAGATCAAATATGGACAAGCGCTTATTAGAGATTTTGGTCTGCCCTTTGTGCAAAAGTACTTTGCATTTAGATGCAGAAAAACATGAGCTCATCTGCAAAGCGGATCGCTTGGCCTACCCGATTCGTAATGACATACCCGTCATGCTAATTGATGAAGCTCGCAGCCTTTCTGCTGATGAAATTAATTAAGCATTGATTAACTACTATCAAACGAATGAGTATTAACGCCCCAGAGTTTTTAGTAGTTATTCCTGCAAGACTGGGATCCACTCGCTTACCTCGTAAACCACTCGCTGACATTGGTGGTAAGCCCATGGTGATTCGGGTAGCAGAACGTGCGCAGCAATCCAATGCCCAAAGTGTGGTGGTTGCGACTGATTCACCAGAAATTCAGGCAGTGTGTGATCAATATCGTATTGAGTGTTTGTTAACTAGTGCCGATCATCCAACAGGCACAGACCGCATTGCAGAAGTGGCGCAACTGTTAAAACTTCCAGCAGATACTTTAGTGGTCAATGTTCAAGGCGATGAACCACTGATTCCTCCAAAGCTGATCAATCAGGTTGCGCAAACTTTAGCTGATAATGCTGCGTGTGCGATTTCAACTGTGGCAGTGCCCATTGTCGATGCCGCAGAAATTACCAACCCTAATGTAGTTAAAGTAGTCCTTAACCGCGCCAATGAGGCGCTCTACTTCTCTAGAGCCACTATTCCGTTTGTGCGGGATCCTGACTCGAAGCAAGCCATCACCCATTTACGTCATTTGGGTATCTATGCCTATCGTGCCGACTTTTTAGAGGCTTATACCCGCCTTGATCCTGCGCCACCAGAGCAAACAGAGGCTCTAGAACAGCTTCGCGCCCTCTGGAATGGATATCGTATTGCCGTCCATACAGCCAGTGAAGCCCCACCAGCAGGGGTTGATACAGCTGAAGACCTCGAGCGGGTACGCCGCATCTTGGCCAGCTAGCCCAGAATCGGGTCACTCAGGGGCTCTCGGGGATAATCCTAAGAATTGATAACAAAGGATCCCGAAAAAATACGGGACAATGAGGGCTTCTAAGGGGAAAACAATGCGCTTAATTCTGCTCGGTGCACCAGGTGCTGGCAAAGGAACACAAGCTCAGTTCATTTGCGAAAAATTTGCCATTCCACAAATTTCGACAGGCGACATGCTGCGCGCTGCCGTTAAAGCTGGAACTGAACTTGGCATTGCTGCTAAAAAAATTATGGATGCCGGCGGCCTTGTTTCCGATGACATCATCATTGGCTTGGTAAAAGATCGCTTAACTCAACCCGATTGCAGCAAAGGTTACTTGTTTGATGGTTTTCCAAGAACGATTCCCCAAGCACAAGCCATGAAGGATGCTGGCGTCCCAATTGATTACGTTTTAGAAATCGATGTG
>JBBAON010000075.1:0-3982 GCA_040401435.1 Candidatus Methylopumilus sp.
CTGGCGTCACAATTCGCTCTGGTTCCCCTATTTGGCGAGGTACCTAACTGGACATTTTGGTTTCGTTTTAGTTATGAAACTTTGTGCCGCATGTTCCAGGATTACTGGTAACAAAACATGACACCAGGCTACTTGAAGCCGTGGTACAATATTTAGGATGATTCTGACTTACTTTATTTGAAAAATTTTCTGACTTTCTCTGTAAACGAGACTTTTTTAGATTTTGTCTTTGATTTTACATCTAGACATTCTCTGTAAAGTTTACTCGTCTCTTCTGACACTCTATAAGAGTTAAATTCCGGTTCGGCATCGGCATCGGTCTCTGGCTGTTCTTCAGGTAGATCTGGAGGATCTCCGTCAAGTACAGCAACAGGCGGATCCGGTGGATCTGTCTGACCTTCTAGAGGCAGATAGTCCAGTGTGTCAGGGTCTAGCGCGTCAGGAAAGAGATCTTGTATGTCAAGAAGTCCTTCACTTTGCAATATTTCTTCTTTAGTTAGGGGGTCCATTGCTCTGTCAAATGCAGATCTGGTAACCCTGGCACTTTTAGCCACTTTCGAGAAGTGGTTATTAAAGTCCCACTGTTTTGTCAAAAGAGTTTTGTACTGCTTAAGTGACAAAGGACGCAAAAGTTCGACATGGGAGTGAAATGTTTTTCCATCCTCTAGGTCGACTAATGTGACATTTCTGCCTTCTAGTTTGTCAATTCTGAAAGGACCCTTTGTAGGAGCCTTCAGTACTGAAGAAACACCTGGTGCAGATGGAGTGTTGTCAATGACAAACACCAACTGACCTGTGGACAGGACAGGCACTTTCGATTTTCTCGAATTTGCTGTCTGTTTGTCTCTGATTGCTTTCATAGCATCGTAGACATTTGGGATAGCATTATCGAAATGCTTCTGCAGATCAGCATTATCTTCTGTAGAGATTTCTGCCAATGGATAAAACTGAGTTGGGCAATTGTAGTGAACTGTATCACGTGACAATCCCAATGCCTGAATGACCTGTCTGTTCAGACTCTGAGTGACTGTGGGCAAACAAAGAGCCCAGTCTTTGTTGTCCTGCGGATTTTCAGAATCGTTTAGAACCTTCAGAAAGTTGCGCTTAAACGACTTAATGTAGTTTTCCGCATTGTTCTGGAAGTGACAGTACGGTGTACTGTAGTGTACTGAGATGGGTGCCAATTTGACAAGTAGCTGGGCTACTTTTACAAATGACGACTCATTGTCAAGGTACAGGGCGTCATACCAGCCTACTGTGGAAAAAATCTGCAGAAAGCCCTGGAGTACAGAGTTCGCAGTTTTATCTTTCAGTGGCACTGCGTAGATGTACTGGCTGTACGCATCTAGGCAGAACAGAATGTACGAGAACTGTCCCTTTGGCATGGGGATCAGATCACAATACATGTGCTGTCTGGGTCTGGTAGGCTTGAGAGTTCTGGTGCTGCTTGGCTTGACTTTTTTCAAGTCATATTTGCCAGCATAGGAGCATGTAATGCAAGATCGGACATAGTCCGTGATGCATTTTGCTGCCTGTCGATTGTAGTAGTATGCCTCAAAGTTTTTTCTTGTGGCAGTGACTGAGGGGTGTCCCAAAGTGGTGTGTAGTGTGTGGATGACAGAAGGCAAAAGCTCATCTGGCAAACAAATCACATACTTCACCAAAGATAGTGACTTGTCGAAAATTCTTTTGTAAAGAACAGAGTTCTTCATAAAGAATTTTGGAAAATCTTCTGATCCTTGCAGGACAGACTGATAAATTGTGGACAGGTAGTCATCGCTCTGCTGTGTTCTGGAAAAAGTTTGTCTCGAGAGAGACTTGTTTTTTATCAGATCCAGATTGATGACAGCTAACTTTTCGCACATTTCTGCAAGAATTTCAGATTTGATAGTCTGAAAATTCTCTGCATTCTGTGGAATGGCAGTCAGTCTCTCAGCTCTCTGGCTGTTGAGCTGCGCTGACATAGCAACAAGCTGCTTTGTGAACTGGTTCACTTTGCAGTTTTGTGCATTGTCAATGGTCTGAAGAGCAATTGCACATTCTTTCTGAATGTTACATTGCTCGGAGCCATCTAGGCTGCCAATGTTGGCGAGCACACTGAGCTTGTCATCTGACTCCTCGGGGAGCATGATAGGACAAGGCAGTGACAACGGTCTGATCTGTGATGGAGAATGCATTGTCAAAAATTCATGCAACAGAGAGTCACTGAATTTTGACAGCTTCACACAGACATTTCCTTCTTTGTGATTGCAAGATCTGACTTTGTCGCTAGATTTTTGTTGACTTATGTTAGTCAGTTCTATCTGGACAATGTGTGAACCTGGAGAAATAGCCAATGGTATTTCACCGGTATTTTTGACAAAGATCTTTAGGGAGAACCCTTTGTCTTCGTTAGTGATTCCTGTGTGGTGATACAGGCTAGCACTGACTTGGGGGTGCACAGGTGTCAAAATAGCTGTGAAGCCTTGAGGTACCTGTAGGTGCACACCTAGATCATACAGGACAACTTCCTGTGGCAACACTGTTATCTTTTCAGTGGTTGACAAAAGGATCCTTGCATTGTCAGGAGTCAGCTCTGGAGGAAAGAGTCTGGCCTGTGGAGCCAATGCAAACTTGACAGTGCAGGGTGTGCAAACATTGCAACACTGACTGTAAGTTTCAGAAGACATGAGCGAAACTTCTTGCTCTCTAGCTAGAAAATTTTCCTTCAGCTGTTCTGAAAGTTCATTTTGCGCTAGCGCTAACAGATTCTCCTCCAGAGTGGCTTGCACTCTTTTGGCCATTTCATCTGTCAGATGAGGGTAAATCTTAGCCATTGTGTCTTGCACTTTGGCCTTGATTTGCTCTTTTCTGTATTGCTGAAATAGTTTTTTATCCTTTTCAGCGATAACGGTCAGAGCATTGAATTCTACATCTTTACTTTCTTCAGAGTGTGAAAGGTGGGTGTCATCCCATCCTTGCAACAATCTAAGAGCAGAAAGGTATTTCTCCTCTGGCGTACAATCTTTGAACAATTTGTACAAAGATTTGATAGGCTTAGGAGTGGAGATCTTTCCTTTGGCTCTTGGGTGCCTGTCACTTGATTCTGACATAAGAGGTTTTGCAAAATATTGATACAAAACTGCTTCGTCTAGAATGCAAGGCTCAGTCAGGGGTGGCACTTTTCCAGCTTGCATCTTACTAAGTGCAAACTTGGATTTGTCCAGAAACCTGCTGGTGGTGAAAGATCTGCTGAACAGATCTGCTAGATAATTCACTTCAGATGGTACACTGTACACTTTATGAGGAATTTCTAGTTGAATTCTGGCTAGTTTGTTAACTAGACCGTTACAGGCTATGCTGTATTCTCTGTTTCTAGACACCCACATGAGAGCTCTAGCATCAGTGAATACAACAATGCTTTTAGCACTGTTGAGCAAATATGGTCTAAAGTGAGTGAATGACTGCACTAGAGCATATGTCTCTTTGAAATGGATGTTTTTCAGACTGTCACTGTGACTGAACAGCTTACTGTAGCATCCGACTACTTTTAGATTGCCATTTCTAACTACCCACAGTATACAACTGCAAGCAATTTTAGAAGCATCTGTGGTTACAAGCAGCTGCTCATCCTTGTTAGGAATGGTCAGTCTGATGTCTAGAGCCACAAGAGCTTTGATGCTTTCCCAAGCATTGTCAGCATCCTGATTCCAAGAAAAAATACCGCTCCTCAATATCTGATTGAGAGGATATTTTACTTCTGCTAGGTTCGGAATGAACTTTGTCCAGTAGTTCAGTGCATACAATCTGCTTTGCAAAGTGTATAGACTGTCTGGTTTTTCCCAGTCTAGAATCGACTGTGCTTTCACTTTATCCAGTGTCAGCGCAGAGTCTAGAGGGGAGAAAGCAACTCCAAGAATCTTGAAAGTTTCTGGAAAAAATGTTGATTTCTGAGGACTGATCTTTATTCTGTTGATCTGATAAGCTCGTAAAACGGCTTTCA
>JBBAON010000076.1:0-3981 GCA_040401435.1 Candidatus Methylopumilus sp.
ATGGTGTTAGTTGGAGTGCTAACACCACTCTTACATTGACAGCGACCAATAATGTAAATGTTAATGCTAATGTCACAGCAACCGGAGTAACTGCTGGTATAGCCGTTAACCCCAATACAGTAAGTCAATCTGAAACAGTTTCCGGTAGTGGAGTTTTTAATATTGGAAGTGGAGCCTCAATTAGCTTACCCAATGTCTTATCTTCATCTACTAATGCACTTGTCATATCTGGCAATCCCTATACAGTCATTAACTCACTAGGAGCTCAAGGTAGTGTCACTGGAACAGACCTTCAGGGCATGAACGGAAACCTTACGAAAAATTATGCAATTGGATCAAATATAGATGCATCAACTACTTCAGGATGGAATAGCGGCGCCGGATTCACACCAATTGCTGGGGGCGGGACAAGTAGGTTTTCTGGAAATATCAATGGGCTTGGTCATTCAATCAATAACTTATACATACAGTCACCCGCAACATCAGTCATTGGCTTAGTTGGAATACTCGATACAAATGGAGCAATCTCCAACCTTAGTCTCGCTGGCGGTAGCGTATCGGCAAGCACTGATGCCATAAATATTGGTAGTTTGGTTGGAACGAACTACGGATTAATCTCGAATAGCAGTTCATCTACAACTGTATCCTCAGGTGCTTCTACGCAATCCATTGGTGGATTAGTTGGCGGCAATGCTGGAACCATTAGTAATTCTTTCGCGTCGGGATCAGTTACTACCGGTACAAGAACTAGAGCTATTGGTGGTTTGAGTGGGGACAGTTCAGGAACAATTAAATTTTCATACGCTTCAGGAAACGTAACCGCAGGTTCAGGAACTGGCGGTAACGGTCAGGCCTACTATGGTGGCGGCGGCCTTGTCGGCTTTAATTCCGGGTCTATTTCAGACTCACAAGCGACCGGAAATGTGTTGCTGAACGGAACTGGTGGTGACTTTGGTGGTTTTGTAGGCTTTGCACAGGGACCATCTGTCATAACAAGAAGTTACGCTACCGGTTCTGTTACTTCAACTTCTAGCGTTCGTGATATTGGCGGATTTATTGGAAACAGCAACGGCTCATCAATAACCAACAATTACTCAACTGGCGCTGTAACCGCTGGGGCGGGTTCGACATGGGTCGGTGGATTCATTGGAAGCAATTGGTCAGTTAGCAACGTATCAAATTCATATTCAACTGGAACAGTTGTTTGTACCAGTTGTACTGCAAACCCATTTGCAGGTGGAAATACAGGATCAATTTCTAATTCTTTTTGGAATACACAAACCTCTAATATCAGCGCTAACAGCATAACTGGAGGAATTACCGGCATCAATTCTGCCCAGATGAAAACTCTGAGTACTTTCACAAATGTTGGCTGGGATTCAAATATATGGTTACTCAACAGCTCAATAAATTCTGGATTTCCGAGCTTTACTAGTGGAGTGCTTTATGTGCGCTTCAACACGGGGACGATTACTTATGGTTCATCTCCTGTGTTGACTTATGGAATCTATGATTCGTATTCAGGCGGGAATTTATTAACCAACCTCAACCTTACAGGCACTGCAAATTTAGCAGCCACAAACAACAACACTAGTTACTCAGGCCTTTCAAGTACATCTGCGGCAGGTACTTACACAGTTAATTATCTTTCTGGATTATCTTTGGCAAATAGCCTCTATGCTCTCTCTCCGGGTAACGCTTCAAATTGGATCATTAAAAAAGCTGCGTTATCTGTAACAGCTAACAGCAGCTCAAACGTATATGGAAACTCTTTATCGCTTAACGGGTCTGAGTTCACCACATTAGGTCTTCAAAATGGCGAGACAGCAACCAACGCAAATTTAGCCATCTCCGGTAATGGAAATCTTTCAACTGCAAATGTGGGCACCTACTCGATCACTCCTTCTCTCTTATCGGGTGGCACCTTCAATTCAAACAACTACACGATTACCTACAACCCAGCCAATTTGAGCGTAACCGCTCGTCCTATCAACATTACCGCTAATGCTGCAAATAAGGTTTACGGCGAAACTAATCCCTCTTTCTCTTACGTAACCGAAGCAGCATCGACTGATAGAGGCTTGATAACGGGCGATGCATTTACCGGCGTCTTATCTACTACCGCGGCCCAATATAGTCCTGTAACTTCCTACGCAATTACTAGTACGCTTGCTAACAGTAACTATGCGATCAACTACACAGGCGCTAACTTAAGCGTAACGGCTCGGCCCATCAACATTACCGCTAACGCAGCAACCAAGATATACGGCGAGGCCAATCCCACTCTCTCTTATGCGACTGAAGTTGCTTCTACTGGCAGAGGTTGGGTCAACAATGATGCATTCAGCGGCGCCATTTCTAGTGCCACCACAAATACCAGTTCAGTTGGCGCATATGCCATCACTAGCACCCTCGCTAACAGTAACTATACGATTAGCTACACAGGTGCTAACTTAAGCGTAACTGCACGACCTATCAACCTTACTGCTAATGCAGCAACCAAGGTCTATGGCGAAGCCAATCCTGTCCTGTCTTACAACTCTGAGTCAGCATCAACAGGTAGAGGCTTGATGACGGGCGACACATTTAGCGGCAGCCTATCCACTACAGCAAGTCCATCTAGTTCAGTTGGCGCATACGCCATCTCTAGCACCCTCGCAAACAGTAACTACGCGATTAACTACACAGGTGCTAACTTAAATGTAAATAAAGCCAATGCCACATTTATAGGCCTTTCAGGCTCAACAGAATTTGATGGCGTAACAAAAACATTAACTGGATTTACTGCGACTGGGCTTGTCAATAATGAAACAACCGGCGATATTGCAAGAAGTGTAAGCAATCCCAATGGCATAAGCGCCTCAACGTCCGGAAGATTCTCTGGCACTTACCTCAACACCCCTTATGGCACAGCAAACAATTACAACCTTAACTTTGTCAGCGGTCAACTCGTAATTACCGGCTGTCCAGGTGGGCCGCCTTGTACCGCCATAGGTCCACAAACAACTGCAAGCAATATCACCCAAGTTGTCATGCCTGCAACGACGGCACCTAGCTTCGCTAGCGCGGTCTTGTCAACTACATCTCCAACCAGTAGTGCAGCACCGGTCTTAGCATTTGCATCAAGCTCAAGCGGCGGCTCGTTTGGTTCAGGAGGCGGCATATTAACTTCAGCCAATAGCAACGCCCCAATTAACTCAGTAAATACAGTCAACGTAATTTCGTCTGGCAATACAACAACAAGTCCATCGCCTGCCACTTCAACAACAACCACAACGATCGTCAATGCTGGAGCGAATCCTGCCAACCCAGCAGCTAACGCACTAAATATTGCAGCTAACTCTCCTACAGCTTCCCCGACTACATCGCAAATTAATGTTACTCAAGGCAATGCGATGCCTACTGCCAACCCCAATACTATTTCTACACCCACCCAAACTACAACGGCAAACGCTACACCTAGCAGTACAACTCCAGCTTCTGCGAATCCAGCTACGACAACTGCTGTCAATACAGTCAATGCCGTTAACACCCCCAATATCGTTACCGCACAGGCTGCGACACTTACAAGTCAATCACCTACTTACATAGCAAGCACCCAAACCACCAACACAGCAAGTCCTCAGCCAGCGGCTGGTGTTGTAGTTGCAAACAACAACCCCAATACAACACAAGTAAACGTAACAGCAACCCAACCTAACAACGTCGTCACACCCCAAAGACTAGCTGACATTCTCAGCAAAAAAGACCCAGTTGAAATAGCCACAGCGCTCCCACCTACGCAAGTTGCTCAACTCTCTGCTGAGCAAGTGGCCCCTTTAGTCAACTCACTCAACCTACGTCAATTGATGTCTCTCACCAACGAGCAAATAGCCAAATTCGAACCCGCCCGTCAAGCCGAGCTACTCAACATCATCAAAGTACTTAAAGACAACCCAGAAAAAGCAGCCGAGAAAGCCTTCACCCCCACAGACAAGACAT
>JBBAON010000077.1:0-3893 GCA_040401435.1 Candidatus Methylopumilus sp.
TGGCAACAATGCAAGACTTTGGCGGTTTACTCTTTGGCGGTGGTGGTACTGGACTAGAAGACTATCTAAGTGCAGACCAGCAAAGTGGAATTAGAAACCAAGCAATGCTGCAAGCAGCAGCAGCGCTCTTACAAGCTGGCGGTCCAAGCCGTACTCCAATATCTTTAGGTCAAGCCCTTGGCGGTGCTCTGCAAGCAGGTTCTGCTGGATACCAGCAAGCACAGCAGGGTGCTTTTCAAAACTTGTTGATGAAGCAAAAGCTCGATGAGGCAAAGCGTGCAGTTGAAATGCGCCAGTTATATCCGCAAATATTTAAAGAGACTATTACTCCAGAGCAGATGACTATTGCTGGAATTCCAACAAGGGTTGTGCGTGATGACGAAGGCAACTTGATGCCCAATGCGCAGGTTACGCCAGCGCAGAGACAGTTAACCATCGACCCAAACAAACTGCAAGCATTGACGGCTCTGTCTTCTGACCCGTTAGCGACATTGGCAACCATATCTAAGTTAGTCCCAGACTTGCGTCGCGCAGGGTTTTTGACGACTGGCGTGCAAGAGAATCCATTTGCGATCTTTACGCAAGACCCGACAATTCCTGACAGCATTAAGAAGATAGCAACTCAGTACGAGAAGAGCTACGCATCTGGAACACTTGATCCTGAGAAGGCAGACGAGCGTATTCGTCAACTTGGCGAGAGTGTTCGTAATGCGCAAGAGCGTCAAACATCTAGAGAGCAATCTGCATCACAGTTTGCGCAAACTGCTGCTGGCTTAGAGCAATCAAGAAGTTTTGCTCAACAACAAGCTGCTGCATTGCTTGCACTTCGTCAGCAAGCCGAAGCCAATAAGCCAGAGGCTTTCTCCTATGCGCAGAAGAAGGAATTTGATGTTGTGCAAAAGAACCTTGCGTCTGCTAAGGATGCAGAAGACAGCGCTGCAATAGCTGATCGTGCTGCTGGTTTATTACCAGAAGCATTTGGAAGTAAAACCGAAGCAATGTTTAAAGGTACGCTAAACGCTATAACACCTTTGACTTTTGCTGCTAAAGACGCAAATGATAAGTTAGTCCAATACAGTCAACAACTTGCGTTGAAGACTCCTAAGTTTAGTGGTCCAACATCTGACGCTGACGCAAAACGATACGATACTGCCGTCGGTGACTTGGCTAATCCAAGTAAATCACTTGAGTCAAAGAATCAGGCTTTAAAAGATATTAAAAGTTTAGCCATGAAGTCTGCCGATTACGCTCAACAACAAGAGAACTTTTACTACTCAAACAACAAGAGTCTCAAGGGATTCAAGTATGTGCCGTCTAACCCATTCGGACAGTAATCATGGCAACAAAACCCACTCAAAAAGACATATTCCTGCTAACTCAGCGTCCTGACCTTGCGTCTAAGTTCGATGAGGTCTACGGCAACGGTGCTGCTGCCGAGGTGCTTTCTAAGGCTGGCATCCAGACTGGTCAACCACAAGTTGCGCCAGTACAGGCTGCACCTGCACAAGTTGCACCGCAAGTGCAACAAATGCAACGCGCACAGCAACTCCAACAAACACAACCACAGGGAAGTTATACAGGCGCAGCCATTCGCGGTCTGACTCCTCCTTTGGTTGGTGCAGCAATGGGAGCGCCATTCGGACCAGTCGGGATGTTGGCTGGATCATTGGCTCTTCCAGCAGGTGACGCATTGACGGCACTACTCAATACCGCAACGGCTGGCGCTGAGAAAGTTACTGGCGGTCAGTATGGACGCATCACACCACCATCACAAGCCATTCAGAACCTCTTAACTCAGGCTGGAGTACCAGAGTCAACTACAACTGGTCAGCGTGCCTTTGAGACGGGTATGGGAGCTGTGGGCGGTACTGGAGCACAGATCGCTGGTTTGCAGAGACTGGCTCAAACTGCCGTCTCACCAGTTACCAGAGCAATCACTCAGCAGATGGCACAGCGTCCTGTGGCTCAAACCATTACGGCACTACCTGCTGGCGCTGCTGGTCAGGTCGCTGCTGAAGCAGCTCAACCGTTAGGAACAATTCCCGCAATGCTTGCGTCGATGGGTACATCAACCTTGGTTGGCGGTGCTGGTATGGGTCAAAGAGGCGGTCAAGCACCAACTGGTGCAGAGACACGCGCAGCAAGCATTGCTGACAAGGCTAGACAACTTGGCTTTACTGGCGAGACTGCTCTTACACCAGCTCAGGCAGGTACAAGCAGAACTGCAAACATATTTGAGGCTGCTGCTTCGAGTCTGCCTTTCTCTGCTGGTCAATTCACAAGACGCTATGGCTTGCAGTCAGACTATGCGCAAAGCATCATCAACAAGGTCGCAGACATCTTTGGCGGTATGCCAGCACAACCTGACACGGCTTTCTCGTCTGGCGCAAGTGCGATTAAGAATGCAGCAGAACGCAATGTAAATAATATCGGTAGCGGTATTCGTCAAGTCGCGTCACAGACTGATATTGACTTGGCTCAAGTGCCTAAGTTTCAAGAGTCGATCCTTGGCGCTAGAAAACTGCTGTCTTCTATTCCCCCAGCACTACGCAAAGACCCATTATTTGAGAGCTTTGAGCAGTTCTACTTTGGCAAGCCAAACGAGGAATTGAAGGCAATGGTGGACTCTGCTTTGAAACAAGCTGGACTTGATCCCACAAAGCCTAATTACAAGGCTTTTGAGGCGAGCTTTCGTAAGCAGTTAGTCGATAGTGGCATTCCTGAGTTTGAGTACCTTGGCTATCAGCAAAAAGGCTCTATTGCGGGTAACGACTACCAAGACCAGCGTCAACTCTTTAGTGACTTGGCGTACAACAACAAGGGAACTAAGGTCGGTGAGGCTTTTAGGGCTTTGCGTAACTCCTTGGACGACGCAAGAGACGAGACATTTAGAGCTGCTGGCATGGATGACCAGATCACAAAGCTGAAAGAATTGCGTGGTTCTTACGGTGAAGCCAAGGACTTAAACGACAGGCTCAAGAACACCACAGACAAGACTGCTGTGAATTACATCATTAGCAATCAGGACTCATTGGCAAACAAGGTTCTGCCATTGATGAGCGATGCTGAGAAGCGCTCTCTGTCCCAAGCAATCCTTGCGGATATTCAGCAGTCCTCGATGTTTCCTACTGGCGAGATGGACATTACCAAGTTTGGACGCAATCTTATTAAGGATGTCAAGGCATCCCCCACAACATTGCCACAGATTCTTGGTCGTGAGAACGCTCAAACATTGACAGACTTGGCAGATGTTGCGCAGTCTGCTCTAAAGGCAAAGATTCCTACTTCTGGCACTTCTGAGCGATCTGGAATGATGGGACTGCTAACCTCAATGCCAGCCAAGTTTGGCGCGTCTGTCGTTGGCGGTACAGCCCTGACGGGTGAACCCGTAATCGGTCCAATGTTCTCTCTGGGTATACCGCCATTGGCTACTAAGGCGTATCTATCACCAGCAATGCAAAACATCTACGGCAACACGCTAGACCCATTATTCAATTACATGGCTGCACCAGTCGATCCGATGTTGCGTTACATGGGCGGTACTGGTCTGCTTAATACCCAGACAGCACAGCCAGAACCGTATCGCATTGAACTCAGCAATATGTTGCCTAACAGAGACTAAACCTCACCAAAGAACGCAGCAGTCAACGGGTCACGCTTAATCTTACGCTTGAGCTGTCTCTGCTTGGCTAATCTTCTTTCCTTTGTGTCGGCATCTTCTTTGGATCGGTGCTTACGCAACCGAGAGCTGCTGCTCACAGGCTCAGGCTTATCTGCATCCACTCCAATCCCGTATCGATACACAGCAGACCATTGAGTCACGCTGGTCTTACGCCATGACTGGATATGGACTCTGCCTTCTTCTCTGAGCTTTTGGATCATGTCTCTGCTAG
>JBBAON010000078.1:0-3834 GCA_040401435.1 Candidatus Methylopumilus sp.
ATTCACGACAGGAAAACTCTTTCAGCAGTTCAGCCTCGATGCCAGCCGATTTGGCGAAATAGACGGAAATCCGGTCGTCCCTTTGTGCTTTGGAGTCTGGGCTGATGAAACGACTACGTCTTCAAGCAGAAATATGTCGGAACTTCCAGTTTACATCGCATTGTTGAATGCAGGTAGGCAGATAACGTCGTGTCGAAATTTAAACAATCCTCATCGTTCTGTTACATTTTACCAATCATGTTGGATATGCGTAGTTGGAGATGCCTATCAGATGCATTTTTTGGCCTACGCTCCATTCCGCCTACCACACTCTGAAGACTGTCTCAAGAAACAATTGCTATCCAGAGGGCTAAAGTTCAAAAGTTGGCGTGCAAGCGTGATTCGACGAACGAAGCTGAAAGTTTTCCGTGATTTTTTGACCCAAATCCTCAAACCATTGTTTGCATTCGGGTCCAATTGCTTTAAGGTGCGTTAATTAAGGTTGATAGGGCTGAGAATACTATGAGGAGTGAGAAGAGTGATTGGGCCGTACCGGAGTTTATATGTTACATGATAAATTAGTATCCTATAAGCTAAAGTTATTTAATCCTATAAGCATAGTTTTATCCTGTAAGCAGTACATCAAATTTATGTTTTTCCCCAATTTTCCACAGGTTCAGATTGGACGAGGCGAGGAGAAAAAGATTGTCAATGCTTTCTGTCATCTTGTGCAAATCGGTGGCGATGGCAAAATGCTTGATGACGTATGTGGATGTTTTCACAGTCGAGGACGATTTTGCAGAATCTGTCTTGAACGCAGAAGATCGTTATTCAGAATTCCTAAGACGCGTGCAAGCGTCAGATCTGATGCTGTGCATGAAGCTTTGACATTCGAATCAGCTGAATTGGATGGGCGTATCGTAGATGCATACATAGAGAAAGGCCGTGTAGGCGCTGTTGCTGGTGTGAAATCATATCAGAAGAATGGTTCCGATAAAGCCATTCTGCGAAAGGCCGCGGATTTGTGCGTTACTGGTGGGGACAATGCGATGTATGAGCTTTTCTATTATGCTAACTGTCGGGGAATCGGGCGGGGTCTTCACGGATCTTGCTGGCCAGATATGCTTCATGTGGTTCTGAAAGGAATTGTTGAGAAAACTCTCGCCTGGTCGCTAGCGATTGTTTACGGCATTCATCGACTGGCTGGAGATGAATGGATCACAGGAATGGCGCTCTTGGACGATCGGGTTGCAAATTTCCCCAGTGTAGTTAACCTTCCTTGTATCAGGTAGACGAAAAATGATTGGCTAAAGGAATGGTTTTTATCTTTGTAAACGGAATATAATATTGTATCTTGCGCTTTCCAAATGCTTTGACGCAATAGGTGGACACACAACTCAAAGGGCTTGTCGGCGCTTCTGAAAACGGAGACCAAAAGCATGGCAAACGCAGACAACACGACAGGGCTAATGTCTGGAGGAATGGAGTCATGGAAACTGGCGTCGGCATTGTTCCAAATGACGATTTGCATCGGCTCGGATGGTCGCGTTTTGCCAAATCAAAGGGACAAGCGCATTTTCAAAAAACTGGGATTCCATGAAGAAGGTATGCAAGATATTTCGGATATTGTCTTGTCAGCTGCTGCTGCTTGTTTGGAGATGTATTTCGCCATTACATCCAAGCAACTACGCAAAGGTGATTTACCGACGGTTCAATATCTTGTGGAGTGTTCCGTCTTTCATCATGTCCGACTGTCTCGACTGTTCAAATCCTTGAGGCTGCGTCCCAACGGTCCGAAATCGTCATCACCAGAACGAACTTTGATCGAATGGTGCGATGCTATTGGGGGCAATAAGTGTCATCTTTTGCTGCAACATGTGGTAGAGAGCAAGGAGTGGTTTGGCGCGAATCCTCGACAAATAGACACCGAGCTGTCCGAACGCGAGCACAAATTCTCTGTGAAGAAGACATACAGCAGGTCTTCGAAAAGATACGAAACTCGTCAAAGGGAAATGGCAAGTTTGTTGGTAACAACGCGTGCGGTTGGAAATTTGGTGGGATCGTTTCGTCCTGTCCAGACAGTCGGGAAAAAGCGTCGTTTGTCTGCAAGCAAGCAGCATCTCACCGCTGCCCAGTCGACTGTAGGATTAAGATCATACAAATTTTCAGCCGAGGCTACTCCCTTCGCTCAGTTTGTTTTCGAGGATGATGTCTGGATGCTACCTGCAAAGGATCACCACGCCTTCTTCCATCCTGCCCTCAGTCTCGACATGATTTCAAGTGCAGTCACAGAATTTTGCACTAATCTCCCTGGCGACGTTACTGATCATGAAGTGTATGCCATTCAGTATGTTACCATCCAAGATGAGGGGCGGCCCGAATGGAAAGTGTTCTGCAATCCTGCGAAGAAGTTGGTTGTTGGTTGTGATGATGATGAAGAAACTCACCAAGTCTTTTCAGGACTCTACGGCAACATCGGCAAAAAAGAGACATTGCTTCGAGTCCTGGGTATTGTGCTTGCCATGGTCAAAGAAAGTACCGGCGATGGCGAATTCACCTGGGATAGTTTTTACGTGGCTTTCTTACAGCCATTTGAGGAGGGAGATGGGAGCGCAGATTCGCCGGCATCGTATCTTCCGTTTCCCGTCGTCTATCCACAGTTTGAGACGCAGACGAGAAGTAGAGATCCTGACAGATTTACATATTTCTTCAGTGATCTGGATGGTGCCCTCCGTCCTGCTGCGATTCTTCGCTTTCCTGAATCCATAACTGAAGCTGAAACCAGTTTCGGGGTCACTGAGCTCGCAGACATGTTCGCGTCGCAACGGAGAGTCCCTGCTTATCACGCGATAGACTTTCGGCGATACTGCTGGCCCAAATCGAACGCCTGGACTCCTGTCTCTTACCAGTCAGTAACATTTCAACACAAAAACGAAGTCGATCGAGTGTATCAGGTGTTCCCATTACCGAGGACATTAAGCGACTTGCAGGTTGAGTTTGATCTTGAAACCGAGTCTGCGGTTGCCTCTGGGGTTTCAGCTGACGAAGCACCCTTCGATGCAGATGACGATGATGATGTGGGCGATCGTGTTGAGAGGGAAGTTATGGTAGGCTTTTTGGGAGATTTGTAAAGCATTGCAGTGCGTTGCTTGGAGACGTCTGTTGTTTGAGCGATCATTCTTTTGCTCGGTATGATATCGATCAAGTCGCTCTCTTGCAACTATTGATCTGTTGTCTGCTGTTTTGTTTGATTTTTGTATATATTAAACTTTAAATTGCGTCCGTTGACAAATTTATATCAGTTACATGAAATTGATGATTCCTATATGATAGATTTGTATATTGCATGATTTATTAGGCTTATAGGAGGCTTATATATCCTATAGGAGGTAATAGGAGACTATTTTCATGTTTACATGTCGTTGCCTCAGCCGATTCGGTGATGCGGATCATTAACTATGCGGAACGAATATTGATAACATGTTAAAGGTAGCGAGTTGATTTCCAATGCAATGCTTCATTAATATTGATACGGGTTTTTCAAAATACAATAGCCATTAATCAGCCCCTGAAAGTCGTTATGGCGAAAGCTTACAATAGGTTCTCAGGACATAGCGGCGGTCCAACATCGAATCAAACATTCTAGCATCGCAAGCGATGCTAAGGGGGCCATGATGCTCAAAAATACACTCTGAGACGGCTTTCCTAAACTCACCCTCATGTTCAAATGTCCAATTGGAGAACCGATCTCGAAATTCAAAAACGTACCATCCATGTTTTAAGAAAACCACCTGTGCCAGTTCCTCAAACCTTGTATGCGTTCGAACCTGTTCTACTTGGACTACCGTGCGATGG
>JBBAON010000079.1:0-3806 GCA_040401435.1 Candidatus Methylopumilus sp.
AAGACTTTGGCGGTTTACTCTTTGGCGGTGGTGGTACTGGACTTGAAGACTATTTGAGTGCAGACCAGCAAAGTGGAATTAGAAACCAAGCGCTTCTACAAGCAGCAGCAGCATTGCTTTCTGCTGGCGGTCCAAGCGAGAGACCTGTCTCTTTAGGTCAAGCCCTTGGCGGTGCTCTGCAAGCAGGACAGCAAGGCTACGGTCAGGCACAGCAAGGTGCTATACAGAATTTGTTGACTAGACAAAAGTTAATGGAAGCCAAGCGTCTTGAGGACTTCCGCAAAGAATTGCAAATGCAGCAATTACAGCCACAAGCACAGCCTATGGGTGAAGTCACAACGATCACGCCAGATCAAGCAATGGCTGTTGGCGGTTTACCTGCTGGTCCTACGGTTGCGCGTGCAGACTTAATTGGTCAGCAAGTAAGAGCACCAGCTCCACAAATGTCTGAGCAAGAAATGTTGTATCAAGACTCAATAAATAAATACAGGCTTGCAGAAAAATATGGGATGACAGATCAGGCAGCAAAGTATTTGGAGACTGCCTTAAAGATTAAGCCGATGGAGAAGGTCACAGGCGCACCATTTGAGGTTACTGATGCAACGACTGGAAAGCCAATCATGGTGCAACAGTTTGATACTGGTCGTCTGCAAACCGTTGGCGCATACGGTCCGAAGCGTAATGTTGTGCTTGAGAAACTTGGTGGAGTGGTGCAAGCCATTGATGTATCAAAACTTGGTGGTGGTGAAAGATACGCAATGACTCTACCGCCTCAAATTATTGGTGGTGCGGATGCTGGTGGTTACTTCCAAGTTGGCGGTGGTGGCGGTGCTCCTCGTCCTGCTGGCGCTCCAGCCCCTGCTGGCGCACCTAGTGCCGTTGCACCTACTGGTGGTGCTGGCGCACCTCAAGCGGCGCCTAGTGGACTACAACCACTTATTCCGATCATTCCGCTACAAGGTAAGACATTTGGAAATGAGAAAGACTTGCGTGGTGAGTTTCAAGCGCAAGTTAAACCATTCATTGACTTAAATCAGGCATATCAAAAGATTGAAACGGCAGCAAAAAATCCATCTGCTGCTGGAGATATATCCTTGATTTTTGGCTTTATGAAGGTGCTTGACCCTACTTCTGTCGTGCGTGAAGGTGAGTTTGCTACTGCTTCAAATGCTGGTGGCGTGTCAGATACGGTTCGCAATATGTACAACAAGGCTTTGAATGGCGAGCGTCTTGGCGAGAATATTCGTAGTGATTTCTTAAATCAATCTAGAAACATTGTTGAATCACAGCGACAACTATCTAACGATTTAATCTCAAGATATACAGAAGTCGCAAAGAATTACAAACTTGATCCTAATCAGATTGTTTATGATCCATTCAAGCGCGTACAGACACCAGAACAAATAATAAAAGGTGGAACTGCAACAAATATCCCGCAGACTCGTCAAGAGTGGTGGCAACGATTTAACTTGAAAAAACCAAACGAGTAGAGGTTACAGATGGCTGATACAAATATTGAACGCATCCAGCAGAATGTTAAGACCTTGCAAGATCAAGGTCAGCCAACTGATATGGTGCAGTCTTACTTGAAGTCTGAGGGCTTTTCTGTAACACGCTATGAGCAAGCTATTAAGAACGCTACAAAGGTTGGCGGTGCTCCGATTAAATCAAGCATTGCAGGACCATTCTTGCAGGGCTTAACCTTCAATACTGCCGACGAGATAGAAGCAGCGTTTAGGGCTGGCGCTATTAGTGGTCCGCAATACGAGCAGATGCTTTCCCGTGTACGCGCTGGTCTTAAAGAGTATGGTGAGCAGTACCCAACACGCGCAACATTGGCAGAGATCGGTGGCGGTCTAGCACCTGTGGCTGCTGCACTTGGCGCTAGTATGTTGACGGGCGGTGCAGCAGCTCCTGCCGTATTTGCTACTGCTGGCAGGGTCGCACAGGTTGCTGCGCAACAAGCGCCAAGCCTATTGGCTCAAATGGGTCGTGGTGCTGGTTACGGTGTTGCATCAGGCGTTGCGTCTGGTGTCGGTGGCGCTGAAGGCGGTCTACCTAGTCGCGTTACAGGTGGTTTGCTTGGTGGTGGCTTAGGTCTAGGCATGGGTGCAGCAGCACCTGCTGTCAGTACCGTCATTGCACCAGTAGGACGCAAGATAGCAAATGTCTTAACAGGCGCTCCAGCACAAACAGCAGAGACTAAGGCGCAAGAATTGATTGCTCGCGCATTGCAACGCGAAGGTACAAGTCCTGAGCAGTTAGCTGCGCGTCAGGCTGAGACAATTCGCACTCTAGGCGCTAGAGATGAGACATTAGCAGACATTACTGGCGAGTCTATGCGTAGGCTTGCACGCGGTGCTATGGCAGTTCCTAGCGGTGCTCAGACAGATGTGCGTCAGATGCTTGTGGAGCGTGCCGTAGGCGCTGGTCCACGCATCACCAAGGACATTACAGACTTCACCGCAGTCGGTGCGCGTGACATTGGTGAAGTTGCTGACGAGATCATTAAGAATCGTGCTGAGAAGGCTAGACCTTTGTACGATCAAGCCTTTGCTGCTGGTGAGGTCTACTCTCCAAAGATTGACGAGCTGCTGGCTAAGTCACGCGACATTAAGACAGCTATTGAAAGCGCTCGCGGGTTACCACAATACGCTGATCTACCGCCAAACAGTATGCTGATGCTGGACAAGGCTTATAAGTATGTTGGCGACGCAGCAAACGAGGCTAAGAGGGCTGGCAAGACGACTCGCGCCAATGACTTAAACCAACTGCGTATAGAGTTACTTAATGCCATTACAGACAAGCAGACTGGCATCCCTGTATACGGTGAGGCTGTCAAGACATTCGCTAGTGAGTCATTATTGAAGGATGCGCTAGAGGCTGGCTCTAATAAATTTTTGCGTAAGTCTCCAGCAGAGATCAACCGCGAGTTGGCTAAGTTATCCGACGATGGTGAGCGCCAGATGTATCGACTCGGAGCAGTTCAATCCTTGCGTGACGAAATTTACGGCATGAAGGAAACTGGCGATATTGCTGGCAGATTCATCAATAGTCGTGAGATGCGTGACCGTATGCGCACCGTCTTTAACTCGCAAGGCGAATACGAGGCATTCGTTAAAAACTTAGAGCGTGAGCGCCAAATGGCTATCACTCGCTCTCGCATTGAGGGTGGCTCACCAACTGCACCTATCCAGCAAGACATTGCTGAGATGGCAGGACCATCACCCACAGACTTAATCGGTGCTGGTGCTCAGATGGCTGGTGGTAATGTTCTTGGTGGTATGACTAACCTCTACCGTCAGCTCGGTCCACGCATCCAAGGCATTGACCAGAATGTCGCTGAAGCCTTATCCCGTAGCGTCTTAAACCCCAGCTTTAACCAGCAGCAACAACTATTGATGGGCATATCCCCTGTCATGCAAGAGTTGCAACGCAGAGCACTAGGCGAGTCCACTCGACGCGCAGGTTATTCAACCTCTGCTGGCGCTGCACCTGCTACTCTTTTGGGTGAATAAATAATTATGGGGACTAAGCATCCCCATAAAAAGCAGCAGTCAACGGGTCACGCTTAATCTTACGCTTAAGCTGTCTTTGCTTGGCTAATCTTCTTTCCTTGGTGTCGGCATCTTCTTTGGATCGGTGCTTACGCAACCGAGAGCTGCTGCTGACAGGCTCTGGCTTATCTGCATCCACTCCAATGCCAAAACGGTACACGGCAGACCATTGCGTCACGCTGGTCTTACGCCACGACTGGATATGGACTCTGCCTTCTTCTCTGAGCTTTTGGATCATGTCTCTGCTAG
>JBBAON010000080.1:0-3796 GCA_040401435.1 Candidatus Methylopumilus sp.
ATATCTACTAAGTGGACCGTACTGGGATCGAACCAGTGACCCCCACAATGTCAAAGTGCCCTTATACAGTTTTACGCGTGTCTTATTGTGTCTAACTGTTCGGTCTTACGCTTAAACACTGTCAGGAATAACTAGGAATAACAGTAGGTGTTAGGTAAGTGTTAGGTAATTTTTATTTACAGGTATCCACCGCCAGGCTATCCCGGGGCTTTCTTTCACCACTAATAACCTATTTATGCAGGTATAAACAAGCCCCAAAATAAAGACCCCAATAAGTATAAAATAACGGCATAAATAACTACACGCACAACCTTTTGAATTCCTGATAATTCAGACCACTTATCGCCCCATAAATCTCTATCTCTAGCCATAACTTAACTATCCCTTTTTTTAGGTGCGGTGTCTACCCCCCCTGCTCTTTTGTCTCCCTTTTCCCCGAAAGAAACCGAACAGAACCTAAGCAAGCCGAACCGGTTCGTTTCTAGACATTTTAGGGAAATAAAAGGAAAGGAAGAGTCAGAGGTGTCCGGGGGTCACTAAAAAACCGGTAAACCTAATTCGGTTTCCGTCTCCACTGTTCCCGGATCGACTTAGCGTGTTCACTAGCCACGTCCGGGCTAACTTTGTTTCTTTCGGTTTCGGCTAACTGTTCAGAAACTAACCGGTTCTGTTCGTCCGTTCGCTTACGTTCTGCAACTAAGTCAGGTGTTTCCATACTAAAGGCATTTAACCGACTGATAAGAACCGAATAAGGATTACTTGCACCTGCATAGCTATGTTCGCTTAGGTGGCTTGCAGTGACTTGTAACGGCACACCTTTAGCCTCTAGTCGGTCTAACGGTTCGTCTATGTTCTTACCTTGCGTTACACCTTGTAAATGCGTAGGTAGTAAGTGTAAGAATTCCGTAAACCGATCTTTATTACGGTTATTACTTTCACTACTTGTACTACTTATGGTGTAAAGAACGGTAGACACATTAGGTAAGGATTGTTTACTTATAGTGCTATCAGGCTTGTCACTATCTGCAACTTTCTTGCCTTTATAGTTCTTAGATTTGTGTAAAGCATGGTTTACATAATCACCTAATAAACCTAAGGCGTAGATAGGTACATAGTTAGCGCGTTGTCCCGGGCGTCCGATCTCCACGCGGATTATGAAACCTTTAGCTATAAGTTCCTCAATGGCGTCACTACAGGATTGCCGGCTGAAACCTGCACACCATGTCTGTATGTCTTCCATAGACGGATAAGACTTGCGATAGCCTTTATTTAATTTACCGTTGATAAATTCCCGTTCATCAAAGCGGTGCAGTAGTAGTGCGTGTATAGATTGTGCAGTCCCGGATAGTCGAACCGGAGAACCTGCTAAGGCGTAAGCCTCAGTTAATTTATTAGACACTACGCACCGCCTTTAGGTGCGTTCACAATTAAGACCGGGCTAAGGCGTCTAGAAAGTCCACTAAGTCCTGTTCTCGAACGCGAACCGATCTTCCTATGTGTACGACCTTTAGACGTCCGGCCGGGTTCTCGCGAACCTCACCGGTCATGGATTTCGGGTTCTTGATTTCGCGATACAAGGCAGACCGGCTAAGACCGGTTCGCTGGGATACCTCAGCTAAACGCCACATAGACGCTGGTAGTGCTATTTCCATTTATAAACCTCCATAGTGCCGGTGTTCCTGTTTATTCCGACTTGTGTATAGAATACTTGTAACCTGCTAGGAAAACCTAGCGGATACACCTAGCAGACGATAGGCGGTTATTTACGTGGATGAAGAACTAAAGGCGTTCGTCCCCGGTCTATTTATGGCGTGGGCAGAACCCGGGCAGTCTGAACCGACTTACTTAGGTAAACACATAGTTCCTAAAACGTTTGACACGATCTTTATGTTCAAGGAGAAAGACGATAAAGACTGGACAGTAATCTTTACGGTTTGTGTAAGTGAATTAGGTACACCGTCTTTAGATAGCGTGACGATCCGTAACGGTGTAGACCGCTGGAAACTAAAGTTAATCGAACAGTATCGCTACACGTTATTAGAAATGGCGTTAAAGATTGTAGTAAAGACAAGAACGCCACGGTTTATGTTAGAAAGTGAATACAGTCCTTTAGCTGTGGCGGTAATGCGTGCTATGGCTAAATTAGGTGTAGAAAGTTCTAACCCGGTGGAAATGGAATTACCTACACACTTAAAAGGTGTTCCTACTAAGTTCGTTCGTTACTGGGACGGTAAAGCCGATCCACTGACACGTTCTGAATTAAGCGATTTAACTAAGACGATTAACACGACTTTAAGAAAACAGATAACGCCTGAATACCTGCAACACATAGCAGACGTCTACACACAAGCGGTTCAGAACGGTAGGAACCCGATACAGGCAATTATGGACAGTGAACGTGTTAAACACAGAACCGCGTCCGACTATGCAACTAAGGCCAGGAAATTAGGATTATTACCGGAAACGACACCGGGCGTAGTCACTATCGAAACACCTAAGAGAAAGAAAGGAAAGTAATGACGAATAACCGAAAAAAGATAACAGTAAAGAACGGTATAAGTTTTAACGGTAAGACTTATTCCTATGTTTTACGCGTCCCCGATCCTGACACCGGAAAGACTAAACCACGCTGGATAAGCGGTTTCGACACTGAAAAACAGGCTAAATTAGAACGTGATAAGGCACGGATAGCCTTAGCAACTAATAGCTATGTAACCGTTAGCGGAATTACCGTAGGCCAGTTCCTAGATAACTGGATAGAACTACACGCTAACCAGTTAAAGCCGACTACGTTAAGTAAGTACCGTTCCTACTTGCGTCTGTATCTAAAGCCGGGTCTAGGTTCTATTAAGTTACAAGAACTAAAACCGTCTCACGTGCAGACTTTGTACGGACAGTTACTAGATAAACCGTTAGCACCGTCTACCGTCCACTATGCCGGGTCTATTCTAAAACTGGCACTAAACTACGCGGTGGACGTGGAAGGTTTATTAGCCACTAATCCGGTAAAGAGGGTAGCGACACCTAAAGGCGCGTCCGTAACACCTGATCTATGGAATAAGGAAGAACTAAATAAGTTCCTAAAGGTTTCTAGCGAACACCGCTTAGGTTTCTATTTCCGGCTATCTGCCTTTACAGGTGCTAGACGCGGCGAACTATGTGCCTTGCGCTGGTCTGACTTTGACGGTTCTTTACTAACGATCAGTAAAAGCCGGGTAAAGGCCGGTAATGAGGTGTTAGAACTGAACTCCACTAAAGGCGGTACTAACGGCAGACGTACCGTAAAGGTGGACACTGACACTATGGACTTACTAAAGGCACACCGTAAACGTCAGATACAGGAACGCATGGCGATAGGTGAGTGCTGGACAGATACCGGCTATGTCTTTGTCCGGGAAGACGGCTTACCTATTGACGTCCACACACCTACACACCTATTTAGGAAACTGTCTAACCAAGCCGGTTTAGAACCTATCCGTCTACACGATCTAAGACACCTACACGCTACCGAATTACTAAGGCTAGGTATTCCGCTACATGTAGTCGCACACCGCTTAGGCCACCGGGACGCTATGGTCACGGCCACGATCTACGCACACGTTACAGATGAACAGATAGAAACCGCGTCCGAAACTTTCGCCTTAGCTATGAACGCTAACGGACAAGGTGTTAGGTAATTGTTAGGTAATCGTTAAAACTGAATAAAGATAACGCGTTAAAACTGTATAAGTGCTGGTCTAAGGTGGACCGTACTGGGATCGAACCAGTGACCCCCACAATGTCAATGTGGTGCTCT
>JBBAON010000081.1:0-3792 GCA_040401435.1 Candidatus Methylopumilus sp.
AACTTTGTGCCAAAGTCTTGAATGCTGCTAACTGTGGATTATGGATTTGTTCTGCTATCAAAATAGTTGCTACTTTGTCAGATAGTTCAAACGCTAAATGCGCGTCTAAAAATAATAAGCGCGAACGCCTAGCCAACACATCTTCCACGGTTCTTGCATATTCATAACGGACCGCAAAACGCACCATGGCTTCGCTTAATCCTTCACACAACCATACGTCGCTACCAACCAAGGTCGACAATAGAGTTTGTTCAGTTCCGTATGAATGGACTCCCTGCGGATGCGTGAGTGCAATTGCAGAATAACTTTCATTTGATCTGGGTGCGCCTACCAGGGGGCAATCTGCAGTCGTTGGTGGCTTGTCTGATTTGGCAATCAATCCAAAATCTAAACATTGTTGTAGAACATCTTCGGCCATGGCGCGGTAAGTGGTCCACTTACCGCCTGTGACAGTCACCAAACCACTGTCACTGATGAGAATAGTGTGTTCTCTACTAATTGCTTTGGTATTACCAGATGTAGTTTTTTGCGGCTTAACCAGAGGCCTTAACCCAACCCAAACGCTTCGCACGTCTGCGCGTGTAGGTGGTTTAGATAAATATCGAGCAGACTCTTGCAAGATGAAATCCACCTCTTGCGCAAAAGCCATCGGTTCGATGGGTAAATCAGTGCGCGGAGTATCTGTGGTGCCCAAAATTACTTTACCCAGCCAAGGCACTGCAAACAAGACGCGACCGTCTTTGGTACTAGGTACCAGCAATGCGAAATCGTTGCTTAAAAAAGATCTATCGACTATCAAGTGCACGCCTTGACTGGGTGTAACCATGGATTCAATTTTTTTACCAGAACTTTGTGCATCCATAGTGCGAACGCCATCTACCCAGACTCCAGTGGCATTGATGACACATTTAGCTTTTACGTCGAAGACTTGGCCTGTCTCTGCGTCTTTGCATCTCAAGCCACTGAGTTTTTGATCCTTATGCTGCAACGATTCCACAGAACAATAATTCAATACGACAGCACCGTTTTTTTGCGCTGTTCTTGCAATTTCTAACGCCAATCGCGCGTCGTCAAACTGGCCATCCCAGTACTGCACGCCCCCACGTAATCCAGCCGATTGCACCTGGGGTAATCGATCTAAAACTTGTTGCTTATTCAAAAATTGGGTGGCACCAATGGCAGACTTTCCAGCTAACAAGTCGTAGAGCAACAACCCTAAGCCATAAAAAGCGGTCTCCCACCACTTATAAGAAGGCATCACAAAAGCAAGGGGTTGGGCTATATGCGGTGCGTTATGCAAAAGCACGGCACGCTCATACAAAGCTTCTTTGACCAATGACAAATTGCCTTGCGCCAAATAACGCACACCACCATGGACTAATTTAGTCGCTCGCGATGAAGTGCCTTTTGCGAAATCTTGAGCTTCTAATAAAACAACTTTGTATCCACGCGACGCCGCATCCAACGCAACACCAAGACCAGTGGCTCCACCACCGATGATGGCCAGATCGTAAATATCTGTTGCGCGTAATTGATCGAATAATGCCGAGCGTTGCATGAAGACTTAAATAAGAGTCGCATAAAGAAGAGGTCCGCCCATCAGTGCGGACGGACCCCTTTGGTTTAACACCTAACTAACTTTGAAAAGTTAACGAACCCTTCCTTCTTTCCAAGCGTTAAGCAGTTTTTCATACGCAATGGTTTCGCCCTTTGGCTTCTCGTTTGCCAATTTTTTCCATGGTGCGGCTGTATCACTCAAGTACTTAGCAGGATCGCCCTTGGGATTGAGCTTAGGCGCGCAATTGGCCATACCTGCACGCTCGAGACGTGACATCACTTGGTCCATTTCTTCGGCCAAGTTATCCATCGCACCTTGAGGCGTTTTTTCGCCTGTTACAGCTTGTGCCACGTTCTTCCACCACAACTGAGCCAACTTAGGGTAGTCGGGAACGTTAGTTCCAGTAGGCGTCCATGCAACACGCGCTGGGCTGCGATAGAACTCAACTAGGCCGCCTAACTTCGGAGCCATATCCGTCATCGCTTGGCTACGGATATCGCTTTCACGAATCGGAGTCAAACCGACGATGGTCTTTTTGAGTGACACAGTTTTACTGGTAACAAACTGTGCATACAACCAAGCAGCTGCAGTGCGGTTCTCATCATGGTTCTTGAAGAACGTCCATGAACCTACGTCCTGGTAGCCGTTTTGCATACCTTGCTTCCAGTAAGGTCCATTAGGTCCAGGTGCCATACGCCATTTTGGTGTGCCATCCGCATTCACCACAGGCAAACCTGGCTTGGTCATATCGGCAGTGAAAGCGGTGTACCAAAAGATCTGCTGCGCGATTTGTCCTTGCGCAGGAACTGGCCCTGCTTCACCGAAGGTCATGCCGGTGGCTTCTTTCGGCGCATATTTCTTCATCCAGTCCACGTATTTAGTCAATGCGTAGACAGCTGCTGGTGAATTGGTAGCGCCTCCGCGAGACACAGATGCACCAACCGGCGTACAACCGTCTGCACCTACACGAATGCCCCACTCGTCTACTGGCAGACCGTTTGGAATACCTTTGTCAGCAGTACCGGCCATGGATAACCAAGCATCGGTAAAACGCCAACCTAAGGATGGATCTTTCTTGCCGTAGTCCATGTGACCGTAAATAGGCTTGCCATCAATGGTTTTGACATCATTGGTAAAGAAGTCAGCGATGTCTTCATAGGCACTCCAGTTCAATGGTACGCCCAATTCGTAACCATATTTGGCTTTGAATTTATCTTGCAAATCTTTACGTGCAAACAAGTCTGCGCGGAACCAATACAGGTTTGCAAATTGCTGATCAGGCAGTTGGTACAACTTCTTATCGGGCGCAGTGGTGAAGCTGGTGCCAATAAAATCCTTTAAATCCAAGCCTGGATTAGTCCACTCTTTACCTTTTCCCACCATGTAGTCAGACAAGGGCAAAATTTTTCCATAACGATAGTGGGTACCAATCAAGTCAGAGTCTGAAATCCATCCGTCGTAAATAGACTTGCCGGATTGCATCGATGTTTGGAGTTTTTCCACTACATCACCCTCTTGTATCAAGTCATGCTTAACTTTGATACCCGTGATTTCTTCAAATGCTTTGGCAAGGGTTTTAGATTCATATTCGTGGGTTGTGATGGTTTCAGACACCACAGAAATTTCTTTCACCCCTTTGGCTTGCAACTTTTTAGCCGCATCAATGAACCACTTGAGTTCAGCCTGTTGTTTATCTTTGCTCAAGGTCGATGGCTGGAATTCGCTGTCCACCCATTTCTTGGCTTCGGCTTCTCCCGCCCAAGCACCATGACCCAGAACCAATGCGGTGGCAGCAAACGCCAAAGCCCGGTATTTCAACTTCATGTCAGTCTCCTCGTTTCAAAAGCTTCCCTTTGGTTATAAAAAACTTCGGTCCGAGGGAAGGTTCAGACCGGGTTACTTGCATGTCTGATCAGCCTTTGCGTAAAACAAAAACTAACCAAACAACACTCATCGCAGTTCCCCACCAAATGCTGGGGTCCTCGCCTAAACTTAGCCACTGTGCCAACACGCCAGCTAAGCCTAAAAATGCCAAATTAATATAAGCCGCCCCTAACAATCCAATGAACAATCTGTCCCCACGCGTAGTGATGATGGGCAAAAAACCTTTACGTGCCACAGTAGGAAAACGAATTTCAAAATAGGTCATGCAAGCCAGCACAAGTGCTACGCAAATAAAAAATATTACAACCGGGGGGCTCCAAGCCATCCATTCCAACATGTCAGTTCCTTTG
>JBBAON010000082.1:0-3785 GCA_040401435.1 Candidatus Methylopumilus sp.
AACGTTGACCAAGTTTTTCAAGATCATCAACAAAGCCAACAAACTTGTCATAGAGTGTGCCGCATTGTTTTGCAATTTCTAGTGCGTTGCGGTTTTGATGATCTTGACGCCAGAGATGCGCAACAGTTCTCAGCGTTGCCATCAAAGTACTTGGACATACCAGTACAATATTCTTGGCTAGTGCCTCTTGGTACAAATTGGGCGCTGTCTTCAAGGCTAGCAGGAATGCAGGTTCAATGGGCACAAACATCAATACAAAGTCTACTGAGCCAATCCCATACAAAGAGCTGTAGTTCTTGCTTGAGAGTCCTTGAATGTGTTGGCGAAGGGACTGAATATGTGCTGCCAATTCGTGCTCTGAGACTGTCGGATCGGTTGCCTCGGCATGGCGCGAATACGCGGTAATGGAAACCTTACTATCAACTACTAAGCTTCTACCCTCTGGCAGTTTAACTACAACGTCAGGCTGAAGGCGTGAGCCATCAGTTTGCGTATGGCTGTCCTGAACTAAATACTCTTCACCCTTTCGTAGGCCTGAGGATTCGAGAATGGACTCTAAAACCAGTTCACCCCAATTACCTTGCACCTTAGAGTCGCCCTTCAGCGCTTGGGTCAGCGAACGTGTCTCATCAGACATACGTAAATTCAGATTGGCTAGACGCTCGATCTCGCTCTTGAGAGCAAAACGCTCACGTGCCTCGTTACCGTAGGAAGTATTTACCTGCTCTTTAAATTCCGAAAGCTTGGTTTGTAGCGGCTTTAGAAGAGCATCTAAACTAGCAACGTTTTGTTCAGTAAAGCGCTTAGACTTATCTTCTAAAATTTCATTGGCAAGATTTTTGAATTGGCTAGTCAGCGCCTCTTTAGCTTCATTGAGAGATTCAATTCTTCCTAAGCCTTGTTTACGCTCGGAATCTAGTGCTGCCTCAAGTCGAATGGCATTCTGTAATGCCTGATCACGCTCCACTCGTAAGCTGGCAGCAAGCGCAGCATCATTTTGATTTTGTTGTTCAACTCTAGTAAGGGCTGAGCGTAAATTGAGCGCATAGACTAAAAGGCCTGCGCATAAACCGAATGGCAAGCCAAATAGTAAAGGAGAGCTTAAGTCAAAAGTCACAAATAGAAGCTATGCAGATTTTGTGTAATTAGCCTTGTACAAGCTTTTTTAACTCACCGCTTTCGAACATTTCAGTCATGATGTCTGAACCACCAATGAATTCACCATTGATGTAGAGCTGAGGAATAGTTGGCCAGTTAGCAAATTCCTTAATGCCCTGACGAATTGCTTCATCTTCCAGAACGTTAACAGTATGAAGAGTCTCCACACCACTTGCGCGCAAAATATTGATCGCGTTTCCGGAAAAGCCGCATTGTGGAAACTGGGCATTGCCCTTCATGAACAATACAACAGGATGGCTAGTAACGATTTCTTGAATTTTTGCTTGGGTATCCATATTTTTTTCTGAATTAATGCTAATTAAAGATGATGATGTACTGCTAATAATGAGGTAATTTTAAGGCTATCTGTAGAAAAGGGTTAATTCCCTTGGTCGGTTTTAGAGCCTTTTTCGCCCAGAAGCTACCCGGGAGTGGCCTGCCAAATCCAGGTGCGCCTGCACATCTATTAAACCCGCTACTTTCATAAGCCCCATCACGGCATCCGATTGATCAAAGCCATGCTCTACAGCAATCAAGCCACCAGGTTTCAGGTGCGGATCAGCCCCAGCAATAATGATTTCTAGGCAGCTTAAGCCGCTAGCGTAATCGGTTAGGGCAGATGCAGGTTCAAAGCGGAGATCCCCTTGAGTGAGGTGGGGGTCTTGATGGGCGATATAGGGCGGATTACTCACAATCACATCAAATTGGCTGAGTTCGGTCAAGGCCGCATACCAACTACCTTGTAAAAACTGGACTTGATCTAGCAGGTTTAAAGAATGTGCATTTTGCTTTGCAATAGCCAGAGCCTCGGTCGATTGATCGGTTGCAATCACTGATGCCAGGGGCGCAGTGCTTGCGATAGAAAGTGCAATAGCACCAGAGCCAGTGCCTAGATCTAATACTTTTATGTGTTCGTTGAGCTTGGCAATTTCAGTAAGGGCAATCTCTACGAGGAGCTCAGTTTCTGGGCGGGGAATAAGTACCCCAGGGCCCACCCCTAACTCAATATTATGAAAACCCTTCCTGCCTAAGATATACGCAATAGGTTCCCCAAGAACCCTTCTGGAGACTAGACTTTCCCATTCCCCAAAAGCTTGCTCACTCAAACTCATATCGTCACGAGACAGCAGAGCAGAACGGGGGAGTTGGTAGTGCTTTTCTAGAACATGCGCCAGCAGGATGCGCGCCTCATTCGCTGGCAATGCGCAGTTGCTAATGAACTCTCGTAAGGGCTGGCCGACACTCATCCTACTTATATTAACTATCGCCAAGTGCTGCAAGAAGCTCTGCCTGATGCTCAGATGCAAGGGCATTGCATAGATCGTCTATATCACCATCCATCATGGCATCAATTTTGTACAGCGTGAGATTGATGCGGTGGTCGGTAATGCGACCTTGTGGAAAGTTATAGGTCCGAATGCGATCACTACGATCACCAGTACCAACTAAAGACTTCCTGGTTTGAGCTTCTAGCTGATGTTTTTCTCTTTCACGGGCATCCATGATGCGCGAGACAAGAACCTTCATTGCTTGCTCACGATTGCGGTGCTGACTGCGATCATCTTGGCACTCAACTACGGTGCCAGTTGGTAAATGGGTAATACGTACCGCAGAGTCCGTCTTATTAATATGCTGACCACCAGCCCCCGAAGCTCTAAAAGTATCAATGCGTAATTCAGCAGGATTAATTTTGACTGCTTCTAACTCATCTGCTTCTGGCATAACTGCTACCGTACACGCTGACGTATGAATACGTCCCTGCGTTTCTGTTTGGGGAACACGTTGCACGCGATGACCGCCAGACTCAAATTTGAGGCGTGAGTAGACCGATTGTCCAACAAGACGCAGAACCACTTCTTTGTAGCCGCCTAGATCGGACTCGGCAGCATTCACTACTTCTACTTTCCAGCCCTGACGCTCAGCAAAGCGCGTATACATTCTGAGAAGGTCGCTGGCAAAGAGGGCGCTTTCGTCACCGCCGGTACCCGCACGAATTTCTAAGAAAACATTGCGTTCATCATTTACATCTTTTGGTAGTAATAGTTTTTGTAGGGTAGCTTCAAGCTCTTCCATGGTGGCTTGAGCTTGTTTCTGCTCTTCATCAGCGAAGTCCTTCATGTCAGGATCCTTGCGCATCTCTTCTGCAGCTTGAGCATCAGCCTCAGCTTGTTTATACAAGCCGAATTGTTCCACTACCGTTGCAATATCAGAATGCTCACGCGTGAGCTTCCGATAGTTGTCCATGTCTTTCGTGGACTCTTCAGTAGTCAGTAAGGAGTTGAGTTCGGCTAAGCGCGTATCTAGGTGGTCTAGCTTAGCCCGCATGCTGGGCTTCATCTAATGATCTTCTGGCTTGGAGTGCGGGGCGAATAATTTGGGTAGCAACTTAATCAGGGCGTCACGCTCAGCGCCATTGGAATGTTGTAAAGCATGTAATGAGCCGTGCAGGAATTTATTAGTCAAGCCTTGCGCCATCGCATTGAGAACCTCTTGGGGATCATCACCACGCATCAATCGTTTCATAGCGCGATCGAGTTCAAGTTGCCTAAGGTGCTCGCCCTGTTGCTGAATGTCCTGAATGAGTGGCACAGTCTTGCGACCTTGCATCCAGTGCATGAAATTGCCAA
>JBBAON010000083.1:0-3693 GCA_040401435.1 Candidatus Methylopumilus sp.
TTTCTGCGCGTAGTGCTAATGCGGTTTTGAGTTCTGTGATTAGGAATACGGGGACAGTGCAAGCGCAGACTATTGAGAACAAAAACGGGCGCATCCTTTTGATTGGCGATATGCAAAATGGATCTGTCACTGTTGATGGCAAATTAGATGCAAGTGCGCCTTCGCAAGGTGATGGCGGTTTTATTGAAACCTCTGCTGCTCAAGTGAAAATTACGGACAGTGCTGTTATTACTACGCTTGCGAAGAACGGAAAAACTGGAAATTGGTTGGTCGATCCTCAAGACTTCACCGTCTCTGCGACTGGAGGAGATTTAACAGGGGCTACTCTATCCTCTCAACTCGCGTCAAATAACATTGAGTTACAAAGTGCCGCCGGTCTGCAGTCGGGCTCTGGAAACGTAAATATCAATGATGCAGTTACATGGAGTACTGACAGGAGGTTAACCCTGACCGCCTCCAATAATGTGAACGTTAATGCCAACATTACAGCTAATGGCGCAGGCGCTGAGTTATACGTAAATCCAAGAACAACAAACACAAACTCGTTTACCAACACAACAGAACAAGCCAACGGAGGAGGTGTTTTTAATATTGCAAGTGGAATATCAATAAGCTTGCCTAACGTTCCATCTTCTTCAACTACTGCACTTATTATTTCAAACACACCCTATAAGGTCATTAATAATTTAACAGATCTTCAAGGTATCAGCAGCAACCTTAGTGGTAAGTACGCGCTAGGTAAAGATATCAATGCGGCCTTAACCTCTGGTTGGAATAGTGGAGCTGGTTTTACACCAATAGGAGGAAATCCTATAACAGCTGATACTCCTAGGCCCTCTGGTTTTACCGGCGAACTCAATGGACTTGGTCATTCTATTAACAATCTAACAATTAACTATGGGGACAACTACAACTTTGTCGGAATGTTCTCAGTAATCTCAGCGTCTGGATTAGTTAGTAATTTAAACTTCTCGCAGGCTAATATTAAGGGTGGCGGACAAATTGGAACGCTAGCCGGCTTGAATCGAGGATCAATTTATAAAGTATCTACTTCAGGCGAAGTCGTTAGCACGTCTTCTTCACTTGGTAGTTATATCGGCGGACTAGTTGGAGTAAACGAAGGATCAATTAACACCACCTCTAGCACTGCAAATGTAACAGGAAGAAATATACGCATCGGGGGATTAGTAGGTTTGAATTCCTCTGAAATCATCAACAGTTCATCTTCAGGTATCGTACAAGGCGGTAGTGATATCGGCGGCTTAGTTGGTTATGCATTCGGTAGAAGTTCCATTATCAACAGCTCCAGTACAGGAGCCGTAATAGGAAATGGGATTGACATTGGTGGTCTCGTGGGAGTAAACGAAGGAGTTATCAGCAATAGTTATTCAACTGGCGCTATTTCTTCACCAGTCGCATACTATGCTGGAGGACTTGTTGGAATAAACTTTTCAGATGGCAACATTTCAAATAGCTACAGCTCATCTTCCATTACTGGGGTTAGCAATGCGCAGTATGTGGGAGGACTTGTAGGATCAAACGGTGGCGCTGTAAGTAATAGTTATTCAACTGGGTCAATATTATTAGGAAGTTCTGCATCAAATATTGGAGGACTAGTAGGAGAGTCCACAGGAGGCTCGTCTATAAATCAATCATATTCAACGGGCACTGTTTCAGTAGGTACAAGCGCACTCAACATTGGGGGTTTGATAGGCTCCAATCGCGGGATTGTCAATGGATCATACTCATCAAGCGCTTTAAGTGCAGGCAACTCATCTCAGGCGGTGGGTGGACTTATCGGTATCAGTAGTGGAAACATCGACACATCAAAATCTAAAGGTGCAATCAACATATCTGGTGACGTACTTGAAGTGGGTGGTTTTGTAGGGCATGCAACTGATGGCACCACCATAACAAACTCTTACTCTAATTCAAACATCACTGCGACTGGTATTGCAAGATATGCAGGCGGATTTGTTGGAAATGCCGACAACACAAGCATCACCAATGCTGACTCAACAGGTAGCATTACAGCCGCAAACGGTTCAGATCATGTAGGTGGCTTTGTTGGAAATGCATATTCACCATCGACATCCATAGCAAATGCTTATTCAACTGGATTAGTTTCTACTAGCGGGATAAATATTGCCGGATTTGCTGGCGGAGTAGAAAGCAGTCCAAATATTACAAGTAGCTTCTGGAATACATCTACATCAGGGCAAACGGTCGGTGCGAAGCTAGCGCCCAGTAATATAAATACTGTCTTGTTGGGGTTGAATGGACTAAGTTCAAATAGCATGAAAGTTCTTTCTAATTTCACTGGATGGGACCCCGTCATTTGGACGACGATTTCAGGCATAAATAATGGTTTTCCTGTTTTTTCAAGTGGCATTCGTTATGTTAGGCCAAGTGCTAGCAGTAATGTTTATGGGTCATCCCCATCAACTACATACGGTATATACGACGCTTACTCTGGGGGAAATTTAATTACTGGGCTAGGTATTTCTGGCACTCCAAACTGGAACGCAAGCACAGACGGAGTCAACTACTATGCTTTTTCTAATACAAATGCAGCAGGTAATAGTTACTCAGTTAAATACTCTAACGGCCTAACCTTATCTAATGATTTTTACGGTCTTGTAAGCGGGAGTCCCATAAATTGGACCGTCAACAAAGCTCCCTTAAACATTTCAGTCACAAAACCTTATGACGGGAATGCCACATTTAGTACCGGTTTCACATTAACTGGTACTGTTAATGGAGATGCAACACCGACTGTGACAGGTGGCTCAGTAACTGTTAACTCTAAAAATGCAAATTCCTACACAACCTTCTTAACCAACACCCTAGCTTCTAGTAACTCAAATTACTCCTTAACTGGCGGAACAACCTCAGCAACTATCTCCAAAGCTGGCTTGACTTTAGTAGCAACTGCAGACAGCAGAACTTACAACGGCTTAACCACTTCAAGCGCCGCCCCTACCTACACAGCACAAGGCTCTGACAACGTAACCGGTCTTACCCAAAGCTTTGATAGTAATAGTGCCGGCTCTAGAGTGCTCAGCGTTAATGGTGGCTACACCATCAATGACGGAAATGGTGGCCAAAATTACAACGTCTCATCTCAAACTGCCAGTGGAACCATTTTTAAAGCTCCCTTAAACATTTCAGTCACAAAACCTTATGACGGGAATGCCACATTTAGTACCGGTTTCACATTAACTGGTACTGTTAATGGAGATGCAACACCGACTGTGACAGGTGGCTCAGTAACTGTTAACTCTAAAAATGCAAATTCCTACACAACCTTCTTAACCAACACCCTAGCTTCTAGTAACTCAAATTACTCCTTAACTGGCGGAACAACCTCAGCAACTATCTCCAAAGTTAATGCAACAATTACAGGTCTCTCAGGCTCAACAGAGTTTGATGGCTTCACAAAAACAATTAACGGATTTACTGCAAGCGGACTTGTCAACGGGGAAACAACTGGTGATATAGCAAGAAGTGTTTCTAATATAAATGGCATAAGCGCATCCGTTTCTGGAAGATTCTCAGGAACCTACCTCAACACGCCCTACGGAACAGCTAATAACTACAACCTTAACTACGTCAGCGGTCAGCTAATAATTACTGGTTGTCCAGGTGGACCACCTTGTTCCGCCATAGGTCCACAAACAACTGCAACAACTA
>JBBAON010000084.1:0-3650 GCA_040401435.1 Candidatus Methylopumilus sp.
GAGACAAAGTGGTTGAATTTCGCCTTATTGTTACCCGAGAGAAACAACCTGGGGATCGAACCAGTGACCATATAGGTCATGTTCCACAACTAGTAGAAATTTCTACTTGGTTCATATATTACACGGTATGGCAGACATTTTTGAATTTGATCCCACAATTCTCTCGAAGTGGGCCCGAAGAATCGGGCAATTTCAGGGGCGTTGAGTACTCTTCACGCATGGCTAAAGTTGCAACTCCAAAGGATGAGAACTGGTTCATCTGTACTTTAGGCAAATCAACTTCCCATAACTGGGATATCTGCAAAGAGCACAAAATTTGGGGAATCCCAACAAACGGTAGAAATTACAATTTGTCACAAGCTAAAAAGGGTGACAACTTACTTTTCTACTTAGCAAGTGTGGGTTTCCTTGGCCTAGGAAAGGTCACAGGACCTATGCGGATTCCCTCCTCTAGGGAAGAAGCTCCGTGGGCAGGTGGAATTTACAGGTACGGTGTAATCGTGCCCTTTAAACTCGTGACAGAAACTGATTCACCTCTTAAGGTGAATTTTGTGACGAATAAAATTGCGGACACTGGGGTATCCACTACTTTGCTTCGAAGGGGTTTCGCACAAGTTTCAACAATCGACGGCCTAAAAATCCAAGAGTCATTCCTCTCGGCAAAGAAGTAATGTCAGTGCTTCAGGGTTAGATGGAAATATGAAACCTTCAAACGAATCCGTCGAAATTAACCTAGAGAATAATTACATTTCTAGCGTTGACCGTGATCATCGCAAAAAGCTTGGTCAATTTTTCACACCAAAGGTGATTTCAGACCTGATGGCGAAGTGGATTTCCGAGATTGATGCTAAATGTATTTTGGATCCTGCTGTAGGTACTGGGGTACTTGTGAGGTCAATTCGAGAATTGGGCCTTGATGCAGAATTAATTACACATGAAATCGATGAAAAGGTCATTGGTTATTGTAAACAACAGTTCGAATTAGACAACAAATTGAGTTTGAACCAGACCGATTACCTTTCATCTCGCCATGGGAAGATTTTTGATGCAGCCATAGCAAATCCTCCATATATCCGTCATCATGATTTCACCATCAAACCCGACGATGAGAGCCATATAGAGCAAGAATTTGGCAAAATTCCCAACACCTCAAATATTTACGTTTATTTCGTTTTGAAGATAATTTCTGATTTGAAAAATTCTGGACGGGCCTCAATTATCATTCCCTCAGACTGGCTGAATTCTAATTTTGGAAGAGCTCTCAAACGGATCGTATTCAATTCTGGAATTGTCTCGAAAGTGTTGTACTTCAGAAACGATTTAGATCCATTCGCTGACAATTTGAGTACAGCAACAATTCTATTCCTCGACAAAAGCAAATCGTCGCCCAAGTTTAAGTTGGCCGTCGTTGGAGATCAGACAGACCAGTTTCTAAACATTGGACACTGTCTTTTGTCTGATTTGCAGCATGAAGCGATTTCGGAAATAGATCCCACCAGTTTGAACATTGATGATAAATGGGGTCCGATATTTGAAGGTTTGCATCAGAGTCAACCTCAAGGATGGATCAGACTGAATGATCTAGGAAAATCAAAAAGAGGAATAGCGACTGGAGCAAATAGTTTTTTCTTGGTCTCCACTTCCAAATTGAAGGAGAACGGGCTCTCGAAAGTTGGATCTAGACCTTGTCTTGGAAGATCAAAAGATGTCGAAGGTTTGATCTTCGATGAGTCTGATTTCCTAAGCTTGTCCAAGACGGATGCACCAGTCAGATTGCTTGATTTAAATCCAGAACTTGAATCAGATCTTGCCTATATTCAGGCGGGGATAGCTATGGGACTTGAAAAGAGATTCTTGCTAGCAAACCGAACACCTTGGTTCAAGCAAGAGGTTCGCCATCCAGCACAGGTCTTAGTTGGTGTGTTCGGGAGAGATGGCGTTCGATTTATTTGGAATAGAAGTAAAGCTACAAATCTGACCACTTTCCATGGACTCTATTTGGATTTGGACTCACAAGATGTTGGAGTACTAGTGGCCCTGCTCAATTCTTCGCTCCTTCAAGCACACAATAGAAAGACGGAGCGATCCTATGGGGGAGGACTTCAGAAAGTTGAACCGAAGGATTTATTGGAAATGGATATTCCAGACCCGAGGAATTTGTCTATTGCTTTGAAATATCAACTGATAAGTGCTTTGGTTGACTCGGATCAGATGAGAAAGGCAAATGTGGAAGCGTGGCGGACTCCCTTGGATTTTGTCATAAATTCCAACAGAGAATCTTTGAGTCTCTAAATTAACAACTGACGAAAGGCCTCGTGATCAAGAACTAAGTCTCCACCTACAGGTTTCACAAATGCGTCGATTCTTCCCGTTCTGTTTTCCTTAATCTCTACGTCAAATTGTGGGGCTGTTGCGAAATGGGCGATCTGAATCCCATTTGTAATTGGAATCATAATTGTGGCTTTGTTTTGTGATTTGTCTGGTTTGTCAATGGTGAATCCAGACCCCGATCCGATTGTTCTAAAAATATCTAGAACGTTAATCGCAAAGACACTGTCAAAGAACACTTGGCTGTATATCTGGGGAATTCGACAAACTTCCAACCATCTATAAACAATTTTCAAATCTTCAACTTTGACCGTGAAACTCAAACCAATCTTTCCTGCAGCCTTGCCTTTGGTTAAACCATCTTCTCTCTTGACCGCCATGTACTTCAATGCCTGCTGTTTACTTGATCGTACTTCAATTCCTAATTCAGCTTTTCGGGCGAATTCATCTGCAACTTCTCTTGGAAGATCAGTAATATCTGATTTGACCGAGATGTTGTCTTTGAAGAGTAAAAGATCAGGTCTCTTTCCATAAATTCGAGTGTCTTCCTTAGCCTTCAGATACTGATCTTTGAAACCCTCTTCACCAGCGGCTGTTGCATCACTGTCACCGTACTTGACTACATGTGTTGCGGGTAGCCCTTTGGTGAGGGCTCTCGATAGGGAATCCTCTGCCCAATCTCCCATAGCTCGGTTCGCCAAAAACTCGGATCTCGCATCAGTTGGAACATATATTTTTTTCTCGACGGGCAGCTCTCCACCGAATTCGAGATATCGAGGTTCAATCCCTTTAGCCTCTAGAACGGAAATGACATTAGATATTTGCGAATTCACATCTTGCAAGTAATTGGACATTTCATCTGCTTCCTTTAAGGCAAGCGAACGATACTGTCTTTAAACCATCGTTCATAGTGTCCAGATATTGAGACAGTCACCAAAGGCATTTGATCAGTCAGAAGCGTGAAAATGTTAATAAATTTTGAATGTGGACGATACGCAATTCAGATCGGAGATCTCTGTTTCCCAAATTCCAAGAGACTTAATGATCTTGATATAGGACTGTCTAGTCCCATATTTCAGGGGACGATTATTAATTACATTTTGAGCATATTCAGAAACCAACATTTGATGTTCCAATTCCATGTTTTCACACGATTTCGCAGGAATTGGGATCCCATTAGACGATACTGTCTAAGTTAGGTTCACATTAGAACTAGTGACGGAGTTTCCGTCATTTCCGTTCATTTTCAACTAATTGTGGACGATACTGGGTCGACACCTTGGATATCGGTTCTTGGAGTGCAAAGTCACGCCGAACAGCGT
>JBBAON010000085.1:0-3549 GCA_040401435.1 Candidatus Methylopumilus sp.
TCGCCAGCGCGGTCGTGCCTATGTGGTATTTTCGTAAGCGGGGATGGTTGAAGTAAATTTCGTTGCTGCGTTTTTAAACACCAGCATTTTTCGCCAATAAGGAAACCAATATGGCTGAAACAAAAACATCGCAAGTATTTGGCGTTATCGGTGGCAGCGGTGTCTACGACATCGAGGGCCTCACCAACAAAGAATGGCGCAAAGTCGACTCGCCTTTTGGTGAACCGTCTGACGCATTGCTATTTGGCGAACTCAACGGACAGCGCATGGTGTTTTTGCCACGCCATGGACGGGGTCACAAAATCCCACCTAACGAAATCAATTTCAAAGCCAATATCGATGCATTAAAACGCTCTGGCGTAACCGATGTGGTTTCTGTTAGCGCGGTAGGGTCTTTAAAAGAAAACCTTCCCCCTGGCACATTTGTCGTAGTAGACCAATTTATCGACCGCACTTTTGCCAGAGAGAAAAGCTTTTTTGGCACCGGGTTGGTTGCGCATGTTTCGATGGCACACCCCATTTGCGGCCGGCTCAGCAAACACCTCTTGCAAGCCGGTAATGATGCGGGCATCAGCATCGTCGATGGCGGCACGTACCTAGTCATGGAAGGCCCTCAGTTTTCTAGCTTGGCAGAGTCTGAGCTCTACAGAACTTGGAACTGCGACGTTATTGGAATGACCAACATGCCAGAAGCTAAGTTGGCGCGCGAAGCGGAGCTTTGCTACGCCTCGGTAGCGATGGTGACCGACTTTGACTGTTGGCACCCTAACCACGATGCCGTGACGGTTGACGCCATCGTCAAAGTGCTTTTGGCCAATGCAGACAACGCTAGGTCATTGGTTAAATCTGTTGCCCCCAAATTGCAAGCTGATACAAGTGCCTACCAATGCGCTTGCCGTAGCGCCTTGCAATTTGCCATCATCACCGCAGCTGAAGCGCGTGACCCTGAGATGGTGCAAAAACTAAACGCGGTTGCAGGTCGAGTGCTCAGCCATCAAAAATGAACGGTCCTGATAAATCTCTTGCCGAAATGCCGTTGGCAGCGTCAACAGCACCCTCGCCTTCAGAAGCATTTTTACGCTCGGAACTTCTGACAATTTCTCAGAAGCTAGACACCCTAGGACTTAACAGAGGCACCTCAGGTAATGTGTCGGCGCGCGTTTCTTCTGACTATTGGCTAATAACTCCTTCGGGCGTACCAGTCGATAAGTTGTCCGCAGAAGCTATGGTGTTAATGGACTTTGAGGGCAAGCCTGCAACCGATGGCAAGCCATCTAGCGAATGGCGTTTTCATTACGATATTTTGAAGGCGCGCCCTGAGGTTGGCGCCGTTGTTCACAGCCACTCGCGTTTTGCCACTGCGTTTTCTTGTTTGAAATTAGATATTCCAGCCTTCCATTACATGATTGCCGCAGCAGGCGGGGACAGTATTCGTTGCTGTCCTTATGCTTTGTTTGGAAGCCAAACCTTGTCCGACCAAGTTCTTATTGCTCTCAAAAATCGCAAAGCATGCCTCTTAGGTAACCACGGCATGATTGCGGTGGGAAAAGACCTAACGACCACATTAGCACTTGCGGTCGAGGTTGAAAGCCTATGCGAGCAATATTGGACCGCCTTACAACTCGGGCAACCCAACATCTTGTCTTCGAGCCAAATGGCTGAGGTGCTTGAGAAATTCAAAACCTATGGGCAACTTCGATCTGCGGAATAAGTCGCCATCTTGATTAATTTCTTTAAACAGTCTCACTATTCGTTTCTGATTAGCTTCTTAAACCCAATTTACCTCTTTTAAACAACGCAACGCCATGCCCATCAAATCCCGCATTCGTACAGTTCCCCACTATCCCAAAGCTGGCGTGATGTTTAGAGACATCACCACCTTGCTCAAAGACGCAACGGGTTTGCAATTGGCGGTGAGGTCTCTTGCAGATCACTATCGCGGCCAAACTATCGATCGAGTTGCCGGCATTGAAGCAAGAGGTTTTATTTTGGGCGCGGCCGTAGCTTATGAACTGGGCTTAGGCTTTATTCCTGTTCGCAAAAAAGGCAAGCTGCCTGCAGAAACTGTAGGCCAAGATTACGCCTTGGAATATGGCATAGACCGTATCGAAATCCACACGGACGCCATAGCCCCTGGCGAATCTATCTTGTTGATCGATGACTTGATCGCCACCGGCGGCACCGCTGCAGCGGCTTGTGCTTTGATTCAAAGCATGGGTGGTAATGTCCAAGGTTGCGGCTTTGTGATTGACCTGCCCGATCTTGGCGGACGCCAGTTACTGGAGCAGCTTGGACATTCGGTTTACGCTCTGTGTGAGTTTGAGGGCGACTGACGTGAACACAATCTCCGACGTAAACAAGCTCAAGCAAAAGCAATCTGTAGAAACTTTGCGTTGGCGCGAAGGTCGGCTAGAGATGGTCGACCAGCGGGTGCTTCCCATGCAATTTGAATACTTGGCCTACGCCAATGCAAAAGAAGTTGCCGAGGGCATCCGCACCATGGTGGTTCGCGGAGCTCCGGCCATTGGTTGTGCGGCGGCCTATGGCGTGGCGCTAGAAGCATTAGCTTCTCAGCAGCTTGCGCGTGAGGAATTTAGCAAAACCATGGAAAAAGGCTTTGAGGTATTAGGCCAAAGCCGCCCCACAGCTGTCAACTTGTTTTGGGCCTTACAGCGCATGCGTGCTTGTTGGGAAAAAATACCTTTAGCCCCACCGCCTCAGATTGCCGCCATGCTTTTAGAAGAAGCGCATGAGATATCCAGAGAAGACGTTCGCATCAATCGCGCGATGGGAGCGTTTGGCGCCTCCCTACTTAGTCATGGGGCGCGCGTTTTGACACACTGCAATGCAGGCGCCCTGGCCACAGCTGGACATGGAACAGCATTGGGCGTATTTCGCTCAGCGGTAGAAGCTGGCAAAAAAATATCGGTGATCGCCGATGAGACCCGACCTTTCCTTCAAGGCGCGCGACTCACCGCCTGGGAGATGGTTCAGGAAAATATTCCGGTCACCCTCATTACCGACAACATGTCTGGGCATTTGATGCAGCACGGTGAGATTGATGCGGTAGTTGTTGGCACAGACCGCGTTGCAGCCAACGGCGATGTGGCCAACAAGATTGGTACTTATATGGTGGCCGTATTGGCCAAGCGCCACGGCATTCCTTTTTATGTGGCTTGCCCGCTGTCCACCATTGATTTGTCTATTGCACAGGGCAAAGACATTCCGATCGAAGAACGCTCAAGCGACGAAGTTATGGGTTTTAGAGACTATCGCTGGGCACCTGAAGGGGTCAGCGTGCGCAACCCTGCTTTTGATGTCACGCCAGCAGAATTGGTGACAGCGCTCATCACAGAAAAAGGGGTGGTGCACCACCCCAATATTCAGAACATTTTTGCTCTATTTAATTAGAAGAGCCAACTGGAACTGGACAGCAGTTGGACAAGATCCATTGAGCTCTCCTGAAAGCCTTGATGCAAAGGGCTTTCAACAGCTACTCCACCGCCTTGACCATATCCTCAACCACCTTCTTAGCATCCCCAAACACCA
>JBBAON010000086.1:0-3484 GCA_040401435.1 Candidatus Methylopumilus sp.
ATTTGGAGGCCATAGGTCAAATATTGAAGCCATAATGACTTCATCATTTGACTATTCTTCGTTCAAAACGGAGTTCCTGATTCAGGACAATCTCCGAGAACTGTGCAATGCCATCAGAGCAACACAAAACCAGCAGGGACAGCCTCTGTTCCCTGATGCGCCAGAGGATGCACAAGCCAATCCTCTGCAAGCATTGGTCGCTAGACTAAACCTCAATGAGGGAGTCGATGCAGACCCTGTCTTTGACTTTGAATGCAACGGCATGACAGTCCAGGATTGGGCTATTGCCTGTGCAAATCATCGCAATGCAGCTGGAGCTGCTGCCCCCAGAAACCTCATGGACTGGATGCAAAGCAGAGGATCCAGACTGTACTATGTCTCAGCAGGAGAACCAAATGGCGACAATGTCCAATGGACTGAGTTGACCAGACCGGAAAGCTCCGATGCTGCATGGGAAAATGCAGAGCTCATTTTTCTAGACCCAAGCTGCACAGTCGCTGACTGGCGCTCAAGTCTAGCAAATCTGAAGCGTCTAGCAAGAGACAGAAGGTACACATTCCCGATGATGAGAACAGCTCTGCTGCGAATCATCTCGAGATTGATGCCAGAGCAGATTCAGCTGCTACAAGACAAAACAGCCAATGAAATCGCTGTTTTTCTCCTTAAACTTGATGGAAGGACTGACAAGCTGACACTGTATAAACAGCAGCTTCTAGTCTTCCACAGAAAGGCCAACGAAGATCTCACCTCAGCTATGGCTAGACTAGAGAATCTTGTTGACAAAATGCATCCAGAAGCTCAAGCTGACAATCTTCCTCTGCGAGATCAGATATTCAGGACAGCACTGATATCTTTGACTCCAGATGAGATAGCCTGTCCTCTGATAGAAGATATCAGAAAGGCCAGTCAGAACTGCATTCCGCTAGCTCTTCCAGACATAAGGAGGATAGTACTTGCGGCCGAAAGACGTGCCAATATAGTGCTAAAATCTCCGCTGACTTTTGGCAGGTCTGTAAACAATCAGCCCCTAGCCAGTCAGATACAGCTAAATAGCATGCAGTGTGAGTTCTTTAGGAAAAAACTTCCCTATGATTTCTATGGAGAAGAGATTTACCAAAGTTCACACAGACAACTGCCCCTAGTGTACCAACATCCCCAGTTTCCTCCCCAGGAACAAGGAGGACTAGGTTACCAGCAGCAGCCTGCAGTCAGGCTGCCACAGCCTCTGCCAAGGCAGTCACAGCAACAGCAAGTGCTAAGGCCACCATTGTTACCAAACAATCCAGTGCCACAGCAACAGTTGCAATTCCAGCCTATTCTTGGACAGTTTCCTCTGTCAGCCTCTAACCTCCCTTCAGCCTCTCACCAAGACTTTGAGCTTGAAATAGAGCGAAGGTTGAGAGAAAATGCAGCTAGAAGAGATGTTGCATCTCATGCTAGTCGCAGTCAAGACAGAATCTCAGTTCCAGGGAGAAATCCCCAGGATACTAGAAATGTCAGATCCTTTGCAGAAGCCGACCAAGCTCGGAAAGCTCGCATGCAAGAACATGTTGAGCAGCAAAGACAACAAAGACTCTCAGAAAATGTGAGCCTAGTCAATGACTTCTACAAGACAAAGAATGCAAATCTCTTTGCACAATTGTCACAAAACAGCCAGTCAGACACTATGAATCCTCTAGGAGTTCACAGTGCTACTGCTCTCGCTGTTCAGGAACCTCCAATCTGGCTAGAGCCAAGAGATCAAATGTTTCAGACCCTAAGTGGGCAAGAACAAATGATCAAAAGTGAGGACGAAAAGGATCACTACCAAGATGCTTCGGATCTTACTATGGACATGTCCATAAGTGATCCCAACTTGCTAGTGCATGGATCAGAGAGTTTCTTTCAGCATGTTCGGCCTGAACATGTTAAAGATCCCTCAAGATCAGCTGCTCCCATGCCTGACTATCTGTCAAGGCCAACCCAGCAGGAGGCTGCAACAATGCACAGCACTCCTGGAGCAAGCCTAGGAAATCTGCCCACTATGGCTAATGTCAGCCCCTTGGGAGATTACAGGCAAAGAGAATTCTCAGGAGGTCGTGGCAGATCCAGAGGTCGATCAGGACACAGATCCGGAGATCCTCCTTATGCCCCTCCATCTCATCTCAGGCGACCAGCCTCTGCTGATGCCCAGTTGCATCACCAGATGGAGACTAGGTCTAAGTCCAGGGAGAATAGAGAAAAACAGGAGGAGTACAACTCTCTCACTGTATCTCTTAATTCTACTCAATTCAAAGATGATTCCAGATCTCACTATCCTTCTAAGGATCGAGACAGAAATCAAACCAGCTATTCTAAGAATTCAGAAAACTATGGATCTCAGAATTCTAGAGGTCGATCTCGCGACAGAAAAGGCTATGCAGGAGAGAAAGATCACTCCAGCCAGGCCGAAAGAGATAAGGCAAGGATGCAGCCATCCAGACCTATGTCTAGACCAGATAGCCGCGGTAGAAATAACTCTGCTAGCCGCTACTCTGAGAGACAAAGGGATAATAGAAGTTTCTCCAGGCAGAGAGATGGAAACAGAAACTCTAGCCAGAAATTTCGATCCCAAGGAAGAGACAGATCATCAGACCAGAGATCTCTAAACAGAGATACTTACAGGTCTTCTGATCGAAACTCACGTAGTCAATACGACTACCGATCGTCAGATCGTAGACCCCAAAGTAGGGATAACTACAGATCTTCTGACAATCGGTCTCGTAATCGAAATGATCAGAGATCATCCAATCGCGAGTCACAGAGTGGCTACCGATCAAGAGATCAAAGATCCCAAAATAGAGATGCCTACAGATCCTCTAACAGTCGGTCTCGAGATCGAAATGACCGCGAGTCATCTGATCGAGAGTCGCGAAACAATTACAGGTCTAGAGATCACAGATCCAGCTCAAAAGGCAGAGATCAATCTCAAGAAACCCGTAAGAACTATCCCAGTATGAAAAAGGGCGAAAATTGTGGCTATGACTACAATCCTTCCCGAAAAAAGTACTGCAGAAAGTGCCCCTCAGCAGAAACTCATCACGAGTTCGAATGCTGGAAATATCCTCGATACAATCACAATCAGTGCTCTGTATGCGAGAGATATAAGCACTATGGTCAGGACTGCAAAGAGATCTCCGGATTTCCTCCCAAGCAGACTGAGCTAAATGCAACAAATTGCACAAAAAACCTTTAAAGGCTTCCTACTCCGACTCAGAGTCAGGAAATGCCACAAAGGGTCAAAAGGAAGCTGACCTCAACAGCTACAAATTTGCCAGACCACGCTTGTACATACCAAATGAGTACCCGGCCACGGAGCTAACTCACTTGGACAAGCTTGTGGAGTTGTCTACTCATGTAGGGCCTAAAAATAGGACCCCTGAGTATGATGATAAGCTAGTGAAACTTCTCCAGGCATCAAAGCCTAAGAAAGTCACTAAGAAAAGAAAGAATTCAATTGTTCAGC
>JBBAON010000087.1:0-3409 GCA_040401435.1 Candidatus Methylopumilus sp.
CCCCCCCCCCCCCCCCCCCCCCCCCCCCCCATTGTCCCCCCCCCCTCCCCCATTTCTTCGCCTAAAAAGACCTGATTCTGAAAAGAAAACTCAGTTCACATCAGAATTCAGCTCTGACAAGAGCTTCCCTCCTCGACACATGATCTTGATCATGATGTTTCCTGGAGTGTTGCTTCTCTTCTGCAGTGTCCTAGGACAGGACACAGATCCATTGATCCAAGGACTCACTGCAATTCCCAAAGGAAAATTGTTCATCGCAGATGACGTAATCTCCTTTGTGGCAAAACTGCCAATCCTAGAGCTAGAATCTGCTTTGGACTATCAAATAAATAGACTCCAAAGACTTCAGTTCAGTGAAATCCTCGAAAGCTTTCATCCGGAACTACTTTCCTATGGAGCTGATAACAACTACACAGTGTTCCGCAAGCCTATCGGTCCTCAAACTGGAAATGAAATTTGCACTAAATTTGACCTAAAGGCTCTCTACCTAGGAACACTCACCTCTGAATTCAAGGCAGAAAAGGTTGTCTTACTGCACTTGTTAATTCAAGTGAAAAAGAATAGCATCAGCTGCTTCTCTGTCCCTGACTTCTATGTGAAAAGTCAAGGCAGAGCTGAAGGTTCCGAATGCCTGGAATATCTTATTCGTAATGCAAAAAGGGCCAAAAGAGCATTCTTTAATTCTAGCATAGAGTTAGAGAATCATCTCTACTCAAGCTACACTGGAGTCACTGCATACCTTGCATGCAATAGGACTCACTTGTTCTTTAGCCGAAATCCGACAGGTCATTATGCTTGTCAGGGATTAGGACGAACAGATTTTGACAAAGGAAAGCAGGAAGTATTCAGCTATTTCCATGATAGACTGTTCACTACCATGGCTGCCTCCCTGTCCCTAATAGACGACGGACTCAACCTCATGATAGAAGCCATTCACGGCCTTGCATTTGATGCTGAGAAGCCCTGGCATGACGGGAACAATAACGAAGATGCACTAGCAACGCTAGCAGCTTTCGACATTGACTTCCTGCCAAATTTGCTGACAAAACAAGTCCTGTTTCCTATTTTCGAGAAATTCTTCTCAAACAATATGGAAAAGTCGGACGACAAAACAATCTTCCAACTTTTGAAAGGACAGCCTTCCAAGCTGAAAACGCTGTCCTCTAACCAGTTGTCAAACCTGCTATCTGCTACTCAGTCCTTCAGATTGGGATTGCAGCACAGACTAGGAGGTTTTCTCATAAGACTGGGAGCGAATCCCAGCATATCAGTACCAGGGACCGTTTTGTTTGTAAAGAATCAAAACCCGGCCACCTTTGTCCTATTCCTACAGACCTTGGCCCCTCATCTCAATGAAGGGAGCCTTGCCGAGGCATACATCATCCTAGCAAGCATCAAGCATGCATTGCAGGCTGACTTAGCCACGATTTTCCCAGGAGAAATCAAAACTGGAGAATTCATTTCCCTGACCTCATTCCTAGAAGTGGGAGACTCCTTTCAGAGCCCCCAAATAGGAAAATCAGAGAGTCAGGGGAGACTGTCAGGCGGAAAAGAGTCTTCCTACATAGAAGGCATAAAAGCAAGCGAGCTTTATCGAAAGAAGCGCTCTTGGTCAGGCTTCTGGTCGACTATATTCGGAACTGCGACATCGGACCAGATAGAGTCGGTGTATGCAAACGAATTTAAGATTAGCCAGGAAGAAATGGAAACAAGAAAAACTGTGAACAATCTCACAGAAAGCAACACGAAGTTGACGAACAACATCAAGTCTGTCTTTCTAGCTGTCAGTAATCTGAATCGCAAACAGTCTTCTCTGTTCGACGATCTCAAATCACTAGTTAATACCGAGTACGCCCTAATGGGAAATATAAAATTTCTGGGAAAAAGACTCGAATGGACAGCATGGGTAGTCAATGAGTTTGAAGCTATGAATAGCAATCTACTCTTGCTATCAGACAGTGCCGAGAAGCTGCACAAGATTGTAGCTGGTGCCATAGCCGGTACTCTGGATTTTGGACAAGTCAGTGTACCAAAACTCAGAAAGTTGCTGGTTCGAAATTTCAGACTCAGCTTGACACAGGTCAAGACTAGGCTGCAATTCTCACCAGAAGGATATGAAGCTGTGTACCAAGTGCCCCGATTTGCATCGGACTTCACTGTCTACAGCATAAAACAGATTCCATGGTATAGCAATACCACTGGCAGCTGGTTCAAAATAATGAACCTTCCCAGAGAAGTGATAATGAGTCAGAACCAGAAGGTAGTCTCTTTGGAAGAAGCCCAAACTTCTTGCCAAAAGTCAGATGACCTCTACCTTTGCAGCCAAGGTGCTGTAGCAGTACGAAAGCCTCGACCTACTGACTGTGTAACTAACATTGTGTTAGCACTTCACGGACAGAAGGCCTCTTTAAGGCACTGCAAGCTTCAGCAAATAGTCTACTCACTTGGTCAGGAGTACCTGATCAAGGAGAAGTCATTGTTGATAGCTAATCCCTCTGAAAAAGACACTCTTGAAGTATCTTGTAGGTCCCAAGGAGGAAGAAATACAACAGATCTGCTTGTAGGACTTTCAAAGATTCCTTACAGCAGAGACTGCGAATATACTACTTCAGAATTCACGTTGGCTGGATCACGCACAGAACAGATTGGTCAAGCTAATGTTCTTGCAACAGAACTAAAGTTGATCAACTCGTTACTATCCACCGAGGCAGATTTGCAAAAGACCCATGACTCTTTGCAAACTGACCCTGTGCTGGACTTCGATGTATCTAGTCTATTAACAGATCTGGATAACGAGCTCGCTGTCCAGGGAAAACCTGTCTCGGATCTTAAGGAGATCCAGGACCGAGTTGAACTGACAAAACAGTTGACAGAGCTAGATCCATTCAACTTAGATCTAAAGAGACCAAGATCAGCAGGAAATGGAATGATCTTACTGTTCTGGGTGATCTGCGCATTTGTAACCATAGTTCCCTGTTGCATCTGTTGCTTGTATCAAGACTGTCTGACCAAAAGATTGCCTGCAGCAAGTAAAGGTCTATGGAACTGTATTCTCTTCCCGTTCAATCGTTTGAGAACTCTCTGCTCTAAGAAGACGGAGTATGTAATAAACTATCCAGAAATTCTAGATGACACTCAAATAGAGATCGATCTGCTCAACCCCATGATATCCATATCCCCACTGCCAGAAGAAACCCCCCTTTCAGAGCCCCGAAAGACTAGCCGACCCAGACCAAGCCCGAGAGAAAGGTTTTCCTATATGACCAGTCGCGCATCCTTTAGTAGAGATCGTAGACCCGTCTCTTTGGAATGGCAAGTAGAGCAAGGACTATTCTCAAACATTATGTTAACCAGCCGTCTACACATGTCAAATCGAACCGTTAAGCTCTATTTCAACCCTCGGGACAAC
>JBBAON010000088.1:0-3408 GCA_040401435.1 Candidatus Methylopumilus sp.
GATCTAGAACCGAAACCCGGTTCCCACTTCGGTGGGGGCCGGGTTTCGGCCTTTTAAAGGGTTGTTAAGTACCCTTAGAGGGTGCAGCAGAAATTAGAAAGCTCAATAGGACGTGTTTTGGGTTGGGGTTTGATTGCCACGACTCTGCTTGTTACCCCGCTGTGGTCTTTAGACCCAATCAATCCCATCAAGATGCTGGTTGTAGTTCCTGTGGGCTTCATGTGCTTGGGATTGATTCTGGCTAATCGAAGCAGTGTTGATTGGGCCAAATACAAGGTTGTACTTGGCCTAATTTCAGCTTTTGTTATTTGGCAGGTATTGGTTGTTCTAATTAGCGGCGGCGAGATCTTCCAGCAGTTGTTTGGTTCTAATGGCAGAAATACTGGACTTATTACTTATGTGGCTTTGTCATTAATCTTTATTGGATCAATACTTGCCTCTAGCCCAACTGTCATAAAGCAGCTAGTTCTTGTTATTTTCATTGTTGGTTCGGCATCTCTTGCCTATGGTGTTATTCAGGCATTGGGTGCTGATCCGTTTAATTGGGTAAACCCATATTCTCCAGTCTTCGGCTTCTTGGGCAATCCAAACTTTCAGTCTTCATTATTAGGCGTTTTAGGTGCGATTGTTTTTGGACAGTTTTTTATTAAGGGATTAAAGGTTCAATTCAAAGCATTAATTGGCTTGTATTTGTTAGTGACCTTGTATGTCATCAAAGAAACTCATTCGCAGCAAGGCTTCTTGGTATTAGCTTTAGGTATTGGAGTTGTAGTTGGCCTCTACGTTCTACAACTAAACCGCAACCTGGGTGTTGCGTATGGATTGCTTTCCGTTCTAGGTTTCTTCGCTGTCTTGATTGGGACACTTAATAAAGGCCCCCTAGCATCGATCCTGTATAAGGATTCAGTTACTTACCGCGGAGATTATTGGCATGCTGGTTGGAATATGACAGTTGATCACCCCATTTTTGGTGTGGGTATGGATAGTTATGGCGACTGGTATCGGCGTAGTAGAACCATAGAGGCGACTTTGCGCCGTGGCCCAGACACAACGAGCAATGCTGCCCACAATGTTTATTTGGATATTTCCTCCTACGGAGGCTTTCCTTTATTGATTATTTATCTGGCATTGATGGCGTTAGTTGTTATTTCTGCCGTAAAAGTTCTAAAGCGCAGCACTGGCTTTAATCCCTTTTTTGTAGGCATATTCGGTGGGTGGGTTGCTTTTCAAGCTCAATCAATAATTAGTATCAACCAAATTGGTTTAGCTATGTGGGGTTGGGTTTTATCTGGATTGATTATTGGGTATGAAATCAACACTAGAAATGCCGTAGTTGTTGAGCAGTCCACTAAAAAGGGCAGGGTTGCAGGAAAACCTGCTCAATCATCTGCTGGATCAGTAGTCGCTTTATTTGTTGCCTTTGTACTAGGTGTGTTAGTAGGTATGCCGCCCTATGTTGCATCAGCAAAATACAAGAGTGCGCTAGAGACCAGCAATCCAACAATCATTCAACAAGCAGCCTATATCTGGCCACTTGAACCATCTCGCATGATTCAAGTTGCTATGACTTTAAATGACAACAAGCTAGAGGCAAACGGGTTGCAGGTCGCAGTTGATGCAACTAAGAGATTCCCCGAAAACTATGCGGTGTGGGCAACTTTGAACGAGATGAAGAGTGCGACAGCAGAGCAAAAATCACAGGCACTAGCCCAGATGAAGCGGTTGGATCCTTTGAATCCAAACCTGAAATAACTCGGTAATCTAGGCACATGCGCGTTGCAATCATCGGTCAGGGATATGTGGGCCTGACTATTGCCGTTGGCGCAGCAGGTGCTGGCCATAGCGTGGTTGGCTTTGATATTAATGATTCATTGGTTGCTGCCCTTAATTCAGGGTTATCTCATATCGAAGGCATTACAGATGCTTCCCTTTCTGGCTTTATTGCCAGCGGTGCCTATAAAGCCGCTACAGATGCTTCAGTTCTAGACGGCTGCGATGTCATTGTGATTGCTGTGCCAACACCCCTAGATGATAAGCGAAACCCTGATCTTTCCTATGTTCATGCCGCAGCAGATTTAATTGCAAGCAACGTTAAATCGCCAGCACTTGTGATTAATGAATCAACTTCTTATCCGGGCACCTTGCGCAAAGAGATCGCAGCCCGTATTACTGGCGCGGAGCATCTGTATGCATCTTCTCCTGAGCGCGTGGACCCGGGTAATACCGAATGGGGCACAAAGAACACCCCACGTTTAATTGGTGGATTAACACCTGCGGCCGTTGCAAAGGCTCGCGAATTTTATGCAAGCTTCTGCGACACCATTATTGAGGTTTCTTCCCCTGAGGTGGCAGAGGCAGCGAAGATATTTGAAAATACTTTCCGTCAGGTCAATATTGCTTTGGTTAACGAGTTTGCACAGATTTCAGATGCGCTTGGTATTTCAAGCCGCGAGGTAATTCAAGCAGCAGGGACTAAGCCGTATGGCTTTATGGAGTTTAATCCGGGTCCTGGTGTTGGTGGACATTGCATCCCAGTTGATCCAAGTTACTTGGCACATGTTGCAAACCAGGTTGGTGTGCCAGCAACATTTATTAAAAGAGCAAATGAAGTAAACCTTGCAATGCCGGCATATGTTGTTAAAAGAGTTATTGAAGGCTTTGGTAGTTCTATTGCAGGCACATCAGTGATAGTTATTGGTGTTTCCTACAAGGCTAATGTGGCAGATATTCGTGAAACGCCAGCTGCTGCAGTTATTGATGTGCTGCGGGAGAACGGTGCAACTGTTACTTGGCACGATGATTTAGTGGGCACTTGGCGCGGGGAATCATCTGCGCCAATGGCACCTCATGACATTGCTGTTGTTGTCACACGCCATGATGGGTTTAGTGATGCTGCAATAAAAGCTAGCGGGTATGTATTTGATTGCACAGGGACTTTGCCTGGCGTGGACGGTATTTAACTCGTCTTTTCGGATTTATATGGCAGCGATATCGCTGATTATTTGTTTCAAATCCTTTGTTGGCGACCAACCAATAGCGTTCTTTACCTTTGAGATGTCAGGGACTCGGCGCTGGATATCTTCAAAGCCTGCCGGGTATGCATCTGAATATGGTGTGTAAGTGATTGGTGATGTGGATCCAGTAATGGCTAATACCTGCTCTGCAAGCTGCTTAATTGTTACTTCACCTGTGCCACCCACGTTATAGACATCTCCGATGGTTGTATCTGTTGTTGCCATTGTGGCTATTGCCGCAACTGCATCTGCCACATGGCAAAAGACTCGGGACTGCGTGCCATCGCCGAAAATTGTGATTGGCTCATTCTTTAGCGCAGCTTGCACAAAGCGTGGCACAACCATTCCGTAACGACCTGTTTGGCGTGGTCCAACGGTGTTAAATAAACGAACT
>JBBAON010000089.1:0-3342 GCA_040401435.1 Candidatus Methylopumilus sp.
CAAACGCTAACAAAAATTTAGGCATAAAACCTCCAAAAAAATCTAATTAACTGTCATACCCAGGATTCAACCGATCCAATCGACGCAACAAAGCCGGCCAAGCCAAATCCGCCGCGGATCCTTTGGATTGCTGCACGCGGACAGCTGATGTCACACCGTCCAACACCTTTTGCGGCACTGGACTCAACGTCCCGCCCGCTTGCGCACTGATTTGAATTTGGCAACTCGTCTCTAAAAAATACATAGCCAAGAATGCATCGGGCACGCTGCATCCCACTGTCAGCAAACCATGGTTGCGCAAGATCATGTATTTGTTATTGCCTAAATCCGCTTTCAGACGGTCACGCTCATCATCATGCACCGCCAAGCCTTCGTAGTCGTGGTAAGCCAAGGAACTCAACAACAAAGAAGATTGCTGCGAGATAGGCAAGAGCCCGTCTTTTTGCGCGCTCACCGCAACGCCTGCGCGCGAATGCGTGTGCAAAACGCACACCGCATCATGACGCGCTTCATGGATGGTGCTGTGAATCACAAAGCCGGCGTGGTTCACATAAAAAGTTGACTCATTGATTTGATTACCTTGTAAATCAATTTTGAGTAAGGACGATGCTGTGATTTCATCAAACATCAGACCATAAGGGTTGATCAAAAAATGGTGGTCTTTGCCTGAAACACTTTCAGGCAACTTGGCGCTGATATGGGTGAAGATCAAATCGCTCCAGCCATACATGGCCACCAGGCGGTAGCAAGCAGCCAAGTTGACGCGCAGCTTCCATTCGTCTTCGCTGACAACATGTTTGAGTGAGGGCAATTGCATAGAGGTCTCCTTGAAATTATTTATCGAACCATACAGGGGCGCTTGGGGTCAAACTTCCAACCTGGTATCAGGTATTGCATGGCTGTGGCATCGTCACGTGCGCCAAGACCATGTTGCAAATAGAGTTGGTGCGCGGCTTCTACTTTTTGCATATCGAGCTTTACGCCTAAGCCAGGTGCGGTGGGAACTTGTATGTGGCCCTTCACAATTTGCAAAGGCTCTTGCGTTAAACCGTGGCCGTCTTGCCAAATCCAATGCGTATCCATGGCAGTCACTTTGCCCGGTGCAGCAGCGCCTACATGGGTGAACATGGCCAGCGACACATCGAAATGGTTGTTGGAATGCGAACCCCAAGTTAGGCCCCAATCACGGCAGGTTTGCGCCACACGCACTGAGCCGGCCATAGTCCAAAAATGTGGATCTGCCAGAGGAATGTCTACGCTTTGCAAAGACAAAGAGTGCACCATCTGACGCCAATCTGTGGCCACCATATTGGTAGCAGTTGGCAATCCTGTTTGGCGTCTAAATTCAGCCATCACTTCGCGCCCACTAAAACCTTCTTCAGCGCCGCATGGGTCTTCCGCATAGGCAACGACGCCATGCAAATCACGCATCAAGCGCACCGCGTCTTTGAGCAACCAACCACCATTGGGGTCGATCGTGACACGCGCTTGTGGGAAGCGTTCGTGCAAGGCCCGTACGGCATCTATCTCTGCTTCGCCTGCTAGGGCGCCGCCTTTGAGTTTGAAATCGTCAAAGCCATATTTTTCGCGCGCGGCTTCGGCTAAGCGCACGACCGCTTCAGGCGTCAAAGCTTTTTCATTGCGCAGACGGAACCAATCGTTAGTTGCATCGGGCTCTTTACGATACGGTAAATCTGTTTTAGTTCTGTCACCGACGTAGAACAAATAACCAAGCATTTCAACCGATGTGCGTTGTTGGCCTTCACCTAGCAAGGCAGCCACTGGAACACCTAAATGTTGTCCAAGTAAATCCAATAAAGCAGACTCCACTGCCGTGATCGCGTGGATAGTAGTGCGCAAGTCAAAGGTTTGCAATCCACGTCCGCCCACATCGCGATCGGCAAACTGCGTGCGCATATGGTTGAGCACGGCTTGCACATTGCCAACGCTTTGGCCTACAACCAGTTGCGTAGCGTCTTCTAAGGTTTTGCGGATTTTTTCGCCGCCAGGCACTTCGCCAATACCAGTATTACCGGCGTTGTCAGTCAATATCAAAATATTGCGAGTGAAGAAAGGACCGTGTGCACCGGAAAGGTTGAGCAACATGCTGTCGTGTCCTGCTACAGGAATCACGCGAAGCTCGGTAATAGTGGGTGCTGAATGGGGCATAAACGTTTAATGGCTAAAGGGTGGGAAAGTGCGTCAGTTTTTATCTTTTAAGCACTTAAGGATAACCTTGACAATCTTTTTGCAAAAGACGCGTTGACCGAGCCTACTGGTGCTAAGCCTCGCAAAATTTGCTCTGTTTGCGCCACGGTTTCAATCGCTTGGTGTTCAATCGCTTGTGGTGTTAAACCACCGATGTGGGGTGTAGCGATAACAAGGGGGTGCTTTGCCATCATAGGGCTTGGCATTTGATCCGGCGCTCTGCCAACGTCAAGGGCCGCTCCTGCCAAATGCCCACTATCTAACGATTCAAGCAAAGCTTCTTCATCGACCAAATTTCCCCGGGATGGATTGATAAAGAATGCACCTTGTTTCATTTTTGCAAAAGTTGCGGCATTGAATAAGTTTTCTGTTGCTGGATTTGCAACTGCTAAACACACCACAAAATCTGATTGCGCGAGCAACTCTGGCAGATCCATCATCTGCACACCCTCATCGCCGCTTGTAACAAATGGGTCATAGGCACTTACATGCATACCTAGGCTTTGGGCAATGCGACATACATTGCGTCCAATGTGGCCATAGCCAACGACGCCGAGATGCGCACCGCGCAATTGGCGACCCATCGGCGCAATAGGAAATTCACCAGATTGGTAGATGGCTCGGGCTTGGCTGATGCCACGCGCCAAATCAACCATAACGCCGATGACCCACTCGGCAACAGCAGGACCAAAGCCAGGACTGGCTTGGGTCACCAAAATGCCTTGTTCGCTGGCAGCTACTACGTCAATGGTGCGAATATCCACCGCACACCGAACTACTGCAACCACCTCTTTCATAGCAGCGAATACCTGGCGGTCAAAGGGTGTTTGGCGGTAAGCAATAACAACCGCACAACCTTGTATGTGCTGCAAAAGGGCCTCGCCCTCTAAATCGTCTTGCGTAGGATTACATCGCACCAACGCAATTTTTTTTAATTGCGCTAGCGCGGTTTGACCAAAATAGGTATCAAATTGATGCGTCGGGTGGGTAATGAATACCGTTTGCATGCATTTGTCTACAACAGGCCCGGTAACCACAAGGACAGTGCAGGCACATAAGTCACCAAGAGCAAGGCCATACACATCGCACCATAAAAAGGCCAGAGTTCTTTAGAGACTTGCTCCATCGTGACCT
>JBBAON010000090.1:0-3305 GCA_040401435.1 Candidatus Methylopumilus sp.
CCATGCACTGTCGGGGAAGGCGGTGAGGGCAAATTCTGTTGGTTTTCTTATGAAACATGTTTATTGCTCTTTAGTGCGAGCGCGTCTGCTTGCGATTTTTTTATTCTCCCCATCGATTTTTTCATTAACGCACGCTCAAGTCATTGAAATTAATCCAGTTGAAGTAACTGCTACCCGAATGGAGCAAAAGTTATCAGATGCCATACCCGCTGTCTCTGTAATAACCAAAGATGAGATTGTTAGATCTAACGCTGGAGATATATCTGAATTGCTCGCCGGTCATGCTGGTATTGAGTTTGCGCGTAATGGTGGCATTGGGGCACCCATCTCCATTTATATGAGAGGCTCAGGTTCTACGCAAACCATGGTCTTGGTTGATGGGATTCCTTTTTCATCGCAAGATGCTACGGGTGGTTCTTCACCAATTTATATGATTCCGTTAAATCAAATTGATCGTGTCGAAATAATGCGAGGTAACGCTGCGGCAGTTTATGGTTCTGGTGCCATGGGCGGCGTAATTAACTTGATAACAACTTCTAAAGACGTAAGGGGGTTTAATCCTTCAGCGAGTATCACTTATGGTCGTTACAACTCAACTCGAGCGAGTACAGGGTTTGATGGTGGGGATGATGATATTCGTTACAGTTTTTCAGTTGCGCACAATCAGAGTAAGGGCTTTGAGGCTCTTTCGTCATCCAAATACACCTGTGCATCGGATGGATACGGCGGTTATACGGGCTGTATCAATCCAAGTCCTAATGGATATCAACAAAATAGTTTAAGGGCTTCGATTACAAAAACAATCGACTCTCAAAATTCCATTGGAATTAAATTATTTCATTCTGGTGGTGAAAGCTCCTTTGATAATTACTATGCAAGTACTACAACAGAGCTTTGGGAAAACAGAGCTAGAACGCAGATGGCTCAGTTTTATACAAAAAACAAAATTAATGCTGAGTGGACATCGAATTTTTCAATTGCACATTCGCAAAATGACACAAAGACTCTGACAAACGGGGCCTTCAACACTTTATATGGACGATACATAACGGATCATGAGGTTTTAAGTTGGAGCAATAGATATGCTTTAACTAGCGATCAATCTCTAAGTTTTGGATATGAAAAAGATGGCTCAAAACTGGGATCAGAGTCGCTCGATTACCTTGGCGCTAATTCAAGCGCGAAACTAAAAGCTATCAAGTCACGTGCCTACATTGGGTTACTCTCGTCTTATGGAAAAGTGTCTACTCAGTTAAATTTAAGTCACGATATGCTCCCTGGGGCAAGCAATACAAATACTTATTTAATAGGCGCTGGATATTTGATTAACAGTAACCTCAAAGCTACAGTCGCTAATTCAACTGCCGCTGCTGCTCCAACATTAGGACAGCTATATGATCCTTACTCTGGAGGTAACTCAGCTTTAAAGCCTGAGTATGCGAAAACTAGTGAGCTTGGGTTGCAGTATTCAAATGACTCTACCTTCGCACGCGCAGTGATTTTTGATACAAGGTACAGAAGCCTGATCGCTGCTGGATCAACTGCAGTTTCCAATGCATATTTTGCTGCCCAAGGCGTTAAGCAATATGAAAACGTTAATTCTTCACACAACACTGGTTTTGAAGCCCAATTAAAAAAACGGATCAACAACATCCAAATGAACTTAAATCTTACCCATCAGTCGCCGGTGAATCAAGGCGCTGTTGTTGTACAAAACAAGGCTATGAATTTTGGCAACTTTGATTTGAATTACTCATTCAACGAAAAATTTGACACAGGCTTTGGAGTTCAGAGTACTACAAGCCGTATAACTACTAGCCCTGCTAGTGTAAAAACGTACACATCAGGATATTCGGTATTTAGATTGCATTCATCCTATAAATTCGATGATGGGCTTAGGGGAGTTGTTTCTATCGAGAACGCCTTCAACAAGAATTACTATCAAATATACGGCTACAACACACCAGGTCGCGGTATCTACGCAACACTGCAAAACCAGCCTAAATAATGACTTGCAATAGCCTTGGCCCCCAACGCATCGACTGCCTCACGGAGGAAGCGACGGAGTGGTTGTATCTATCAGTCCTAGACACAAAGATAGTTGGCATCTCAGGCAACACAGTGCCCCCCAGCAATGCGCTAGAAGAAAAACCTAAATTCAGTACTTTCTTAAGCGCCAAGATCAACAAAATCTTGGCCCTTAGGTCTGATTGTTTTTTGGGTATTTCTGACTTAAAGGCTCTAAGAAAGTGTTAACTGTAGAAGACATTCATCGTACAGCCTGCGAAGAAGGAAAAGACACCTACATCGACCCTTCTACCGGCTATCAAGTACTAACCAGCGAAGCCCTCCTCAAGAAGGGCAAGTGTTGCGGAAATTCATGTCGCCATTGCCCTTACGGCCACATCAACGTAGAACGTTTGGGCGCTGCGCACGTGTCTATAAACAAACCTGTATTCATGAACTGGACGCCACAAAGTGGAGCCATAGATATTCTTTTTTGGTCAGGCGGAAAAGACAGTTTTTTAACGCTCAACCATTTATTAGAAGAAAAAAGAAATGTTGTTTTGCTAACGAGTTTTGGCGCGCTAACTAGCCGAGTTTCGATCCAAGATATTCACATCAAAGACATTTCGAAACAATCAGAGTTTTTTAAGGTTCCGCTGTGCCTAGTACCTCTTCAACCAAATTCTGATTACAAGCAAAGTATTGAAGAAGGCTTAGAACTCATAAAAATAAAAACTGGTGCTCATATTGAAAGACTAGTTTTCGGAGACTTGCATTTGAGGGACATTCGTCAATGGCGGGTAGATACTTGGTCTGATTACGAAGTCGCGACACCTCTGTTTGATCTTCCCTATGAGCAACTTCTTGGTAAATTATGGAAATTGGTTGACCAAATGAACCTTTCGATCAGCCTCTCGACAGAAATTAGTCTGCCCGATGCATCCACCATGTCCGTTGGAACTCTTTACACCCCTGAGTTAGTTGATCGGTTCAAAACTTTAGGTATTGATCCCATGTTAGAAAATGGTGAAGGTCACACCCTTGTTTTCCCTAAATAGCTAACTAATAAATGCACTCCAATAATTTCGGACCTCAACGCATTGTTTGCCTTACGGAGGAGACGACAGAGTGGTTGTACCTATTGGGCCAAGAGTCAAAAATTGTAGGCATCTCAGGCTACACAGTCCGCCCCCGCAGAGCGCGAGAAGAAAAACCAAAAGTCAGTGCCTTCTTAAGCGCCAAAATCGACAAAATCTTGGCGCTGAAGCCTGATTGTGTTTTTGGATTTTCTGATCTGC
>JBBAON010000091.1:0-3250 GCA_040401435.1 Candidatus Methylopumilus sp.
CTTCAGATGAAACTTTGAAATACATGATCAGCCGAATTCCAATGGGCCGCGTTGGTCAGCCTGAAGAAGTGGCCGAGATCGTTTCCTTTATGGCATCAAAAGCCTGCTCATTTACAACCGGCTTTACCTTTGATGCCTCTGGTGGCCGCGCAACCTATTAATTAGATCACAGCGATCTAGCGACTTTCTCTGAGATGAGTATCACTTATTTCACTCTGCATGGCCATTAAGGCCAAGTTAAATTTAGTGGAATTAATCTTTTCTAGATTTAAAAGTTCTAATTTAAGGGCTGAGGCAGTTCGCTTCAGCCCTTAATACTTTTTAAGTCGGTGTGCCTGCATTCCAATGATAGGGGTTTAGGTTATTTTTCTCCCAAGTCCAATGGGAACGGGAGATCAACATGGAATTTAAGATCAAAAACATCAGTCATAAATTTATCGATTCTTTAAGCGATGGTGTCTTCTCCATTGCCCTAACTCTTTTAGGTCTAGATGTTCTCAGCCTGGCACATGGAATTAGTAAGAGCAAAGATTTTAATGCCGCAATGTTTGATCATTGGCCGACTTTCTTTGCTTACACGCTTGGCTTTTTTATCTTATTTTCCTGGTGGTATCAGTATCACGTAACAAGTCAATACGTAGTAGGAACAAATGCAGCGAGTGTGTGGAACCACGGGATTCAGATGGCGTGGGTGGCACTCATGCCCTTTGCTGCTGCCCTTCTTGCTGAAAATCTAAACACACCTAATATGAAGTGGGGAGTGTTCTATTTTGGGATATGCCTCTTTGGGCAATACTGGAGTGTTTTATTGCACAGAATAATAGTTGTCATTTTTAGGGGCGATACTTCGGTAACCTGGAATGAAGATTTCTTCTTGGCAAATAAATCGAAGGAATATCAAGACAAAGCGCTAATCCTATTCAATGGATTTCCTGCATTGTTGGGAGTTATTTTTGTCTCAATTTGCTTGATAAATCCTTGGCTCGCATTGGCTGGGTATGTGTTTTATATTTCCATCACAATAAACCCAGTAAAAAGTTTTACTTCTCTACTTCCAGCGCTGACCAAGGTGCTTAAGTAGCCAGCGCTCCAGTAGGCTCGATTTATGACTGAGCGGCAAGAATTTAAAGTGCTTCAAACTTATGATGGTTTTGAGCTTCGCGAATATATGCCTTGTGTCATCGCCGAAGTCAGGGTTTCTGCTGAATATTCAACTGCGTCGAGTGGCGCCTTCTCTTCATTATTTAATTACATTTCAAAGGGAAATAAGTCTTCACAAAAAATCGCTATGACTGCCCCAGTAATCACCGCCCAAAAAGCAGATACTTCCGAATCCGCCTACTGGTATGTCTCGTTTGTAATGCCATCGGGTAGCACCATTGGTCACATGCCACACCCCAACGATTCACAGGTCGAATTACGTGAACTAGACGCTGAAACATGTGTTGCTAAATCATTCCGTGGACGAGCAACCGAAGAACTATCACGAAAGGTGGTTAAGGAACTTCGCGCAAGTGCTTCTAAAATTAACATTGCACTTTCTGATGAAACACGAATTTGTCGTTTTGATCCGCCATTTAAGTCTGGCCTCTTGCAATACAACGAGATAGTGATTCCAGCGCACATCTAAGTGGGTTGTGAGGCACTCGCATAAGAGACGCGATATTTAGTAGTTAGTTGCTTCTTTGATCTCGACTTTAATTTCTTTACCATTTGGTGCGGTGTAAGAGACTGTGTCACCGATCTTGGCGCCCATTACGGCGGCGCCAAGATCGTTGGCCTTACGGCATCGAAAGCCTGCTTATTTACCAATGACTTTGCCATTTATGCCTTTGGTGAGCCCGAAACCTATTTAGTGGCCTCTGGAAAATTTACATAAAGTAAGCAAGAATCACACATGGCAAAATTTTGTAAGTGTGAAATTCCAGATCCAAACTTTGACGGTACATGTAAGAAATGTGCGAAAGTATTGACTTGGGAACAGAGTGCTAAATTCCGCAACTACGAAAAAAATTCAATAGACGCTGCAGAGTCTGAAAATGAAGCAGTTCTGCCGAAAGTAAGTTATCAACCCATACAGAAAACTCTTACAAGAGAAGATCAAATTAAAGTTGGGGACGAAGCTGCCAGGCGCACGATCAAGTATGCATCACTTTTTGAAACGATTGGTGAAGTCTTACAAGTTCTAAACATTGTTAGTGTGATTTTACTTTTTTTTATCGGATTCTTTATCCCAGGCTCAGGTTGGGTTAAATTTGGCTATTGGGTTGCAATTGTCGTAATTTGGATTTTTTCTTACATTCAAACTTCGCTAATTCGTGGCTTGGCCTCATATTTCCAAATGAAAGCAAGTGGCCACCTCGTACGCAATTGGAAAGAGTAGAGGGGTATCTATCTTTTTATTTCGATTAGGCTAAACTCAAGGAATGAAACGAATCCTCCTGATTGTTGCAGTTGCATTTTCTACATTGACTATTCCGCAGGCGGCGAAAGCTGCCGAAGCGTGAGCTGCTCTTAATGTTGGGCTAGTAGCAGATAACAACCTGACTGTAACTATGAAATCTATTGAATTAACCGAAAAAGCAGGGTCAAATGTCTTGACGATTTCGTACAGTCAATTAAATGCAACTGCAGATAAAAAGTTGGATGAAGGATCCTTCAAGCTTTTCTTTGCCGACGGAACATCTCAACCGCAATACGGAGGCTTTGGCTCCTTTTTCCCAACTGACACCCGGGATCGATCACATTCATGGGAGTTCTTGAAAACACAAGTTCCGTTAGTTATCGAATACAACGCAGGTTTTTTCTCCGCTAAGTATGACACTGCAAAATTGAATTGGGTCTTGCCTGGAAAGCCTTGCAACCTGACTCCAACTGCACCAGCGGTGGATTGGACAGGAAAGCAGCGTTATACAAGCGACTTAGATTGGAAGCTTTGCATTAGTGGTGCTGAAATTCTAGGTACTAAGCCCAATTGCGGTTTAGATCCAGCGTTGGCAAGAGCTGAAGCGGCAGCGCTCGCTGCTGTCGCCAAAGCAAACGATGCCTCCAAAGCTGTTCAAGAAAAAATCAACTCACTGAAAACGCAAACCATTACCTGCGTAAAGGGCAAAGTCCTTAAAAAAGTTACCGCGGTTAAACCAAAGTGCCCTACTGGTTACAAGAAAAAGTAATTAGTAGTTAGTTGCTTCTTTGATCTCGACTTTTATCTCTTTACCATTTGGTGCGGTGTAAGAAACCGTGTCACCGA
>JBBAON010000092.1:0-3223 GCA_040401435.1 Candidatus Methylopumilus sp.
GAATGGTCATGAAATAACGTGTCACTTCAGCGTGGGTCAATGTCACTGGACCACCAGATCTAATCTGTTCGCGAAACAAGGGAACTACTGAGCCACTAGAACCTAAGACATTGCCAAAACGCACCATAGAAAAACACGTGCCAGAATTGTCTTCATTTGCTAGGGCTTGTAATACTAATTCAGCAAAGCGTTTTGTTGCGCCCATCACATTGGTTGGTCGTACTGCTTTATCTGTACTAATTAAGACAAAGTTTGTAGTGCGATGCTTCTTGGCAGCTTGCGCCAAATTTAGGGTACCTAAGACATTATTTTGTAAGCCTTCGGAAGGATTATGCTCAACCAACGGCACATGTTTGTATGCTGCAGCGTGATACACCGTATCAATCGACCACTTCGTGAAGATGGCTTCTAAACGCTCAGCATCGCGAACATTACCTAAGAGCGGAATCAACTCGGTCTTGAGCCCAGGATTAGCATTCAGTTGTGCGCGCAGCTCAGACTCGATAGCATAAAGCCCATACTCACTATGGTCCAAAAGCAATAATTGCTTTGGCCCTACTTGCAAAATTTGTCTGCAAAGCTCAGAGCCAATACTGCCACCAGCTCCGCTGATTAAGACGGTTTTACCCAGAATATTCTTCTCAATCAGCCCACGGTTAGGCGCTACAGGCTCACGACCCAAGAGGTCATCTGGATCTAGCTCTTTAATATCAAGCACAGTGACGTGACCTTGCGCTAAATCAACCAAGTCTGGCAAGGAGCGCACGTGCACCTGAAGTTGACGTAAATCACTCAAGATGGCATTGCGTCTTGCGCGATCAATCGATGGCATTGCCAATAAGATATCGGTGACCCCATGAGTATCAATCAAGCGAGATATTTCTTTTGGTGGGTACACCATCAAGCCATTGATATTACTACCTTGGTATTGCGTACTATCGTCAATGTAACCTGCCAAAAAGTATTGACCAGATTGGCGCAGTGCTGAGGCAATTTGCATTCCGGAATGGCCTGCGCCATAAATTAATAAAGTGCCCAGAACAGGGCGGCCATTATTTCCGTAAGCTCTAAAACCTAAAGCAAGGCTAGCGGCTACTCGCGCCAACGCCATCAATAAGAGCATGATGATGGGCTGTATTAAACCGATACTGCGATAGATATAAGGCGAGGCCAGCATAAAAATGGCTGTGAAATACAGCAATCCATAAATACCAACTGCCCTACTCATCATGGCTAAGGTATGTGCGCCAGTAAACCGAAGAACCGTTTTATAAACGCCGTATTGGAAGAAAACCGGAATTGATAAAGCAACTGCCAAGATGTAGGCCAACTTTTGCTCTGCAATCAGCGCATGCCATTCATCAAGGCGCAAAGAAAAGGCTAGCCATGTAGCAAGCAAAGCGCACACCACATCGACTAGCATCGCTGCAAACTGCTTCACCCAACGGGGCAACCCTAATAATTCCTTTTTCATGACAGTCCTGTCAGTTTGCTGCCATTTTAGTGATTATTTAAGCGCTCTAGTGAGAAACGCCCTCACGCCTGAAAACCTTCAAGACAGTGAGGAAGAGGATGTAAAAATCAAAGCCCGTAGACTGCTTTTGAAGGTACTGGGCGTCCAGATTGACCTTCTCGGTTAGATCTAGCTCATCACGCCCATTCACCTGGGCCCAGCCTGTGATTCCGGGAACCAACACTTCTACCCCCCGCTCAGTCCGCATTGCAATCAAATCATCTTGGTTGTAGAGGGCTGGCCTTGGTCCTACAAAACTCATGTCTCCGACAAAAACAGACCAGAGCTGGGGTAGCTCGTCCAGGCTCGATTTACGTAAAAACCCACCAAGGGGTGTCAAATAATTTCCAGCCCCCACCAATAAATGGGTAGCTATATTGGGTGTGTTCACTTGCATCGTTCTGAACTTGGGCATTCTGAAGATGCGGTTGTACTGCCCCACTCGATCAGACCAAAACACAATGGGGCCCGGCGAAGTGAGTTTGACGATGATGGCCACGATCAACATAGGGATCGCTAAAAATATGAGTGCAACGACGAGAAGAATGAGGTCGACTAGGCGTTTCATGAGTTTTTCAAATATGCTTTAGCTGCAATTGCAATACCCTCTTCAACAGAGAGTGGTGGCTGCCATTGAAGTAATTGTCGCGCTTTGCTGGAGTCGATTTGTAAAGAGCCGAGCAAGCGATCTGCTGCAGCTGAGACGCCAAGCAGTTGTGCTGCCCCCCTCAGAATCAATGCAGGAATGGGAATCAACCAAGAAGACTTACCCATCTCTTTAGCTAAGAGTTTGAGCAATTGGGTTGTGGATACGTCCTCCCCATCAGACAGCAAGAAACGCTGATTAGCAGCCAAAGGATTTGTCATTGCCTCAGCAATAAAGCTCACCAAGTTATCTAGAGCCAACATGCTCCGTTGATTGTTAAGAGCGCCCAATGGCAATGGCAATCCTTTTGCAACCAATCCCATCAGCTTTTGAAAGTTTGCCTTCACGCCAGGCCCATAAATCAATGGTGGACGAATAATCACAAATTCCATACCGGCCTGAGCGCAGACTTTTTCTAATCCCTGCTCGGCTTCCCATTTACTCACGCCATACGGATCTATTGGCGCAGGAATTGAATCTTCTGAATACGATTGACCCGGTAGAGTCTCTTCGCCATTAACCTTAATGGAGCTCAAATAGATAAAACGTTTGACACCTGCTTTAGCGGCCTCTTGCGCAAGATGAATGGTGGCCAAGGTATTGGCATTACGGTACTCCTCAAGAGGATCAAGCGCCACATCATTCATGACGTGCACACGTGCAGCCAAATGAATGACCACATCTACGCCAACCAGCGCATCCGTCCAATTAGTATGTGGGTTGATATCGCCCACTACTTCAATCGACCCAGCAAGTGGTAAGCCAGGTACTTGAAGTTCGTCAGGTTGATGGCGAACCGCAAGGCGTAACTCCGTATTGGGAAATTGGGTACCCAAAAAATTTACCAAGCGAGTTCCCACAAAACCTGTGGCACCCGTGATCAGAATAGATTGATTACTCTCGTTCAAGTTGCTTAATATGGCCTGGAGGTTAGACAATAAATGAAGTTTATATTGCTCTAGATATTCAACTTATTAAATACAAAGTTGGGTAGATGCTGAATTATGAACATGATGATTTGCCACTTCTTCGGTGTATAGATCACAGTCTTACCCTTGGCGATA
>JBBAON010000093.1:0-3156 GCA_040401435.1 Candidatus Methylopumilus sp.
CTCTGGAAATTCCAGAGTTCGACTAATCGAAAGGAAACAAATGTCTACAAAGACACTACGCAAGCGCATCGCGCTTGTTGCAGTAGCTGCGTTGGGCTTTGGAATTCTAAGTGCTGTTCCTTCAAACGCGGCTATCATCGCGTCACCAATCGGAACAGTAAAAACGATTTCATTAGCTAAGACATCGGCAGCAACTTCTGGTATTACTTCAGCAGTCACTGTTACGGCGTCATTTACCTTGGCAGCAATCGCTGCTGCGGCTGACGGACGAAATGTTAACTTTGCAGGTGCATTGATAAGTGCACCATCAAACGGTCAAGCGACTGTTACAGCAGCAGACGGCACTTTGCCAACTGCGTCAGCTGGAGCAATCACTCAGGCTGCGACGCTAAACGTGCAAAGCTTTGCTTACAACGCTACTGGTGCTTCGTCTGTTGACGCAGCGGGTACAGCGTTGTTCAATTTCACTCCACAAGTTGCTGGTACTTACGTTCTTCGTGTTTGGCACGATGTAACAGGTGCCCTAGCAACTGGTGATGGAATTTACTCAGTTGGAGAGACTTTCCAGGAACTTACAATCACAGTAGGTACAGCAAATTCTGCACTTTCTGACTTTGGGCTGTCAACTAGCACAACAGCTGGTGTAAACGGTTCACTGACTGGTGTTCGCGTTTCTTCGGTTTCTGCGACAGTAATTCGTCCATCAGGTCGTGTTGGTGTACACGGAGCTTTCCAGCCTCGTTTCTTGCTAACACGTAACGCTGGCGCTACTGCAGCAAATGCTGGTGCTTCGAATGTGACTTTGTCAGCAAACTTGAACTACACAGTTACTAACCCAGCAGGTACTGCTGTAACACTTGTTGGAACAATTGGTTCAACAACTGCTACAACTGAGCAATATGTTGCTGGTTCAGGAACTGCTATTGCAGATGTTGGCGGACTAGGTGCAGCTCAGACTGCTGCAACTCACGTTGCCGGAGACCAAATGGGATCATTCGTATTCTTCCCAACTGCAACTGCTGGTACTTACACAATCACTGTTTGGCACGACCAAAACCGTGATGATCTTGTAAGCCCAGGCGAAGCAACTGCACAGTCAACAGTAACTGTTGTTGCAGATGCCCTACCATCAATCGTTATGACAGTAACTGGTAAGACAACTCCAGCACTGTCTGCGAATAGTGGCCAAGGACAGATTCTAAAGATTTGTCTTTTGAACGGTACTGCTGCTGCAACACTTGGTGTTTCAGAGACTCTTACAGTTTCAGGCGATGCAAATACAATCTTTGACAACCAGTCAACGATGGTAACTTCAGGTGCTGATGCAGGCCTATTGGGTGTTACCGGCACAAACGCTGCAACACTCGCATTCACAGCACTAAACTTCAACTCTGCAGGTTGCGCATATGCCAACGTTGGTAACACAACAGCAGGCGGCGGAACTTATCCACTAACTGCAGTAATCGCAGGTGGTACTGGGGCCGGAGCAACTGGTTCAGTTAATCACTCAGTCGTAGACGCAACAACATATCCTGTTGCAACTACATCTGCCCTACACGGTCTTTTTGGATCTGCAATTACGAATCCAAATACGCCATCAGTATCAGGTGCTACGAGTGGTGTTCTTGGCGCAGCAATTGCTGCAGCTAACGGTGCCCGCACAGCAACTTGGACAATCAAGCGTTCAACAGCTCAGACAGTTACTGCAAAGATGGTAGTCGGAGCTAATGCTTCAGCTAGCTACACAGCAGTCGTAAATGACACTCTCGGTGCTATCACAGGCTGGAAGGGTTCATCATACGGACTTGTTTCAACAACAGGTACAACTGTTACTGCAGCCACTGCAGTGACATTCTCTGTTGCGATGCCTGCGTTGTCATCATCACAGACAAGCGCAGCAACATTGGTAGTTGCTGGTCGTAATGCTTCAGGCGATGCAGCATCTGACACCACAATCACAATCACCAACGCAACAGCAGCAGCTACAACGACCTACATCAATGCAGCACAGGATGCTTCAACAGCATCGGTGCGTGCCGGAGTAGCAAGTTCAAACAAGATCACAGGTACTGTTCGTGATCAATTTGGAAACGTTCTTCCAAACATCTCAGTTGCAACTGCAATTGTGGGACGCAACGCAGCAACAGTTGTTCCAACACTTCTATCAGATGCAAACGGTCAGTTCAGCTATACGCTTGCTGATGTTTACACTGGTACTTTGTTGACAACAGATGTTGTAACAATGACTCCAACGGGTGTATCAACTGCTGGTGCATTTACAATCAACTACGCTGCATACCTACCTGCAGCAACGGTGACACTTACAACTCCTGATTCAGCTGCAGCAACTTTATCTGGTATCGCAGGAACACAAAAGACAGACATCTACTCAGAGGGATCTCTTGCAGGTGCTGAAGGTGGCGCTGTATCAGTGAAGGCTGTTCTCAAGGATGCTAATGGAGCAACTCTCCCAGCTGGTATCCCTGTGACATTCTCTGTAGCAGGAACAGGTGTAGCAATCCTAAGCACATATGTAACTGTTTACACAGATGCAACAGGTGCAGCTTCAACTTACGTCTACGGTTGGACAAATGGCGATCGCGTACTAACAGCGACAGCTGGAGCAGTATCTGCTTCAGGAACCATCTACTTCCGTCAGACTGCAGCAGCTTCAGGTGTACAAGCAGAAGCTCGTACAATCAAGGCAACTGCAACTGGAAACGTTGTAACAGCAACTGTTACAGATCGCTTCAGTAACCCAATCTCAGGTATCTCAGTTATCGCATCTCGTGTTGGAACAGGTACCTTCAACGGTACTTCTTCAATCACAGGTGTAACTGATGCATCTGGTGTGGTTGAGTTCGTTCTCACAAACGGAACAGCTGATGTAACTGTTTCATTCACATCATCTACTTTCGCGCAATCATATGCGACAAAGGGATACATTGATGCTGGTGTTACAGCAATTCTTGCTAGCACAGCAGGAACAACAGCTCTAGCTGAGGCAGGCGTTGGTGCATCATTTGATGCAGCTGGTGTTAACTCAGTGAAGGTTCTTGCAGTAACTGATACAGCAACACTTGATCAGGCAACTGCAGCAACTGATGCAGCAGCAGAAGCAACTGATGCAGCAAATGCAGCAACTGATGCAGCTAA
>JBBAON010000094.1:0-3139 GCA_040401435.1 Candidatus Methylopumilus sp.
AAGGCTTTAAACACTGGTTGCAGCCATGATTAAGTATCCCGACAAGGTCTTGCTTACAGCGGGTGGAAAAATCGCTTGTGGGCGCTGTAAAGCGTCCAGCGTTCGTACTAAGGAGCAATGTGGCAGACCTGCCCTAAAGGGCAAGGAGTATTGTCAATTTCATGGGGGGCGATGTGACAAAAGAAAGTTGACTGAAGAGTCCAAACAACGATTAAGGACACTCAATCTCAAGGATGGCACTTACACCCTAGAAAGCAGACTGGCGTCATCTCAATTTCGTCTGAAACTTCGCTACATTGAGTGTGTGGGTCATCACCTAGGGATGATTAAAGAAAAAACCCGAGGGCGTAAACCCAAGGGTTGGATTGCTCTAAACCCCAACATTCCCTCGGAGTACGAACGAATGTTGAGGTTGGCAGGACTAATCAACTAGTGTCTCTTCCCTGACCTTCTGCTCGGTCTCAAAATCGTCCAGTAATGGTCTAAGGCACTCATCGGGGATGCCACCGCTCTGCCTTGTATATAGACCATCCACATCGCTGTAGTAAAGCCTCCCAGACAAAGAAATTACGTTCCATGTGAACAGCCTCACTATTTCTCCAGTGAACCTCTTTTGGATATGGTCATATTTTTCCCATCCAACCAAGCCCTCTTTCGCTTCCACCTTGACTATGAGTCCAAGGTTCTCAAGCCCTCCATCGTCTTTAACAATGATGGCTAAATCCCCCACCTTGCAGTTCAATCCATTCATATCTCTCCACCTTTCTTTATGCTTGGCATACATCCCCTTCCAGCAACCTCCGCTGGGTCAAATGGCAGGTTTTGAAGGTCAAGACCCTTACGAGCCTTTAAAGGACTCCCTCTGGGCGTCAACCTTGCCCGATAGTCAAGGTGAAAGGGCGTTAGCCCCCAGACACTCCCAGCCCCTTTGCGAAGTTCTCCCTTTACAAGGTTGCTGCCAGACAACTTCCAGTGCAATCTGTTTGCTACTGCAAGAACGCCTGCTGAGTCCGAGGCAGTCATGTCTTGTACCCACTTGGGTGGATGGCGTTTAAATCTTCTCTTGTAGGAAACCGACTCACTAATCCAGTCTTCAAATGTATGAGTAGACATACGTCACCTCCACGTTGAGTACTTCTTTCAAATAAAGTTTCATATGAACTCCATTTTTTTAGCCGATTTGTCGATATGACAGGCTGGCAATTGGACTAACTCCGCCTTAATCTACAAATTCGATTTCTTCGATTTCCTTTTGCAACTCAATCGCAATCTGGGTCACTTGCAAGGTGTTTTTTGCTCTATCTAACTTTGTCAATGCGTTGAGAATCTCGTACCCATAAACAGAATCGTTGAGTATGGTTTTTGGCTCAATGGCGTAACCACTCCTTCTCCTGCCTTCAATTGCCAGCATGAAGTGAATGTTTTTCTCATCGTCAGGCTCTACGTAACCATCTGTCGCTAGAACCTCATGGACTAGATGCTCAAAGATACCCTGCGCATCCTTTACAAGTCCTGACTTGATTACCTCCCTCTCTATCCTCACGTCCTCCAGTCCATTGATAAACCTACCAATTCGCCCTCCATGCACCTTCCTTGCCTTATCCCATGGTCTGTTAGTGGTGAACCACACATGACCTAACTCATGCAGTGCGTACCCTTGATACTTTCCATAAATGTTGTCTGGGTAATTCTGCTCATCGTCAAGACTTGGAAAACTGATTTCCACTTTCTTCTTAGACCGATTGAATAAGACCCCTGCTGATGCTCCAGCCCAATCAAAGGAGATGTCTTTGAATGATTTGCCCTCCAGTTCAATGTTCTCGGCAGTCCATCTTTCAATTTCCCTCTTTATCTCTTTGCCCTTCATAGGCGCCCTCCTTTATAAAAAATAGGCATGGCTATGCCTGTTAGAAAAGTCTGCTTTTCTAGGTTTTTAAAGAACAACGGGCATAAAAAAGCCCTCACCAAAGGAGGGCTGTCGCTTTTAGGATTGTCGTTAAGACCTCATCTTTTTACCACCTTACTAAGCCAGCAGGTTGGGGTTGGCGACAGCCAAACTCTTGATGTAAATTAATTTTAACTTAATGCATTCTTGAATCAAGGAAATTTATATTACTGTGCAAAGGTAGCAGAACCCATTGTCGAACTTCCAAATGAGCCTGTACTCAGTGAACTACTAGAAGAAGAGGAGGAGGACGAACTGCCACTTCCTCCGCCACAAGACATAAGTATGAGAAAAAGCAGTGGGTAGATTATTTTTTTCATATCAAAGTGCCGCTGGGACTGTACTGCTACCAACAGAATTTCCATTTGAATTTGTTGCTAATACTTGGTAGTAGTAAGTAGTGCCAGAACTAAGTCCCGAATCTGAATAGGTGTAAGTTGTTGAACTTGTTATCGTAGATACAGTTGTCCATGTAACACCGCTATCAATGCTTCTTTGAACAATATAGCCTGTATTGTCTGCGTTGGTATCTGTCCAAACTAGGGCTGCACTTGTCCCAAAAACAGAGACAGTTAAAGTGTTAACAGGGGCTGGCACGGATGTGGATGAAATGCAGGTCGATGTCATAACAGCGGTTGATGTCATGCTGAATGTCCCGTTCCCAAAAGATGTAATCAAAAATGGATACTGAGTAGCAGATCCTGACTTTGTCATATACAGAATTCTTGTGCTTGCAGCAATACCTCCTATAAAACTTGTTCCAGTAGGAACTGAACCCCCATCTGTAAAGGGGAAACTATTACTTGTTGAAATATTCAAGGCATTAGTAGACGAGCCCGCTTAAATAGTTAGAGTTTGCGATCTTGTTGCAAACATATCAGAAGAGTCCAATGTATAAGAGGTGCTCACACCGTCTCTTGCAGATTTATAGATAACTTCCGTACACGTCCAAGTTCCGACAAAATCACTTGCAGAGGGCAGTTTGACTGATGCATTTAAACAACTGAACATATTGTTCAGCACTGTGGCACTCAGAACATCTCCTTTTGCAAAAGTTATTGGAACTGTATTCACGGCTTTAATTGTTAGCGGCACTAACGTAGCCGTAGCAATTACACCAAAAAGAAAGTACTTTGTTTTCTGTGAAAGTTTCATGCTGGATGTCTTTCAAAAATCTCAATTTGAAGTTTTCAT
>JBBAON010000095.1:0-3126 GCA_040401435.1 Candidatus Methylopumilus sp.
AAGCAGAGAGCACTACCCAATCAGCATCGAGCTTTAAAGTAAGAACCTTGTCCATAGTCAACAAGCCATCATCTTTATCACCAGTCACATCTGGAGAAGAGAGCGCCAACGCAGGTTGAGTTAGTCCATTTAATTCGCCAGGCACCAATCCATGGGTAGCAAACATCACTACCTTGCGATTAGATAAGTCAGTTGACATCACTTGCTTTACTGAAGCTTGTTTATGCAAGAAGATATCGCCATCACTTGCACCAATCGCTTTACCAATCTCTTCAAGTTCAAGGCTGGTATCTGGCAAGCGCGGCAACAAAGCCAACTCCGCAGAACTCACGCCAGAAGTCTTAGGAGCACTTCGCAAATACAGTGGAATGCCTCTAGTAGCAAGCTGCGTGGTCTTTACTTGTTTTTGCGCAGATTTTTCTTGCTCGCTGCTAAAGTAAGGATCACCAAACCCAATAAAGTTTTTGCGATTGGAATTACCAGCAGGCAATGCTCGTAAAGCAGTCAGAGCAGTTACAGAGGGAATCTGGGCGACGGCAATATCTCGCGTTAGCCAAGGCACTGTTTTGTAGCCGCTAAAAGGTGTTGCGCCACCTTTAGCTGGTTGAGCAGTTGGTTTAGTTACCAGCAAGGATAAAGGCAACTGACCTAGTTCTGCATGCGGCACAGTCAACATCACTTTTTTACCAACAAACACACTCTGAACAGGGGCAAGAACCTGTTGATAAATTTGGTTAGCTAAAGCTACATCAAACGGTGGAATCTCGTCGATCGTAGCAACGCCTGGGTCTAAGGACTTGCGTAGTTGCGTTACTTCTTTTGCAATCTGGGCGCGACCAACGTTAAGCTGTGAAAATAGTACTGGCTTATCTTTAGTAATTGCCCAAACATAACCCACGTTATCAGTGAAATACCATGAGACCAATACTTCATCTGCCTTTAGCGCTTTTTGAGTACGCTCAACAGAAGCTGGTTTTGGCTCAACTAACTCAGCATAGTCTGGAAACTTTTTCTCAATCTCTTTTTTTAGGTCATCTCGCTGAGATTTAAAGGCGGTGATGTCAGTACGGATCTTAGCTTGAGCGGCAGGAAGTTGCTGTGCAGGAGGGGCGGATAGCAATCCAGTTAAGAGTTCTGTCAAAGTATTGATACGTTGCTGTAAATCCTGCTCACGACGAGCTAAAGAGGCTAATTGCGGATCAGAAATAGTCGCACGAGCAGCGCTGGAAGTCAGGGCACGTTGCACTCCACTCCCACGTGCAAGATCGGCAATTTGGAAGGCTTCAGCAGCCGCCGCCCCAGATGGGTCGGCCTTTGCTTGCTGAGCAAGAGAAGCTAAATAACTTTCCAGAATAAAAGTCATGCGCTGAGTTTGGCGAATGGAAGAGGTTCCGTTTTCAATATCACTTCTAGACTGCTCAATTAGAAGGGGAATAGATTGTTTAAATTCAGAAAGGGCTTGAGCGGATTGGCCTGACCCCTGGAGAGCGGCTGCATTAAATGCCATCAGCATAGCCAAGCGCGTAGATCCTTTTTCCATACGGGGTCCAGACTTGGAGAGCATATCCGCAGTCATCGTTGCAGCTTGAGAGGCTTTGCCCGTTTTAATTAATGCTAATGCCCAATCTAAATCTTGCGCAGGATATTTAGCGGCGATTTCAGGATCTCCTTTTACGCCTTCAACCATTTCAGAAAAAACCTTCTCTGCTTGGGCGTATTTTCCGTCGACAACTAAAGCAGTAGCTAATGTTTTACGTGCCCCAGCAATCAATAGTGAGCTTGGGTAATTAGTAGACTGCTGCGCCACCTTTAAAGCGGCTGTACCCAACAAAACAGCTTCCGCATTACGCCCCTGCTCAGAAATAACTCTGGTTAATGTCAAAAGCATGGCCGCAGTTCGACCTGAATTTGGACCAAACCGTGTAATCGCCAACAAAGTAGCTTCACGAGACCAATATTCAGCATCAATTAGCCTTCTTTGACCCAAATATGCACGCGCCATGTTTCGCATGAAGTAGATTCTTTGGGTGTAAAAACCTTTAACGTTGGTGGTTGTATCTTGGAGGATCCGCTTTTCATTATCTAGCGCATCCTTGCCAGCATCCTTAATTCCATTAAGAATATCTTGATTTAATGCTAAACCTTTTCGAAAACTACGCTCAGCCTCTATAAACTTACCCTCGGCTAAGAAATACTCCCCTCGAGTTCCTTCATAATTTGCTTCCCAACCCAGGCGGTAGAGATAGTTTGCATTTCTTGCCCTACTAACTAAACTAATGTAGTTACTTTCCAGATTACTTAAGGATGTTTTTGCGCACCCAAAATCTCCTAGCAATAAACAAAATTGCGTGATCTTTCGATCCATCGTAATAGTCCATCCACCAGTTGTAGCGGGCTTAAGTTCCTCTGCAATTTTTTTAGCTTCAACTACATAACCAAGCGACGACAATAACTCCATATATTGAAAATTTTCATCGAGACGAAGATCTGCGCTAGTGCTTGGATAATCCACCACTGCTTTTCTAATATTTTCTAAGGCTCCTTTGCCATTCTCCAAAGTCTCCTCGGCGCCTGCCCGTCGATAGTAATAATGATTCAACACCTCTGGATCAGAGGTGTTCGGAACCGGCAAGGCCAAAACTTTAGTTGCTTTCTCTATTAAAGTTTTATCGCCACGCGCTTGACTTAAGACTAGAAGAATATCCTTTACATCTCTAGGCGGAGCCTTCACATTCTCAATATCTACTTCGTCTTTGTTGGTGACAGCAAATGAAGAATTAGACAGTACTAATATGCTGCAGCATAGCAATAGAGACCGAATTAATGAAAGTTTTCGCATAGGAAATCTTTTAGTTTTTATAAGTAATATAGTAGCACAAAAACTTAAGACGAAGATGTGCTCTCAGCTTGGTATTTAGCCTTACGCGCTATAAAGCGAGTCTTTCTCTTGGTCAGCTACTTACTAAGGGACTTGCCAAAAAATCCGCATTAGCTGATAGCCACGCAATATAACGACTGACACCCTGCTCCACATTCAGAAAGGGCTCTGAGTATCCAGCAGTGCGCAGCTCAGTTAAATCTGCTTGCGTGAAGCACTGGTACTTACCTTTGAGTGCATCTGGGAAA
>JBBAON010000096.1:0-3008 GCA_040401435.1 Candidatus Methylopumilus sp.
GGGTTAGTGCTAATTTATTTAAAAATTGACAATCATTATTAAAAGCGTAATATTCCATCAGGCTTTTTGGGGATTTGATATGAAGCATTTTGCAAAATTGATATTCATCTTTTTCACGACGATTGTTATATCTTCATGCGGGGGTGGTGGTGGTTCTTCTAGTTCTAGCACTGCGGCAACATACACGTCATCTGGTTCTGTAGGTGAGGTGCTGTCATATTCGATTGATACAACAAACAAGACATACAGTTACACAATTCTTAAAAGCGCTTACAGTCTTGAAGGTACGACTGGAAGCGGAACACTGACTGCAAATAGCGATGGTAGTTACACACCATCTGAAAATAGCAACGCTCGTGTATATAACGTCTCTGGAGGTTTGTTAGTTGGATCAGCTTATCTCAACTTGAATGGAACCAATACAAGCGTTCCGCTTCTTGGAGTTAGTTCACCTGTTACCACGTTATCAACTTTAGCTGGAACATATAACTACCTCAGGATTGGATGTACTTCACCTACCTCCGGAACAATTGCTTCTTCAAACTGCTCAACAACTTATGGAACTATTCTTATTGATTCTTCTGGAAGTTATACAACGTGTACATCAGCAAATATTACAACTAGTACTACATGTAGCAGTACAACCGGAACTATTTCTTATCTGAGCAGTGGGATTTGGAAATTTACAAGAACTGGATCAACGGCAAGTAATTATTTACTTGCTTATGACGGTGGAAACAGTCAAGTTGTGCTGCTTATAGATACAAATGATTCAGGTGGATATGGTTATGGTCATGCAGTCGCTTCAACACAGGTTGCAGTAAGCTCTGCAAGTGGTACCTACTATAAAACTTCAAATAACGGCAGAGCTGGTACTGTTGTTCCGAGTTCTTCAACTTATAGTGGCTCTTACACATTAAGCGGTGTTACTTATTCAGAAAGCGGAACTCTAAGTTACAACTCACCATGGAATGGTTTTGTTACAGCGACTAACTCTTCAACAGGAAGTGTGGGAACAGCTATTGTTGCTGGTACTGGTTTGTATGCATATCGCAATAATGAGGCTAACAGCACTTATTGGGAAGTTGGAATAAAAAGTAATTAGCTTAGCTAATTCTTTATAAATCGCTCACTACTAGTTTAAGTTGACCGGTAGGGTGATCCACCCCTAAGTTAGATGCGTTATCAAGCAAGTATTTAATATGCGAATATCAATAGCGATACTGTTCTGTATAGTTCTTATCTCCTGTGGTGGGGGTGGTTCGTCATCTTCCTCAAGTACCTTAACATCAAAATTTATTGATTCAGCTGTTGCTGGACTTACCTACTTTTCATCACCTTCGGGGTTAACAGGAACTACCGACACAAGTGGTAATTTTTCGTGGCAATCAGGAGACACGACAACATTTTATATTGGTGGAAGCGGTGGAGTTGCAATCGCTTCAATTACTCCTGTTAGCGGGAGTTCGGTATTTGTTGGAACTCTGCCTAATTATGATTCTGTTGCATTGATTTTGTTGTCTTTGGATACAGGTTCGAGTTCAACGTACATGGATTTGTCAGGGATCAGTGATATTTCATCGGTTAAAACATCCTTAGAAACATTCCTATCGAGTAATAGCATTGACTCAACAATACTTACTGCAGCAAGAACTGCAGCAACCTCTTTAAATTCAGGTATAAGTTTGAAAAACACAACGGTACCAACTAAAAGTACCTTGTATACCCATATCAGTTCTTCTGTAACAACTCTTACAAATCCAACATCGAATCCAAACGCTTCGCTGACAAACAAACCTTATTTTTATTATGTAATGACTGATACAGGTACCAATCAGGGAGAAATTCTTTCAGAGTTTATGTACCTTGTAAGTAGCAATAGTTTTAGATTGTATTCAAGTGACAATAATTATAAACTATATTCAAACGCTACAGATATAACTTACTCAGATACAGTTACATCTACACTCTCATCGCTTACCGGAACAGATAAATTTTCAAATTCAACCTCTACGTTTTCCTGTCCAATTAGGTCAACAATAAAATCATTTACAAGCACTTCTTTTATTGAAATAAGTGAACAAAACTACACTGGTGCAGGTAGTTGTGAAACTAAAACTTTGACCTCGTATAAGTATTTGATGGATGACGGATTCAGTTTATCGTCTCTCGCTGGTAAAACTCTTTCCTTGTCGCAAGCGTGCGGTTCTTCAACAAACACTTTTTCACTAACTTTTGCAAGTAACGGAACTTACTCTCTTTCAGGAACGATATGCTCTGTAAAGCAACAAAACTCACTTGCAGTGAATGCTCGTAACGTTACCAACGTATCAATCAGTTCTGGAACAGCGGGTAACGTATCAGACTTTACGGGATTAGTGAGATTAGTTCCAACTGGTTATGCACATTCCTCTGGTGAAAAGACTATGAATATAGGACGCTCTGTAGATGGAACTCAGTACTATTTTTCCGTAGCTGACAACGGTAGTCCAGGACAATTAGCAGGTGGATTCTTGAAGAAGGTCTCCCTGAATTAACTTAAAAATTCACATAGTCTTCATACCCTAAATACCTCCATCCACTAAGTAGGTAGGTATGAAGAAAAACAAGACTAATCAAAAACTAACGTACAGAGAACTAGTTCACCAAGTCGAGGAATACGGGTTAATTGCTCGTGTCGATAAGATTGTTGAACTGCTATACGACAAAAACATCGAACACTGTGCAATCGCTGTTACAGAAGATTCCAAAGCAACGATAGTTGTGATCTGTAAGGAGGACTACTATGATGAAATTTAAACAATGGGTACGTTGGAGAAGTCAACAAAACCCACCTTGTCAACCTAACAAGTCTCCACCCTCCCCATCAATTACCACTGAGTCTCTGTAATCTGATCGCATACTTCTTACGAATCGAGAAAATGCTTTGGGGAATGAACTGGTGTCCCCTTGGTGTGAGTAAACCAGTGAGATTGAAGTGATTAGCAATCTGACCGTCTGTCCATCCA
>JBBAON010000097.1:0-2998 GCA_040401435.1 Candidatus Methylopumilus sp.
TCGATCAAGTCAGCCCTTGTTGCTGCTCTTGCCATCGCACTAGTTTCACCAGTATCGGCTCCAGCTAATGCCGCTACTGAAATCAAGATTGGTGTTATCACCTCTACATCAGGTCCGCTTAAGTCATACGGCGATGCTTATGTCGATGGCCTCGAGTGGGGTCTTAAGTACTACACCAACGGCAAGAACGCTGTTGATGGTCGTAAATTTGTAATTACTAAGAAAGATGATGGCGCAGATCCTGCATCAGCAACTGCCTCATTTAAAGAAATGGTCGGAAACGGCACAAACATTATTGTTGGTTCAGCTTCATCAGGCGTTGCCTTAACACTTGCGCCACTAGCTGCACAGAACAAGGTTCTATACATCTCTGGCCCAGCCAAGAATGATGCTGTTACTTCAGCAGCTAACAAGTATGTATTCCGTTCAGGTAATACATCACTACAAGATTTCGCACCGCTAGCAAAGATTAAGCCAATTAAGGGCAAGAAAGTTATTCTCTTCGTTGAAGATAACCCATTCGGTCTAGGCAACATCTATGCAGCTAAGGCATACCTTGCTTCAAAGGGTGCCCTGTTTGAAGAAATCAAAGTTCCAACAACTACTGTTGACTTCACCCCATTTGCTAAGAAGGCAGCTGACGTAAAGGGCGATTACATCTTCATCGCTTGGTCAAATGCTGCTACATCAGGTGCGATGTTTACCGCATTAGCTCAGCAGAAGGCATATGCAACAGCTCGTCCAATTACTGGTCTTGCTGGCGTAGCTTCATACGACATCTACGGTTCACTATTTGAAGGTGCTAACGCGATCCTGACAAATAGCTACTTCCCAGGTGTTGTAAAGGGTAAGGCAGCAACTCAGCTTGCAATTGATTATGCCAAGGCTGGCAAGTCTCAAGACCTATTCACGTCTACCGGTGTTAATGCCGCACAGATGATTATTGAAGCGGTTAAGGGCAATGCAGACCTAAATGTAGACAAGATGATTTCAACTCTTGAATCATTTAACTTTGTTGGTCTAACTGGCCTTAATAAGGTTAACAAGTTAAACCACACCTTGATTCAGTCAATGTTCCTGGTAAAGCTAACTAAAGTTAATGGTCGCTATGTGCCATCTCTAGTAAGCACTCTTTACAACGTAACAGTCTGATCTAGTTAAATAGAATAGAAACTGGCCCCACATTTCGGTGTGGGGCCAGTTTCATTTTTCCCACTTTTTTCGATGAATTTACGCTCAAGTAATTAGATAAATAAATTGAGAGCAGGTAGATTAGCCAAATGACTTCAGCCCTTTCCGTCAATAATCTTGGCCTAACAATTGGTGGCGCCAAGATTCTTGAAGGAATCACTCTCTCAGTTAAGCAAAATGAGACCTTGGGCATCATTGGTCCAAATGGCGCAGGTAAAACTTCCTTCTTTAATTTGCTCTCTGGTCTGCGTGAGGCAACAACCGGAACTATTCACTTAGGTGAAAAAGAGATTACCAACTTAAAGCCACATCAACGAGCACAAGCTGGTATCGCTCGCACCTTCCAAACTTCAAGTATTTTTCCTTTCTTAACTTTGCTAGAAAATGTGCGCATCGCTGCTCAAGTTGCTGATGGTTCTTCGATGAATCTGACTAGAGGTGCTGATAAATACAAGGAAGTTCTCTACCGAGCATCTGCTTGCCTAGAGCAAGTTGGCCTGCTTAGCAAAGGCGCCCTATTTGCTGGCTCGCTTTCCCATGGCGATAAGCGACGTCTAGAAATTGCGATTGTTCTGGCTTCAAAATCCGATGTGGTGCTACTAGATGAACCAATGGCTGGCATGAGCGTTGAGAACATTCCGGCCCTGGTGGAAATTATTCGATCACTAGCAACCGTTCATAAGAAGACTGTTCTGATCGTCGAGCACCATATGGAAGTTATCTTGGGGCTGGCAGATCGCATTGCCGTTCTTAACTACGGTGAATTACTCACGATCGATACCCCACAAAATGTGATGGATAACCCAACTGTGCAGAGCGCGTACTTAGGGGCCGAACTATGAGTTCGCTAGAAGTTAAAGATCTACATGTAACCATCAATGGTTCACATATCTTGCAAGGTGTTAATTTCTTTGTGCCCGAGAATAAGGTTACGGCACTTCTTGGTCGCAATGGTGTTGGTAAATCCACCACGTTAAAAGCCATCATGGGCTTAAACCCAGGCACCGGCAGCATCAAATTTGGCGGCACTGAAATCGTTGCGATGCCAACCCACAAGATCGTGCAGATGGGCATGGGTTATGTACCTGAAGATCGTGAGATTTTCGCCAGCTTAACTGTTAAAGAAAACCTCTCATTGGCTGCTCGCGATACTGAGCCAAATTATGATCTGGTTTATTCACTATTTCCGGAACTGCTTACCCGCACTAGCCAACGTGCCGGCACTCTTTCAGGCGGTCAGCAGCAAATGGTTGCTATTGCGCGAGCACTTCTAAATCAGAACAAGATCTTGGTGATCGATGAACCAACTAAAGGTTTAGCGCCAAAGTTAGTAACTGAAGTAGCTAATGCGCTAGCTCATGTTGCTGATCATTCGACCATGTTAATCGTTGAACAGAACCTGGCCCTGGTTAAAGCCATTGCCCAGAACATCATTGTGATGGATCAAGGCAAAGTTGTTTTCGAAGGCGGGCCAGAGAATTTACAAGATGAGGCATTCGTTAAATCAATGCTGGGCGTAAGTGGGGGTCATAAGTAAATGAGTACTTTCCTACTTATCCTAATTACTGGCGTTGGTCTCGGTGCGCTTTATTTCTTGGTTGCTTCAGGCCTTTCACTTATTTATGGCCTAATGGGTGTTCTTAACTTCGCCCACGGCTCGTTTTTAACTATCGGAGCCTTTACTGGTTTATGGATTTCCACCAAGGTGTTTCCAAATCCAACTACTTGGACATTTATTGCAGCGATGATTGCAGGTGGCATTGCAGCTGGTTTAGTTGCACTGCTTATGGAACAACTAGTAATTACT
>JBBAON010000098.1:0-2926 GCA_040401435.1 Candidatus Methylopumilus sp.
TAAAACATCTACGTGTTAATAACTAATGAAACCGAACATCATCTTCATCGTCTCTGACGATCTCGGCTACGCAGACCTAGGTTGTTATGGCGGCAGAGCGGCTGAGTTTGGTCTAGTCTCACCTAATATTGACGCACTAGCCACTGGCGGTATGAGGTTCACTGATGGGTACTCAAATTCCGCAGTTTGCTCACCGACTCGATTTTCCCTGATGACTATGCGTTACCAATACAGACTGCGCGGCGGTTTGGAAGAGCCGATAAATAGCAAGAGTAAGGGGAGTACCTCGCTGGGGCTACCTACAAATATTCCTACGCTGCCTTCACTATTACGCGAAGCTGGCTACACAACAGCTCTTATAGGAAAGTGGCACCTTGGCTATCCACCAACCTTTGGTCCGCTTCGATCTGGTTACGATGAGTTTTTTGGAATCATGGCAGGTGGTGTGGACTACTTCACGCATTGTTCTAATAAAGGGGACCATGACCTGTATATGGGTGAAAACTCTCACCGCGAAATTGGCTATTTAACTGACGTACTTTCTAAGCGTGCGGTCGAATACGTGCAACAAAATGCGCAGCAAAGTAAAGCTGGTAAGCCTTTTTTTCTGAGTCTTCACTACACTGCGCCTCACTGGCCTTGGGAGACACGAGACGATGCGAATATTGCACCTGATGTAGCAAGCAATCTTTTTCATTTGGACGGTGGCAACATCCACAGCTACCGCCGCATGATCCATCATATGGATGAAGGGATTGGCAACTTAGTAGATGTGCTTCGTTCACAAGGATTGTTAGATAACTCGCTGATTGTTTTTACAAGCGATAACGGGGGGGAGCGTTATTCAGATAACTGGCCATTGGTTGGCGGAAAGATGGATTTGACCGAGGGCGGGATTCGTGTGCCTTGGATTGCCCACTGGCCTAACGTTATTCCTGCTGGTTCAACTAGCCAACAACAATGTATGACTATGGATTGGTCTGCAACGATGTTGGCAATTGGCGGTGGTAGCCCGCACCCAGATTTTCCTATTGATGGCGTCTCAATTGTCGATGTGCTCAGTGACCCAGCTCATCAATTCGAGCGTAATCTGTATTGGCGGATGAATCATCGCCACCAGCGCGCTCTTCGCAAAGGTAAGTGGAAATATCTTAAGGTCGACGAACATGAATACCTGTTTGATATTACGGCCGATGCTAGAGAGAGGGCTAACTTAGCTCATCGAAACCCAGAACTTTTTAATTTACTGCGTGAAGAATGGCTTGCTTGGAACAAGACTGTTCCTGCTATCCCTGACGATGCAACAGTTAGTCTAGGTTTTTCACAAAAAGATATGCCGCAGAGATAATTTAAATTCAAAAAATCGTTTACTTAATTCAATATGGCTGGTAAGGCTGAAGATTTTCAACAAACCTAATTTATTGAGGCTTAAACCCTGATTCTCTAATGGGAGGGCCCCATTTATCTAGATCACTTTTTAAAATTTGACCTAATTTTTCTGGTCCGTAGCCAGTTGGCTCCAATTCCATGTCAATCAATTTTTTCTTTATTACGGGATCATTGATAGCGTCTATTGCTGCTTTTGCCAAGTTGTTAATTATTACGTTTGGGGTTCCAGCCGGCGCAAACAAGGCGTACCAAGGCATTGCTACTAGGTCGTAACCTTGTTCTTTAAAAGTAGGAACGTTTGGGAAGCTGTTACTACGCTTTTCACCGGCAACGGCGATAAGTTTTGCTTTCTTTCCATCAACTAATGACTGAATATCAGCGGCTACTGTTGAAAGTGCTGATATCTCACCAGCAGCTAGAGCTTGCATGGCTGGAGCAGTTCCTCTGTAGGGAACGTGTTCTAAATTAATGCCAGCAGTCTTTGCAAACATCACCGCCATAAAGTGAGGAAGAGAGCCAGAGGCTGCAGAGCCATAAAAACCGTTTTGACTGGGGTTGGACTTAACCCAATTCACATAGTCTTTAAGATTATCTGCGGGTACTTTATTGGCTAAACCAAGACCAATTTGAAAGTTACTTAAATGGGCTATAGGGGCAAAATCTTTTATGGGATCGTATTTAATTTGTCCAGCGTAGCTATGAGGAAATATGGACATCGTTGCCACAGGGGTCATCATTAAAGTGTTTCCATCTGGAGCAGCAGCCTTGACGGCGAGGTTACTTAACTGGCCAGCAGCGCCAGCTCGATTCTCCACAAATACAGGAAGATTCAAATTCTTAGACATTGCTTCAGCCAAAATTCTGGTGAGCAAATCTGATGTTGCACCTGGGGGATAACCCACTATGATTTTGATAGGACCAGTTTGAGCCCAAATAAGGGGGCTCTGAATGCTAAGCAAAAAAATTGATAGAAATTTGAACAATAAACTTTTATTCATTTGAAACTCCGCGCCGTTAAAAAGTGGTTCTTTCGGAGTAAGCATAAACCACAATCATCTTCAAGCATGATTTCCGTAAAAGTTCAGGCTTTTGACACAGCCACTTCTAATTCGCATCAGAGAGTTGCAATAAATTAACTTGAACCCAGGCTTTGGGTTCGAACCAGTTAGGGCAAAAGTTCGGATCTACATTAGGGGCTCGAAATTGATACTTTGAACAGCCCGGAAATTGAAAACCGTGTCACATGTAGTAAAGACACGCTAACTACTTTAAATCTCGGTAAAAGTTTTCATGGGGTCCAAGAGACGGTCTGACTTTAGCGGACATGTGGGAATTAACTTGACTATGTTCTTTAACCATATTGCAAGCGCGAATAATGGCAACGATGAAGTCGGATAGTTTTGAGTTCTTTGTCAAAATGCGGGCAAATGGAATTACTTGAAACAATGTTTAATTGGTTAATGACACCTCTTAGTGGCGCACTCATACATGAGATTGCGCCTCTAGTAGCTTGGCACGCACGTTTGATGGTGCTGGC
>JBBAON010000099.1:0-2917 GCA_040401435.1 Candidatus Methylopumilus sp.
TTGCCAACATCACAGGACAACGAAGTATTAAATCATTATTACACTAGACGTTCTGCAGCATACGAGGATCTGGGAAATACTGGTGAAGCGTTGAAAAATTTAGAGATTGCAGTAAATCAACATCCCTCCACTACTCCACGACTACATTTAAATGACTTAATTAGTCTTAGTGTGCTCGAAAGTTCTGTTGGCAAGCAGACCAAGGCAATTGCTATTATTCAGCAAGCGCAAGCCTATCAATTATCAGCTTTGCCCAATTTGACGGGGTTTCAAATGACTATGGGTAGGCTGTTACTTACCTACTATGTTAATTCAGGCAATTTTGAAGCGGCAAAAAAAACACTTGATTCGATTGAAGGGACGTTAAGTACCCTAAAAAGGTCTCGATCATATATGGAGTTCGGGGCTAACTGGGAGGCTGCATATGAAAGCGCTCGTGGAATTTATTTCTCTGGTCAGGGGCAGTGGCTAGAAAGTGAGCGCTCTCTTAGAAAAACATTGCATTTGCTTGAGATGCAATATGGGAAGGTTAAAAATAGCTCATCAAAAATTGATGTTGTCGGAGACGAGGCTAGAACAGCTACAGATGCTTCTAATAATCCCCGGGTTTATGTGACTCAAATTTCAAATAGAGAGTTAAATTTAGCTAATGTTTTATTAAGGCAGCGAAAATTAATTGATGCTGAGTTCTATGCTCGAAAATCTATTACGCTTTCCCTTTCAAGCTTTGGTTCAAACTCCATTGAGGTTGCACGTGGCCTTAGAAGTCTTGCTGTCATTATTAATGAGCAGGGAAGGTATGCTGAGGCAGTGCTTCTTTCAAGAGCGGCATTAACTACCGTTAAGGCTGCAGGCGCCACCGGTGCAAACACCACTCTTGCCTTGGCTCAGAGGTCGCTCGGCACTGCACTTGTAGCAGATGGTAAATATGCTGAGGCAAATCAAACATTCGAAGAAATGGCTTTGGGGATTAAAACCGATCCTGAGATGGCAAAAAGTTACCAGTTCGGAGACTTAGATTGGGTATTGGCAATGCTTAAGACTGGAAAGTCTAGTCAAGCTCTTGAAATGACTGGCGAGATGCTTAAAAAGCTTGAGATATCTTCCGACAAAAATTCACCGCGCCTAGCAATGGTTAGGGCATTTGAAGCTGCAAGTTTACAGGCCGAAAATAAATGGGCAGAGGCAGATTCTGCCTATAAGTCATCTATTCCCATCTTAATTGATCAAGCACGAAACGATGCTGAGAATGACACAACGAGTATTAAGCAGCAACAACGAATGACATTTCTTTTAGAAAGTTATTTAGCATCATTGGCACACACTGCAAAAAATGATCCCAATCAAGCTGCATTAGCTGCGGCGCAAGCTTTCCAGGTTGCCGATATTGCAAGGGGTAGTGGTGTTCAAAGAGCTTTAACGGCTAGCGCTGCCCGCGCCAGTATTAAGGATCCCCAGTTAGCCGGTCTTGCAAGGCAGGAGCAGGATTTACAAAGACGAATTAATACACTCTCAGAATTATTGACAGGCCTGAGGTCAGCTTCCCCTGATCAGCAGCTACCTGCAGTACAGTCCAAAATTCGTTCGGATATTGAAGTATTTAAATCTCAGCGCGAATCCCTCAAGAAAGAGATTGAGAAAAAATTCCCTGAATATGCTGAGTTGGTTGAGCCAAAGCCCGCATCAATTGAGCGAACTCAACGTCTGTTAAAGACTGATGAAGTTTTGGTCTCTTGGTATTTTGCAGAAAATATTGGGTATGTGTGGGCAATAAGCAAGCAGGGTGCACCACAATTTTCCCAGTTGGCTATTGGTCGAAAGCAAATGGCAAAACAAGTTGCTCAACTGCGTAAGGCTCTTGACCCTGGCGTATCAACAATCGACGAGATTCCTCCTTTTGATGTCGCATTGGCATATAAACTCTATCAAGAGATTTTGGCACCAGTGGAAGCAGGCTTCAAGGGTAAAAAAGTCATGTTAGTTGTGCCCCACGCTGAACTTGGTCAGTTACCAATATCGTTATTGGTAACTCAAGCCACCACTCAGCCTGCTAAGGGTGGGGCGATTGCATTTGCTGGATATAAATCCGTCCCATGGCTAACAAGAGATATTGCCGTAGCTCAGATTCCCTCTGTAACAGCGTTAACAGCACTTCGCAGTCTGCCAGAGGGTAATCCTAATCGAAAGAATTTTATTGGTTTCGGGGATCCTTACTTTAGTGGCGCTCAAGAAAAGAGCGCTCAAAAAAGTGCTGGTACGCAGTTGGCTACGCGCGGCCTACCTTTGAAATTGAGAAGTGCACCAAAGACTATGGGTGTAAGTTCTGCAGAGTTAGCACTCCTTCCGCGTTTACCTGACACCAGCTTAGAGATTGAGGAAATTGGAAAAGTGGTTGGTGCCCAACCAAGCGATATCTTTTTGCATAAGCAAGCCAGCGTAAAGCAGGTAACCTCCATGGATTTATCTGACCGCAAGGTGGTTATGTTTTCAACCCATGGCTTGGTGCCTGGCGAGCTTAATGGGCTGACCCAGCCAGCTCTTGCATTGTCATCTCCTGAAGTGACTGGAGATCAAGACGATGGTCTCTTAACGATGGATAAGGTAATCGCCCTAAAGTTGGATGCCGACTGGGTGGTGCTATCAGCATGTAATACAGCGGCAGGTGAGGGCTCAGGATCTGAGGCGGTATCCGGCCTTGGCAGAGCATTCTTTTTTGCTGGTGCAAAAGCTTTATTAGTCTCTAATTGGCCCGTAGATTCAGTTGCTTCCCGCCAGTTGATGACGGACTTATTTAAACGCCAGCAACAAAATCAAGGGCTCGTAAAGTCAGAGGCTTTGCGACAAGCAATGCTCAATCAAGTTGACCAAGGCGGTATGAAAGAGGGTAATACGATGAAATACTCTTATGCGCACCCCT
>JBBAON010000100.1:0-2872 GCA_040401435.1 Candidatus Methylopumilus sp.
CCAAGGCAGAGTTCATGAACGACAAGGTCGGATTCTGGGATAGTGATCATGGCCAGAGGGTACTTCATGGCTATGCCCAAATTCCATCTGCCTGAATATCGACTTGGGAAAGACCTTCTTAATTCTGATGGCCGCCCTTTGAGATTAATTCTTACAAGGCATAAGCAGGAAATTGTGAAGGATGGAGAATATTACGCTGCGACCCTTGATTACAGGATCGATCGTGTAAGCGTGACTATTAATAAAGAGTTGATTTCTCGAGTAGATGGTGGATGACAAGGTAGAATTTCGTCTAACGGCCACATTTGGTACGCGAGAGCTCTTGGAGAGATCATGCGCACAAGAATCGGTAATCGTCTAAGAGTTTCCCTACTTGTTGTTCTGACTATTTTTTCACTCAGTTCAACAATGGTGCCAACCACAGCACTAGATCTTGGTGCAAAAGCTAAATACATCATTTCAGTCACACCAACAGCCAAGGCTGCAGTTGAGGCTGCAGTTGTTAAGGCTGGCTGGAGGATTGATGCCAAGTACAACTATGTTTTTGATGGTTATGTTATTGAACTCCCAAAAATTGTTGCTGGCTTGCTTAGCAAGATTCCAAATGTTCTTACAGTTGAAGAAGATAAGCAAGTTTTTGGATTAGCAATTCAAAATACGCAAAGTCCAACTCCTACCTGGGGAATCGACCGCGTTGATCAACGCGAAAAAGTTGGGTTAACAGGATCTGTAAGTGCATATGGATATCGCAGCGCAGGCGCAGGCGCCACGATCTATATTGGGGATTCAGGAATTTACCCTCATAGCGATCTAACAGGACGCCTATCAACATCGGGTTACTCTGCAATTAGTGATGGCAACGGAACTGTTGACTGTAATGGCCACGGTACTCACGTCGCAGGAACGGCTGCGGGCACTCAATATGGTTTGGCTAAGAATGCAAAGTTGGTATCAGTTCGTATTTTGAACTGCGCCGGCAGCGGATCATATTCAGGCGTCATGGCTGGTCTTGATTGGATACTTAGTCCAGAAAATCCAAACTCAAGGACACAAGCTGTTTTGAATTTAAGTATCGGTGGACCTGCATCTGCAGCGTTGAACTCTGCGATCTTGCGTTTAACAAATGCAGGTATCACTGTAGTTGCAGCCGCTGGTAATGAATCAACAGATGCATGTACACGCTCTCCGGCGAGTGCTCCAAGCGCCATTACTGTTGGTGCAACAACTCTTGCTGATGCACCTGCGAGTTATTCGAATCAAGGTAAGTGCGTTGATATATTCGCACCTGGATCAAGCATTCTCTCTGCGTGGTTTGGCGCAGCAGATGCCACATACACTGCCAGTGGCACCTCCATGGCCAGTCCACACGTGGCTGGTGCCGCAGCGATATATCTAGGCTTAAATCCAACCGCGTCAGTAGCACAGGTTGCTCAATATTTAGATGGTGAATCAACCAAGGATGCAATTACTGGCTTGAAAGCAGACACAGTTAATAAGTTGTTGTATGTCTCACCAACAGATGGCGCAGCACCAATTGTTCCCCCAGTTGTTGCTCAGAAGACAATTACTAACATTACTCATCAAAGTGCAGATGTATTAATCGATGTAAATCCAGGATTTGCCCCAACTACTTTGAGTTTCCAATACGGAACAGATGCAACGTTAGCCTCCAGCACAAGTGCAACTGTTATTCCAGGGCTAGTTGACGGGGGAGCACCTACAACTGCTTCGATTAAACTACTCGCTTTGACTGCTGCAACAACTTATTACTTCCGCATTACTGGCGTCAATGAATCTGGCCGGACTGTAAGCAACATAGGTTCATTTGCAACCTTGCCACCACCGGTAACAGCTCCTATTGCGCGATCTTCCTCCGCAACAAATGTCACTGCATACAGTGCGACACTTAATGGAGTTGCCCAAGCTGGTAATGCGGCTACCAAGGTCTACTTCATGTATGGCACTGATCCTGATTTTAAGGTCAATACGAACACAATCTCTGCTTCTCCATTTGATATTAGCGGAGGAACAAATTTCTTTGACGTTACCCTAAACGTTTCGTTCTTAGACGGTGGCAAGAAGTATTACTACAAAGTCGTTGCCATTAACTCAACCGGAACAACTCATTCAACAGTCACAACCTTTGACACGCCAGTTGCTCCAGGTTTGGCACCTGTGGTAACTACAAACCAATCCCCATTTACTACCGCACTAACAGAGGTAACAGGCACTGTTAACCCTCAAGGACAGACAACGAAAGTAAGACTCATAGTTGGTACAGAGAAGTCTTTAACGATTTCTCCGCGCTTTGTTGATGTGCCTAATTCTCCATTTACAGGTATTGATGAAATCAATATTTCGGCTTTAACCCCAACATTAACTGTTGGTGTTCGCTACTACTATGCTTTTGAAGCATCAAATGCTTCAGGAATTAAAAGATCTGAACCTAAAACCAATGTCTTATTCATGGCACCACGAGTTATTTCTAATTCCACCACGGCTTTAACGAGCGTTTCGGTACAGCTAAACACTGTGATGAACGGCGGAGCGAGTAATACCCGAAATTCTTATATCTGGGGCACTGATTCGACTCTGGCAACTGGCACTGAAACTAACGGAAATCCATTTGCCGTTACCAATGCAATTGATAGAAGTATTGTCGCGCCTCTCACTGGATTAAAGCCATCGACAACTTATTACTACAAGGCAAAGATTCTTTCTTATACTGGTCCATTTGTCGGAACAATGTTTGGGCCGATCTATTCATTTACTACTCCGGCTCTTGCTGTAACACCAACACCAACACCAACACCAACACCAACTCCAACACCAACACCAACACCAACACCAACACCAACACCAACACCAACAC
>JBBAON010000101.1:0-2859 GCA_040401435.1 Candidatus Methylopumilus sp.
CACGCATTAACATCGCATCGTGACAACACATTACACGCTCATCTCTGAAGCCCGTTGCGAGACTGGAGAAAGTCCAGTTTGGGTTGCACAAGAATCTTCTTTGTATTGGTTAGATATTCCTGCTGGCAAGATCTATCGTTGGCAAGCCTCTTCCGATCAATTGAACCATTGGCAAATGCCAGAAATGGTGGGCTCCATGGCCATGTGTACCCATGGCGGCTGGATTGTCGCCATGGAGACGGGCATCTATGGAGTCCAACTTCAACCCAATGGTGTTTGCACACACACCAAACTTGCCCATGTAGACCATCCAATACAACCTATGCGTTTTAACGATGGGCGTTGCGACAGACAAGGCAGATTTTTATCGGGGACTATGTTCAACGATACCAAGGCAGGTAAAAACCTTGGGTCTTTGTACCGATTTGGAAACGACAACCAGCTAACACGCTTAATGGATGATTTGATCGTTCCTAACGGACTTGCCTTCAGTCCAGATGGATGCACCATGTATGTAGCAGACACCCATGCCAGTCGACAAACGGTGTGGGCATTTGATTACGATGTTGATACAGGCACCCCACACAAGCAAAGAGTCTTTGTAGATATGCACCAGCATCAGGGTCGCCCTGATGGTGCGGCAGTCGATTCAGATGGTTGCTACTGGGTGTGTGCCACCGATGCGGGCTTGGTCTGTCGATTCACACCAACAGGCCAGTTAGATCGGTCCCTTACAGTGCCGACCGCAAAGCCTGCTATGTGCGCTTTTGGTGGCGATAACTTAGACACTTTGTTCGTGACCTCGCTGCGCCGACCTGACATGGGCGCAGAAGAAGATCCCTACGCAGGCAGAGTTTTTGCCTTACGACCAGGCGTGAAAGGCTTGGCAGAGCCTCAGTTTAAAAATACGCCTACTGCGTAATAGACGCATGGATCAAGTTAGAGACTTGGTCCAAACGCACTGAGTGCCAAGGATCTGGCACACGCGCATTGGTAATGTAAGCGAATGACAAGCCGCTCTTCGGGTCAGCCCAACAATAACTGGTGCCCACACCACCATGGCCAAACGCATCTGGCTTGGCTAAAGACCCTAAGCCGCGAATACCGATGGTGGTTCCACGCAAGTGCGGTCCTAAACCGCGGTGCATAGGAATACCCATAAATTCGTCGACACGGTCAGCGGTGTAGTTTTGAATGGCATATGCCAATGTTCTAGGTGACAACAAGCGCACACCATTGAGCGTGCCACCTTGCAACATCATTTGGTACAAAGCCGCCATGCCTCTGGCAGTGCCGTACGCTCCGCCTCCGGGAACTCCGGCTCCTTGCCACGCCCTGCTGGTGCTTTCTTCGCGCAAGCGTAAACCGTTTGGCGATTGGGCGTCCGGTTCGTAAAGAAATGTCATGCGTGAAATTTCAGATGTTGGCAAACCCACGAACAAATCGTTGGCCAATCCCAAAGGCTCTAACACCTCAGCGCGGATGATGTCTCTGAAATCTTTTCCTGTGGCAGCCTCCACAACCATCGCCAACACCCAGTGTGCGCTGAGTCCGTGATAGCTGATGCGTGAGCCAGGTTCCCACTGAAGACTGAAGTCGCAGACGGCTTGACGCACTTTTACGTGGTCATTCCAAGATGCGCTGGGCACATCACCATCTGGAAAACCGCCTTGGTGGGTAATGACTTGAAACAACGTGATCGCATCTTTGCCATTTTTTGCAAACTCCGGCAAATAGTCTGCGACACGGTCTGTGAAACGCAGCTTACCTTGCTCATGCAACTTCCAAAGCAAAGTTGCCATGATGATTTTGGTGTTGGAGTACAACAACCACAAAGAATGGTTATCAGCCACTACCGCTTTGGTATCGGCATCGTGGCCCTGACCCACACGGGCATGCCCAAAACTTTGCTCCCACACCAATCTCCCGTTATGGGCCAGCGCAATTTGCGCGCCTGGATAGCGTTTGTCTTGGATATGGGTATTGATAAGTTCACCTAAACGCGTCATCGCATCTGCTTGAATGGGCGCGTTTGATAAGGGTGCTGAGGGTAAGGGGTAAGTCATGGGCTTTAAAACTCAGAGTGGAACCTGAAAGCATACACGTTCACAGGGCCACGCGCAGAGTTGTAAGCAGGGTTGCTGATGCGTTGGTAGTCAGCAGTGAGCCAAGTATTTTTGTAGATGCCAAAGCTATAGAAGCCTTCAAAAATATTTTCTGGTTTGTAAGACAAAGAGCCATCACCAATGAAGAAGGAGGTGCCACCTGCCGCTAAATATTTGCGACGGTCATTAGAGATTTGGTTTTGCATGAACGACAAGCCGACGTTGTCTTCAGGCCTAGACCATGCGCCGCCTTTGATCAATACGCCGCCAGAAAAAGAGTTGTCTACTTCAGTGAAGGCATATGTCTCGGTACGCCCATCGGTTTTCATCACCCGCATGAAAACACCCACATTGCTAGAGATTTCTTGCTCTACGTTGAACCCTAAACCGTACTTGGTTTTATCACCATTGCGCACTTGCAGAATAGTTTTTTTGTCAGACGGGTTGTAGGTGTTTAGGTAAGTGAGAGCGTCACTAAAACTTGCCATATTGGCCCGATCTCGCCATAAAAGAACACGCGATTTACCGGGGCGATTGGCTATGGTGTGCGAGCGTTCTACTTCAAACTGGTCGCCATAGTGCTTGGCAATTTGGTAGTCAACCGCTAAGCCATTGGGTTCTTTAGGGCCGGTCATACGTCCAAGCTTAAACACCCAATCATCCAAATACCACTCCACTGCAAAACCCCATCCATAGCCACGCGCATCCGCTGCGTAGTCAAAGGATGAATAAGTCCAGTTACCCCAATTCATGA
>JBBAON010000102.1:0-1109 GCA_040401435.1 Candidatus Methylopumilus sp.
GAAAAAGGGGGGTTTCTTCTCAGAAAGGAAAACAGACTTTGGAAATTGAGAGCAAGAAAAAACCAGTTGAAATGAAAAGAACAATTCCTTAATCATGCTAGTGTTATTTGTTTATAGTTGCCTTATATTTATAATTCGTCTCAGCTCTGTTGGATGTCGCGAATGTTTATGCTTGAAAGCCCAGTCCATGGTCAGCCCTTAACCCTAATGAGTTGAGATAGTCTGATGTTTGATAGTTGAAGTAGAAACATGATGGATATTATTTGGCACAGGATTCTATGATTTCTTGGCAACCTCTTAGCATGCTAATGCTGCGAAAGAATAGCCTCTGAAAAAGAGAAGTCATAGGCTCCTTGCTGTAATTGCACTTATCATTATGTTCCCTACTTTAACTGTGAGGACTTTTAGTGTTTCCTGAAAAGAAAAGGGCTAAATGGGCTGTTATATTGATGCATTCCCGATATAAAAGCAAAAGAGGGGTTTCATTGTTGTAGAGGCACTAAGTGTGGCTCTGAGGAGCTATGTATGACATACCGCACACGGCACACCATAAAGCACGTAATAAAATGAAACTCCTCTGCGTAATTGTATTAGGGATGCACACAGGGAGCTGGGCTGGCTGACTTTCAGCTGTCATTCTGGCTAGGTAATTTTTATGTGAGGTGCTAGGTTGGCTGACTTTCGGCTGTCGACTAGCATCAGATGATTGTAAATTTTATTGAGGGCCTTTGAGAGAGAAACAACCTGCTGTGGCAATGCTCATTTTCGGCGTAATTATTTATTGAAATGGTAATTTTATGTGAGGTGCTAGGTTGGCTGACTTTCGGCTGTCAACTAGCATGACTTGTTTGTAAATTTATTGAGACCCTTGAGAGAAGTAATTTTTTTCTGTGGCAATGCTCAGTTTCGCCATATGTATTTATTAAACTGGAGACTGATGATATGTTTGTGAATTATGCCAGCTCACTTTTCCTCATTTAATTGTTGTTGTTGTTGGGCTATTTATTTATACTGAACTTCTTGTGCCGGTGTTTATTTATTTACGAAACTTCTTTGATTCGGCATTTATTTATTCAACCTACATATTTATTTTCAGTATTGGATCACTT
>JBBAON010000102.1:1209-2815 GCA_040401435.1 Candidatus Methylopumilus sp.
AAAGTTTGCTTGTGGTCTGGTCTGATCAGCTAGAGGTAAGGGGAGGTGGATTTGTTAGAGCCCTTTCTCCGCGGGTTCGAATTGAGTTTATTTTCTTGTTGGCCTTGTGGAGTTTCTGCATGACCTGTTGCACCGGGGTCGCAATAGCAAGAGCTGTTTATCCTGGCAAAGGGGAAGTGGGTCTGGCTGAGCGGATTGAGTGTAAGCCCTCAAGGCAGTCAGGTGCTACTCCTCCTAAAGTGCAAAGGTAATGCAAGAGAAAAGAATTATGTGTTGACCGGAAAAGTTCGATGAGGGTTAAAGCCTTTTAGTTTCTGAGGTAAGGTCCCTGAGGTAAACACTGGGTACTGAGCGCGGATTTATTTATTTTATGTATATTGTCTTGAGATTTGTGTGTTGAGAGTGCTGAGCTTGGAAAAGGGTCTTTCATTTAAAGCGGTTGGTCAACACAGCAAAGAGGAAAAATCTTGGTGCGTATACTTCTCTTTGAAAGTTGATACTGTGGCGACAGTTGCTTTGGGAGGAGTCCGGGGTTTTTTGAGAGTCTTTGCTGGACGGGTGATCACGTTTTTGAAAGGGCTATCGGGGTTGCCGGTAGCGACCAGGTTGAATCCCGACTAGTTAATGTTACCCAAGAGTTCCAAGTCAGATATCGCGAGCGCGTTCAGTAGGGTGTTGGATCTAAACTAATTGGGCAATAACCGGCGAGCTTTGAAGCGTCTAGAGAGAAGAATTCTGAGAGCTCCACAAGGGCCAGAATAAGTTGCTGTATTTGTCAATATTCATCTAAGATCGGGCCGCGTAATGGCGGACCAAGTGGATCCTGAGGCCGCCGCTGCTGGTCCCGAGGGGAGAGTTCCGGAGGCGCCTTTGTCGCCGCGACAGCTGATGCGTGAGAGAGTGCAGGAGAACAGAAGACTGGCAGAACTGGCAGCCCTAGTCTTCGGTGCAGATCAAGCTGACGAGCCTGGTCGTGATGTGCCGGAAGTTGAGGCTGCGGAACCTGTCATCCCTCCTGGAGGACCTGCTCACGGAGCGCAAGCTCGCGCGGAAGAAGAAGAAGTGCGGCCGGAAGTCAACCCAGGGGTGAATAGAGTTTTATTAGCTCGCGCATTAGGAGCTATTGAGGATGCGGAGCTGTTTATTGAGATGTATGTTAATGTGCGTGTGACACAGCAGGTGGTCGATGCCATGAACGCGGAGTGCGACCAGGTGACTGAGGAGCTGCGCTGGTGCAGAGGGATGCTTGCTGAGCTCCCCGAGATGCTGCAGTTGCAAGTCAGAGTTCGGCAAGCGCTTACAAATGTGCTTCGGACTGCTGTTAATTGTAGGGGGCGTGTTCCTGTGCCGCCCGTTGCACCCCAAGCGGCGAGGCCTAGGTCTCGATCGCCGGTGGGTCGCGGTGCTCGCGACAGGTCGTTTGATACGCTCGGACGTGTTGAGTCAGACATTCAGTTCCAGCTGGCGAGGCTGGATGATGATGTGTTGGTTGCGCTGGGTCAGGGGGTGGTGCTGTCCTTTGACCAGCTGAGGGCATTGAACGATGTGACGCTGCCCCAGGTGAGGGAGGCCATCAGCCAGTGCAACGCAAGCTTGAGAGAGTATA
>JBBAON010000103.1:0-2759 GCA_040401435.1 Candidatus Methylopumilus sp.
GTTTGTGACGCATGATCAAGTAGAGGCGATGACCTTGGCGCAACGTATGTTGGTGATGAACAAGGGACGGGTTCAGCAATTTGGTACTCCTGAAGAGGTCTATAACCGACCAGCAAATACATTTGTTGCAGGCTTTATAGGTGCGCCACCCATGAACTTGTTGCGTAATGTGAGCGGATTAGATGCAGAAACGATTTTGGGAATTCGTCCAGAGCATTTGCATATTAAAAATTCATCCTACCCAGACGCTAAAAGTGATGCATATAGCTGGGTTGCGCAAGTCTATGCGTTAGAGATGTTAGGTGCTGAGCGATTGGTCTATGCACGCATTGGCAATGAAGATGTCGTAGTGCGCACAGATGTAACTGCAGATATCCCTGCCATCGGAGGCTCTGTAGAGCTTATTGCAGAGCACCACCATCTGCATCAGTTTGATAAAAAGACGTGCCTGCGGCAACAGTAAATGTAGGTCTATGGCTGCGACTTTTGAACGTAATCAATAGCTTGTAAAACCAGTATGTCTTTTTTTATTCCTGCCTGATTTGCCAATTCATTCACATCGGTCAAGATGCCGTGGTCTAAACCATCTTGTGCATCCCCAATCCGTGCGGACATATGCGAGTAACAAGCCGCTGGCACACCGATGGCTTGCAGCATCTCAAGGCCTACTTTTCCAGCATTGTCCTTGCCACCGCCAGCATCATTGAAAAAAACTGCTATCGGTTTTTTATCAATATCTACAACAAAACCTGCAGCGGAGCGACCACCATGCGAGCCTGTGACAACAATGGTTCCCGCGTGAGATGAATTGATGAGGGCAACAGAATCGAGAAGAGTGATTGGGATTGGTTTGGGGAACATTTTCAAACGAGGGTGTTCTATGCGTTAGTCAAGTTTGATACGGGCGTCATCAATGATCTTGCTGTAGCGTTGAAACTCATTTTGGATATGCGTTGCTAGTGGTTCTGAGCCTAGATAAGCTGGATGTAATCCTGCATTGGTTAGCTTTTGGTGAATTTCCGAATCTAAAAGCGCAGCTTGGAGATCCGCTGCGATTTTTTGGATGATGTCCTTGGGTGTGCCAGCAGGAGTGGCTAAGGCAAACCAAACGACGGTCTCGTAATCTTTATAGCCTAGCTCCATCATGGTGGGTACTTGTTTGAGTTCATCAATGCGAGCGCGGGTAGTTACAGCCAGCGGACGTAATTTTCCTGCCTCGAGCATGGGCGCCATTTCATTGAAATTTGTTAACACCATCGTGACATGGTTTCCTGCGACAGCATTGGCTGCAAGAGCGCCACCGGTAAACGCCACATAGGTAAAGTCAGTTCCAGTGACGCGTTTGAAAGATTCCCCAGCAATGTGTTGTGTAGTGGCGGGTCCTACCGCCGCATAAGACAATCCACCCGGGTTGGATTTGGCGGCCTGTAACAACTCTGCCAATGTTTTGTAGGGGCTCGCACTATTGACTGCAATGACTTGTGGCGATTGAACTAACTGTGCAATGGGATCAAAAGCGCGCAAACCATCGTAGGGGAGCGTACTTCTCAATTTGGCATTGATGGTCAAACTGTTAGCGATAACTAACAGCGTATATCCGTCAGCAGGTGACTTGGCGGCCAAGGCGCCTGCAATCACTGTGCCGCCACCAGGACGGTTTTCGATCACAACCGACTGCCCCCAACGCTTAGACAAGAATTGACTCACGATACGAACCAGACTGTCTGCAGAGCCTCCTGCAGGAAAGGGAACCAAGATGCGCACAGTCTTGGAGGGGAAAGCGGTTGTTTGCGCAAAAGCGCCAAAACTAGTGAGCGCACTACTGCTGAGGCCAAGCATCAACAACCGACGAGATTCAAAGTGGTTTTTCATTTACTGCCAATCAAAGTAACGACTGACCGTAACCTATCCCAATTAGCTGTCATTCACAACTCGGACAACCTTATTAGGGTTAACTACTAATTAAAAGGTAAGGACTATTTTGATAACCAGGCTGCACCTCGCACCCCAGAAGAGTCTCCATGCATCGCTTTTAAAACTGGCGTTGCAATGGGCTTGGTGAATGTATAGCGAATGATTTCACCGGGAAGGGCTTGATAAATTTCATCGACATTGCTCATTCCACCACCCAGAACAATGCAATCGGGGTCCAGCACATTCATCACGCTTGCGAGTGCGCGCGCTAAGCGGTTGACATATCTGTCAAAGCTCCTTTTGGCCTCTAAATCACCAGCGCGCATGCTATCAATGATGTGCTCAGCTTTCAGTTGCTCGCCAGTATGGCGTGCATGATCAAGTGCGAATGCAGTGCCGCTGATCCAAGTTTCTTGACAACCTACTTGCCCACACCAGCAGGGTGCTGCTTGAATTTCTTGTGCGCTAGGCCATGGCAGTGGGTTATGTCCCCATTCACCTGCAATACCGTTTTTACCTGTCCATGCTTTGCCATTTATAGCAACGCCGCCGCCACAGCCAGTTCCAATAATGACTACAAAAACCACCGAACACCCTTTTGCCGCGCCGTCCACTGCCTCGCTTACCGCTAGGCAGTTGGCATCGTTTTGGAGATGGATCTGACAGCCAAGGCGTTGTTGCAAATCTTGTTGTAAGGGTTTGCCATTCATGACGACTGTGTTGGATCCACGAACTAATTGTGTGGCTGGGTCTAAGCACCCTGGAATGCCAATCCCAATCGCAAGGGGGCGCTCTAGATCTTGATGCACTAATGTTTTATCTACCAAGGCGCAGATGGCATCCAA
>JBBAON010000104.1:0-2686 GCA_040401435.1 Candidatus Methylopumilus sp.
ATTACCGGGCCTGCATTAGATAAAGCTCTTAGGGGGGAGGAGGTTTTTAAGGAAGCAGATAGCCAAGTTAATGAATTGTTTGCAATGATAGGCAATTTAACCCAAGAACTCGATTCTTTCAAGTCAGAGAGCCGCATAAAAAATCTTCCACAAATTTCAAAGACTGGGCAATTGTTTCCAAATCCTTCTAGTTCTTACCCTAAAGAGGATGCAAATAACGAAAATTGGATTCGCGCCGTGGTTGCTTTTTCAAATGCTGTAAGAGTCACGGAACGCTCTCTGGCTTTTAAGATCGCTCCATATGATTACCTGTTGAATTTGTTAGGGTCTAGTAATTCTATTGCTGCAAACTTTGGGCTTAGCAAGGAGCAACAATTGATTTTAATTTTGAACCATATACCAAGTACTAGCGCCGTGTCCAAGGAGCTCAAAATGATGGGTTCCTTGGACAGGGTATTCGCATTAGTGTGTTTGAACTGTTCAACTTTACTCACAAAGGCAGAATTGGAAACCAAAATAGATTGTTGGTCCTTGGATACCTCCTCCCACCAGGCGCTTTCCGAATCGTTGTCCATTTTAAAGGCTTTATATGCAGATTCGGATGAGTTTGACTTAGGCGGCGGTGATCAGAGTCTCCTCTACACGGAAATGTTGAGGCGTATTAAGAGGGAGGCTCTGTCACCGTCCGTCAGCAGGCAATTAGAAGAGGCCAGAATTTTCTTAGAACAGGAGCGGGACCCTTTGATTTTGCACCAAGTGTTGCTTTCTTCTCTTGTAGGTAGTCTAAACAAACCTAAGAAGCTCGCGGTCCGCCAGCTGGAAGCCGACCAGGAGAATTTGTCGCCGCTCGACTCTGATTCGGACTCTGACTCTGATTCGGACTCTGACTCTGATTCTGACTCTGAACCTGAAATTGAAGACAAAAGCCATAAATATAAGGGGCGTGTTACGTTCGTTGAGCCTTGGCCTGCAGGAAAGAATTATTTGGACACAAGTGGAAACCAGTTGAGCAATGAAATTGAAACGCACTTTAAAGGTTTTTGTTTTCGCTGTGGGATGGATAACCACTTCGCTTCGAACTGTAGGATTTACAAAGAAAAAGAAACGATTTTAAATCTATGTACAGTCTGCTTCTCCGGTTTCCACCTGTTGTGTAAGAATTTTAAATTTGTTAACCAAGATGGCACCCCTAAAAATCTATTCAACAACCAGAAAAATCAAAGAATGGGCTATTTCATGAATGCAGAGGTGAATCCATACTTATATGCGAGACCGGGTTATGCCCCTGCGCCATTTTACTACCCGTTCCCCCTTCCGCCGCAAATAAAATACGATGGCATTTCGGACAGTGGGGGTGAATGAAAACGAAAACGGGGTGGCCCTATTTCAAAAAATTCGACTGAGGCGCCTCGTAATCTTCGGAAAAAGGAACAGTCCGAACCAGAAATTATTGAAAAGGTGAATGTAGGAAAAATTAAAAAGGTAATTCCCTCCCCCCGCCATGAGATACGGGGTTTTCCGGAAAAAATAGGCCCTGCGAACATTGAAGAAAGGGTAGTCGAAATTGATGAGATTGTGGATGATGACAAAAAACAGTTTGAACTTATATATAAATTGTTAAAGGAACAAGACGAGAAAAGGTCTAAACCTAAAACATTTAAAACTTTCAAACATGTTGAAGAAACAGAGAATAAAGCCATGCAGAAATCCCCTTCCAATTTGGATGAGTTGGACACGGTACCGATAATCTTTAAAAGGTCGTACTGTATGAGTGTGTTATTCGTTTTCTTCCTTACACGTCTCTTTTTCAATTATGACTCGTTTTCTTCCTTTATATTTATATGCAGCGGCTTTTACCTTTTGTTCCTCGCCCAGGCTGAAATCTGGCCAGAGTGTATGGAGGTTTTGCTCAACTCTTCCCTTGCTGACCTAGTAGCAAAAATTAAAGAGTATTATATTACAAATCGAATCATAAATGGCCAATTCCGAAGGAAAAAGCCTCGAAATGTTGCAAGATATTTGAAAGAAAAATTCGAAACATTAACCGATGAAATAGAAAACGCATTTTGTGTAAAGAAACTTGAGCACAGATATAAAGCTAAAAGTCGCACAAAACTGCAAAAAACATCGGTACGAAATGAACAATTAACGAGATTTCCGAAAACTTCTTTAAAATGCAACCAAACAATATCAAAACTAATGAATTATTCCATAGTCTCCTCTCCTTCACTGAATAAACGTACTACTTCGGAAATTATTAAAAAACAAAAACGATACGAAGTACCGGTACAGTTTAAATATGAGAGACGGTTGAGAGAGGAGGGAGAGTTCCAGACTTATTACAAGAACCAGAAGGCTGCTGAGGTTAAAAATCGTTTTGTCGCACGAAGAACTCGGGACCGGGACCGGTACCGATTCCGCAAGAAGAGAAAAAAAAAAAAAAAAAAGGTAAATCCGTTGAAACAGGACATTAAACCACTTCCCTTGCTTGCAATTCTCCGAAATTTAACAAATGATGGCTTTATTGCAAAACTGTCCGGTCTCGACTAAACGATTAATAAAAAACAATTGAGAAAGGTGTAGAATTTACCTTGAGATTCCCAGTAGTTGTGCACGAATTAAGCGAAGGTTTCGGGTTCGCAACCTCCTCCGGAATAAGCTGGTGGTCTCAAACTGTTGTCCTGCA
>JBBAON010000105.1:0-2656 GCA_040401435.1 Candidatus Methylopumilus sp.
TAAACAAGAAGCCCAAGCATCTGCAAAACAATCAGCAATGGCTAAGTTAGCAAAACTAGGCTTAACTGAAGATGAAATTAAGGCATTAATAGGCTAATATGTTTGGTTACGCCGCCTTCGCTCAACCTACATTTGCCGGATTAAGTGGGCAGTCGTTTGCACTTTCTTTAGAAGAAGCGTTTGGTATTGACAACGCACAGGCAATCACAGCACAGTTTTTAACTAGTATTACAGAACCAACCACGCTTGCAGATGCTAATGCCGTTTTATCTCAGTTCCTTCAAGACCGAACCGAAAACATCGATATGGCAGATGTGCTGGCGCTCTTAGGTCAGTTTACATTAAGCAATACGGAAAACATTAATTTAGAAGATGTAAGTACCCAAGTATCAGCGTTTTTACAGTCTATTACAGAGATAATTACTGTTGATGACATAAGAAGTCTCGCTACTCAGTTTAACTTGGTAAGAATAGAAAATATTGATTTAGAAGACACAAGCGCTCAAGTCTCAGCATTCTTGCAGTCAATTACGGAAAATACCGATTTAAACGACACATCAATTGCCTTAGCGCAGTTTGCGGTGTCTATACTAGAAGATATTAATGCTTTAGATAATGTATCTATTAGCTTACAGGCTGTAGCAAGTATTATTGAAAACATCACCTTAAACGATATTATTTTAATTGCTAACGCTTTAATTTTTGATATTACAGAAAACATTGGGGTAAATGACACACCAACAATTAATTTAAGTAGTTTATTGAGCATCGTTGAAACTCTGTCCGTTGCTGATGCTTTAGTACTTGCACCAACATTTAATTTGTTTATTACAGAAAATTCTTCACTTTTAGATAGTATGATTGCCCGTGGATGGATTAAAATAGACAATACGCAAACAACGAATTGGAATCCGGTAGATAATTCATCGCCGTTTAACTGGACAATCATAGACAATACCCAAGGATAAACAATGGCTTCTACTTACTCAACTAACCTAAGAACAGAACTAATCGGTTCAGGCGACCAAGCTGGTACTTGGGGCACAACTACAAATACAACCCTAGGTACTATTTTAGAGCAAGCGGTTGCTGGCGTGTCTGGTGGTCCATATTTAGGTGGTACATATCCTGCTGTTAACTTTCCAACCGATGCCGACATTACATTAACTGCTAATAATGGTGCAGTAGATCAATCAAGAAGCGCCGTACTAGTAGTAACAAGCTCAGGTAGTTTAACTGCAACCCGTAATGTCATTGCCCCAGCAAGCGCAAGTAAAGTCTATATTATTAAGAACTCCACATCTGGAGGACAAAGTATCCAGATTAAATATGCTTCTGGAGCGGCGGTCCTTATTCCCAACGGGCAAACATATCTTGTGTATGGTGATGGCACTAATTTTAATATAGCGGTAAACATTAATAGCGTAACCGGTAATTTGTCGGTGTCTGGAAACACTACATTAAGTGGGACATTAGCTGTTACTGGGGTGCAAATTAACTCAAGTACAATAACAGCAACTAATTTTATTGGGCCGGGCACGGGGCTTACAGGTACGGCGGCGGGTTTAACGGCTGGTGCATCAAACAATATAACCAATGCTGGCGGGTGGTCGGTAACGCCTTCTGGTACAAAACTGTTTTTTAGTTATGCTGGGGTCAATAAAGGCTCACTAGATTCAAGCGGTAATTTTATAGTCACAGGGAATGTAACAGCTTACGGGGCACCATAATGACGCTAAACGCTTCAGGACCAATCAGTTTAGGTGGTAGTACAGCGGGGCAGTCTATTGCCTTGGAGTTAGGTCTAGGCGCTACGTCAACCATTTCTTTTCAGACGACTACAGTTAGAAGTTTAAGTGGTACAGGTTCTGGAACAATAGTAACAATGCCCACTAATTTTTATGGTAAATCTTATTTACCAACTTGGGTTACACCTTCAGGGTCTCTGGGTTCTGTGTACACATTCCAAGGATTTTCAGCTACAGTTAATGCTTCATCGGCAACAAATTATACGGTTGTGTCGGGTGGGCTACCAAGTGGGCTTTCATTAAATGCATCTAATGGCGTTATTTCTGGAACAGTAAGTGATGGAGCCGTGCCGGATTATACAAACCAAACAATTAGTTTCACTATACGGGCTACTACAGCGGCGGGTGGAAGCGCGGACAGAGCATTTAGTATATTTGTTTTATCACGTTATGTGGGGTATCAGTGCACAACCGGCAATGAGGGTGATGAATTGACTGATACAGCGCCGGCTGGGTTTATATTTAACGGTGTAAAATTTAGTTCTTATGGAACACCTAACGGTAGCTGTGGGGCGTTTACTATAGGAGGCTGTAATTCCGCTGCTTCTAATGCGTACAACCCAACCCCGTGTACTTCATATAGCACATTTGCAGATAACAATATATGGGGCGACCCTTGTAACGGCACTTCAAAACGTATGTACATTCAGATGAGTTATGGATACTTCTAAATACTTACCCCTAAGACTATTCAAGAAAAATGACTAACGAACTAGAATCTAAAGAAAAGCTAAGTGCCAATAATACGCTGACGCAGATTCTTGCGTATGTATCAAGTCCTTTTAAGTTATTCGCCATTATCGTGATGGCAACAATTACATTCGGTGGTTACTTCATCTGGCAAAACC
>JBBAON010000106.1:0-2637 GCA_040401435.1 Candidatus Methylopumilus sp.
AATGCCCCTTCCATTTCCCACGATTTCAGACCAAAAGCAGCCATATGCTTGGGCGATAACGCCCAATTCAGGGGTGCTTGAGGATCTAGCGCAAGGAATATGGAGTTGCACTAAACAAACGAACCAGCGCCCCCTAGTGGTGCTCAGTACTGCAGGACCTCTCATTGGACTGAGGACGGCACTTGAGCAAACAAGACCAGATGATTTACCAAGCCACCTGCGTTTCTTGCCACAAGTCATTAGCTTTGCAGATTGGTTAGAGGCTGCACCCAATGCGTGGAAGTTTCCCAAGAAGCAATCGGATCTTGAAAGATGGATCTCAGTTTATGTGAACTTGCGAAAACATCCCAAACTCAAGGCTTGGTTTAAAGCGGAGAGTGATGCAGGCGCATGGGGTTTAGCGCAAGCTGTTATCGATGCTTGTGACTCATTATCAGAAGTAGTGGTTCCCCAATTACAAAGTGAGCTAAATGGTTTGTTAGAAACCCATTCGCTTGACATTGAAGTGTGGCTCAAAAAAGTAGAGTTAGTTTTAGATCAGGCGATTGCAAAAGCATATCTTGGCTTATCTCGAAAAGTGGTTGATGAAGAATCAGAAGTTCTCTTAGCATTTTGGCGTTACCTTACCAATGTTGGAGACCCAGTTATCCGCAAACATTTGGCCATGGCCGATCACTTGCAGCTTGTAAAAGTAAACTCTCAAGCCAGCCGGCCGTTCATCTGGGTTCAGACTGCCGATCCAAAGCCGATTGATCAAGACTTAATGAATCGGTATCTGAGTGATTACGCGCAATATGCGCAGGTAGTGCAAGTCAATTTAGATTGGCAATCAGTCGCCTTATGGTCTGAAGCGCTTTCAGGTTTAGACGCGCAAGGTGAGATTGCCATTACAAATGCTGAGGAGCAAAAGCAAGTTGCAAGCAATATCGAGACTAATCGGCATGATGGATGGCGATTACTTGCAGCTAGGCGTTTTGAAGAGTTGGCTTGGGGCGCGACTAAGTCTATTGAGAAGCACTTGATTGCAGGCAAGACAAATATTGCACTAGTCGCACAAGATCGTTTAGCAGCACGTAGAGCGCGTGCATTACTGAGTCGCTTGGGTGACTCACTGCGGATACGTGATGAAACCGGTTGGAAGTTATCTACCACCAGAGCAGCCGCCGCTTTTGATAGTTGGTTAGAGCTCATTCGTGCCCCTAAGGAGGGGCCAAGCGCAAGCACCTTACTCGAATTTTTACAAAACCCTTATTTTGATCTTGCGCATAGTCTAAACATATCACCTGAGATGAGTATTGGACTGACGGCACAGCTAGAAGATATTTTGATTGCTAGTCAGGCCAAGTCTGGATGGCAGACGTTCTTGATGGCTATTGAAAGAGCCAATTACTACGCCGCATCAAATGGAGGATTACCTAATGAGCAACTTCATAAGCTCATCGCTTTTGTAAGTCAGCGCCATAGAGCGTGGCAACAGGAAATCTTAGCTTGCTCGTCTGCCTACAATCTTTTACAAGATGATCTTCAAGTAATGGGAATGCATGATCGTCTTGAGAAAGATTCAGCAGGTAAGCAGCTATTGGAGACTCTCAAGAATTTTGATTTAGGTTCTGGGGCTTACCATGACATCAAGATGCGCTTACCAGAATGGCTCAGTCTACTGAAGACGGTGATTGAGGAGGCCTCTTACGAGGAAGAGGGGCGCGAAGCAAAAGCAACCCTAAGTATCTTGCCGCTAAGCTCCACTCGATTGCGTCAATTCGATGCCGTGGTTTTAGTCGGTTGTGATGAACAACAGTTACCCGCTTTTTCTGAGCCGCCATTATTTTTCTCCGATACGCTCAATGGTTTTTTCAAATCTTCCACTATTGCCGCTCAATATGTTCAGCAGGCGAGAGATCTTTCTGGCTTATTAGCATCTTGTCTGAATGTGGATTTACTGTGGCAAAGCAAGAGTAAGAGTGGTGAGCCACTAAGAGCTTCTGCTTGGATACAGCGATTACAGGCGGCACTAAAGCATCAAAATCCATTACAAGTGATTGATCTGAAGTTTGAGCCTTATGCGGGGCAATCAGCACCAATCCAAATGTCGGTGAGCATCCCTGATAAAGATTTGGCAATTCCCGTAACGGTTTCTCCGAGCGCCTATAAGGCTTTGCGTGATTGTCCTTATCGTTATTACGTCAGTAGCTTGCTCGGATTGCGCAAAGCCAAAGAATTTGAAGAGGGTTTTGATGCATCCTTAGCAGGTCAAACCTTGCATGCACTTCTGAAAACATTTTTTCAGGCCTTGAAGACCGAAAAAGAAAAGTCTCACTCTCCTATTCATCAAGGGGAGGAGATCCGTCGGCAGTGGATGATTGATCACTTAATGTTGTGCTCTGAGAAAGAGTTTGAGCGTTTAATTGCAGGCGATGCGAGAGTATTAGGAACCTTGCGCGATTGGCAGAAACAAATTCCGAGCTTTATTGATTGGCAACTGAAGCGGGAGAAAGAGGGTTGGCGTTATCACGATGCTGAATTGCCAGTGGGCTTTACCTTGATTTTAAAAGACCCTGATGGCTTTGTAAGAGAGATCAACATTGCTGGCCGCGCAGACCGATTTCTCCGAGCCCGGCGAGTTGGGCCTGTTCATCG
>JBBAON010000107.1:0-2623 GCA_040401435.1 Candidatus Methylopumilus sp.
TGTTTCTTGATGAACAATGAATCGTCTGTTTGAGAAATTACTTTAGAAAGAATGCAATTAAATTTGCTTATTCATCAATAAGCCTTTCAGCGCATCGATGCTGTGTGCAACTTTCAACACTTCAGGGTTGGGGATTTGACGAATTACTTCACCTGTGTCTTCTTTGCGTACGATGATTACAGGCTGCCCTTTTCTAGAGGGGTCTATTTCAAAAGATAAATTGCGACCGCCATCACGCATCATTTCGTTGATGTGGTTGATTGCAACTTCAAGGTTTTTTTTCAAGGTCTCTGTGTCGACCTTGATTTCTGCTTTAGGTATTTTCAATTCAACTGGTGCAGTATTACTTGCAACAGTTGATGGAGCGCGCATAGCAATGGGTTGCTGCGCGACGGATACGGATGAAATTCGAGAGTCCATGGTGACCTTCCTTTTCTAAGGTGCTGAATTGCACCTCTACTGTGTATGTATATCGACACCAGCCTATAAAACTTTAGGAAGGTCTAAATAAGTAATTTATTGCCTCAATGATTCGGTTGAGCGCCTTGAAACTTGAGCTTTTTCGTTAAAAAAGTGTAAATAGTGTAAAGATCGCTAAAGTTTTCCGACTTCGTGTTTTGAGCACCTTCATACTGCACCTCATAAGCGGCAAAAGTTTGCCGCTTTGACGTCCAGATGACATTTCAAAGGAGCTCTACATGACTATTAATACGAACATCAATGCACTCGTGGCTGGTAACGCTTATGCAGCAGCGGCAGTCGACTATGCGCAAGCCACCCAGCGCATTAGTACTCAGCTGCGCGTGAACAGCGCCAAAGACGACCCCGTGGGCATTGGCATGGCCAGCGCACTAAAGGCCAAGATCGCTTCTTATGCGAAAGCGGCAGACAACATTAATAGTGGCATCACTGCGCTCAACACTGCAGGCACAGCACTAACTAATATACAAACCGTGCTGACTGCCATGAAGGTTTTAGCCACTTCTTCTGCTGGCTCCACCAGCAGCACCACGCTGGCAAGCAATCAGGCCAGCTTTGCCACCTACCTAACGTCGATCAATTCCATTGCCAACACGGCCTACTACAACGGTAAGTCACTGTTAAACGGAGATACGCCCACATTAAAGGTGCAGTCTGGCATTAATGCTGGGGACACCACTACCCTGACCTTTGGAAATTCTTTGTCTTCCGCCTTAGGGACTGGTAACCCTTTGGCTTTGAACTCACTTGGTTCTTCTACTACCGCACTCGCCTCGGGCGACTTAGTGATCAACGGCTACACCGTGGGTGCATCCCTCTCCACGGACGACACTACGTCCTACGCGTCCAACTCGGGCAGTGCAATTGCCAAGGTAGTTGCTATTAACCGAATTACGAGCTCTTCAAATGTGGTCGCTGTTGCTGGCGCCACCGATGTGGCGGGTGCCGCCCAGTCAACCTCTGGTACGGGCACGGCGGGAACCATCACGATTAACGGAACTGCGATTTCTGTAACCCTGGCTGCTGCAAACGACTACGCGACGAACCGTGCTGCCATGGTGACAGCCATTAATTTGAATACGGGCACAACAAGGGTCACCGCAGTAGACAACGGCAGTTCTGCCCGAGGGGTAAGCTTGACTGCCACCGATGGGCGCAACATCACTGTAGCGTTTGATGGCACTAATTTAACGTCGACAAACACTGGCGTTGCGACTGCTGGAACCTACGCCGGCACTTATACCCTCAGGGCGCTAGACCAAAGTAGCATCGCCATCACTAGTAACGTGGGCGGAACTTTAGCGAATGCAGATTTAGACTTGGGTACCTACGCAGGTAATGTGGCGCAGTTTTCTACTAAAAATTTAGGTGCAATTACTACTGCTCCCACAGCCTTATCTGCAGGCGACTTAACGCTCAATGGTTACTCAATTGGCGCGACCTACACCTCAGACGACACGGCGTCAGACACAACGGCGGCATCTTCTACGAAAGCTACTAGCGGTATCGCCCTAGCTGCCGCGATAAACCGCCAAACAACCACTACAGGGGTAAGTGCCAAGGTAAATTCAAACGTAGTCACGGGCACAGGGTTCTCTGCGGCCGCGGTATCCACCATCTATTTAAATGGCCAATCTATTACGGCCAACCTAACCACAAGCTCGACTATTGCCGATGTGGTGAGTGTGATCAATACCAAAACAGGTTCCACTGGCGTTACAGCAACCAACAACGGTAGTGGCGTTACGCTCACCGCATCGGATGGACGCAATATCTCTATTGGCACCAATGCAGGGGTAGGTACTTCGATTGGTATTTCAGGTATGTCGGGCACTTCTACCACCGCAGCTTTGGCTACGACCTACGTTGCGCCAGTAACGCTCTACGCCAGTAATACCTTTACCGTAGCCAGCGGCACCAACGGCAACACGAACTTCAAGGCGCTTGGGTTTAGGGAAGGGACCTATGGCGGTGCAGCATCTGCGGTCAAGCTCTCTGGGCTCAATATTTCCACCGCACAGGGTGGGACCAACGCGATCACTACGATCAATGATGCGATCGATATGGTCTCTGCCAACCAAGCACTGGTTGGCGCCCTCACCAATGTGATGGGCTACCAAACCACAACCAGCACCAATATGAC
>JBBAON010000108.1:0-2548 GCA_040401435.1 Candidatus Methylopumilus sp.
TCTTTCATACAACGATGGTGCTGGTTGGGACAAGGTTGCTTCAATCATCATCGCAAATCTTAAGGATGTAGGAATTCCTGCAAAGCTAGATCCATATCCAGCTGATGGAACTTACTTCTCAAAGATGCGTAAGGGACAAGGACAGATGATTCGTGCAGGTTGGTTCGCTGACTACGCAATCGCTGACAACTTCTTGTACCCATTGCTTCACACAAACTCAATTGGTGGAGACAATCTAGAGCGTTACAGCAGTGCAACATTTGATGCATTGATTAACTCAGCTCGTTCAACAACAAACAAGTCATTTGCTCAGAGCCAGTACCGTCGTGCTGAAATTCAAGCTCTACGCAGTGATGTTGTTATCACACAGACCGTAAACCGTGGAATCGCAACAGTGCTTGCAGCAAGCACTTCTGTATTCCCAATCAGTCCACTAGGAATGATTGTTTTCGATCAAATCGTAAAGAACTAATTTAAGTTCTTAATGAGTGAGGGGTCCTCGAAAGAGGGCCCCTCACTTTGATTTACTCCCCGTTTTGAATTTCATTAATACAAACCAGCAGACTATGATTGAGTGAAATGTTTACCTACACGATTAAGCGATTGCTCCAGAGCCTTATTGTTGTCTGGGCTGCAGTCACCTTAATGTTTGCACTCTTCTTCATAATCCCTGGAGATCCAATCTCACTAAAAAGTGGCGAGAAGGCATTGCCCCAAGAGATTCTGGATAACATTGAAAGAAAATATGGCTTAGATAAGCCAACCTATGTTCAGTATTTCCGCTTTTGGGGCAATTTATTCCGTGGAGATCTTGGTTATTCATATAAAAATGACAAATCAGTAAACACAATTTTGCATGATGGCTTATCAACCAGTGCTCGCCTCCTTTTTTGGGGCGCCCTACTGCAATTGATTATTGCTTTGGCCGTAGGTTTAACCAGCGCGATTAAGCGCGGCTCCCTCGGTGATCGCCTTGGAACAGTGTTTTCAGTGGGTATTCAAGGAATTCCGGTCTTTGTATCCGGCCTCTTAGCTCAATACCTTTTTGGAGTTCTTCCATTCCAGTTGCATTGGGATTGGCTCAACTTTTATAAACCGTGGCCACAAACCTGGGCGCTAGGAATTATTCCAACGGATAGTTGGAAGGGCTTGGTCTTACCCGCACTCGTTGTAGCGGTTGTGGACGCCGCTTTTATTGCTCGAATGCTTCGTTCTTCTCTGTTAGAAGTTTTACGTGCTGATTACATCCGCACTGCATTTGCAAAGGGTTTGTCTGCTCGTCGTGTGTGGTTTCACCACGCACTTCGAAATGCATTGATTCCTGTTATTACTGTTTACGGAACTTCACTAATTGCAATCTTTGGTGTTGCTGTACAAACTGAAAAGGTGTTCTCTTTACCTGGTATGGGTTCCACAATTGCAGATTCAGCTCTGTCACAAGATGCACCTGTTGTGCTTGGTTTAGCAATTGTTGTTATTGCTTTTGGCGCTGTTGTTAACTTAATCGTTGACCTCAGCTATGCGCTGATTGATCCGCGTATCAAGATTGATGCAAAGGCGGTGCACTAATGTCTATGGAAGAACAGATTCCGATATCTCTTTCGTATTGGCAGGATGTGCGCAAGCGCTTCTTTGGAAATAAGATTTCAATAGTTGGATTGGCAATTCTTGTAGTCCTTATCCTTGCCGGAATAATCGGACCAATTATCAGTGGCTGGAAGTACGACGATCTTGGCCCTGATATTTTGGCTAGCCCTGGCACAAAGGGCCACTGGTTTGGAACCGATGATCTAGGTCGTGATATTTTCACCCGTGTTACTTTTGGAATTCGTTTATCTTTAACAGTTGCCATTGTTGTTACAGCGATTTCAGTTTTCGTCGGAGTGACCTTGGGTGGAATTGCCGGTTATTTTGGTGGCTGGGTCGATACTTTAATCAGCCGCTTCATTGACACCTGGCAGGTGATCCCATTTGTATTAATCGGCTTTGCAATTATCACCGTCTTTGGCTCATCTTTTTGGGTCATCGTTGCCGCTCTAGTTTTCACTGGTTGGTACTCAACTACTCGTTTGTTCCGTGCATCGGTGATGCAGGTTAAATCGCTGGAGTATGTAGAAGCTGCACGTGCAACGGGTGCCACAACAAGGCGAATTATTTTGCGCCATATTGGCCCAAATGCAATCCCGCCAATCATTGTTGTGCTTGCCTTCTCTGTTGCTGGCGCCATTTTGAGCGAAGCCATTTACGCCTTCTTAGGTGTGGGGTTCCGTGAACCAACACCATCACTTGGCGTAATGATTTCTAGCTCACGTAACTACTTAACAGATAAGCCATTTGTATTCTTTATTCCAGGATCAGTTCTTGTTCTATTAACACTTTCTATTGTGCTTATTGGTGATGGACTACGCGATGCACTTGATCCAAAGCTTCGAGGTGTCAAGTGAGTCAACAACCATTACTTCATATTGAAGACTTACATGTGCACTTCAACACCAGCGATGGTGTTGTTCAAGCGATCAACGGCGCCTCACTAACTTTAAATCCAGGG
>JBBAON010000109.1:0-2523 GCA_040401435.1 Candidatus Methylopumilus sp.
GACTGGATATGGACTCTGCCTTCTTCTCTGAGCTTTTGGATCATGTCTCTGCTAGACCTGATGGTGCAATGGACAAGTTCAGCCAGCTCGACAGCCGTGTATCCCTTTTGCGTTATGAGTGCAATTACTTTTGGGAGTCTTGATGCCTTCATTGCTCGCGCCTAGATATTTCACGGTCTAAGTACCAACGCGCTTTCTTCAAGTCTTCTATTGCATCGTTTTTGTGGTCTGCACGCAGCACATACTTGATGACATTGCCTAAGCAAAAGTTCATGTGTTCTGTGATGCGGATCACCTCAACACCAGACGGGTGGTTGTTGTAGTGCTTGGGTTTATTTACATTGTCAGTCATGTGATTGTTGTCATGTGAATTTTTGCAATTAACTCTACATAATGGCGTAGGCGCAAGTCATATTCATTGAGCAATTTTCTTAACTCATTGTTTTCTGACTTCAAATGCTCAACCTCTGTTTGAGATATTAAGACCTTAATTTCTAAGTCGTCTTCATAGTCCAGCTCCGAAAAAGCTTTATCTAGTTTTTCTTGATCCATTTTTCACCTCTTGTTTAAGAAGAGCAAATTATCTTAACCTATTGATTTGTTTGTCAATTAGGTCATAAATATTTAATCTTGCGAGGGCTTAATACGCTCATGCAGATAAAGCGCGTTGATATTCGACTCGATTCGGTACAGATGAGATTGTCTGTACTTCAAAGAAAGTGCCTACCTTTTGATAAACCTCATGACACGACTTCTGGATATTGGTGGATTGCTATTAAGGATGGCGTGGATATTGGTTTCGCAGGTCTTATTCATTCTTCTCGCTGGTCTGATTGCGGTTACCTTATACGCTGTGGCGTTGTACCTGATCATCGTGGACAAGGGTTACAGAAGAAGTTTATTCGGGTGCGCATCCGACAAGCGAAAGCTCTCAAAATGAACTGGATTGTCACCAGCACTTACGACAACCCAGCCTCTGCAAATTCACTTATTGCGTGTGGTTTCAAAATGTTTAATCCAAGCATTCCTTGGATGGCGCGACACACTTCGTATTGGCGACTCAAACTGGAATAGTTATGCCCCAAACACCTAATATTTCTGACGCTGAATTTATAGAGCTGTGGAAAACACACCAATCTATTGCTGCCGTACACAAAATCGTAGGGGGTAACCTGCGAACTCTTAATAGGAGAAGGTCTAGTTTAGAGACCAAATATGGTCTGTTAATGCAAGCCAAGAATCTCAATGGTAGAGCGCCAAGACCGCAGACTGCGTATGAACGCAAAGAACTTGGCATATTGAATGGTCAAGTTATCGTATTTAGTGACGCGCACTTCTTTCCGAATATACGCACGACTGCCCTTAATGGTCTTTTATGGGCGATTAAAGAGTTTAAGCCATCAGTTGTGGTGTGTAACGGGGACGCGCTAGACGGTGCAACTATCAGCCGTCACCCATCATCTGGCATTGGTCCAAAGATGCCAACTCTGATTGAGGAGCTGAAGGCTTGTCAAGGGTTCTTAGGCGAGATCGAGGAAACAGCGAAACAATCAAGGCATAACTGCAAATTAGTTTGGACTTGGGGAAATCACGACGCAAGGTTTAATGCTCGTCTGGCAGCCAACGCCCCAGAGTTTGCTAAAACCTATGGGTTTAAGTTAGAGGATCATTTTCCAACTTGGGAGTTCTGTATGTCGGTCTGGGCGACTCCAGATGTGGTGATCAAGCACCGTTACAAGGGCGGTGTACACGCAACCCACAACAATACGGTCGGGGCTGGCAAGACTATCGTTACGGGTCACTTGCACAGTCTTAAAGTGACACCTTACGCAGACTACAACGGCAACCGTTATGGCGTGGATACAGGGACGCTGGCGCATCCGTATGGACCGCAGTTTGCCTATGGTGAGGACAATCCCTTAAATCACCGCTCTGGTTTCGTAATTCTGTCATTTTCTGAGGGGAAACTGCTTATGCCAGAGATCGTCCAAGTTTGGGACGAGGGGCAAGTTGAATTCAGAGGTCAAATTATCAATGTCACTTAAAAGGATTTGTATGTACAAGATAGAAATTTCATTGGGCTGGGAAGAGAAAGTCGTTATCGAAACTGACGACTTCAACAAAATCGCTCTAATTCAAGAGTTCATTGAGTTGCAAGAGGGATGCGGTTGGTGCGCTGACGATGAAGAGGACGACGAGCTGTCATTCACAGACGAAGACGGCAATGTCTGGTTCTACGACGAAGACCTCGACGAGTGGATCGAGTGGGTAGAAGACGAAGAAGAAGACGAAGAAGACGAAGATCAAGAGTAAAGTAAATGCTTCACATCGGACAGAGCTTCCTCAATACTTATTAAAGTTTGTTTTTCGGAAACATCGTGTTTTGTATGTGAGCGCATTGCCTCACTTATTTCGACTAAAGCCATCCATGCCTCATCAGCATTGATGGCTTTTTTTGCGTCGTCAATGTTGTCAAACTCTATGGTGATCTTCATTTTTCCTCCGACAACATAAAGATTGCTA
>JBBAON010000110.1:0-2510 GCA_040401435.1 Candidatus Methylopumilus sp.
CCGAACTCGACTAATCGAAAGGAAACAAATGTCTACAAAGACAACTTTCAAGCGCATCGCGCTTGTAGCAGTTGCTGCGATGGGCTTTGGCGTATTAACTTCAGTTGCACCAGCAAGCGCAGCAGTAGTTGCGCCAACTGGTATCACAGCTGGATCAGTTGGCCCAACTCGCGTTGGTGTTGCAACTACAGTTAACTTCGCTATTGCACACGTAGCTGGAACAACTTCAGACACATTTACTGTGGCTGCAACACTTACAGCTAAGCCAGCTCTTTCAACTGGAACTGTGTTGTTGGTTGGTACAGGTACAACTAGCGGATCAACTCTAACTCGCCTCAACCGTGCATCAGCAGGTCTATACGCTAACCAGACAGTTACAGGAGCTTCAGCTTCTGCAACAGTTTCAACTGGTTCAGCAGCACTTTCTGCTGGAACCAACACAACAAGTTACGTTTCTGTAACTCTTACTCCTGATGTTGCAGGTGATTACCAGATTCTTCTTTCAACTGGTAACTCAAGCTACACAGCAGGTGACAAGAGTGCAGTAATTTCAATCTCAACAGCCGGAGCACCAGCTACAGCAACAATGACAACTATGGCGTCACAAATTGCTACAGCAGGAACTTATGGATCACCTATCAAGGTAGTCCTAAAGGATGCTAACGGTGTTGTTACAAAGCCAAATGGTACAGAATCAATTAACTTAACAGTTACATCAGGTTCTGCAACACTAGGCGGAGTAGCAACAGTTGCAATCGCGGGTACTTCATTTGCTAGTGGAGCAGCAATCACAATGATTAAGGATGCAGTTGCTGAAGATACAGTAGTTGTAACTTCATCAGGTGGTGGAACTCTTGCTTCTACTACAACACTTGCATCAACACTTGCGATGACTTCATCGAAGACATCTGCAACAGCATTAGCAACATCAGCTGCATGGCAGCAAGGTACAGGCGTTGCTACAACTGGTTTCAAGTTGGCATCAACAACAAGCCTTATATTCCCATCAACAGCTACATCACAGTCAATCGGTATCAAAACACTGACTCCTAATGGTCTGACAACTGATACAACTTCAACTACTCTATACACAACAGTTACAATTACAGATACAGATGGTGCAATTGGTAACGGAGCTGGAACTGCTTACGATGTTGTAATTTCACAAGCTGGAATTGGTGCGACAAAGACAAGTGCACTTTCAGTTACTGCAACTCTTGGAACTACTTACCAGTACCAAGTTTCAACAACACTTGGTGGTATTGCGGGAGCTCTTGTGGTCACAGGTGCAACACCTGCTGCAACTACAACTGGTGCAATTTCACCAGCAGTTGTTAACTCAGCTCTACTTGGTGTAAATACATTTATATCAAAGACTGTTGATCAATTTGGATCTGCAATCGCTAATGCATCAGTCGTTGCAACAGTATCTGCAGGACGTAACTCAACAAAGGCTGCAGTTAACATGTTAACTGACAGTTCAGGTTATGTCTCTTACACATTGACTGATTCAGGTACAAATGGCACATCAGATACAGTGACATTTACCGGAGCTACTACAGTTAATGCAAGTGTTAACTACGGTCTTGCAACTGTAAAGACTGCAACTCTTACAGGTGGAAACACAACTGCAGGAGTAACATCACCAACCAACACCACATACGACATTACTGCCGGTGATGGTGCTGAAGGTGGCGTACAGTCATTCACAGTTACAGTTAAGGATGCTAATGGCGCACTACTTTCAGGACTTCCAGTAACATGGTCTGTCTCTGGAACAACTGCAGCAATCACATCAAATACAAAGACAGGTTACACAGCCGCAGCTGGAACTAACTCAGCTAAGGTTTATGCTTGGGTTGCAGGAACATACACAGTGACAGCTACTGTTGGTGGAATTGCAGCAACAGGAACCATCACATTCGGCCAGACAGGTGCGGGCGAAGAGCGCGCAATCTCTGCAAAGGCTGCCGGTCCAGTAGTAACAGCAACTGTTGTTGATCGTTTCGGTAACCCAGTTCCTGGCGTTACTGTTTACGCAACAAAGACAGGTGTAGGTTACTTTGGTTCAGGTACAACAAAGACATCAGGAACAACAGATACTCTTGGAACTGTTGACTTTGTTATCACTGGCGGATCAGCTGACGTTAAGGTTTCAACTCTTAGCTATTCAGCTACAGCCGGAACATGCCCATCAGGTCAAACTGGTGCACTTAAGGGCAATGCAGATTGCACAGCAGATCCTGCCGATGCAACAGCATTCACAGCAGCAGCAGCTGGAACAGCAGTGAAGGCAGAAGTAGGCGTTGGCGTATCATTTGCTGATGCTGGTGTTTCTTCAGCAACAGCTTCAGTCACTGCTGATACATCAGCAGTAGATAACGCTCAGGCAGCATCTGATGCAGCAGCAGAAGCAACTGATGCAGCAAACGCAGCAACTGATGCAGCAAATGCAGCAGCAGAAGCAGCAGATGCAGCAACAGCTGCAGCACAAGATGCTGCAGATGCAG
>JBBAON010000111.1:0-2504 GCA_040401435.1 Candidatus Methylopumilus sp.
GTCCAGCGATTGAGATCAAAACCCGTTTCACCCTGTGGTCGATTCTCTTTTGTATATCCATCATGTGCACGATCATCCTCACAGTAATGCTCAGCACCAGCAATCCCCCACATATCATGCAAGGTCCACATGAGGGGCTTTTCAATTTTGCCAATATCCGCAACGGAAATCATTTCTCCGTTAACCCAATGCATATGCACCACATCGTTCTGCGATGAATTTAATCTGTCAGCCCAACTTGTAGGCATCAAGGCGATCGATTGATAGATGGCAGGATTGCTTTTGAAGGGTTTAATCAATATCTGACCCATCCCAGAGTAAAGTTTGGCCAGGAAACGACCTAACTGATTATCGGGGCCGTGCACGGTAGTGTCTGGAAGTGCTTTTTGATTTACCCGTAGAGTTGAGTCGACCCCCAACTGACGAACAGCCTTATGAACTCGATAAGCTGCTCGAGCTGCACCACCAACAGTATCAGAGTGATTCATGGCAAGCACACGAAGACTCATGATTTAGCGCCCGATTTGCCAACGATGTCATTTAAGATTTTTCGTATAGGGCGTAATTGCCTGCGTACATGAGCTGTCAGGGTTACACCATGGATGCGCTCGAACATCATGCGATCCACTTTCCAATCAGGTGTGAGAACTTTAGGATGCTCCAAGGGCCAAGTGAGATCTTGCGGTACAGATTCGACTAAGCAATCGGGCTTATGCATCGATGTATGGGTTGCCTCAATGCCATAACCCAAATTATTGGTAAGATTTTGTGAGGGAATAATGCTGTACATGCCAGCTTGCCAGCATGCAAACAACCACTGGTAGTCCCAAGTGTCCATGCCGTTTTGATAAACCCGATCGAGTGCATCACGCCAATAACTAGTCACTAATTGGTCGTCATGAAAACATTTGGCAATCTTGTCACTTCTAGACCATTGTGGCCAGTTTTCCATCCGTACATCGTAATGCTGCCAAGCACGGCGCGAAGTAGCCCAACCCCAAATCAGCGGGACATGACTGACAAAGTAACTTGAATCATTGTTTAATCTTTTTGAAACCAGATTAGATCCGGTGATCATGCCGATGGTTGGATCATTACGATAGCGCTCGAGCATCTCATCACAAAAGGTAAAGAAGCTCGGCATAGGTAAAACATCATCTTCTAAGATGATGCCCTCTTCTTCATTTTGAAAAAACCAATCTATTCCGGAAGCAACTCCCATCTTGCATCCTAGATTGCTTTCTCTAAGCAGAGTTTTAACCTCACATGGCCAATCCACGGCCATAGCAATCTTGCGCGCTTCTTCACAGCGCCCTGCTTCGCCTGGACGATTAGACCTGGGACCATCTGCTGAGATGAATAACTTGGGAGGTCTAGCCGCACGAATTTGCTCGAACACCTTGACCGTAGTCTCAGGACGATTGAATATCAGGAATAAAATGGCGCTTTTCATGAATTTAGTGGCACTAATGAGCTTCAGCGGACCAATCAAGGCCGCATTGAGGAGGATCATTTGCAGAAATATGCTTTAAAATTAATACCATAGCGCATTTTACCCCGAGCTAAACAAGACTAAAGGGGTGGTTTGCCAAATTTAAAAGCTCAAATAACGATAATCACTCTAGACCAACTTAAAACCTCTATCCATAGCGTGCCTTCCTCAGAAAAACTCCCTCACCTCCTGTTTAGGCTTTGGGAACACTTTAGCCCACAACGCAAAGGCCAATTTGCCTTATTGCTGGTCTTGATGGTGTTGGTATCTTTTGCAGAGGTATTAAGTTTGGGGGCGATTGTGCCTTTCTTAGCGGCACTCACAAATCCGAAACAGGTATTTGAGTTACCGATTGCGCAACCATTTATTCAGTTAGCGGGAATCCAGTCTGAGGGTGAATTATTACTACCCCTCACCCTTCTCTTTGGTTTTACAGCCATTATTGCCGGAGCAATGCGCCTAGTGTTACTGAAGGTAAGTTTGCGTTTGTCATTTGCTACTGGTGCTGATATTGGTTACAGCATTTACCGCAAGACACTCTATCAACCATATCTAACTCACCTCTCACGCAATACTAGCGAAATCATTGATGGTGTAACTGGTAAGACTACGATTGTTACTGACGGCATCATCATGTCGGCACTCTACGTTTTGAGTTCCATCATTATGTTGGTGCTGATGTTGGGTACTCTTCTAGTGATTGCCCCTATTCCATCCGCTGCAGCTTTCGGCATCTTTGGTTTGATGTATTTCGTGACTATGAAAGTTACCCGCAAAAAGCTGATGAATAATAGTAAAGATATTACTTTGGAATCAGCGCGGGTAATTAAGTCTTTACAAGAAGGATTGGGTGGAATTCGAGATATCTTGATTGATGGCTCGCAGGATGCTTACTGTAAGGTTTACCAAAAGTCTGATTCTGTTTTGCGTAAGGCCTATGCGACTAGCTCTTTTATCAGCGTGAGCCCCCGCTTTGTAACTGAAGCACTAGGTATGTTGCTGATTGCCCTGC
>JBBAON010000112.1:0-2483 GCA_040401435.1 Candidatus Methylopumilus sp.
TTGCTAATTCGTCCATGCACTGTCGGGGAAGGCGGTGAGGGCAAATTCTGTTGGTCCTTTTCATCATGAAAAAATTCACTTATGCGCGTAGCCTTGCTGCCGTGCTTTCAGTTGTGTCTGTTGCTACACCTTTACTGGCTCAATCCCTTAAATAAATCCTGTGGTTGTGTCTGCTACTCGACTTGAGCAACCTTTGTCTGAGGTTTTGTCATCTGTATCCGTTATCACACGTGCAGATATTGATAAGGCGCAAGCTACAACCTTGGCTGAACTTCTGCAAGGAGAGGCGGGATATGAGTTCGGTCGAAATGGTGGCCCCGGAACAACAACCTCTTTCTTTCTCCGCGGAGAAGAGAGCAGGAATTTAGTTGTATTGATTGATGGAGTCAAATCACAAACTGATTCCTTGGGCTCCATTCAAACTACTGACTTTCCATTAAATCAAATCGAGAGGTTGGAAATTTTGAAAGGAAATGTCAGTGCCTTATATGGAAATGCTGCGATCGGGGGAGTCATCAATATCATCACGCGCCAAAGCAAAGGCGCTCCAAAAGCTTACGGTAGCTTATCAGTTGGATCGTACAAAACTACGGGTGCTTTCACTGGTTATGGTGGGGCATTGGATGATGTGAATTTTGACTTGAATGTAGGGCTTGACAAATCGGTGGGATTCTCAGCTATCAATGCAACGCAAAAACCTTACGCTAACCCCGACAGAGATGGGTATCAAAGAGATTATGCTGTTGCAAAGTTTGAAAAACGAATTTCAGCAGACACCCAAATTGGTGCCCGCTTGAATTACAGCGTATTGAAGGTGGACTATGACAGCGGATATAGCTCGGATTTACCAACAGATGTCCATAAGTTCAAAACAACTAATCAATCCTTTTCAGGTTATGTGCGCCAGGCGATAAATACAGATTGGGTTAGTAATGTAAGTTTGACTCGTTCAGAGTATCAATACAACGATACCCTTAACGGTACTACCCGGCCGACTACTGGCTATACGAATAGCCTTATCCAAGGGTGGCAAACTTCTTTGGCTTGGAATAACACCTATCAATTGCAGTCACAAACAAAAGCGGTCTTCGGTGCTGATTTGACGAACGACACTTTCAATGGAAGTGGTTCATTGAGTGCTTACGCGTTGACACGGCATAGCCAAGGTTACTTTGGTGGACTAACTCATCAAATAGATCGTCTCACTTTGCAAGCTAATTTGCGCCGTGACCAACTTGTCCTTCAAAAAGATAGTTCGTCAACCCAAACCGATACTCAAGCAAATACTGGTTTGCTTGGTTTAGGATATCAACTTAACCAAGCATGGAGACTTACAGGAACCATGTCAACTGGATTAAGTGCTCCAACGGCAGATGCTGTTAGTTCGAAACCAAATATCAAACCCGAGCATCACCATAATCAAGAAGTAGGTGTTTTATATCAGGTGAATGAAGCATTGCTGCGTATGGTGTATTTCCATACCAAAGCGACTGACGCAATTGTCTACAACTCTACAACTGATGTTTATCAAAACAGTGATATCGAAAATAAAGGCTGGGAACTTTCAGCACGTGCCAATCTAATCGGCTATTCTGTTAAGTCGTCTGTTACCTTACAAGACCCTCGCGATATCGCTCAAAATCTGTCTCAAGCACGTCGTGCGAAGCAGTATGGATCTATAGATGTTTCTCGAAATTTATCTGGTTATGAAGTGGGTGCCAGGGTTTATGCCGCTTCGGCAAGACGTGATAGCAATTACTCTACTGGCTTTGACTTAGCAGGGTACTCTACTTGGGCCTTCTATGTCAGTCGAAAAATCGTGAGTGAATGGACAGCTCGTGTGAAGCTGGAAAACGCATTTGATCGTGGTTATCAATTAGCAAGCGGGTACAACACACCAGGACGCGGCATTTATGCTACTTTTCAATATCAACCCAAGTAAGTTTTAAACGCAATGACTGATAAGCAGTTTCTTGTTGTAAAAGAAGCTTTATCTGGCATTAATTTATCTAATTTTGATACATTAAATAGGCTTGCTTGCCTTGAGGGATTGGAAACTTACAAAGATCCAATCTCAGGCTATCAAGTTCTAACAAGTGAAGCGTTGCTTAAAAAAGGTAAGTGTTGCGGTAACTCATGTCGGCACTGTCCTTTTGGGCACTTGAATGTTGAAATTCCTGTTGGCGAGCGCCAGTTAATGAAGCAACCCGTTCTGATTAATTGGATTGTTAACACGGATGAGCTTGACATTCTTTTTTGGTCAGGGGGTAAAGACAGCTTCTTAACCCTCATGCAGTTAATGGAAGAAAAGAGAAATGTAATTCTGCTAACCAGTTTTGGCGCTTTGACCAATAGAGTCTCCATTCAGGACATTGATATCAAAGACATTGCAAAGCAGGCTGAATTCTTTAAAGTTCCACTGTGCTTGGTTCCCCTCTATCCCAATACAGACTATAAAGAGCGAATTGAAGAAGCATTCAGAG
>JBBAON010000113.1:0-2405 GCA_040401435.1 Candidatus Methylopumilus sp.
GCACGTCTAAATTGCACTGGATCTTTGCCTGCAGCCTTGGCGCATTCATCCATAAAGCATTCCATAAAAATACCATTTTGATTGGTATTCACACCACGCCATGGGCCGACCGGTATATGTGTATTTTTCATCACATACTCAGTGAGTAGGCTTGGGAAGGTATAGCCTAATTGCGCATCTGGCCCCTTCTCATAAAAACCTTGCATCTGACGATCATCTTTACCATCTTTAATATTATGAGGGGCAGCTCTCGCATTAATGGATGGGCCTGAAACCTTAATATGCATGCCGGTGACATTACCAGTCGAATCCAAACCTGCCGTCATTTTTGCCATGGCAATCGGATGATAAAAATCCTGCGTCATGTCCTCTTCGCGGCTCCAAATCAGCTTGACTGGAACCCCAGGAAACTTCTGCGCTACTTTTGCTGCATACGTGACAAAGTCCTGAGTCGATCCACGCCGACCTAAACCACAACCTGAATCTAGTTTGTAGATTTCGCAATTAGTGAGCGGTATACCAGTAGCTTCAGACAGAGCCGCATGAGAGCCTTCGCCGTTTTGTGTAGGAACCCAAGCTTCCGCGCGATCGCCAGAAATCTTGACCGTCGCATTCATGGGCTCCATCGTGACGTGAGCTCTATAGGGCGTGAAATAAATTGCCTCCACTTTTTTGGTGGAGGTCTGGATTACTTCAGGAGCATTGCCAACCTTACGTTGCCAGAAATCACCTTGTTCATCCAAGCCATCTCGTAATGTCTTATTGATGCCATCTTGTGAGGTGTTAGCTGCTTTGCCTTCATCCCAAATAATCGGTAAGGCATTGAGTGCGGTATTGGCGTGCCACCAGGTATCAGCTACTACTGCGAGAGTGCTGTCATCAATTTTGACGATGCCTTTTACTCCACGCATATTGCTAATCTTGGCTTCGTCATAACTTACTAACTTGCCCCCAAATACAGGGCACGACTTGACCGATGCGCAAAGCATTCCAGGTAATTGCAGATCAACACCATATACCTTGCTGCCGTTGACTTTATCGGCTGTATCTAATCGGGCATAAGGCTGGCCGGCAACCTTCCAAGTTCTTGGATCTTTTAAGGTAATCGATTTTGGGTCAGGTGGTGTGAGGGTAGATGCTAGCTCAGCCACTTTGCCGTAGGTAGTTTTGCGTCCTGTCGGAAGATGTGTAATGACACCTTTATCTACCTTTAATTCGCTAACGGGAACGTTCCACTGATTAGCAGCAGCTTGTACGAGCATGATGCGTGCTGCTGCTGCGCCTCGGCGCACATAATCTTCCGATATCCGAATGCCACGACTACCACCAGTACCATGCTCACCCCACACCCGTTTACGAGCCAAACTCTGCCCAGGGGTTGCTGATTGCGTTTTTACTTTTCTCCAATTGCACTCCAGCTCCTCTGTGACCAATTGAGCTAAGCCAGTACGTGTGCCTTGCCCCATCTCTGAGCGAGCAACCCGAATGAACACAGTGTCATCCGGTTTAATGCTGACCCAGGCATTGACCTCTGCATCGCCATAACGAGTAGGAGTGTTGGGATCATAACCAGCGCCAGCTTGAGCAAATGCCTCGGGTAGGACGCCTACGCCTAGCATTAAGCCTCCACCTACTAGGGTGCCTTTAATAATAAAGTCGCGACGTGAGCTATTAACTAATGGAGTGTCTAATGTATTGAGTGTCATATCGATTTCCTTAGCCGCGTGTTGAAGGAGATGCATCGTACTGAGCGAGTACTTCTGCTAATTTCTTCTGACCAGAGGCAACATGAATCCCGTCACGAATCTTTTGATAGGTACCACAGCGACAGAGATTACCCATGGCACTATCTATGTCAGCATCAGTAGGCTTCGGAATTTTCTTAAGAAGTGCGGCGGCAGCCATCACCTGTCCAGATTGGCAATAACCGCACTGAGGAACATCAAGAGCAATCCAGGCTTGCTGCACGGGATGCGTATTGTTTTTAGAGAGCGCCTCAATGGTTGTAATTTTGGCTGTACCTACTGCAGAGACTGGTAATGAGCAAGAGCGCACGGGTTCACCATTGAGATAAACCGTACAAGCGCCACACTGAGCCACACCACATCCATACTTCGTACCGGTAAGGCCAACTACTTCACGAATAGCCCATAGCAAGGGCATGGTTGGCTCGACATCAATATTGTGAATCTTGCCATTAACTGATAGCTGCATAAGGATCTCCTCTACTGTTTTGAATCACTTTAAATGATTGTGGAAGATTTGGCACATCTGAAATTGGACAAGGCGTAATAAATCCTTCGGCAGCCCCATCTTTTTAGTATTGATGGGTAGATACCCTAATTAATATTTACTTTTTATGACAGTGGCCATCTTCGGGATTGCTGGGTTGCTACCAACCTTTT
>JBBAON010000114.1:0-2396 GCA_040401435.1 Candidatus Methylopumilus sp.
ACAACGCACAGAAGGCAGCGCGATTAGGCGTATTGGTTATTTGCGTTGGTTGCGAAATGTGGCGGTGGCGGCGGGGAATGCATTGGCCACCCCAAATGTAGACTTGATGGGACTTCGTGATGTATTGCGCTTGCATGAAAACCATGCTGACCCAATCGTTTGCGAGCATGTGCAATGGGCGCTAATGCAGGGTACTTGAGAAACGCAATTTTTGTTATCTGAAGTTATTATTTATGTTGTTACAAGCGTTTCTGAAATAAAGGCCATTCATGCAACTACTTCGCGTTATCCAGATTGGCAATTCCTTAGGGGTAATTTTCCCAAAGGAAATCACCAATCACTTGCATATTAAAAAGGGGGATGCCCTTTATGTCACGCTTTCGCAAGATGGAATTGAAGTTTCTCCTTACAACCCAGAAACTCAAACTCAAATAGCTGTGGGTCAAGCATTTATAAACGAACATGATGAGATATTCAAAGTGCTAGCCAAATGAAGCGAGCTAGTACGTTAGTGGCTATGCCAAATATTTAAAGCGATAACTGTTCCACTGAAAGAGTTTTACTTCCCTTCCTATATAAAGAGCCAGCCAGTCTCATAATGCCTTTGTTTTTTAATCGCATGACTCCCGTACGATCGGGCATCAATGTGAAGATCATTTGATCTCCTGCTTTCATAGACAAGCTGTCACGGATGTTCTTTGGAATAGTGGCTTGCCCTTTACTTGTGAGGGTAACTTCGTTAGGCATGTGTCATTTCCTTCCCTTACTGATTGAATTTTTTAAGTCAATTGGTTTGGCAGTAGATTATTTAAGCTGTTGTTAGATGATTGTTAAATTGCCTCACAACCGCTTCACCGAACTCAAAATCAGCTAAAACGTAACAACTTACCTAGTTTCAAAAAGGGCTATTTAAGAATTTAAAAAGAATACAACGTTTGGCTGTGTACCGCTAGACGCAGTAGTAGAAGAATTTCAGAGCTTTGATGCCAAAAAATCCAACACAATTTTTTGTAATTTCTGTCGCTTATCGGCTGAAGCACCGTGCGTTCGATAAAACATCCGATCGCCTGAGAGTTGCCTAGAGGATGAAGAGAAGTCAGCAAACATCATTCCGTGCCCCCCGCCTTCAATTAATTCAAGGCGAACGTCTTGCCCTTTGGTCTTGATGGTTTCATACCAGCCCAGGGGAGATGGCATGGGATTACCAGAGTTGCTTGAGCGGCTACAGATCTGCGCAAAGCCCTCTGGTGCTAATGAATAGTGATCGTTGAACCCACAGGGCATGGCTCGCAGGTGCATCAAGTCATCCTGCCGCGAGCCACCATAGTTGTCTGCTAAGCCATATAGCAACAGAACAGGCACCTTAATGTCATTAGGAAAGCCAATACCTGCTGAGGGTCCACCCTCAGCAATGACGCCACGAATATGAGTGCTATCAACAGCGCCTGCCATATTGATAGCAACAGCTGCGCCATTGGATAGCCCCTGAATGAAGATTCTTTTGGTATCGACTTTTTCGTTTTTCACCGCCCAATGGAAGGCACCCAAGGTGGCCTTGAAAATCATTCTTTGCCGACCACCATTGCTCATGAAATAAAGAAGCAGATCAGAGCCGGGCGTCAAACCATTCATTTCAAATGCGTCAAAGATCAGCGTTGCATAGCCTTGTTGATTCATTAATTTGGCGAAGTCTCGTTCATAACCACCCAAGCCGCCCCCACCATGAGCAATGATCACCAGTGGCGGCTTATCTCCCCTTTTAGTTGCAAAAAATGGGGGCGTATCCAGCTTGACGGATTTGTGGCAAGGGTCAAACTGTGCCAAAGGTCCGATCACGGTTCTGACTGGCCCACGATCCACGACTTTGGTATCTTCTGGAAAAGATGGATTGCAATCACTTTGGGCCCACGCTGAGCTCCAAAACAAAGCACCAAAAATAACAAGTGTTTTCAGCATAGTCATAGTGGTTGAGATCTTAATTTTAAACATTTTGCATTTGCAGATGGTAGTGCTGCATTGGTGAGGGAACCTGCGCCCTGATGAGCACGTTCAAACCCAACCCTGCCGCCAAACGCTCTCGTCTTGCAGTTCACGCCAAGTAATCACCTGCACAGCCTTGGAAAAAACGGCTTCGATTTCCACCGATTCAACCGGTTCGGTGGGTAAGTTAGAGCTTATCACCCGGCTGACCAAAAAGTGTTTTTGTTTGGCCAAGGGCTTAACCGCCGTCCACTTGGTCAGTAGCAGTTTTTTCGGATTAAGCGGGTTCATGGGCTCTGCCAACTTTAGGGCTGTTTTTCATTTCCCGAGCCACCGCAGCCCCCAACTCAATAACAGCCAATGCATAGTAACTACTCCAGTTATAGCGAGTCACCACATAAAAATTCTCAGTACCC
>JBBAON010000115.1:0-2384 GCA_040401435.1 Candidatus Methylopumilus sp.
TCTTAACAGGACTTGCCAACAAAGGTACGGCTATTCATATTCTCAAGTCCCTCGCAGGACACAGAAATATTTCGACAACTGCCGCTTATCTCTACTCTAGCCCAACACAACTCAAAGCGGCTGTTGAGTTAGTCTAAGCGTCCATTTAATCGACAGTACTCTTTGGGAAAACACCCAAAGACGTATTGGCAATAATTATTTGTGCCTGCTTAACGTAGCGACTCATTGCCACGGTCATTGTGTTGTGTCGCATTTTCACGTTGTCTTGAAGTTGGAAGTCCTTATGCGTAGGCGGCATTGCTACTGGCACAAGCCTAATACTCTCGCCTAACTCCCACATGGTTTTTCTTTCTGGCTTAGGCAGGGCTTCATTCGCAACCCAAGCGTCATAGGCTTCAAGCATTTTCTTTAAGTTACTTACGCTGTAATTTCTATATAGCTTGTAGCGTGCCGTCGTTGCTGTGCCGCCCATAGACTTGCGTCCACGCTTGCCTTTGTGAATTGTTTCAAGTTGTGCGGCAAAGTATTGCTGTAACTTGCGCCTGCCAATAGACAAGTTAACAGCGAAGACGGCAATGTTTTCATTCCAGTCTTCACTCCATTCACTCTTGTCGCTGAGTTGTTTAAGGTTTATGTCGTTTGGCGTTTCTCCAAATAAGTAGCCACCCTTTTGACTGCTACCACCCCACCACTCCGCAAAGTCTTCATTGCGTATGTCGCCAAAGTCTTTGTACAACTTGCCTAGCTTGCCTGCGCCAAGGTTGTCACAGCACTTTAGGTATTCCTTATTACGGCGCATATAAGCCCAAAACCAGTAGTAAGGACTTTTCTCCAATTCCTTAACGGAAGTGCGCTTGTTTTTTGTGCCAATGCGCGGGTAGGCGGCTAAGAAGGTTTGTTTCATAGCACATATCTTATCAAGTAATTTGCAACCAATTACTATTCGTCGTCAGAATAGGGTAAACGGCGTATAGTCATAACTGTGCTAAGGCATTGTTTCTTAACAAGTTTTAGCCATTTTTTAACATAAACTGAAAGGCAAGAAAATGACACAAATTAACAACAAAACTGTAGAAGTTAAAGCAAACGCCGTTGTAGCGCCTACAACTGAAGCTGTAATTAAGAAGGCTAATGAGTTAGTAGCCGCACGTGAAAAGTTTGAAACAACAACTTTGGTACGTAGCAATAAAGAGTTGTATGGCATTTTGGGGCAAGTACACGACTTGTTTATTTCCGCCTGCGCCAGCACTGAGTGCCTAAAGGACACAGTCAAGGCAATGAAGGCTGTGCTGGCTAAACGCAATGTCAAAGTACAAAGTAACTCGCCTGCACTAACTGTATTTGTCCGCTATGTGTTTAACAGCGACAGAAAGCGTGCGTATAACTACACACGCACTCTAATGGCGGCAATTAAAGACAAAAAGGCAAACGAAACCCTGGCTGAATTTATTCAAAGCAAAGGCGGCGTTGAGGAGTGTAAGAAAAACTTCGCCAAGAAGCCCGAAACGCTTGCAAAGGAAATAGCACTTAAGGACGCTATTGCTGACTCTTTTATGGCACTTGAGAATTTGCCTGCTAAAGAAACCGTAGCACTACCTAACTCAAGCGTCTATTTTAACGACGGTTGCACATACGCCTTTGTATTGGCGCGACAAAACGCTAATAACGAATTGGCGTTGTTGCGTACTGTGCCAACGACAACTAAGGCTATGGAAAACGCGGCTTTAAAAGAAGTAGCTAAGGACTTGTTAAAGAAACGTGAAGCCGCCAACGACTCTAGCAAAGAGAAAGACAAACTCAAAGCCAGTGCCGTTGCTGTAGCAAGTATGTCGGTAAAAGAATTAGAAGCGGCTTAATTTTAATAAGGGGCTGGCAACCCCTACTCATTCAACTCAACACTAAATTAAAGGAATTTATATGTACAAACATAACAACTACGGCAAGTTTATTGACACTGAAAGAAAATATTCGCCAGCATTCATTGGCGACTTAATTTTCCCGAATGCACATGTCAAAAGTGTAGTTACAGCTTACGCAAGCGGAGAAGTGCGCCGTCCATTAATTCTTTGCGGTAGGAATGGCACAGGCAAGTCACTTATTGCCAAGCTACTGCCAAAAGCAATTGAAGGCATGGAAGACGTACAGGTTACGCACGTTAAAGCGCACAAGCTGAATAGCGACAGCGAGGTAGACGAGTTATTTTCACGCAACAAAATATTTGACTTATTTTTCACAGTCAATGGGCAACGCTATACCTATAACGTTATTGAGGAAATGAATAGCTGTATTAAGGGGCGCAATGCTTTTCGTATTGCCTTAGACAAATACATGGGTACTGACTTAACCATTATCACAACGAATGAAATTGCCCAAATTGACAAAGG
>JBBAON010000116.1:0-2349 GCA_040401435.1 Candidatus Methylopumilus sp.
AACAATACGGTTTGTTGATGTACTAGACATTAGCGACAAGGACCTCAGAACTTAGGACTCGAAGTTGAACGGATGAGCCCGGATGTAGGTCTCCGGTTGAAGCACTTGTCATTAACGACTGAACAATTGTTCCGTCCTCTGTTTGACAAATAATATTTGATGAAGCGCCCATGAAAGAGCGCGTCAAAACTTTTGCATTACCTTGCGCAGTTGTTGCCACAACAGAGATTGATTCTGGACGGATTAATGCATGCACATTTCCAGATTCATTGCCGCGCTTAAGAGCAACAATCTTACTTCCGAAGATTTCAACCATACCATCTGTAATGTGGGCAGGGATTTTGTTCATGGTGCCAACAAAGCTGGCAACGAAAGATGAAGCAGGCTTGTTATAAAGAGCATCTGGTGTGTCAATTTGCTCCAGAACGCCGTTGTTCATTACTCCAACACGATCAGAGATTGCCATCGCTTCTTCTTGATCATGTGTAACAAATAAAGTTGTTGTTCCTAAGGACAGTTGCAGGCGACGAATCTCTTCACGCAAGTTGACACGCACCTGAGCATCAAGTGCTGACAAAGGCTCATCTAGCAAGAGAATTTCAGGCTCAAAGGCAAGGGCTCTAGCTAGCGCCACGCGCTGTTGTTGCCCACCAGAGAGCTGATGGGTAAATCGCTTGCTCTGTGAATCTAAACCAACTAAATCCAAGAGTTCATGTGCTTTCTTCAGCCGCACATGCTTGCTCACTTTTCTCATCTGCAAACCAAAAGCCACATTTTCTTCAACTGTTAGGTTTGGAAACAGTGAATAGGCCTGAAATACCATTCCCATATTTCGCTTATGTGCTGGGACATCTGAAATATTCTTGTCGCCGACCAGAACTGTGCCGTTGTCTTGGTGTTCTAACCCCGCAACAACGCGAAGGGCTGTTGTCTTACCGCACCCAGAAGGCCCTAGTAAGGCAACTAGCTCACCAACGCCTACCTCGAGATTGAAATTGTCTAAAGCGATCACGTTTCCAAATCGCTTTGAGATGTTTCTTAAGGAAAGGCTCTTACTAGACATTACTTTCTCCCTTGCGTAGAACGTTCTGGAACAAAAAGCGTTATAACAGTCAAAATTAGGAATGGAATGATTAGAGACATCATTGAGATCGCGATTGCGCCAAGAATGTTCTCTTGAGCAACATATGTCACCCACGTTGGGAATGTGTCCCAGTGAAGTAGGACTGTCAAGGTGTACTCACCAAGTGAGAGAGCAAATGTCAATGCAATAGTTGCCATGACCGATCCTCTGATCACTGGAATAATGACGGTTGTAATTGTTCGTAGCCAGTTAGCACCAGCACTACGAGCTGCCTCGGTAATGGTTTTTAAAGGAATTGAATTAAGCCCAATATCTAGTGATCGGAATGCATATGGCAGTGCCAATACGAAATAGAGGAAGGGAAGTTCTAGCACTGTATTTTGCACAAACTCAGGGAAAGAAATTTGTGCACCTACTGCAAATGCAACCACTGGAATAACAAGGGGTAGTAGTGATAAGCCATCGATTGCTCCGCGTACCTTGGAATTTGATAAGTGAAGCCAGGTTAAGGTTGGAACTAATACAAACAACGTGATTAAGACTGTTACCCCGGCTAGCCACATAGATCTAAGAATGTAATGGAAGAAATCTTCTTCTCTAATAGCCCAAAGGTAATGAGTCCATCCATAGCCGCCAGTTAGCGGTGTGCGGATCGAGTACTCAAAAGCTGAAATCATTGGGATAAAAACAAAGAAACTCAGAATCAGAAGTGTTACCGCCAGTGCTGGCTGGAATCTAACTTTTATCCCTTTTGCCATTTGGCGCTCCTTCGTTGAATAGCAAGGTATGGAATGACCGCGCACGCTGAGATCACAATCATCACAACACCTAGGGCTTTACCAAGATTTAATTGCGCGGCTGAAACATTGCCATCCAGTAATCCACCAATTTGTAAAGGCGTTAGAGGAAGATTTCCAACCGTTAATGCGTTAGCTGTTGCATAGGCTGAAAATCCGCTTGCAAAGAGCAGTAAGAAAGATGCGATAAAGCTAGGGAAAAGTAAGGGAAAACCGATTCGAATCCAATAATTAAATTGGCTTGCGCCTAAATTGCGTGCTGCTTCAGACCATTCTCGTCGAAGGGAAACAATCGCAGGTGAAAAAACAATGATCATTAAAGGTAATTGGAAGTATAAATACACAATCAATAAGCCAATGAAGGAGCCGAGGGAAAATGTCCCTGAATATAGATCCCAACCTAAGGACTTTAAAAATTTTGTGAGGTAGCCCTGAATTCCAAGGGCTGCGTAAAACATAAATGCCAGT
>JBBAON010000117.1:0-2336 GCA_040401435.1 Candidatus Methylopumilus sp.
ATTGTTTTGGACGTACAGCACCTGGTGGAATATGCCAAGTACGCGAGGAAGAGATCGATTCAATGGAGCAGATGCTTGCTGCCCTTGAACTTAATGCACCTGGCGCCACGCTCGCTACAGATGGTGGTTCTTCCTGGTCAGAGGTAGCTCAATCACACGATCAACACCATATTGAAGATACCTGGCATAATAGCGAAAATGGTGATGTGAAGGCAAATGTAATATCAAACAAGAAGGATAAGGCCAGGTTCAAAGAATTGAAGAACAAAGTCTTGTATCAATTTCTTTCAGATGAAGAATTGAATAGTGCCTTTGCTGAAATGAGAGCAATTGCCAGTGATAATGTTTCATTGATGAATTGGATCAAGAGGATTGATAACGGGCGGACACTCCGTACTGCCACCTACACTACTAAATTCTTTTCGTGCTCATCAAAAGGAGCTCTGTCTCGGTGTGAACAGTCGATGAGTAGGCTGAAGGGCAAAGGCCTCCTGAAGAGCGAAATGAGAAATTGGTCGGTTGCAGAGTTGCAGAATCGACATGAGCGGATTGTCAATGACTACACGGCAACCATTACCATTGAGATTGAAGCTGCTCTTCGTAAGGGATGTGACCTTTCCGCTTATGTAACGGATTGGGAAAATGAAGAGAGGCCTCTTGCAAATGACCTTGAAATTGTCACAGTAACAGAGAATGCACCCAATCCTTTCCATGTGATGCAGTCGACAAGGAGAGAGAAGGTCACCATTAATATGGAGCGACCGGATAATGTGGCACAACTAGGGTTGACTTTGAATCAAAACCTAGAGGTACTCTCAATTGCTGACGATTGTTTCTGTAGAGGATCAATGTTGGAAGTTGGAATGCGTATATATGCAGTCAATGGTCAAACCATCACATCATTCAATGAAGGTGTCGAATTGATCAAAGCTACAGCTGGAGAATTCAGACTACTAGTAGAGAAGAAGTCTTCCATTGCAATTGGAACAGTCTATGAAATTCAACGAAAAGGAAAGGGAGATGATAAGAAAATGCTGCGTACAGTATTCATACCCGATTCCAACGATCTACATTGTCAGAGTGACTTTCATGTTCACACGTGCAGTTGGATCCGATGCCGCTACATCCAGAGGGCACTCATTCAGCACAAGACTAGATCCATGAACGACTTGACTACCATTCATAAACGATGGCGCATCAGCAACAATCCAATGTACGACATAGTACGAAATAATCTTGCAGCATTGATGATAATAGATGGATTGGGCGCAGCATCACTACCACGGTACTTAGCTCCAATTACAAGTGCTGCCACAGCTGCACAGAATGGGGAAGATGATGACAAAGGCGATGATGATAGCATTGGAGCAACCGTTCCAAGAATTCGGGCGCCAAACTGTAAGAGTACGCGTTACAACAGTGGCCTTGCAATCACAAGACAGATTCTGGACTTGGCAAAGGAGAACAAGGATGTGTACGAGATGGTTATGCCACAATTCAATCAAATGTATCAGAATTGCTTGTTAATTGCGCAAACTAAATCAAAGAAGGTACATGACGCAAGACAGCAAGTTGCTGCATCTGGAGAGAACTTGCCCATTGTACCGGAATCCATAAGGGGAAAGGACAAGTCAGATGATATCAATCTTGCAAATAAAAAAGGTACACATACAAAGAAGGGAGGAAAAAGGAAGAGGACTGCATCGCTTAGAGATGGGAGTGGGATAACAGCAGGGGAAGGACGAACGAAATGATTCTTATATCTTATATAAATGTAAAGTTGATTATTAATGCCACTAATGCCATATCCCTTTTATCATGTCTGTCACCTACTCTTTGTATTGGTCATTTGCATTGGTTGCCACCATAGTAATTCATGCCATGGTTGTACATGACATTACTATCCGTCGAGGCATTACACTGTTGAGGCAGTACTATCTGTCCAACATCCGTCAAGGCATTACTATCCGTCAAGTTGACGAGTATCCGTTGAGGCATTACTATCTGTCGTCGGCTGCATTGCCCTTCTCGCCCACACTTGATCATTCACTCACATCCTAACGTTCAGTAGATCAGTAGATCTAGTTGTCAATGGAGTAGTAGACACGCACCGACACTCGTGACGGTAGAGGTAGCAGTGGTGGCAAAGCATTACTATCCGTCATGCCAGCCTTGCCAATCTTCCGATAGCATTTCACACACATTATTATCACGTCGTTGACAGACGTAGCATTATAAGTAGCCTCGCACATTGCTATGATTAATCAGGCACGAGACGCAAGTGAGTCAGACTCATATGTGAATAGTGCCGATTTTGTCATGCAGTGTACGATCCA
>JBBAON010000118.1:0-2278 GCA_040401435.1 Candidatus Methylopumilus sp.
GTATCCCCCCGACCAACTACACATACTTAACCACCTGCCTTCCAATTTTGGGGCAACAGCAGTTCAATTTGATTGATGGGATGCGAACCAATACGTTGTAAAACATCCTTGAGATAAATAAATGGGTTGATACCGTGCATTTTGCAGGTGCCCATTAACGAATAGAGCATTGCACTGCGTTTGGCAGCTTCGTGACTGCCTGCAAATAGATAATTCTTTCTTCCTAATGCTACTGGTCTGATGCTGTTTTCTACAGGATTGTTGTCGATATTCAAATTTCCATCGGTAGTATAGGTGACTAATTCTTTCCAACGTTGCAAACTGTACCCCAACGCCTTACCTATAGCACTCTTAGGCAACGCCTTGATGTAGGCCTCCGTCATCCATTGTTGCATGGATGTTAATATTGGCAAGGATTCCTCTTGGCGAAGTGTATATATTTCATCTGCCGTAAGTTCCTCTTCCTTTGCCTTTCGTTCTATGGCATACAACTTCCCTATCTGCTCGAGTGCATATTGAGCAGTTGCCTTATCGTTGTCTTGTGCCTCAAAAAACATGCGTCTGGCATGTGCCATACAATGCAATACCGTGATGTCTTCCTGCTTTTTAAACATATCGTACACCACATAACCATCGGTTTGTAGATAACCTTTAAAATCTTGAAGCATCTCTACTGGTCCTTCTCTTCCCCGACCTTCCCGATAATCAAAATATACCAATCCGTTTATACTATTGTGGTAAACCCAAAGATAACCGCGGTGCGTTTCTCCTTTTTTGTCTTTATCGAGTACTTTAAAGGGTGTTTCATCAACATGCAGGTAGTTGTTGCACATAATTTCCTTAAGCAGTGCTTGATATAAGGGTTCGATAAGTTTACAAGTACTGCTAACCCATTCGGTAATCGTATTGTAAGGAATATTGATGCCTTCACGCTTAAATCTTTGTTGTTGGCGATGCAATGGCAGATGATCAACGTATTTATCAATGATGATTTGTGTCAACAAACCAGGACCGGCAATTGATTTGTCCAATGGACGATTTACCATTGGAGCGATGATAACCCCTTCATTGTTGGGTTTGGCATATTTAGTACGTACATATCGATTAACAAACAATTTACCTGGCTCATAATCGAGTTCTTCAGTAACTTCTTCGCCCATTATTCTGCACCCTTCAACAGATGTGGTAGGTTGTAACTGGATAATGCGACGTTCGATGTGCTCGGGAATTTTATAACGTCCAGGATGTTTAGGAGGTTCAGGTTTTGTATTTTTTACCTTACGTTCGTATTCAATCTTTTTAGTAGGTACTTCAGGAAGTTCGGGAATAACTACATCCGGCAATGCGAGAGGCAATTGTGATGGATTTGTATTCGGAACAAAACGTTCATGTTTAGAACCATAAACTAACCGCTTTAAATTACCGAGTTCATGCTCAAGAAATGCTATTCGTTGAGTAGCCTTTTCGAGTAAAATCTTATAATCTGCAGTTGTTTCCATCACACTACAAATATACGAAAACATCAATAAAATAAGCACTTTCAGCGTATTTTTATTTTCTATTTTACGCTGAATGAGTATATCTTTTTCTGCGTTGGATATGCTTCAGTGATACGCCTTGCAGTATGAATTGCAAGGCTTCGTGGGAGATCGAAATGTCTGCACAATCCGTTGTTGCTGTCGGGCATTCGTACGTTCCTTTTTCGAGGCGTTTGTAGTAAATTGAAAATCCGTCACCCTCCCAAAGCAACAACTTTACTTGGTTGTGGTTTTTGTTGAAGAAGATAAATACGGCACCACTCAAAACACTCAATCCCATTTGATTGGTAACCATCCCGCTTAGACTATCGAAACCTTTGCGCATATCAACCGGAGTTCGGCATAAATAATATTTGCAAGTTGCAGAAAGATGCAGCATAGTTAAGATACCATTGATTTTAATAGCTCAAAAGATACTGGTTCGTGAAACAAAACCCTTATGCCATTAGGAAAACATATTTCAACATTTGCTTTAGTTTGAACAGGCTCAGCGGCCTTCAATTCAACGAAAGTGCTAGGTTTTTCTTGATCTCTGTAACATTTATACCAATAATGAAAAACACTGTAGGTTATACCAACTTTCTTACAAAATGATTTTTGTGAAACACCTGATTTTTGCCATGCATTTATCATGGGAAACATCGATTCCCGGTTAACTGGGTTTTTTGACATTGCTATTGTTTTTGCAAAATTACACTAGCGGTTAATTTTGGGCAATGTGTAGTTGGTCGGGGGGATAC
>JBBAON010000119.1:0-2242 GCA_040401435.1 Candidatus Methylopumilus sp.
AGGTTTACCCATGCGCGTATTAATCACTGGTGGTGCCGGGTTCATTGGATCCCACCTGGCAGATCACTACGTAAACGCCGGTCACACAGTCACGCTACTGGACAATTTTTCAACAGGATCTAAAACAAATATCGCCCATCTAGAGGGCAAAGTGACAACGGTAGATGGGGACATCCGCAATTTTGAGTTAGTAGATCAACTGACACAAGATTCAGATCTTGTACTACATATGGCAGCAGCGCTTGGCGTTAACACAATCCTTGAATCACCACTTGAATCAATGAGTACCAACATCACTGGCAGTGAAGTTGTATTAAACGCCGCTGCAAACCACAAAAAGAGAATCATCATTGCCAGCACATCAGAGATCTATGGCAAAAACCCCAAGCAACCCTTAAATGAAACTGATGATCGAGTAGTTGGTGCCCCACAAAAGATTAGATGGACCTATAGCGATGCCAAGGCTATTGAAGAGGCTATGGCATTTGCACTGCACCAAGAAAAGAAATTGGCTGTAACAACTGTCCGCTTGTTTAACACCGTTGGACTACGTCAAACAGGTCGCTATGGAATGGTTATTCCGCGCTTTGTCCAAGCAGCACTAAAGAATGAGCCGCTGACTATCTATGGTGATGGCACACAATCACGAGTCTTTTGCCATGTCGATGATGCGGTTGCAGCGATAGCCGCAATGGCAACAACGGATGCGACCATCGGAGATGTCTATAACGTTGGTGGCACAGGTGAAGTCACCATGAAGCAACTGGCAGAACAGGTCTTATCTATTACTGGATCTAAATCCTCAATCACCTACACCGCCTACTCGGATGCATATCCAGCAGGCTTTGAAGATATCCAGCGCCGCGTCCCTGACATTTCAAAGGTAAAGAGCGCAATCGGTTGGGCACCAACAAAAGATTTGAAGCAAATAATCAGCGATATCGCTGGACTTTAAATACCGTCCACGCCAGGCACAGTGCCTGTGCAATCAAATACATACCCGCTAGCTTTTATAGCAGCATCACTGACCCCATCGTGGCGTGTAACAACTACGCCAATGTCATGAGCTGCCATGGGCGCAGATGACTCCCCTCGCCAAGAACCGACTAAATCATCATGCCAAACCACTGTTGCACCGTTCTCCCGCAGCACATCAATAACCGCTGCAGCAGGTGTTTCTCTCGTATCTGCCACATTAGCCTTATAGGAAACACCAACCACAATTACTGATTTACCTGCAATTAATTCACCAAAGCCTTCAATGACTCTTTTAACAACATATGCAGGCATTGCAAGATTTACTTCATTTGCTCTTTTAATAAATGTTGCTGGCACGCCAACCTGGTTTGCAACATATGCCAAGTAACTTGGATCAACTGGGATGCAATGTCCACCCACACCAGGGCCGGGATTAAACTCCATAAAGCCATATGGCTTGGTTGCTGCAGCATCTAAAACCTCACGGCTAGATATTCCTAAAGCATCTGAAATCTGTGCAAACTCATTAACCAAAGCAATATTTACCTGGCGGAAAGTGTTTTCAAATATCTTGGCTGCCTCTGCGACCTCGGGGGATGAAACCTCAATGATGGTGTCACAGAAACTTGCATAGAACTCGCGAGCCTTTGCAACCGCCGCAGGTGTTAACCCACCAATTAAGCGCGGAGTGTTCTTTGTGCCCCACTGGGTATTGCCAGGGTCGACCCGCTCAGGAGAAGAGGCATAGAGATGCTCCACACCAGCAATGCGCGCTGCTATCTCTTTGCGCAATGAGCCCGGGTATGACGTTGATTCATTAATTACCAGCGCAGCAGACTTTGCATTCTTTGCGATCAAATCAGCGGCTGCATGAACGTAAGACAAGTCAGGATTTCGCTTTTCATCCAATGGTGTTGGCACAGCAATCACAATGACATCACTGCCATCTAGAACTGATGCATCTGTGCTGGCTTTATAGGCACCGCTGGCAACAAAACTAGATAAAGAAGCGTCTGTAATGCCTTCAATATGTGATGTGCCAGCATTGAGCGCATCAACCAATGAATCATTTACATCAAAGCCAACGACGCTATGGCCAGCACCTGCTGCGCCAACGGCAATAGTCAGTCCGACATAGCCCTGACCAATGATTGCAACGCGCATGTGCCTAGATTACCGAGTTATTTCAGATTCGGGTTATGCGGATCTAGGCGCTTCATTTGAGCCAATGCTTCAGCCTTTTGTTCTGCTGTCGCACTTGGAA
>JBBAON010000120.1:0-2204 GCA_040401435.1 Candidatus Methylopumilus sp.
GACCGCGGTGGCGCGGGTGTTCGCGATCAAGGGCCGCCCGCGGGCGCACCCGCTAGCATCATCTCACTATGTCAGACACATACATTCCCTACACCCATGAAGGCCGCGAAATCACAATGAAACTCATCACAGAGACGGTGCAGTCAGACACCGTTAGTAAGTGTAAGTCCGCCATGGAATGCGACTGGCAGAAATCGACGCCAGAAAATCAACTACGTCAGGCTTACCCCAATACTCAAACACTCCACGAGAATCCTGCGCTGCAAGGATCAGCGGAATCCCTGCAAACTCGGCGAGCTGCGCTTGAAACCTATCTCGCGCCTCTCGTGCGGAAGAATCCGTAGCTAGGACGTGTTTCTTCACAACAATGATCCCAAAGGTGACCCCTTGCTCCTCTATAATTGCACCATCAATGTCCATAAATTCTTTCTTCCGTTAGATTTCACCACTCTCTCCACAGAGTCACTTTGAGATGCAACTGATTTTTGGACCAAATATTTTACGCTACTAATTTTTGTTCGGCTTCGAATTGGTTGGGATTTTTGTAGTCTAGTGAGGAGTGCATGCGTTGGGTGTTGTAGTAACAATCGATGTAGGCTGAAATTTCGATGTCTGCATCTTGTTCATTGATGAAGCTCCCGTCTTGTATGAGCTCTGCTTTGAATGTTCCCATGAAGGATTCCATCGTCGCATTGTCATAGGGATTTGCTCGTCTTGACATGCTTTGCGTCGTAACTGCTTTTTTAAGCAGTGAACGGAAACTTTTGCTGCCATACTGACTGCCGCGATCACTGTGAAAAATCAGTCCTGTGGGGCATTGGCGGGCTTTAAGTGCCTTTTCCATAGCTTCTTCCACAAGACTGCTGCGCAGATGATCTGCAAGCGCCCAGCCAAGGATCCGGCGAGAGCAGAGATCCATGACTACGGCGAGGTAGATCCATTTTTCTCCACACGCGACATAGGTGATGTCTCCAACCCAGATTTTATTTATTTTGTCTGGGGGGAGTTCGTCTTTGACTAGATTAGGTGAGGGCGCATCAGCGCGTCCGTCGCTGGTTTGTGGCTTGTAACTCTTGGGTTGTAGGGCGATGAGCGCGTTTTCTTTCATGAGACGACGAACTCTTGCTGGCGCACAAGAGTGGCCAAGTTTGCTGAGTTCTCTGACGATACGTCGGTAACCGTAACGTCTTTTGTGCTCTCTGAATATGACTTTGATGATCTCAATAAGCTCTGCATCGCGGATCTCACTGGGCGTGGCCTCGGCGGCATGGTAATGGCTGCTACGTGGAACCTGGAGGATCTGGCATATACGCCTAATGCTGTGGCCGCTACTTTCTTGTATGCTTTGAATCATCTCACGAAGTTGTTTGGGATTTGCGTCCCGAGGATGATCGCGGCTTTTTTTAAAATGTCATTTTCCGCTTGAAGACGGATGTTTTCGCGACGCAAAACTTTTAACGTGTCTGCTTCGCTGAGTTCGCCTGCGGCTTGCGGCGGCGTTGCTTTCCCACCTTGTGCGCTTTCGCTTTGCTGACGCCAACTGTAGAGGAGATTGGCGCCAACCTCTAGGTCGCGGGAGACTTCAGCTACGGGCTTCCCAAGGTTGATAAGAGCCAAGGCTTGATCTTTGAACTCTGCTGTAAATTTACGATATGGTTTCTTCATGATCTAATTCTGGTTGTTGGTGTTTGTTGGTCCAGTAAATTAGCGCACCTCACTCCGAGATCCCCCGCATCTTTGGACAAGAAGAAATCTTCCAAAACGCCTTTCAAAAAGCCGAGCTAGCCCAACTCAACCCCGACGACCACAGCCGCTACCAACACAGCCTGAAAATCTACCGCGACATCAAAAACGTCATCGACACCGCCTACGACGAAGGGAAAGTAGAAGGACTCATCGAAGGAAAAGCTGAGGGAAAAGCAGAAGGAAAAGCAGAAGGCGAGGCCACTAGAACTACAGAAATCGCCCGTGCTATGAAAGCCAAGGGACTAGACCCACAATTCATCTCTGAAGTAACGGGGCTAAGTCTTATTGAGATCGGTGGACTATAGTTTTTGTCTTGGATCGGGATGTGCGCACCGCCAACGCAGCAGCGATGCCCAGGTTCTATTCCGCCGTTCAAGTGCCGGTGAAAGTTTTGTCTCAACCATCTGCGAAATGGCTTATGCCATTCCGAGTTTCTGCACACTCGGTATCATTATTTT
>JBBAON010000121.1:0-2200 GCA_040401435.1 Candidatus Methylopumilus sp.
ATAACTTGCTGTAAGAACGTTCACGCAAAGAACCATACAACATTAATATTCTTGGCAGATGCGTTGACACCTGCTGCGGCGCCAATAAGACTTGCTGCGGAAATTGGAAACAACTTTCATCAAGATTGGGGGATTTGTCAGTGAAATTAGGCACGCAAGCCCTTTTCATTGATGACAATTTCACCATCCTCTTTTGTAAATGCACCTCGCTGCGGATCTTCGAGGATATCAAGCACCACCTCGGATGGACGACACAACTTTGTTCCAAGAGGCGACACCACAATTGGACGATTGATCAAAATGGGATGAGCCATCATGAAGTCCAACAGTTCTTCGTCAGACCATTTTGCGTTGCCCAATTCCAATTCTTCGTAAGGTGTGCCCTTTTGCCTTAGCACATCTCTAACTGGAATGGACATATCAGCAATCAACTGCTTGAGCCGCTCTTTTGAGGGTGGCGTCTCTAAGTACAAAACAACCTCAGGTTCGACACCTGAGTTGCGAATCAGGGCTAATGTATTGCGTGACGTACCGCAGTTTGGATTGTGAAAAATAATGACCATTTAAATCGCTTGTCTGGTTAGTATTGAATGAATTGAGTTGGGGAAAAATTTAGCTGTTGAGAGGAATTGATTCAGACGCAAGGTTGCTTTTTCACATTAATTGCGTAGAGAGCAAAAACTGATAAGGCCCCCAGTGCAGTGGTGAGCCCTAACGCTCCTGCCCCCCAATGGGTCAAAGCCAGTCCAAAAACCCATGGGGCAAATGCTGAGCTTATTCTTGCAGGAAACATAATCCAACCTTGCCTGTAGCCGTAGCCTCTGGAGCCGAATAAAGCAAGTGGCAATGTTCCTTTGGCTATCGTCAATACGCCATTACCAGCTCCGTGCAAAAAGGCAAAAACCGGTGCTACGACTGGTCCAAAGATAGCCATCATAAGAACACCCAAAGGATGCGCCATAGCAGCCAAGCGAGCTGAAAACAAGGGATGCATTTTGCGCAAAATCCCAAACTCCAAAATTCTTGCAATCACCTGGGCCGGTCCAATGATGGCGCCTATGGCAATCGCTGCGACCAAGCTGACACCAGTAGCTTCTAGCATTCTTGGCCAATGTGATGCCATCGCTGTACTCGTAAACCAAGTTGCTGAGAAAACAAAAGACAAAAGAAGCGCCTGTTTTAATGTTGGAGCTTTCTCTTCCTTTGATGGATCAATAGGCGTGTTTGAGTTGGTCTCAAGACCTTGACTTTCATAAGCGATAACTGAATGCTTGACGTCAGATAGCCAGTCAATTGCCAAATTAAGCGGCAAGGCTAAAAATAAGTGCAAAAGAGCCCATGTCCAACAAGCCTCACGCCAGCCCCAATAACTAAGAATCCATCCACTCAAGGGCCAACCAATAGTACTTGCAAAGCCTGCGATCAGCGTGATACCAGTAATGGCTGATCTAGCATCTTGGCCGTAAATCCGAACCAGAGTGGAAAACGCTGACTCATAGAGACCACCCGCCATGCCTAAGCCAATCACGAACCAAGAGAGGTAGAGCTCGAGCTCACTATTGGCGAACCCGAGTAGGGCAAGTCCAGCTGCAAACAATACATTTGACGCAGGCAAAACGCGATGGCCGCTCAAAGTGTCGATCGCTTTTCCAAACATGGGGCCGAACACAGCTGAGACAACAAGAGCCATTGAAAATGCTAAATAAAAATCTGAAACGTCTATTCCTAGGGTCAGAGAAATTGGATTCGCAAGAATGGCAGGCAAGTAATACGTAGAAGCCCAAGCTACTGTTTGCGTAACCCCCAAACTCGCGACTAGTGGCCATGTCCTTCTCACCATAGAAAGACTAACTATTGTTCTTTTCTGAATGAGCTAAGGTGTGATGCAACGCCAACCCTAGAGCACCACCAATGATCTGAGCGATAACAAATGCAGGCACATCAAAAGGTGCGATGCCGGCAAATGTATTTGTAAACATGCGTCCGAATGCAGCTGCTGGATTTGCAAAAGATGTGCTGGCAGTGAACCAATATGCCGCGCCTATGTAGCAAGCAACTATGGAAGATGCCTTTCCTACTGGTGAACGCAAGATAACGAACAGTAAGCCGCAAGTAGCTACAGCTTCCGCAAACCATTGTGCTGGACCAGTTCTGACTTTTGTCGACCATTGCAATATTTCAAGATCAAACATCGCATGGG
>JBBAON010000122.1:0-2197 GCA_040401435.1 Candidatus Methylopumilus sp.
GGTGGCTGAAGTCTCAGGCCTTAGGCAGCAAATGGAAAGCCGCATTAAACGTAACACTGTCATGTTCTTTTACTACGCCGGGCATGGGGTGCAGATTGAAGGAAGAAACTACCTTCTCCCTGTAGATGCCACATTAAATGACGGCGATAAGGCATCACAGGAAAGCCTTTATCTTGGAGATGTACTCCATGCGATTGAGCGTATGCGCCCCAAGATTGCCGTGGTGATTCTGGATGCTTGTAGAGATAACCCATTTAAAGACCAAAAGAATTCATCCGCAGCCAAGCAGGGTCTGGCCCGAGTTGACCCCCCCACATCGACAGTGGTGTTCTATGCAACCAGACCCGGCGGCACTGCTCAAGATGGCGATGATGAAAACGGAGTTTTTACCAAAGCGCTACTTCAAGAGATAGTCAAGCCAGAGCAACCTTTAGAAGTTCTATTTAGACGGGTTTCTAATGCTGTCTACAAAAATAGTAAAGGAGAACAGGAGCCTTGGATAGAGGGGGTAATTCGCGAAGAATTTACTGTAGCTAGTGGCTTGCAATCTATTAAACCTCCTGAACTTAAGTCTGAGCCACCACAAGCCGTTGTGGCAGTTACTCAACCCGTTACACCTTCACCTCTTTCGGTTCCCTTAACTCCGCTAACCCAATTAGAGACTCTTGCTATGTTGAGTGACGATGATGTCAAGGCTAGGGTAAGGTCAATCAAGGCCGATTCAGATGAAGGTTTACCTACTCGCGTTATTTGCGATGAATCTGGTTGTTTTGACTACGCAAAGTGGGTAAGTGGATTAGGCAAGACAGAGCGATTGGAGTCTTTGAAGGAGTCACTTAAGAATCTAACTGCTCAACCTAACGCTAAATTTTGCGTATTTGATTTAAATCGCTTTGATTGCCCAAATCAAGACCCTATCAAAATGTCCATTATTTATCCGCTCGCGCCAATCCTGCCGACCCATACAAGTGAAGGGTTTACTTGGCAAGACGTAAAAATTACCAATAGTGGCGGGATTTCGTTCAAATACAAACCTCTGTTAGATAGAAAGAATGTACCCGGCGGTTGCATTGAGTCTGAAGGAGCTATGCAGTTTTCACGTACACGTATTGATTTAACGCTTTCTCGGATGACTTGTTTTAATTTGTTTATGCCCGGCTCTATCAAGCAAAATATTGAAGTAGTGATGATGGACTTATCTAAAAGAGAGATGTTGGCTTATTGGGATTGGAATGTCATTAGTTTTCTTACTTATGGAAGCGGTCGTCATTTAGTAAAAATAAAGTTTTGAAATGACTAACTTTACAGACATGACCGTTTGTCCCCTATGCGGTCAGCCAAACAACTGCGCTATGGAGATAGAGAAGTCAACTGGGCAAAAGCAAGAATCTTGTTGGTGCGTCTCTGTAGTGTTTCCTAAAGAACTACTAGCCCAGTTGCCCAAGGATGCTGCGGGTTGTATTTGCAATCAATGCGTTTCTAACGCGATAGCCCTTCGCGATTAAGCAGGTCTGGGTATATCTTCCCAGCTACGCCAATGAGCAGGTACTCAAGGAACGCCAGTGACGTTGGCCCATATTCCTCCCAAACTCCCACCTCCGATGCATTCCATGCCTTTGCCCAGAAATAGACTGGGCGTTTTAACTGCGTTCCATCTGAAAACATGCACTTAGCCCATGAGGCGTATTTGAGAGTTTGCTTGTTTTCATGCCCAAGCACGCAGGCACTTAAATCTCCTATGTGATACTGATATCCATCGCCCCATCTTGCAAACTTACTGCGGTCGGTGTGAAGGTTCTTTATGTTGACAGACAGGTTGCTATCGCCCTTGCCCAGTGTCTCGGTTTTTCCAATGTATAGGGGGGCGAACGTGTCTTCCATCCATCCCATCATGTAAATCATTCCATCGTATTTATGGCTGCCTGCCTTCCAGTCAGCGACAAGGAGGTCAGTCTCTGTAAGTATCTTGGCATCACATTCTTCAGAGCGCATCAGGACAGGACGGTCATCACGCCCAACTTTTCGCACCTTGACCGCACCGTCATCCGTGGCAAAGAGAGGCACGCAGGTCTCATTGGCCTCAAAGCGCTGGCAGAACTTATTCCATATTGGCTGAGTCATCGTTTATTGCTTACTTTTTAGGATTACAGACCGCCTTAAGGCTGTTTTGCCCGCTTCGCTTAACGTCTTGGTTAAC
>JBBAON010000123.1:0-2196 GCA_040401435.1 Candidatus Methylopumilus sp.
CCACCAGAATTATGTCCGCAAGGATGTCGCCGACAGGCTGGGGGTGGAAATATTTCCGAGTAAATTCGTGTCATGCAGCGTAGACGCGTGTTCGCAAAGTCTAGGCGTAGTTAATTTTCAAGTAAAAATAAAAGACGGTAACGTCTTGAATTTGGACTTCCAAATATACCACTCTAAGCACAGCGCGACAGCGCCGGACCTGGTCATAGGTCTGCCCACTATATGGAAGTACTCGCTACTGTACGTGTATTGGGAACACTTTAGTGCCGAGAACCCACTCCTCTGTCTGATGTCAGACGTTCTTGCGACACTTGCGAAAGCAAGAGAGCAGACTCCCCTCGAGAGAGGGTCGAAGCCTGGATCACCTCAGGGGGTCGGTCGGTTCATGTCCATATCCCGGGGCGCCGGAAAGGAGGAAGTCCCACCTTTGGACGAGGAGATGGAAAAGGTGAGGAAGGTACTCGAGGACATGTCACATATGCGTGATGATCCGCCAGATACATGGGACTACCAGCCTATGGCTTGGGAGGTGTACACCGAGGAAAAGGACCCAGAGGACACTCTGCAGAAGGTTCTGATCGAGGGACCGGACAAGCTAAAAATAGCTTTACGGTCACTAGTCCATGAATTCAAAGACATCTTTACAGAGACACTGTACGGACCACCATCAAAGATCACACCCTTTGTATTAGAGGTGGATGATAAGCAATGGGAAACCAACGCACATAGAACAAGAGTCAGGGATTTAAACCCATTAAAAATGAAGGTGGAGTTCGAAGAGACAGGGAAACTTGTCAAAGCGGGGATACTCGCTCCTTCCGTAGCAAACTTTTGGAGTCATCCACATATTCCCGAGAAACCTCGGAAGAATCCGGATGACCCAAAGAGTTATCGTTACTGCTTTGACCTACGGTTGTTAAATGAAGCGACAACATCTTTAGGATGGCCCTTACCCCGCATAGAAAATATCATGGTTCGTATAGGAAAACAACGACCAAAATATTTCTGCGTGCTGGATTTAACCTCAGGTTACTTCCAAGTGGCTCTACAGAGAGAAAGTAGGAAATATGCGGCGATAATGACCCACTGTGGTTTGTATGAAAATACAAGAATACCAATGGGGGCTAAGGGGGCAGCCTCTTACTTCCAAAAACAAATGTCAGTAGAGGTCCTACCAGGACTTCTATATAATATTTGTGAAGTTTACATCGATGATCTGATCATCTATGCTCGAACAGAGGAAGAAATGAGTGACAGGCTAAGAGCCATTTTCGAACGTTTACGACAGTGGAACGTAAAAGTGCACCCTAAGAAAGTAAAATTAGGGCTGCAGTCCGTCGAATACGTGGGACACGTTATTACTCCGGACGGGTTACAAATGAGCCTTCAAAAGGTGCAGAAGATAATGAACTTCGCACGTCCACAGGATACCAAAGGTATTCAACAATTCTTAGGAATGGTGGGTTGGTTCAAGGATCATATCCCCGAATACTCCACAATGTCACGCGGACTGCGCGATATGGTGCAGAGCGGAGACAAACCTCACACCACGAGAGTGTGGACAGAGAGAGCCATAGCTTCCTTCGAAGACATTCGAACAGCAATTAACAAATGTCCAAAACTATTCTTCACAGATGATGGAGACGAAGTTCACATCGAGACGGACGCGTCCATGTCGGGCATTGGAGCAATCCTTTATGTTATAAGACAGGGAAAAAATTACCCCATACAATGGTATAGCGAAAGCTTTACTAAACAACAAAGAAACTGGAAAACACAGGAGCAAGAGTGTTACGCAATCATTGCGTCAATAAAGCACTTCCACCAGTATATAAGCCACATAAACTTTACGGTCCATACAGACCATAAAGCCCTTTTGGCACTCAACGACTCTAACCCCAAGGTGGTTCGATGGAAAGTCGAACTCAGCCACTACAACATAAATTGGAGTTTTATACAGGGGAAACTCAACGTTGTTGCAGATGCACTGTCTCGACTCAAATTAATTGAGGAGAACGGAGGATGGTTTCTGCAAACGGAGGGAAGTCCTATGCTAGAGGCTAATGGCTATGCCGAAGATGAGACGGTTCCTACGTCACATGATCCAATCCCAAAAGAGGTACAATATCTCCTCCACAAATGTCATAACCGAAAGGTTGGACATGTGGGCGTCGATAAGACATTAAGGAGACTTAA
>JBBAON010000124.1:0-2152 GCA_040401435.1 Candidatus Methylopumilus sp.
TAGGGACTTTCGACGACCCCTCAGTCTTCCATCCGGAATTTGCGCAGTTCACCGTGGACAAGCAACCCTTCCACACCTTGCCCCAAGGAGCGCCAACATACGCTCGTACCAAAGCAGAAGCGGCTCAGGCCGCAAACAAAACTTGACTGGCTGGGCAGTCGGTATCAGAACAAGTTCGTGCTGCTGCACCAGTCGTACCGCTCGTTTATGGCTCCATCTTTTCACGGTGCGGAGCCTCCTCAATACCCGGGCCGATTCACCTTCAAAAAATAGGTGCAAATCTTATTCCAGTAATTTGAGACCAGCATGCTACGTTTCTGTTAAAAATTTGCCAATTCGAGTTTTTATCCGTTAACATTTGTTATTAAATTTTTAACGTTATCGTAGGAACTCGAATGTCTTTTTTTCGACATAAAGCGGATCAGATTCCCGTTGCCATTTTTTCGCTTTTTTTTCTCGCCGATATCATTATTTATTTCACGATTGATAACCCATGGTTTGTTGCTGCTTGGTTTGTTGCTAGCATTTGGCCTAAGGGTAATATCTGTGCGTGGAATCACCATCATCAACATAATGTAACTTTTAAATCAACTTTATTTAACCGCTCACTGGAACTCATATATGGTTTCCAAACTGGCGTGACCACTAAAGGTTGGCTCCTCCATCACGTTCTTGGGCATCATAAAAATTATCTGCATCAAGAGATTGATGAATCTCGTTGGATGAATAAAGACGGTACGACGAAATCTGAAATTGGCTACACTTTTGAAGTCGCCGGAACAAGTTTATACCGTATTATTCAAGTTGGTCGTAATCATAAACGGCATCTAAATGATTTTTTGATGATGAACTTTGTTATCGTAGTGGTACTTGGTCTGCTTTTTTGGCATAACTGGTATAACACTCTTTTCTTATTTTTCTTACCAATGGTTGTGGGCCTTTTGCTTACATCTTGGGCCACATTTCACCACCACTCGGATCTTGATACAAAAAATGAATTTGAAAGCAGCCGGAATATTCTGGACTCTTTCTACAATCTCATGACCGGTAATTTGGGCTATCACACTGCTCATCACATAAAACAAGGCCTACACTGGTCAAAAGTGCCGGAATTTCATGGGACTATTGAGCATCTAATACCCGCTCATTGTTTTGTGGAAGCGGGCTTTCCCTACTCTTGGTTTAATGGTCTTAAAAAAGCGGGAGACTCTATCTTTTTTGATAAAAAAAGGTCTCTCTCATAACCCAGCGGGCTAGTATCCGCGCTAGCGCCACACCGTCTTGGCAGGCTCAACATACACCCGAAGGAGCATCCGCATGAAAGCAGTTTGGAAAGATACCGTGATCGCTGAGAGCGACGCCACTGTCATGGTCGAAGGCAACCATTATTTTCCCGAGGCGTCCGTGAACCGGCAGCTCATCAGCTTTAGCAATCACAAAACCAGCTGCTCTTGGAAAGGGCAGGCAAGCTATTACTCGCTCATCGTCAATGGTGAACTCAATCCGGACGCAGCTTGGTACTACGCCGAGCCCAAAGAGGCGGCTGCCAATATCAAGGGCTACGTGGCGTTCTGGAAGGGTGTGCAGGTCAGTTAGAGCGCGCCCACGTTTGTTGCGTAACAGCCTCAGGAACCTTAGTTTTAAGGATACCGGCTTTGGAGGCGGTGATTAGACCCAGCCCTGGCGCCAAATGTCATCGTTTTGTAGGTCGCGCCATGGAATGATCTGGTTTGCTTTGGAAAATACAGATTCGATTTCTACCAATTCAATTGGATCGGTAGGCAACTCCGGTTTGATCACCCGGCTAACGAGAAAATGCTTTTGCTTGGCCAACGGGATAACCGCCGTCCATTTGGTCAACAAAAGTTTTTTAGGATTCAGTGGATTCATTGAGATGACTTCAAGACCTTGTTCGCAGCCTTTGACTCTTGCGGGTTCTTTCCATCATATCGATGGGCTTAGTTTTAACCCATGCCACAAAGCGCTCGATACCTGGATGAGCCAGCAAGGCCTCAACCGAGTTCAGTTGTTTGGCCAATTCCGTCTCGGTAAACAGCGCATGAATTTGGCGGTGACAGATCCGGTGCAGGTACTCCGTATGTCGGCCACCTTTGGACTTTGGGACTAGATGATGGGCGTCGCGTTGGCTATA
>JBBAON010000125.1:0-2141 GCA_040401435.1 Candidatus Methylopumilus sp.
GTTGATGAGCTTTTCGCTAAAAAATACATTGTTAACCACTGGCATAACAATTGGCGGACTAAGCCGGAGGTTGGCTCGACTTATGATTTATTAATGAATCAATTTAAGCTTTGACAGCAGGCTTTCTCATCAACGTGATTAGCGTAAATCCATTCCATCCCTGTTTTGTTATTTCAAAACCACCATTAAACCCATATATTTTGGCGTAGTTGTTTATATCATCAAAGTAAATACTGAATGTCTCTTCGGTGATGTAATTGATGTGGGTGGGATCTCTGAATAAGGGGGAGTAAGGGTATGCTGGTGTGTGCGAAAGAAAGTATCCACCAGGCTTTAGGCATCTAAATATTTCATTCATTAAATTGATAAATGGAAAACTTCTAGATGGTGAGTAGATCACCCTAGGGATGTGCTCTATGAAATCATATGCAGTAATGAAGTCAAATGTATTGTTTTCAAAAGGAATGGGATTGACCGCCAAATCAGCAACTTTAATTTTTTCGTCATTCTGCTCAAACAGATCGACGCCATAAAAATTATTAGCCCCAAAAGGATTTCTTGGAGTACTGCCACATCCCAAATCTAATGTATTTGAGTCAATCAGCCCCAGTCTTTCGGCGTTGTAAGAGTGGTACAGACCCTCAGGCTTTACTTTTGGAGCATATAGACCATATTTTAGTAGTCTATAGGAGGCTTTCCATTTGGATATTTGCTTCATATGGTGATTATTGATCGAGGTTTATTTATACCAACATGAACTTATAATAACTTATGGATATTAAGGTCGATATTATTTTTTTGGGTAGGCGTGATAATGATGATCCGCTGCATCGATTCTATTTTGATACACTACGCTCCCAGCTAATTTATCGCGGATTTTCTGTAAAGCTAGTTTCTCCGGATGAGGATTTATCTGATCATATCTCTGAAAATAGACCAGCTTTCATCAATTTTTTCTGTAAAGACAGGGATGCAATCCAGTCAATTAAAAAGATAGCAGAGAGAAATTTTCTTTCTCTTGCATTCTGCTCTGATATAGATTCTTATGCTGATTATGCTGATGCTTATCAGGTGGCTGATGTATTTGTTTCCCCAAGTGAAATGCATCAGCAAGTTCTAAGGTGTGTATTTGATCTACCAAATTATTGCCTCAGAGAGGCTATTGACCCTATTCTCGAGAAGATTCACACGGTGAATTTGAATAAAAAGAGTGTTGATCTTGTCTGGTTCGGTTTTCCCGAGAGCTATCAAAAAAGCATGGTTGCATTAGAGACGGCCATTATTGACTCCCTACAGGATGGATCTATCAACTCCTTTTCAGTTATTTCTGGTGATTCACTAGAGGGGCAATTGCCCCCTGAATTTACTTTTATTGGATACGAGACGAATACATTCGCTGAGAAGTTGCGATCCTTTACCTTCACAATCCTTAGTCATATACCCTTAGATTTGCACTTGAATACGTTTATTAAAAGCCCAAACAAAGCTTGCTCTTCAATTATGAGCGGTATGATTCCGATTTGCAGCAATACCCCCAATTACTATGCATTACTTAAAAAGTCGGGGTTAGAAAATTACCTTTTTGATTCTCCAGAAAGTCTTCTAAATATCTTAAGGAAACTTCGAGGCTTATCAGCATCAGCGGATCTACAGGGCCAATGGAGTTATGCAAGCCAATATGTTTCTGCCCACTTTTCTCCGCAGGCTCAGTGCGATGAATATTTAGAAATTATTGATTCTTTTGGGCGCTCTAATTTAACGCTTGGGAGCACTCAAAAGCGCGCACTGAAGTTTTACAGCCCCTCTGTAGCGCCAATCAAGCTCCGGTTTTATTGGCGTCAGCAAATCGCCAAAGTTCGGCAGTTTTTTGGGAAAAAATAATATCTAATTATTTAAAAAGTAGTCTGCAATCTGTTGTTTGAATATTCTTGGCTCATCTTGTAACCACTTCCTATAAGCGCCAAAGTCTGCATAGTGTTGTGGAAAGTTTTCCATCACATCGTTAGCGAGCTCACCAAAGGCTTCTACAAAGTTTGGGGCGCTAATATCAAATTTGTATTGCGATGGTATTGGTAGGTCGATTGCATTTCCTGCTGACCCCAATTTTCCTGTGATCAAGCAGCATCCATGCATTGCCGCCT
>JBBAON010000126.1:0-2115 GCA_040401435.1 Candidatus Methylopumilus sp.
TAGCGCTTGTAGCAGTTGCTGCTTTGGGATTTGGAACACTGTCTGTTGTGCCTTCGCACGCAGCTGTTGTTTACTCATCTTCGGCTGCAACTGGAACTTACGGTAAGGCCTCGGCCAACCCAGGCGTAATTACATCTTTCGTCGTCACCGCAATAGGTGACGCCGCAGGAGATACAACTGGAACAATTTACTGGACTAAGACCACTCCTGTTGCTAACAACTCCATTCGCGCTCAGCTGACTTCAAGTCTGGCTAGTGCTGGAACAACTGTTACAACACAAGTAACTTCAGGTTCTTCTGATTCTGGAACAATCACATGGACTGCTCCAGGTATCGGAACATCTCAGGTGCGTATTGACTATGTTGCACAATCTACAGCAGAAGGAACTATTACTTTCTGTTATGCAGCATTTGTTGCAGGTGTATGTACAGCAGCGAGCACACTCACTACATTGACTGAGTCAACTTCTACTACATCATTAGCGGCAAGTGGTGTAGTGTCTTCACGTGCTCCTTGGATGGTCAATATCCCATCAGCAACTGCATCGACTTCATATGCTTCAGCTACTTCAATCACAGTCACTCAATCAGCATCAGCTGGTGGTTATGTAGAGATGAAGTCAGTATTTGAAGACATCCCTGGAGATAATGCATTCCCAAATACTGCTCTAATTACAGTAGATGGTGGAACTTTCCACAGCACAACAACAACTGTGACGTATGTGTACAATAATGCGACTATTGGCGCTGCAACTTCAGCGTCAATTCCAGCTGGTACCTTAGCTGGGGACCTTGTTCGAATTGCAACTCCTGCTATTGGAACAATCACAGTTAAGTACATTACTCGTGCAGTTGACGGTAGCGGTGTATCTGTTGATACAATTCGTCAAACAGTCACTATTAACGTTGTAACTGCTCCTACTGTTTACTCATATGCAACATCTGCTATGACTGCAAACAATCAAGGTATTGTTGCTGGCGATGATGTTCTATACGCACCATCTGCTGCTTCACTTCAGGTTGGAACAGTTACAGTTGCTCAATTCTCAGCAGCAAACGCTGCAGCAACTAGTGCAAATTCAAAGGCAATTACTGCAACACTTACAGGTGTTGGTAGCTTGGCTTCTGCAACTGGTGGAGCTGCAACAACATATATCGCAATTCCGGCAGCAACTTCAGCGTCATATGCAGTAACCATTTTCGGAACTGGCGTTGCTGGTACTGGAACACTTGTGATTGCTGTTAACGGCGTAAACATCAAGACTCACACACTGAAGTTCTACGGAGCTGCAGCAAAGGTTGAGGCAACAGGTGTTTACACAATCGGTCGCGCTGGTGGATATGTCCAGGGTGAACTTGCCAAAGGAGCTAACGATGCAGTTGGCGTTTCTGTTGGTGGCTTGTTCACAACTCCTACACTTACCGCTTCAAGCACTAACGATCCAGCAATTGCAGTTCTCGTAACAGATTCTCTTGGAATACCAGTTCCATCTGCAGTATCTGTAACATCATCAAACCCAGCAGTAGTTCTTCCTTTGACGTCAGCAAACTCATTTGTTGATTCAGGCGATGGAATTTACGCAGCTGGAACTTTCTACCGTCACTACACATATCAGACAACTAACGAATCAGCTTCTGGTCAGTCATCAACATTGACTTTCACAGTTGCTCTTGCTAGCGGTCTTTCAGTGAGTGGTACGACTGTAGTTAAGATCGGTGGATCAGCATCTACTGAAACATTGTCATTTGACAAGACAAGCTACACACCAGGTGAAGCAATGGTGATCACTCGCACAGCGAAGGACTCAGCAGGAAACCCTGTCTATGACAACGCTGCGGCAGGTGCTGTTATATTCAACAAGGCTGTTGGCGGATCACTTGGTGCATCTGTTTACATCGGCGGAGTTGCATATTCAACACAGGCAACACGTCCAAGCGTCTTTGCTCCAGCAGTTACTGGAGATTTTGAAGCACGCATGACCGGAAAGGTTGCTGGATCAACTGCAGCAATCGTCGCTAAGGCAACTGTTTCAGACGACGTAACATCAGCTGCAGCGCAGGCAGCAGCAGATGCAGCAGCAGAAGCAACTGATGCAGCAAATGCAGCAACTGATG
>JBBAON010000127.1:0-481 GCA_040401435.1 Candidatus Methylopumilus sp.
CGTATTTCTAGAAACTGTCGAGACAGAATCAATATTGCGCGCAATTTCAGTACTGCCTGAAGCTGCTTCTGCAACGCTGCGACCAATCTCATTCGCAGTTGCTGCCTGCTCCTCGACCGCACTAGCAATGATTCCAGAAATATCGTTGATCTTATTAATAATTCCAGAGATAGAGGCAATCGAATCAATCGCGCCTTGTACATCGCGTTGGATATTAGCGATATTGCCCCCAATTTCTTCAGTGGCACGAGAAGTTTGACCAGCCAACTCCTTCACCTCGTTAGCCACCACCGCAAAGCCTTTGCCTAATTCACCAGCACGAGCCGCTTCAATCGTAGCGTTCAACGCCAACAAATTAGTTTGTTCGGCAATCGAAGAGATCACTTTCAATACGCTACCAATTTCCTGGCTACTTGCACCAAGTTTCGTCATCGTATCGCCAGTCAGCCTTGCTTCATTCACTGCCTGAGTTGCAACAGCT
>JBBAON010000127.1:491-2112 GCA_040401435.1 Candidatus Methylopumilus sp.
CGCATTGGATGAAATCTCCCGAATACTCACGCTTAACTCTTCAACACCAGTAGCTACAGTTTGCATATTGCTGCTGACCTGAGTAGCAGCAGACGATGCTGAACCAGCCTGCGCATTTGTTTCTTCTGCGTTAGAACTCATCTGGGTGCTTACTGCCGATAATTCTTCAGACGCAGCTGACAAGCTTGTAGCATTTTTAGAGATCGCCCTAAAGGCATTACGTGAGGTTTCAATCAACTGGTTAACTTGCTTAGAAATATCCAGGAAGAAACCTTCTTTACCTTCTACTTTTACAGCAGCGGTAAAGTCACCACCCGCTGCAGCAGAAATAATCCCACCGATTTCTTTTGTCGTTTCTGCAGCAACACGATTATTTTCACGTTCTGCTTCAGCTAATTTAGCTGCATGTTGCAAGCTGACCTGCAACTCTGCAACGGCTTTAGCCATTTGGCCAATTTCATTAGTGAAGTCAGTGTTGTGAACCTTGGTATCCAAACGCTGTGCAGCCAGATCAGCCAAAGCATTCTTCAAATTCGTAATCGGGTCATTAATCGATTTATTGACCAAAGTAACGATGATCATAGAGAGGACGAGCGCTGCAAGCAGCATGACACCAATCAACCACTTCATGTGATCGGCGGCAGCAGCAGCAGCTTCCATATTCTTAGCAGCACCTTCAATTTTGACTGCAGAGATATCCCTAACATCGGCCATGACCTTAGCGAGACTATCTTGATACTCCTTAGAGCTAATAATTTTGTATGCAGCCGCAGCTCCGCCTTTACCTTCTAGAGCAGCCGTTACCGTGTCAACTTGAGAAAAATAATCGGTAATCATTGTCCCTACTGCATCAATCTTCGCTTTTAATTCTGGATGGATGATGGTGCCCTTACTTTTTTCGTAATTGGCTAATAAATCCGTCTTCACTTTAGCAATGGCTTCTTTGCCTTTTTGCGTGGCAGCGTCATCCCCAAAGCTATTCGCAAGAGCCATACGATTGACTGTTCTGCCAATCACATTGATATCTCGATTTAAAGATCGCAACAATGAAATTCCGATCAAATCCTTGTCGTACATCTTTTGCGTATTTTCTTGCAGCATATTGAGGCCATAAAACGCCGTTGCTGAAATCACTACTGCAAATGTCACTACCGATGTAAAGCCAATCACTAATTTAGTGCGTAGATTTAATTTGGCAAAAGAATTCATTAAGCTCATGTTGTGTCGTCCAATTGGATTTGTTTTTTAGGCTGGCTTTAAAAGGGGCAAAAAGCTAATACCAGCATGCATAGATACTAACAAATTTTCGAGGCAATACAGCTCTCTAAGGCCAAAAAATGGGCATTTATGCCCCTTTTTCTGTTATTCCAGAATTCCTAGCCAGGCACTAAAAGAAATACCAGGAATCAACCTGGCATAGAGATAAAAGGGGGATAAAGTAAGTTCAGGCTCGGGTTAACCCTTGATAAAGAAGAAGCTCAGAATTTTCTTAGCCAGAGCTTTAATGTTCTTTTGAACCTCATTAGGCTCTAGCGGCTTGTTCAACAGTAACTGGTTAGCAGCTTTGCGCTGCTCTAGAACGCCAGAAATTTCTTCAATCAACTCTGGATGGCTTTCAAAG
>JBBAON010000128.1:0-2061 GCA_040401435.1 Candidatus Methylopumilus sp.
GGTTTACTAATAGCGATCATTCTGTACATCCCTAACACACCAGTTTCCTTGTTTAATGGCTTAACCCACTTTGCTAACCCAGCATTAGAAAAAGCAATGGCAACTGCACCAGCAAGCATTACTACTGATTTGAATGAATGTTCTTTCCAGTTCAATCCAACCGGTACTGCGAAGTTCACGAGCTCTTGCGATATTGCAAAGCAGGTGATGGCCTCTAACTCTGCAAGCTACACAACAATTGCTGGCCCAGCCGGTGGAACTGCTGTTGTGAAGATTGGCGATACAGAGATTACCGGCTACACCTCTAAGGGTTTGGCTCCAGCTGATGCGAAAGCAAAAGATGCAGAGTTCAAGAAAGCCATTCGTGATGCGTTGAATGCTGCTGGTTATCCTGCAAAGGCTGATCCCGCCGCTATGAACCTTCCTGCAATTCTTGGCATCTTGGTAATCTTGGTAATTTTGGTAACCATGGTTTATGGTCCAATTGCGGCGATGCTCGTTGAGATGTTCCCAACCCGTATTCGTTACACCTCGATGTCCTTGCCATACCACATTGGTAATGGTTGGTTCGGCGGCTTGATGCCAACAATCGCCTCTGCCTTGGTTGCTCAAAACGGTAATATTTATTACGGTCTCTGGTATCCAATCATCATCGCTGCGATCACATTGGTAATTGGTGTACTGTTTATTAAAGAAACTAAAGACGTAGACATCTATGCAAATGACTAAGTATCTTTAGTCAGCAGTAAATAAGAAGCCCGACCACAAAATGGTCGGGTTTTTTTATTCCCACAAATCTTGTTGATTATTTTTGTGCAATAGCTTTTGGTTTTGTTGAGCAATAGAAATATCTCTTGCTCCAGGAATAATAGTGATCTGCGCGCCAGCGGCTAAAGCACCAGCTTTAATAACACGTAAATACCAACCACAAAAACCGGATTGCACCATGGCCTTACTCGCCCCTTTATAGGCTAAGTTGGCATTGAACTTAAAGCAGGGTTCACGCAGTTTGACTACGGAAAACTCGAGCTCGCCGATTTGTAATATATCGCCAACAAATATTTCTGTTTCTAGCAGACCTTCAATGGTGAAGTTTTCGCCAATGGCACCAGCTTGAAGATTGACGGATTTTTTTGTTTCGCGAGTGAGTAAGGTATTCCAAAAAGAGTAATGCTCAATGGGGTAAGCGTAGATCGCTTTTTCAAGGCCTCCGTGAACACTCAGATCAGCCTGCTCATCACCCTGAACACCAAGCTGGGTAATTTCAATTAAGGTCGGATTGCTAAGATCGCTGACCGTCGTTTTACGAATTGCTGAAGCAACGGATTTGTAATCAGGATGGTGATTACCAAATAATGGAGCAACCTTACCGCTGGAGATAGAGAGAGGACGCATTATATCGTACCTGAGTTACTGGGTATTATTTGCTCCATTTTTCTTCCATTGCTTTGATTTTATCTGGACCTAATTCAGCGAGGTATTTATTAAAGTCTTCTCTGACAGGCGAGCCCTTCACAAAAGCAAAGCCTAATTTATCGGCATAAGGAATTTCATAGCTTGTGCTCAAAGGCATCTTCATCTTATTGACATAGGTTAGTAGCATGGAGTTATCGACAAAAGCTAGATCTAGGTTGCCGTTATTCAGATCGGTGAGTACCTCGCTCATTGATGGGTAGAGCTTAACCTTATTAACGGGGTAAATTCCTTTGGGCGCCCATTCACTTTCGATATAACCCATAAAGACTGCGCCGCTTGGAAAGCCGATAGAGTAATTTTTAATTTGCGATAAGTCGGTGATACGAATATTACGTTTGGTGAGGCTAATTAAATCCCAAGCATTTTGTACATAGGGGTTAGAAAAGTCCATCACTTCCATGCGTTTTGGCGTAATAGAAATTCCAGAGAAGGCAACATCTGCTTGTCCACTAGTAACAGCGCCAAGCATCCCTTGAAAGTCATATGCTTTTAATTTGTAGGTATAGCCACGCGATTCACAAAACCCTTTAAAGATATCCAGATCAACCCCAACTGTCTTGCCATTTTCTTCATAGGTAAATGGCG
>JBBAON010000129.1:0-2055 GCA_040401435.1 Candidatus Methylopumilus sp.
CTGCTGGGGCTAAAGAAGTGGTGGTAGTCCCTGTATTTTTTGGACAAGGCGGTCATTTACGCAATGATTTCCCTGTGTTGCTAACTGCCTGCCAGAATAAATTTCCCGGGATTCAGCTAAGCGCTACGCCTGCTGTCGGGGAAGATGCTGCTGTCTTGCAGGCCATCATCGATTTTAGTGCTAGAGCCCTCTAATTCACGAGTTTGCTCAGTAGTTTTCTGATGCTCTCTGAGGGCTTCGCCAACCATGATTAGTACGGGCGAAGCGCTATCAAACCAGTCGTTGGCTTTGCCGTTAGCTAATTCACCTAGGGTGCTTGACCAGTGACGCTCATTCTTGGTGCTGACCGCTTCTAGGACATGAGCTGGAGTTCCACTGGTGTGTTGGGAGTTATTCTCAATTAATTGCTTGGCGATGTTGGCGGCATATTTACGCCCCATGTAATAGACCAAAGTATCCGCACTTGGATTTTGCAAAGGCTGGGCTTTACTTTCTTGAGCATTACTACTGATGTTACTTTCAGCCTTATTGGCTTTAGCCAAGGTTACAAAGGCAACGCTTCTACTGACACCTCGTAATGTAAGCGACTGCTGAATAGCGGCAGCTCCCGCCAGAGCAGCAGTAATGCCCGGCACTACCTCTACTTCAATGCAATGCTTTTTAAGTGCCTGGATTTCTTCATCAGCGCGACCAAACATCATGGGATCACCGCCTTTTAGGCGAACAATGATTTGATATTTATGTGCAGCATCAATGAGGCGTTTATTGATGAAATGCTGTGCAGAAGAAAGTTTGCCACAGCGCTTGCCAACACGCTCTTTCATAGCCTGAGGACAGAGTTCCAGCATAGTTGGATCTACCAAGGCGTCATAAAAAACAATATCGGCTTTCTCAAGGAGTCTTGCGCCACGCAAGGTAATGAGGTCTGCTGCACCAGGGCCAGCGCCAACCAAGTAGACTTTACCAAGAGTTGATGTCATGTTGCTGTATCTATTGATTAAGCTATAGTAGTTGCGCGCTTGTCACGCCAGCTATTCTGAGTTGTGACGCTAAATAGGTCAAACTGCTTGAGTCCAATATCGAGGTTTTGATCAGGGCGTAGCTCAAAGGCATCGAAGCCTACGCGGGCACCTTGTAAGAGTTGATCAATTAAGACGTCCCCAATCGCACGTATTTCGCCTCGCCATTCAAACCGGTCTCTTAGAAGAGCTGCAGTACTAAAACTCCTGCCATCTCTAAAGATGGGGAAATGTGCACCTATCACTGGCCAAAGGCTCTTGCCTTCCTCGATGATGTTAGCATGTTTGAGGATGTCATCATCTGCAGCAAACCATACGCCAATCTCACCTTTATTTGCACGATTAATAATGTCAGTATTTTTATAGTGCGTAATCCACCAATGAAACGGCACCAATACTTTATGTAATCCATGTTCTAAATCCGGTATGCCGCCTTCGACACACTCTCCATCCCAAACTTGCCATTCATTAGCAATTACTCTGGGCTTACCGTCTTTGGGGAAGTAAATGATCTGCTTATTCATGATCTAGCTAGCGCTCCTTTAGAGTGCTTACCGTTTTTCTTGTATGCCGCTTCTTTAAATGGTTTAAGACCCAGGCGGCGGTAGGTCTGAATGAAAGGCTCGTCGCTTGTGCGTTGATCTACATAGGTGTTTATCAAGCTAGTCATGACGTCAGGGATTTCATTGGCGTAGAAAGAAGGTCCAATGACCTTACCTATGGAGGCATCATTGCCTTGCTCTCCGCCTAAGGTGATTTGGTACCACTCTTCACCATCTTTATCGACACCTAGTACACCAATGTTGCCAATGTGATGATGACCACAGGAATTAATACATCCTGAAATATTCAGACTGATATCACCCAAATCAAATAAGTAATCTAGATCATCAAATCGTTCTTGAATTGCTTTGGCAATTGGTAGTGACTTGGCGTTTGCCAGTGAGCAGAAATCGCCGCCAGGGCAGGCGATGATGTCTGTGAGTAATCCAATATTGGGAAGTGCTACGTGTTGTTGCTTAGCAGCTTGCCAGAG
>JBBAON010000130.1:0-2054 GCA_040401435.1 Candidatus Methylopumilus sp.
TTATTTCCAAAGATCCCATCATTGGTGAGGCAAAAGTAGGAGATTTACTGGGAGTATATGTTTATAAATTCAAACTTTCCCAGCAGCAGTGTCTATTGGCTTATCGAATTGTGGATCAAGAAAGTATTAAGCTTTTAACTTTTGGCCCGCATGAAAATTTTTATCGAGATTTAAAGCGTCAAAGCGAATAGCCCTTAGCTGCCCAAAGCATTCCGCAAATAAGGATCAATGTCCCCTTGAGTCAGTAGCCACTGTTTATAGTCACTGGGAACATCCGCTAGCAACATACCTTTATGTTTACCAAATGGCACGGCGGTTGGTGTTCTAGCCTTTTCAGATTCTGCATATAAATCTTCAACGGTTTTAATGCCTAGCTCTTGGCAAATGTGATCTAGGATCACAGCGCAAACGCCCACATCTGCAATAGCTGAATGAGCGTTACGTAATTGTTCACGTGCTGTAGCTCGTTCTAAGTAATACATCAGTGCGCTTTGATTGTGGCTATCCAAATCAGGCCAAAGCTTGCGAGCTAAGGCTAGCGTACAGATACGTTTGATTTCGGGCTTGCCAATCACTTCCCAGTCAAAGTCCACGTTATGCCCAATCATGTAGTCCACGTGTCCAGGCAGGCAAAAGCTAGCTGCAGGCGGGTAATCAATCAAATCCTCATCCATGATGTGATGGGTAGCTAGCGCACCAAGGGTAATAGGTTTACCAGGGTTATAACGCTGCACAAAGGGGTTGGTTACAGTAAAGGGCTCAATAGACTCAAGCTCAACCCAAGCAGCTTCTATTAATACGGGTTCTTTAATGCCTGTAGCTTCAGTATCGAAAATAATGTTTTTGGACATATGAATTTGTGTAATATTTAACGTAATTAATTCTATAGGTGATCTCAGATGGCTATTAAATTTGCTAGATTCAATATTCAGCTTATGGATAGCCCTGATGTTGGGGCAAGGGCTGATGGATGGCAGGCTTTACTAAATGATTCGGCAATTGAAGGATATGTTGATGATTATGAAGTATTTTATTTGTCGCAGCGAGGAGTTGTTGGTCTAAGTGTGCCGTATGAAGATGATGACCCAATGCTCTTATTAGAGGCAGGTGCTGTTTTGGGTTTTTGTCAGTCAAGGTGCGAGGCATCAGATATTGGTGGGTTAGAGTCTATGTGGCTCTCTTTGCATGATGCCGATGATTCAACTATTGATTCTCCAATCTAGCTTGAATAAACCACCATCTTAGAGCCATCTTGAATCTGCACTGCAATTGAGCCTTGTTTCTTCTTCCTCAGTACTGCTGCCAGCGCATCATTAAATGAGCCATAGGCGCCAATAGCAATCCAAGCGGAGTGTGGATTGTTAGATTTCTGTAATGCTCTAAAAGTTTTTGACATTGAATTGCTTTCTAGTTGATTGAGTGTGGTTTGTGCAGCTTGAATCTTTTGTCTAGCTCGCTCGGCTTTAACTGCTGCTTGCGCACGTTTAGCCTGATCTTTAAGTGCTCGAATACGAGCCTGTGCTGGCGTTAATGGTTTAGCTGGAGAGGATTGGAATTCACAAAATCGCATACTGATATTTAGCTACTGGCTTTTAGTGACTAATACTCAGTGGGCAGCATTAAGATCCAGCGTTCACTATCCCAGCAGGCATAGAGCGCTATGGAATCGAGTGGGAAGGTCGTATAGGCAATCTTCTGGTTAGCTAGTACATTTCCATTGCCATCATCTAGTGCAAGCTCAGCTTTACTGTTATTCACCGTCAACTTGCAACTGACAAATACTTCCGCTTTAGGTAAATGCAGAATATGACTGGCTATGGCATCCATCAGCCAATAGCAGGCCGCTTCTTGTGCCAGAAACTGGGCACCATCCGTTAGAAAGACTTTAGGCCACAGAGGGTAGTAGTACTGCGTTCCATAAAATTGCTCCAAATGATTCAAAATCTGGGTTTTAGATAGATTCATTTTTGCTATGCCTCATAGTCATTTATTTATGAATTGGGCTTACGCAATAGATCTAGTCAAAACCTTGCTCTTTTGACTCGTTTTCGGTA
>JBBAON010000131.1:0-2007 GCA_040401435.1 Candidatus Methylopumilus sp.
TACAAGAATCCTTCTTGTCTCATTTATTTGAGTTGCGTGATCGCATTATTAAGTCTGCACTAGCCATCATTGCGGTGTTCGTCTGCTTGGTTTACTGGGCACCGGATATTTTTCATTTATTTTCACAGCCGCTATTGGACTCCTTGCCCTCAGGCGGAAAAATGATTGTGACGGATGTCACGGGATCATTCTTTGTGCCGATGAAGGTCACGATGTTGGCTGCTTTCCTAATTGCTTTGCCAGTAGTGATGTATCAGCTATGGGCATTTATTGCGCCTGGCTTATATCAACATGAGCGCAAGCTCATTGTGCCTTTAGTTGTGAGTAGCTATAGCCTCTTTATATTTGGTATGGCGTTCGCTTACTTCTTGGTATTTCCCACGGTTTTTGAATTCATGGCTAGTTATAACGCACCACTTGGCGCTGAAATGTCGACTGATATTGATAAGTACCTCAGTTTTGCGATGAATACCTTCCTAGCTTTTGGACTTACTTTTGAAGTACCCGTTGTGGTTGTCGTTTTAGTGCGCATGGGCATGGTTCCCCTAGAAAAGCTCAGAGAGATTCGTCCTTATGTCATTGTGGGTGCATTTGTGATCTCTGCCGTGGTTACGCCACCCGATGTTCTATCACAATTATTACTAGCAATTCCTATGACTCTGCTTTATGAATTAGGACTGTTGATTGCGCGTTTTTACGTTCCAAAGCCGTCAGACGAGGATGCTGACGCAAGTACAAAGCCAGATACTCAAGCTATGACTTGATCTTGTCCGAAGGTGCTAGTAAGCCATTCCGTTACCCGATCAAATCGATAACGCCTTTGTCTTAGATTCCCCTCCAGGTCTGTATCGCTACTTGCAAAAACTTTTCCTGCTGCAAGCAATGAGCGGCGCTGCTGAGTGGTATCAATCTGAATCAATCTAGGTAGTATCTTTGGTAGCTCATGGCGAATATCGACAACGACACAATGTTCATGTTGGAGTTGACCGACTTCACACAGTAATAACTCTGCCTTGCTCAAGTTAAATTGATTGGCCACAATGAGTCGGTGACACAGCAAGATCCACTCCTCATCCAATTGATGCTCTGCATGGTGATTCAAGGCTTTTTCTGCATGCAATGCTAAGTGATGCCAATCATTGTTCTTGGGACTAAAAACATTCTCCAGAACTTTGCTCAGTAATTCTTTTGCTTCAGGTACACCTTGCTGGTGAGCTTGCCAAATCCAATAGGAAGCCTGAAGTCCGCGAACCTTCTCTTCTACTTTTTCACGTTTGCGCCAAAGGTTCGCGCCTCTTCTGAATTGAGCCACCGGATGACCCAAATCAGCTGCACGATCAAAACACCGATTACTTTCACTGGCGTTATATCCAGAGAACTGCGGACGACGATAGATTTCACCCAAAGCAAACCAGGCATCTCGATCACCATCTTTTGCGGCAAGCCCTAACCAGTAAGCGGCTTTCTTAAGAGATGCATTCGATTTGACGCCGCCAGCCCCAACCGAATCTTTCGTATCAGAACTCACTTCATTCAATTGAGCAAGACGTAAACCTAGGGTTAGTTTTGCAATCGTCAGGCCGAGTTCTGCAGCCTGCACTAGTGCACCCTCATTCTTTTCTGAAAGCCAAGTACTCCACAGGGAAGATAGTGCTTCGTCTTTAGGCTGGAGCTTAATTAGAAGCTCTTTAGCTGAATTAGTGAAAGGTGTTTCTAATTCTGCTAGTTGAAGAAGAAATTCTTTCGCAGTTTTTTGTAGAGCGGGGAGTTCGAGACTATCTTCTTGTTTTAAGAGCCACTCAGCAAGCTCTCCTTGAAGAGCTTTTTTACTAGGATCCAGCAGTAGTTCAGCAAGTTGCCATCGCGCGGCATGGCTGACATCGATATTTGCCTTAGCAAGCCTCCAGAATGATTCCCAGCCAAAAGAAAAGGCTGGTGAATTAAAGGTGAGCCCCAGTGGAACTGAGGAAACTTGCCTGAACATTCCCAGCATTTCTGGGGAGGGCG
>JBBAON010000132.1:0-1990 GCA_040401435.1 Candidatus Methylopumilus sp.
AAAGCTTTAGGTCCAGAAGAATTCGCACGCCAAGTTGAAGGTGAGTGGACACATCTTTATAACGAGGCAAAGCAAAGTAAAGATAACTTCACACAAGCTGAGTGGGAGCGCGTCGCCAAGCACTTCACTAAGCCAAACTACAAAGATCTGACAGCATTGAGCGATGAGCAATTGCAATCCCATGCCGACTCCAAACTCAATGCTAGTGAGAAAATTGGGTTTACTCGCTGGCTAGAGCGCAACGTAAAGCCGCATCAAGTGCTTGGATATGCTTCGGTCATACTCTCACTAAAGCCTCATGGCACTGCAGCTCCTGGCGATGCCACCAGCGCCCAAATCAATGCCATTGCCGACTTAGCAGACCAATATAGCTTTGGTGAACTGCGTGTTACCCATGAGCAAAATCTGGTACTGGCAGATGTTGAGCAAGCTGAGCTAATGAATCTTTGGCGCGCTACCAAAAATTACAACTTAGTCTTACCTAATATTGGCCTACTAACTGACATCATTGCTTGCCCTGGTGGCGATTTCTGCTCACTGGCCAATGCCAAGTCACTGCCTATTGCTAAAGCGATTCAAGAGCGTTTTGATGATCTCGATTACCTATTTGATTTGGGTGATATCAGTTTAAATATTTCTGGATGCATTAATTCTTGTGGTCATCATCACGTTGGCAATATTGGCGTACTGGGTGTCGATAAAGATGGTGAGGAGTGGTACCAGATCACTTTAGGTGGCGAGCAAGGTAACGATGCATCTATAGGCAAAGTCATTGGCCCCTCTTTCTATGCCAATGAGATTCCGGATGTGATGACTAGCCTGATCAATACCTATGTCGAGCAGCGTACAGCGGACGAACCTTTTATCGATACTTATCGTCGCCTAGGTGTAGCGCCCTTTAAAGAAGCTGCCTATAGGAACAATGGTAAACACTCCAAAGAATCAAGCAAAGGTGCGATAGCCTAGCCATCAAAAAATAAGTATATGAATAAACAAATTATTTCCTTTCCAAAAGATGGCAAGCCCTCTCTTATCCCTAATGAATGGCAAGTATGGGATGGTGAACATAACGAAGGTGGCATTCCGGATCTAGAGCATGGAATGCATAAGGTACTAGTGCCATTTCATTGGTGGATCACGCACTATAAAAATCCCGACATCATTCATCGCGCAAATCAAGGTGAGATTGGTGTTTGGCTTGCGGCAGATGATGACATTCTGAAACATGCTGACATCATTGAAGCTGGCAAATCACTATGGCCAGTAGTTGGCGCACACTTCCCGATTTTTAGGGATGGCAGAAGCTTTAGTACTGCAGCACTCTTAAGAGATCGCCTTGCATGGCATGGTGAAATCCGTGCAATTGGTGATGTCCTTATTGATCAGCTCTTACAAGGGGCCAGAGTAGGCTTTGATGCTTTTGAGCTACGTGCAGATCAAAACCTCGATGTTGCCCTTAAGCAATTTGATCTCTTCTCATTCGTCACGCAAAACAGCTGGCGCGATCAACGCGCCACTATTGCAGCATCATGAAAAACGCTACCCTCGGCAAAGTCTATTTAGTTGGCGCAGGTCCTGGTGCCGCTGACCTGATTACCGTACGCGGAGCCAAACTCTTAGAGAAGGCTGATATTGTTTTTCATGATGCATTAGTTGATCCAGCCATGCTGGAGCTATGCCCTCAAGCCATTAAAGTGCCTGTAGGCAAACGTTGTGGCAAGCTATCTTCAGCGCAGCACTTCATTAATAAGCGCTTAATCGATGCGGCACAGAAACATCAAATCATTGTTAGGCTTAAGGGCGGTGACCCTATGATGTTTGGTCGCGCCGATGAAGAAATTCAAGCACTCAAACAGCATCACATTGAAGTCCAAGTGGTGCCAGGCATTACTGCTGCCCTAGCAGGTGCAGCAGCTATCCAGCAATCACTGACTTTACGTGGCGTTAGTAGAAGTGTTGCTTTTGTGACTTTGGCACAAGCCAATGAAGC
>JBBAON010000133.1:0-1969 GCA_040401435.1 Candidatus Methylopumilus sp.
ATGACTAAGAGAACGGTAGCAGGTTCGATTCCTACCATGGACAGTTATGGCACAGAGGACTCCGTTGCGTTAGCGGAGTCCTCTGTTATGTAACGCCTAGTAACTTTTGCGTCTAAATTAACCTATTGCTCTGTCAGCGTTTTGAATACCCAGATGGGCATTTTGGAGGACTTCCCTTAATGGTCTTAACAGTTTTGCCTTTTACGCAAGTGATAGATGTGCTCTTGGATGGCGCATTCTTTGAATTTGGCTGAGTCGGCTGAGTCGGCTGAGTCGATTTTACTGGAGTCATCTTTACTCGCAGCGTAGGGGCAGAAAACCCAAAGTTATATGCGCGGATTTCAAAGGTATCTAAATCCGGAATATAGCGCATGGTATAACTTGCAATATCCGCTTTACCTTCAACGTATGAGATTTCAACCTTTGCAATTTGACCCGCATTTTTAGGTTCTAAGTTAAAAGCTTTGCGGATGATGTCCCCCTTGATCGACACCTCCATCCAACCCTTATTAAGGGTTTTACGATCAAAGAGAAAATGTGGCCCAGACATCGGAACAGTGATTACTCCTTGCTCTTTGTCATACTGCACTTGCCCCAATGAACCAGTTGGACCAGAGACAAAGATGCCACCGGGTGTGTAACCACGAAGTTTTTCAAATTGGAAAACATAAGGCATGACATCTATTGAAAATCCTGTAGATGCAGTTTCGGCATAGGAATCAGGATCTTTGCATAGCTCTCCACGTTCGGCGGGCGTTGCATTTGGTTTATCCGGAGATAAACACTGCCATTGATTGGGATAGACCGTTCCTTGTATATAAGTAAGTAAATCACCATCGGTGCTGCGACCAAATGAGATGTACGGGTTCTTCATATTCGATGTGATTGCTCCGGCATTTTGTGCCAAAGATTTAGATTTCAATGTAATCCGCCAGGTAGAACCATCTGGCACAGTTTGCGCAACCCAATCGCCTCTATTCCAACTTCGCTGCACTCCTTGGTCAACCCATTGATAGATGTTAAAGAATGGTCCAGAGCTCCCGATCTGGAGTCTGAAGAGGAGATCTTTTCCATCAGAGAGCAGCCCTGAGGCGGTGTAGCAAGCATCATGCAAGAAATCAGCGTTATTCCCAATCGATTCACATGACTTACCATCCATATTTTCAAAGTCTGACATTGCATATGCGGTCTTCTTATAGACAAATTTGGAATTCAGTTTCGGGGTTGTCTTGATCCAGACAATCGATGAGTAATCCAATTGGTCATTGGCATCGCGTTTTTCTTTAGTGGGGTCACTAAATTCAACGCTCTGCAGACAGTCGGTAGTTCTAGATCCAAGGGAACAGTCCACCCAGAATCGAGTCTCTGATTGGAAATACTCTTCCGGTGCCGCAGCCGGAGCAAAGATCACAGTCCAGATCAAGCAAATTACAAATGTCAGTACTCTGCGGACCATGAGTGCGAGACTAATCGCTCGAAATTGGTTTGTCGAGACTACGCGCAAATTCCTGCCTAGATAGTGTTTGACTATCTAAATCAGAGTCCTTGTCACTGATAGGTCTATTCTAAGGTCTCTAGAGAAAAGATGCTTGGGAGTGTGCTGGCTTCGATTAAGATCTAGAGCGCTTCACTAAATTAACAATCAGGCCAACCACAATAAAGAGCAGACCTAAGGGCAGGCTGGCCATTAAAAACCAGAGATAACCACCGCCACCTGAGCCCTCATCAAACATCGACCCGCCCTTGATAACCGAATATAAGAACCCACAAATAATCGGAAATACAGCAATAAGGAGACCAGCTCGAATGAATGAGAATCTCTTCATGTAATAAATGATAAACAGGCCACCATCCAATAACCCCAAAAATAGGATGAAAAACACGGCCATAAACCCGTTAGCGCTTCTGTTACCCGTTGTGACCATGTTGGAGAAATAAGTGTAGATACAGATTGCGTTAATAAAGAGTG
>JBBAON010000134.1:0-1962 GCA_040401435.1 Candidatus Methylopumilus sp.
GAGGCAGAGGACTTAAAATCCTCCCAGTGTGGGTTCGACCCCCACTCGGGGCACGCTTGTTACCAAAGTTTAGGGAACGTTCATCAGACCACCTCCCCTGTGCATAAAAGCCCTCCTAGATTACGGTGATGGAGTTGGCCGTTAGGGGAGAACCATGAAAAACCGAGTTAGCGCTGCACTGATTACCGTTGCAGCTTTAGTTGGAATTGCACTTTTTCCAATCCAAAGTGGAAATGCAGTAACTCCTGATCCGAACGTTCCGATAATGCAGTATTGCCAGCCAGATAGGTACGCATGTGCAGGATATGTTCCAGAGACCGATGAGCAGTACCTGATTCCTTGGGTTCCAGGTTTCCCCAATTATCAAGGTTATTACCACAATGATTTAGATGGTATCTATCGCTTCATTTCATACGCCATTGCAATTAAACGCGATACATCCGGAAATGCAACATCTGTTGTTACTTGCACAGACATCGCATCGAGTGATTGCACTGGAACACAAATTGCTTATCGTGCCGTGCTACCTATGTGTGATAGTTCAATTTCTATTGATTGTTTCAAAGATTTCGTAGTGAAAGATGCAAGTGGAAAGCCGCTTAACTATACGGTGGATGGTCAATTCCCACTAGGCAATCCTCAATATTTCAAAGGTAGCCCATTGATGAAAGTTCCTAATGGTGGTGGGCTCACTTTAATTCATATTCCAGAAGCGCCACATAAAGGTGGAGATACATACTTAGTAAAAGCGGAAATGGATGCAATGAAATTTCAAGGGCAAGCAGAATTCACAACAAGATCATTCACTATGTCCATATCAGCAGTCAAAATTATCGAAGGAAGATACGGAATCAGAGGACCGAGTCCTGACCTCCAGAAATTCTCTTATGGAAATATTGAAACTGGTTGGTCAAAAGAACCTGTCCCTGGTTACTGTGCAGCTACATCCAATACGCAATGCGCCAAAAGATATTCTCTTCCTCTGGGTATGCGCTTTGGCTTAACTGTAAACCTCACTACAAAGCTCACGGGCTGGCTGCATGGGCGCGTAAAAGCCCCAGAAGTAGAGGTAAGTACAAATAGCTTTGGTGGTTCAACAGTGAAAGTTCTTGCAGAGCCAATCAAAATTCCCGTAAACGCTGCATGGGTTAATAACGACACGGCGCCGCAGAGCGTCAAGGAATACTACTCGGGTAAGCCAAATTCAGGAGCTGCAATATTTACACTAACTGATGTTCGATTACTGACCCTCAGCCAGATTGATTTGTTGCATGATGGAAATATGGGGCATGGTGCGGAAACACTCAAAGAATATTTGGCGTGGCTACCAGCACTTGGTGATAAAGCACAAGCGATGCCAACTGCTTGGACCATCGCAACTATGAGCAATAATCAGGTTGCAAATCAGGTTCAGCAATGCCTAAATCAGACTGACTCTCTTGCCGGAATTGTCACATCAAATGCAGCCGAGTACTTTGACGGGCCTCCAGTCTTTGATCAGGCATCTGGCGCATTAGATTACAAAGTTGCCGCAACTCACTATGAGCCTGATGGAACTACAGTTTTTAAAGGCTCGTACGATCTCGTAATGAGTTCAAAAGTTGCGAGATGTATTTATGGTTTCACCCAGGCACCCATTAGTGCAACGGTCTCAGTTACATCTGAGGCAGGAACACAAAGTGCGGCGACAGTGGTAGTCAATGAAAAAAATGGTTGGCTCTCACTTGGTGCATACAATTTCACTTATTCAAGTCCAACGATTCGCGTAATTCTTTCGGGAACATCAACTTCAGAAGTGATACCAACTCCGACACCAACACCTTCACCAACACAAGTGCCGAAGATTGCAATAGCAACCCCAAAGAAGATGGTCACTATTGCCTGCTCCAAAGGTAAAGTGACCAAGAAAGTAACTGCCATCAGCCCTAAATGCCCTACAGGCTATAAAAAAGCTTCATAGCT
>JBBAON010000135.1:0-1952 GCA_040401435.1 Candidatus Methylopumilus sp.
CGCTAAATCAGCTTTATATGATTCATATATCAGCTTATTTACAGCGGGATACGCTATCGCATACTTTGGGGAAAGTTTTGACGTAATTTCCCTTTGAGGGACAAAATTACGACCCGTCATCACATGTACACCATCACGAGCAAACTCGAGTAAATGATGGAAGTCTGGGTCCCGGGAATCCCAAAGACGATGGAGACGTTCCACACTTAAGCGAGCATGCTTATTACGGTGTTGCTTACGCCGTATTAATTCCGGTAGATCATAGTTCAATGCCTCCAACTCCAAGAAGTCGTTAACACGAACTTCCGGAGGGAAAACAAAGCCCTCCGCCCATTCAACAGCATCATGAATTGAATACTGTCCTTGGACGGAGAGAAAAGCTTGCTCCAAAATTTTGAAAGCGCGCTCTGGACTAATATCTACAAACGGAAATAAAGACTGTGCGACATGTTTTAAGTGTGCCAAAGTATTTACTTTAAAATCAGAAGTGGGATCGAGAATCAAGTCAGTAAAAGAATTATTTAACACAATAGCAGGTACAGCTGTAGTATTATCATGTAAATCATGTGTAATTCTTTCTACTTTAGATTCCCTCCCAACCCGTCAGTCCAGAGTCGCCAAAAGATTCGTCTCCAACTCAGTACAAAATGCTGAGCGGACGCCCCGAATATCACTTATTGACTTCAGGATATCTGCTACCAACGGACGGGTCCCCTTTGTAAAATGGACACCACATATACAACTTTTACTAGACATCGGCTCCTTACAGGAAACTGGTGTCTTCGTAATCATCGTAAAACCAAACAAGCCCGCCAGATTAGCAAAGCAATATTTAGCAATTGGCATGGTGCCCTTCTTACTCTCTGACTGCTCACTACCCACCTCCAACGTTCGTTTCTTCTCAAAGGAAAGATTTTCAAACGAAGAAGATGACGACGAAATAGTCGGGAGCGCACTAACAACGGGTTTGGATAGTGATTTCTTAACACCACCAAATCGGGGAGCAGGCCGGAGACTCGGGATTTCCGCAGGAGCATTGCATTGATCATTCGGATAAATGATTTGGGCAGCAAGCGTTCTATTGAACGCCGCATCCACAGAATCAAGTTTCGCGTGCGACATGCAAGCATATAGGATATCCTGAAAGTAAGACCAGGCTGTTTCAACTCCCCTATAACGGAAAAGTATCGCATCCTCGTTGCACTTTCTGAACCAACTGGCAATAGCCTTCTCCAAGCATAGGTGAATCACCCAAACCGGATAAGTGCACCACGGTTCCTCTGTCTCCCAACGACGAATCTCCTGATCGTAACTTCCCCGCCAATGATCACCGAAGACATAATTCAAATAAATTAAAAACCCTTTGAATGCCATCCAAGTGTCATGGGTTGACTTACAATAATCAAACCCGACCGAAGTCAAAGTACGAAAATCATAAAGGGAAAGTAAGTCCAGACGGTACGTCATCGGCCAATCTCCTCGAAGAAAGCGGGCTTGCTTCACTTCATCTTCCATTATCCGAAGAAACCGAACTTCCGAATGGTATGCACCATTTCGGGAAGCCAGCATCGGTAAGGTCTCCGAAGGTGTCAGCAAAGACTCCGCCAACAAACGTCCCATATAAAATTGCGGATCGACAGCAATCTTATTATGACAGCCCATGAGGTATTGGAATACATCAGGTTTCGTGTTCCGAAGAAGAAACCGAGATTCCATCTCGTCAACCAACGAAGGTCTCTGAGCATCATAGACCGACCAAGTAAAGACGCCGTCAGGATGCACATATATATTCTTACTTGAAGTAGAATGCAACGTGCCCGGAACCAGCAATTCATACTGTGGAACATTCTTCTTCACCATATCGAGTAAAGCCGCCTTCATATCACCCGTAGGGACAATCACGCAAACTTTATCGATCCATCCGTTCTTCATAACAGAGTCAGCAGGAATAA
>JBBAON010000136.1:0-1941 GCA_040401435.1 Candidatus Methylopumilus sp.
TCCAAAAACGCACAGCTTAGTTTCAGCGAGCTGTTTGGGCTAGCCAAGTCCAAGTAGGTGTTCGGGATTTAACTTTTATATCCTCTGAAAAGTTAATTTAGATACGCCACTAGCACTAGAAATCGCCATAAATCCAATAGCAGAAAATTTCCATCTCAAAATCAATTCGAATTTTTCTAAGTCAATTGCCAAGACATCAAATTCAAATTTATTTGTTACAGGGCCAATACCAAAGCAATTGATACGAGCTATATTGAAGTCTATTTTGGAATTAGAAAAATCAATTCGAGAATCTCCATCACCGCAACTTGGCGTAATGCCTAGAGGGCCAGTACGGTTGATTGATGACTGATAACTTAATCCCCCGTTATTGGTTACTTTTAATTCTTTCAAACCAAAAGAGTATTGAGTTGATTTATTTGCGCCAAATAAAACAAGCGATAAAGGACTAACAATCGGGTTTTCAATAAAGTTCTTTTTACACTTAGCTTCCTTAAGATCAAACTCACAAATTGGTGCTACTCGAACAGACTCGAGGCTAGCTAATTTTTTCTTAAACTCGTCTAACATCTCCGGAGCAACCAACTGTTTTACCCAATGTTTGTAGGGCAAGCATCCATTTGCGTCGCAAGCAAAGTAAGTTTGATCTATGGGCGAATCCTTACTTTCACTCAATACTTTATCAAGAGATCTAAATGCAGTCTTATAGTCAATTGCTGCTATCTTTATTTCATCAACTTTGTTGTTCACAGGTTCAGTGTTCCGACTGATATCTGAGGTAGGTTTTTCATTTATTGCAGAAGAAGGGCTTGAAAGAGCAACAGTCGTTTTATTAACTTCAACCACTTGCGGGGAACTTGCTACTATTAAAGGCTCAATAGTAGGAACCTTTTGTGGTGCAGATGGTTCTGCATTAGCAGCAACCTGAACAATTGGCTTATCAGCTATCGGTTTTACAGCAACGCCTTGATTGACCACAAATTCTTCACGAATCACACCTTCAATCCATGGTTCTTGATCGCCCTTACTAAAGTCATAAACTGCTGTGGAGACTCTTCGAAAGATGACTTCAAGAGTTACATCTGGTTTCTTCAATTCAGCCAAGAGCGCCTTGGTAAACAACCCATTCTTGTCATCCCCGTCTGATGCAGTACCACCAGGTCGAGTTGCATAAAAAATTACAGTTGAAGTTGGTGGGTCAACTCTAGCGAGACCGCCTTTGTTGCCTGATACTGATTTATCACTACCAAAAGGATTGTCTCTACAGGCATCCAATACAACCACCGAGAGTCTTGGCCTAGCCTTTTGAATCGTTTGAAGGATATCGCCAAGATACAGACTTTGATTGGCTACTGTTTCAGCATTCTTAAAACTTGCATTGATTGGTAATAGGTAATTCTTTGATTCAAGCTGAACACCATGTCCAGCATAGTAAAAAACTAAACGAGTATTTCGCTTGAGTCTTTCCTCAAGTTGCTTCTCAAGAGCGGGGACATCTTCAACCTTTAAATTTTGAAATAGATATGTTTCAAAACCCAGTCTCTTTAATTCCTCACTGATAGCAGTAGAGTCATTGGTGGGGTTTGCTAGCTTTGCTGAGCCAGCGTACTCAGAATTGCCAATTACAAAGGCAACTCGATCTTCTTCTAACTGAGCCTGCGTAAATCGAGCAATTAGAAGTGCCGTGACTAAGAAGGCCGATAACAAGAGCAATCGTATTAATTTAGGCGCGACCTTGATAGTCATGATCAATGTATTTCTTATTAAAGTGAGTAATTCTATTGAAACCAATTTTTTATATCTATCTGGTTTTGAGCGTTTACTCTACAGTCGTTTAAAACGACACCCTGACTCAACATCCACCCCACAACCACCAACCGTCGGCTCAACCGACACCTTAGCACTCAAGCCCTAAATAAATTCGAGCCAGCCTAAAACCCA
>JBBAON010000137.1:0-1901 GCA_040401435.1 Candidatus Methylopumilus sp.
AGGCGCTGGTCATGAAGGCGCTGGCTATAGAGGCGCTAGTCATGGAGGTGCTGGCCACAGAGGCGCCGGCCACAGAGGTGCTGGCTATAGAGGCGCTGCCTGGTCATGGAGGCGCTGGCCACAGAGGCGCCGGCCACAGAGGCGCTGTTCATAGAGCCGCTTGCTACGGAGGCGCCGGCCAGAAAAGCGCCGGCTTAGATTCAGGCGCTGAGACAATTGTGGAGGACTTGGCAGTCGACGATGGGGGAGTACTCGTAGAGGACTCTGATGTCGACGAAGGGGGAGCAAGCACGCAGACGCAGCGCGAAGTTACTGCTAGTGGAATAGAGAAGCTGCGGATCGGCAGATAAATGGCTTCAGACTCAGGACTTCCACTGCCTTATTGGTGATGCAGGCATCGACGCAGCCAGAACTCATTGAATATATCGTTCTTTCTTTGATTTTTCATTACGTCCGCTATTCTCTTTGCCTCACGCGCAGCCACTTTACACTGCGTGTTCTCTTCTAGCTTCTCTTGACTTAAATAGTATGTACTAACTCGGTATGGTCGCTGTGTCACTCACACTCTCAACAGACTATGACTGTTGCAATCTTTTGTATCTATTGCTTCCTGACAATGATGCATGTGATGTAGGACTCGCTGCTGATACACGTATCTCTCTGTCTCTCCTTATCCGTGCACTTCACAACGCGTCCACTTCCTCTCGAGCGACGAACACTGACACTGTTGATGCTGTTTCTGTCGCGTTTAACTAGTGGCTCATTCTTACGACCGAAGGTTGAATTTTTTCTGTTATGTAGCAACTGCTCGCTGCCGCTTGATGGCATGATGCATATACTTTGCTGCTGCCTGTCACATGACGCTGTGTTTGAACTCCTTTCTGTTCTTACAAACAAATGTTGAATATTGCTGCCAGTGAACGTGTAGTGCCGCTATGCTGGTAAAGGTAACAGTAAGAGTAACAGTCATGCCGAAAGAAGGCGTAGAAACAAATGATTGTTACTGTTATTGTCAAGGATGTTGATTAATGTGGGTGTATGTACTACTTGAGCATACAACCCTGTTCTGCGTGCCCGCATGCTTTCACAAATCATCAATGCCAATGTTCGAAACCGGCTGTTTTCACTCATGCTCCTAACAATAGCTACTTAAAAATGACTGACGCATGCTTGTTATCTGCACTCTCGCAGAATATAGCTTCCCGATAATGATGAATGCGATTTAAGACACACTGTCGATACACATGTGCGCCTATTCTCTCTCTTTTTCTTCTTCGCTATGATGATTATGGTAGCAGTAGCAGTCATACCGAAAGAAGGTATAGAAACAAATGACTGTTGCTGTTATTATTAAGGCTACCGATGAATATGCTGATAATACTATGCTGGCAATGGTAACAGTAGCAGTCATGCCGAAAGAAGGTATAGAAACAAATGACTGTTGCTGTTATTATTATCAAGGCTGTCGATATATGCGTGTAGTTATATATATCCTTCTTGAACATCGTGTCCGTATGCGTTCATGAATCATCAGTGCCAATGTTCCACTCTTGTTTCTGTACACTCCGGCACAAAAATGCTCGATGTATGTTATTTGTGAGGGTGTCCTGATTGCCTGGCCCATGCTTGTTGGTGACGTCTCTGTTGCTGATGTAATAATTCGTTGCTTCACTGACAACAACAGTCATGCCGCAAGAAGGCATAGAAACCAATGACTGTTGCTGTTGGCGTTCAGCCTAGGTTTCATCATATTATGTCTGTATGTCTGTATGTATGTCTGTCTGTCTGTCTGTCTGTCTATCTGTCTACCTGCCTGCCACGATCGCATCCGTCGATCGAGTCAACGATCTATTATTATTATTATTATTATTATTATTATTATTATTATTATTATTATTATT
>JBBAON010000138.1:0-1899 GCA_040401435.1 Candidatus Methylopumilus sp.
GCTTAAATGCCTTTTATGGAGATAGCCATATTCTTTATGACGTTTCCTTTGACTTAAAAAGAGATACTGTACTTGCACTCCTCGGTAGAAACGGTGCTGGAAAAACAACCTGCATTAGTTCTATTATTGGCTTTTTGGCTGATCGTAATGGCTTAATTGAGCTTGATGGGACGCCATTGCAAAAACTCTCCCCTGAAAAGATTTGTAAGGCAGGTATTGGCATTGTTCCGCAAGGGCGACGTATTTTCCCAAGCTTATCAGTAAAAGAAAATCTTGAAGTGGCCTACCAAGCGCCTCGCTCCGCAAGCTCTCGAAAATGGATTCTTGAGGATGTATTTCAGTTTTTCCCGCGCCTTCAAGAGCGTCAAAATCAGGTTGCAGGAAGCTTATCAGGGGGTGAGCAGCAGATGCTTGCTATTGGTAGAGCCTTGATGACCAATCCAAAAGTATTGCTATTAGATGAGCCATCTGAAGGTTTAGCCCCGCAAATCGTAAAAGAGGTTGGCAATATTATTGCAATGCTTAAGCCATTTATTTCAATTGTGTTGGTTGAGCAAAACCTCGGCCTTGCTTTAAGTGTTGCAGATGATATTGTTTTGCTCAATGGGGGCAAGGTGGTGTTTTCTGGGACTAAGGCGTTTTTTAGTGAAAAGCAAAATGAATTACAAAGTCATTTGAGTGTGGAATAGCGAGCGAAAAAATGGAAGAGCACTTAAAAACTGCCAAAATTGGTAAATACGATATTCAGTATTTAGATCTTGGTGAAGGCATTCCGGTTGTGTTGATTCATGGCTTAGCTGGAGATTACAGTGCATGGACCAGTCAGATTCAAATCTTGAAAGATCGGTATAGAGTTATTGCTTTTGATAACCGTGGGGCAGGAAATAGCACTCAAATTGATGAGCCTGTTAGCACTCAAGACTTGGCAAAAGATACTTTAGGTCTAATGGATTATCTTGGAGTGCAGTCAGCGCACATTGTTGGTCGTTCGATGGGTGGCGCGGTAGCGCAGCATATGGCGCTAATGTCTCCTGAGCATGTGAAATCCTTGGTCTTGTGCGCATCTTTCGCTATCTTGGATCCTTTAGGACGTCGCGTTCTATTCAATATGCGGGAAGCGCTTGAATGGCGGATGAATTGGGCAGATCATGCCCGCCATTCAGTGCAAAACTTTGTATCAGCTGATTTCTTTAATCACAAACAAGAGCAAGTGAAAAAGATTGAATCTTTAATTGGGGGTGAAACAAGATTGCCAGCATGCTACATTCGCCAGAACGAAGCATGTCAAAACCATGATACAAGCGCGCAATTAGCTCTAATCAAGCAGCCAACTCTAATCATGGCAGGAACAAGTGATCATATTTGTTCATTAACTGCAACTCGTATTCTGAGTAGTGGTATCAAAGATTCGCAAACGATCTTATTTGAAAATGCGAGCCATTTTTTCTTGATGGAGCAAGGAGATAAATTTAATCACAGTCTTTTAGGCTGGCTTAACTCGCATTAATCAAAAAGTCCTCTCAATATAGTGCCGACCCCTATCTAGGATCGCTCTCTAGTTCAATGAGGGGGGCTATCCAGAGGCCCATACTGCTCATAAAGGATTTATGAATCGTTTAAATGGGGGTTAAGCATGCACAAGAATCCTCAATTACTATTGAGGTCACAAAAAACAAAATCTTTTGTAAAGACTCATTATTAAACCTCTTATTGAAATCGTCACGCCGGCACCGCAAGGAAGCCTGCACGGAAACCGAATCACTGCATTGCGCTGGCAGAATTTCTTGGAGAAACTCGGCTATGCGGTTGTAGTTACTGAATCCTGGTCAGGTGACGATGCTACTATGCTGATAGCGCTGCATGCCTATCGAAGCTATTCATCCATGATGTCGTTTCATG
>JBBAON010000139.1:0-1886 GCA_040401435.1 Candidatus Methylopumilus sp.
TGCACAAAGGGCAGACCAAAATCTCTAATAAGCGCTTGTCCATATTTGATCTTTGCTATCTTTTATAAAGTGTATTGATTTGGATCGGGTCTCTGCAGAATCGACTGCAACCAGTCTGCTAATGTATTTGGAATCTCTAAACTCATTGGAATCACCCAAATACGTTCATCCTGTATTGAGGTGCATTTTACGGCATCCTTTTCAGTAATGAGGATGCACTCAGCATTAATTGCAGAGAAAAATTCTGGGGTGTAGGTGGCGTGATCAGGCAAACCAATACATTTGCCTGCAATCCCCTGTTTTAGTAAGTCATCAAAAAAGCGTTGTGGATTGCCAGTTGCAGCAACAGCGGCAATCTTATTTGGAATATAGGTATCAGCAATTGAGGATAAAGATTGTGTATTACTTGGATGATTTAGTTGATAGGGTGTGCCAAGTTGACTACTTAGCGTGAAAGCGCGCCGCCCTAAAAAATATTCATCAATGTGATTGGAGGGCGCGATAGCACCAGTCATTAAAGTGGCATCTCGCTCACGTGGTGCAGGCTCGCGTAATGGGCCGGCAGGCAGCAAGAAGCCATTACCTTCACCGCGTTGATCGCGCACTACAAACTCAATATCGCGGCCACCTTCTCGGGCGGGCCAGCGCAGCAGACTTCGATGCTGTAAGCCATCATCACTGATGATGACGTTCACTGAAGGGTCTTGTTTTAACAAAGATTGAATGCTGAGGGTTCGTTTGGGGTGAACCCAAATCGGAAACTGATTGTCTGTGCGCTTGGCAATTAATACGGGTTCATCACCAACGTCTGCAGGATTGGAATCACTTTTTACTTGGTGGGGTGTGCTGAATGCAGTTGCACCATAACCTCTGCTAATAATTCCGGGTTTCCAACCCATGCTTGCTAGTTGCTCAGCCAAGGCAATGACGATAGGAGTTTTACCGGTGCCGCCTACGCGAATATTGCCAACAATAATGATCGGTACTGGCGCTGGTTTACGTCTTCCTAAGTTCAGCTCATCCACCATATCTAAAGCTTGATTTATCCAACCGTAAATCTTAGATAAAGGCCAAAGCACAAGACTGATTGGCCCGCGCCTTTCCCAAAACCGAGGAGCCTTATTAAAGAAAGAAGATTTTTTTGGGGATGACATTAAAGGCGATTGTTTGAGCTCAATGTTTTGGCGTGTTGGATTACTTCTTGGTAGTTTGACTGCTAAAGACAATATTAGATAGGTTGGCATCACGCGCTGCTTCTAAGGCGCTCATAACGACTTGGTGGGGCGCTTTAGCATCAGCATCGATATTGACTTGAATAGCATGGTCTTCGTTGAGTGCATTGAGACTATTGCTTAATTGGCTACGGTCAGTCATCTTGCCATTAATAGCAAAGCGCCCATCGCGACTGACTGCAATATGAATTTGTTTCATCTCCGACTGGCTTGCTGCGCCATTTGCAGTAGGTAGAGTGATAGCTAACTCTTGGTAGCGGGTAAATGTAGTGGAGATCATCAGAAAAATTAGTACTACTAACAACACATCAATAAAAGGAATGAGATTGATCTCAGGCTCTACCGGAGCTGTCCTTACCCCTAGTGAAAATTGACCTCGATGCTGAAGCTTATTTTCTAGCCAATTCATTTTGTATCTGCAGAATGTGGATAGAGTTTTTTAAATAATTGACGAGTAAATTCTTCGTACTCATGTTGGCGTTGATTTGCCATTGCACGCAGGCCGCGCCATGCAGCTAAAGCAGGAATGGCAATCAGCAAACCAAAAGCAGTGTTGTACAGGGCAATAGAGATTCCATGCGCTAGCTGCTGGGGGCTTCCGACGCCCTGACTACCAAAGATTTCAATCATGCCGACAACGGTCCCAAAGAGTCC
>JBBAON010000140.1:0-1883 GCA_040401435.1 Candidatus Methylopumilus sp.
AATGAAAAGAACCGCACCCCCAAGAAAGATGATCTTGATGATGGGCCCAGCAAATCTGAGCTAAAGCGCTTGATGACCGAGCGCCAAAAGCTGGCTGAAGTTCTAGCAGCGCTTAGCAGTGATGCCTTAAAGACCATACCTATGGATGAGGCTATTAAAGCCTCCATTGCGGAAACCAACAAGATTAAGAGTTTTGAGGCGATTCGTCGTCATAAGCAGTACCTTGGCAAGCTCATGCGCTTTTTGGATGCGGAAGAGCTCGATGCGATCCAAAAGCGCTTGGATGCAATTCAGGGTGTTAGCAAAGCAGAGACTGCAAAGCTGCATCATCTAGAGTCTTATCGTGATCGCCTAATCGCAAATGACGAAACCTTTACGAAGATGATTGAGCAATATCCCGATATGGATATCCAGAATATGCGCACGCTCATTCGTAATGCGCGCAAGGAAAAAGAAAGCAATAAACCTCCTAAGGCTTATCGTGAAATCTTTCGCGTCTTAAAAGAAATGGGACTTTAGAATTTAATTCTCCTAGATGGTAGTTCCACCCATCGATAGAGATAATTAGCAGCCTGCCAACTTGCCACAATAGAAAAAAACATCAGGGCGATCGCCATTGCGCCATCATGGTGCTGACTCATACCCCAGCTGATGTAAATGGTATTAGCCAGCAAAATAAAACAGAAGTGTGTTAAAAAAACGCAGTAAGACCTTCTGCTGCTCCATAAGATGGCATTCACCAACTTGTGCATTCGTGAATTTTTCTTTTCACGCCATCGATCAAGGTATGCCCAATCACCCCAAAAGACTAGCGTAATCGCCACAACATAAGCCAGAAGGTTACGAAACCAAATCTGCTGGAAACTGCTAATAACAATAGCAACCCCAATTACTATCATTAGTATGCTGGCAAGGCGATTAATCAATCGATCGGGATAGTTTTTGCAAAGCTGTGCTAGAACGCCCAAACCATAAGGGCCCATGAAGTAAATAAAATAATTTTCATATTCACCATGTCTATTGAAGTACAACAAAGATAAAACGCAGACCACAGCCAAAATCCAGATTGCGGATCTAAAGGCAGGAAACATGCCTAAGAGGATCGCCAAGATAGCATATAGCTGCCAATCTATTCCCACATACCATATGCCAGCAGAAATTGAATCTAAACCTAAAATACCCTGAAGGAAAAATAAATGCGCTAGAAATTGCCCTAAGGTTTCTGACTCTCCAACAAATTCATCTTGAACCCAAAAACGTGCAAGCCATGCGCAAGTAATAGTAATAATTAACGCAACTAAATAAGGAGTAAATAATCGTATATAACGATTGAAAATCGTCCTGAGGAGAATGTGTGGATTTTTTAAATCTTTTGCACGCGTGAGTGACTTAGCCGCTAAATAACCACCCAACACCAAAAAGATCTGCACAGCAAAACGACCATATTCAAACAGCCAGGCCATTATTGTTGGCAAAAAGTTTCGAGCATCCTCTGCCAATTGACCATAATTTGAAAAATGGTGAAGAACAATCGCAAAGGCTGCGAAAGTTTTTAAAAAATCAACTAGTAGGTAATGATTTTTAGATTGCAATGTAGCGATCTATTTTGACTTTGTCTTAGTCTTACCCATTAAAGAGGCGAGCATGGGATTGCTACTGGCCAGCTCTTTTTTGGTTTTAGCAATACCCTCTGCCGTACCCGGCTTTGGCGTCTTAGCAGCATTTTTCATACGCTGTGCAGTTGCCAGGGCGAGGTTTTTATAGAGATCCGTTTTTTTCATTGACATGGCGCTTTAATTTTTAAATACATTTCTACAAAGTGTTGTCCACTGTATCAATAAAGTCACGGACAGTGCGATTAAATTCTGCTGGTTGCTCGATGT
>JBBAON010000141.1:0-1863 GCA_040401435.1 Candidatus Methylopumilus sp.
GCCTGCTAGGGGCGCTCGGACAGCTACCAACAAGGCCAAGAAGGCCAAGTAATGATTACCTCGTTGTTGGTACTCTAAAAGAGTAACTATGGTTCCACGCACTTACCCTTCAACCTTTGCACCTAATGGTCAACAGCAAATGGTTGTTTACTTCCTTACCAGTGTGGTAGGTCTTCGACGATGGGTTGATTACATCCCTGTCAAACTATCTAATGGTGGTGTTGAGAATTCCTATAACAACAATGGTTTTATCAATGTTGCAATTGTTCCTTCTTTAGGTGGAACTGTTCGAGCATGGAAAGACTACATCCCTGTCTATCAAGATAACGCTGCAACTACTGCTTGGCAAGTGAGTTCTATTGGTTTCATTCCCTACAACTATTCTGGTTTTGGTGGTGCCTCTCTAATTCTTGACTTTACCAATGGTGGTGCTTTAGATAGTCGCATCACGTTCACCCGAGCCAGTACGGGGACGTACTACGACTCTACGGGAGTATTGCAGTCAGATGCAATTAACGACCCCCGTTTTGACTACAACCCAACGACGCTGGCCCCGCTGGGCTTGCTGATTGAAGAGCAGCGGACGAATTTGTTGCTGCATTCAGAGCAGTTTAATAATGCTGGTTGGATTAAATTTGGCACAACTTCCGTTGCAGCAGATACCACTACCTCCCCCAATGGGGGCGTAAATGCAGACAGAGTTACTTTTGGGGCATCATCTGGAATGTACCAGGCAGTTGCTTCCACCCCAACAACAACTTACGCAATTAGTATTTGGATAAGGGCCGATTCCGCGCAGTCGGTAAGCCTGATATCCAATACAGATTTGAGCGAAGTCACAACGCTTGCGGTTAGCGTCACAACCTCTTGGCAACGAGTAACACTTCAAAAAACCACAACTACAGGAACAACAGTTAATTTACAATTAACTACTGCTGGTTCTGGGGCGACGGTTTATCTTTGGGGCGCTCAACTCGAAGCCGGTGCTTTCGCTACCTCGTACATCCCCACCACCACAGCAGCAGCAACTCGCGCAGCAGACGTTGCTTCAATAACTGGAACTAACTTTAGTAGTTGGTATAATGTAAATCAAGGAACAATGTATGCAAGCATTGGTTCTGCGCCAGTAAATAACCTTGCGCAATTTGCATGGGAGTTAAACGATAATCTTGGTGGTGGACTAGGTAGAATTTTTACTCGTCGCGCAGCAAGTTCCGTAGTCGCTATGGCCGTTATATCTGGAGGTGTTACTCAATTAGATATTTTTAATCCTACGGTGGTACCTGCTTCAGCAACATATAAAGTAGCGTGTGCTTTTCAAACAAATAATTTTGCTTTGTCTTTAAATGGCGCAACCGTAGTTACAAGTTCTTCTGGAACATCAATAAGCACAATTTCAGCGTTATTTATTGGGCAAAATAATGCATCAACCCAATCTGTCAATGGCTACATTCGCTTCATCGCCTACTACCCCCGCCGACTCAGCAACGCTGAACTTCAATCTATAACGGTATAAGCATATGGACTACTTACTCAAGTTCACCAGTAAAACAGTCGCTGATTTGGTGCTGTTCACCAAGGAAACGGTGACGATAGACGGTGTGATAGAGACAACCCTGCACCCAAAGTACACAGCAGTTGACGTTATTGGCACGATCTACAAGCCAACTGGCACGTTCACCGTAGTTGATGGGGTTGACATTCCCGAGATGGTTGCAGTGACCGGCTATCACGCCAATGTGCGGCATGGCAAAGAAGCACCCGAGTTGGATCAGTACGTTGTCGCAGTCAACACTCCATCAAGGGTTTGGGCATGAAAAGCAAGGTCAATCAAGCGGGCGTCTACACCAAGCCGACCATGCG
>JBBAON010000142.1:0-1832 GCA_040401435.1 Candidatus Methylopumilus sp.
CTAGAACCGAAACCCGGTTCCCACTTCGGTGGGGGCCGGGTTTCGGCCTTTCTATAGAAGAATTGAAAGAACTAGAAACCAGCAGCTTTACTTAACAACAAGCCAACATCATCAATTTCACTTGGAAAGATCAGAGTTATTTGTGGTCACCGTTAGTACCCTTAGGAGGTGATGAAAAAGCCAGAGGCGGCCGCGATCGGAAGATTGCTGGGTTGGACGGCAATGGTGGCTACCTTGGCTGTTACCCCATGGGCTTCATATGATCCGATCAATGTGCCAAAACTGGCAGTTATTGCCGCTGGTGGATTTATGGCTTTTGGTGCTCTAGTAACCAATCGCAAGAGTTTCCTAGATCCCAGATATAGATTGATTTACTTCGTGTGTCTGGCATTCATCCTTGATTTGTTCCTTGTGTTCGCACTTGCGGGAACTAACAAGATTCAGGCGTTTTTTGGAACTTTCGGTAGGGCTACAGGATTAGTTGCTTATGTGTCTTTATGTTTCTTACTGATTTCTGCGGTCATCTCAGCTTCAAGATCGGTGATGTCCCAATTCGCCTGGGTGCTACTGGGCACAGGTGGGTTATCAATTGGATATGGAATCATTCAAGCTTTAGATGCAGATCCATTTAAATGGGTTAATCAATACAGTCCAGTAATTGGCTTCTTGGGTAACCCAAACTTTCAATCTTCATTTGTTGCATTATCGGCAATCATGGCAATTTCAATGTTGCTGGCTGGATCTATAAAGATTGCACTTCGCTTGGGATATTTCGTCTATGTACTGCTTGCTATATATGTAATCAAGGAAACCCATTCGCAACAGGGATTTTTGGTGTTAGCTGGCGGGACTGCCGTTGTGACTTTAATTTGGATTTCTAAATCTAAATTTAAAGCCTTAACAATCCCTGCTGTTATTTCTGGTGGAATCAGTTTTATTGTTGTGGCTTTAGGTTCACTCAATAGTGGGCCTCTGGCTGGGCTGTTGTATAAAGATTCAGTCGCCTACCGTGGTGATTACTGGCGAGCAGGCTGGAAAATGAGTGTGCAGCACCCAATTTTTGGGGTTGGCCTAGACAGTTACGGTGATTGGTATCGAAGAGCTAGAACTGTTACGGCAACTATACGTAGAGGTCCCGACATAACCTCAAATGCTTCACACAATGTGTTCATCGATTCTTCTGCCACTGGCGGATTTCCATTAGCGGTGATCTATCTAATACTTATGTTGTTAGCGGCCATCGCGGTTGTGCGATTGATAAAGCGCAGCAAAAGTTTTGATCCAGTTGTGGCTGGATTGATTGCGGTGTGGATTGCATATCAAGCTCAATCGGTAATCTCACTCAATCAACTTGGGCTTGCTGTGTGGGGCTGGATTATTTCAGGATTAATTATTGGATATGAAATTACTTCACGCTCAGATTTGCCCAACGATTCTGCCAAAGGATCCATCAACAAAGGTCGAACAGCATCTGATTTGGCAAAGAGTAAAGTTGCTCCTATTACTGCACTCGGAATGTTCGTAGGCTTGCTTGTTGGTCTATTAGCTGGGCTGCCACCTTTAGTGTCATCATCTAAGTTTAAATCTGCATTGGAATCGGGTGATGTCCAAGTCGTTGTCAAAGCTGCCTATAACTGGCCGTCGGATCCATATCAAATGGGACAAGCAGCCGGTATTTTGCTAGAAAATAAATTAGAAGCACAAGGGTTACAGATTGCAACAGATGCTGTTAAAAAATTCCCAGATCGATATGAGCTTTGGGCTTTACTGGCGAAAATTCCAAGTGCGACAGCAGAACAAAAGGCTGAAGCATTGGCTCAAATGAAGCGCCT
>JBBAON010000143.1:0-1829 GCA_040401435.1 Candidatus Methylopumilus sp.
TGGAGTCTGCTTTATTAGATTTACTGGGACAACATTTAGGCGTTCCAGTGGCTGCACTATTGGGTGAAGGCCAACAACGCACATCGGTTGAGATGCTTGGTTATTTGTTCTATGTAGGCGACAGAACTAAAACAGATTTGCCTTACCGTACGGAACTCAATGCAAATAACGATTGGTTTCGACTCCGTAACGAAAAAGCATTGACACCAGAAGCAGTCGTGCGCTTAGCCGAAGCCGCACGAGAAAAATATGGCTTTGACGATTTCAAACTCAAAGGCGGTGCACTAGCAGGCGAGGCGGAGATAGATGCGATACGTGCTTTGCATGAACGCTTTCCACAAGCGCGTGTCACGATTGACCCCAATGGTGGTTGGTTGCTCAAAGACGCGGTGCGCTTGATGCGTGATTTGCATGGCGTCGTTGCCTATGCGGAAGACCCATGCGGCGCTGAAGAAGGTTTTAGTGGGCGCGAAGTGATGGCTGAATTTAGACGCCAAACAGGATTGCCAACTGCTACCAATATGGTGGCCACAGATTGGCGTCAGATGGTGCACTCTTTGTCTTTGCAAAGCGTAGACATTCCTCTGGCAGATCCACATTTTTGGACTATGGCCGGCTCAGTGCGTGTGGCGCAAACCTGCCGTGATTGGGGCCTAACTTGGGGTTCGCATTCCAACAACCATTTCGATGTGTCGCTGGCCATGTTCACCCATGTAGGCGCTGCTGCACCGGGCAAAGTGACTGCCATGGATACGCATTGGATTTGGCAAGACGGCCACGGTTTAACGCAAGAGCCTTTGCAAATTGTGAAGGGCCACATACAAGTTCCCACCGCACCTGGCTTAGGCGTAAAGCTCGATATGCAAAAAGTAGAAGCCGCGCACCAACTCTATTTGCAACATGGTCTTGGCGCACGTGACGATGCCACAGCCATGCAATACCTGATACCAGGTTGGAAGTTTGACCCCAAGCGCCCCTGTATGGTTCGATAAATAATTTCAAGGAGACCTCTATGCAATTGCCCTCACTCAAACATGTTGTCAGCGAAGACGAATGGAAGCTGCGCGTCAACTTGGCTGCTTGCTACCGCCTGGTGGCCATGTATGGCTGGAGCGATTTGATCTTCACCCATATCAGCGCCAAGTTGCCTGAAAGTGTTTCAGGCAAAGACCACCATTTTTTGATCAACCCTTATGGTCTGATGTTTGATGAAATCACAGCATCGTCCTTACTCAAAATTGATTTACAAGGTAATCAAATCAATGAGTCAACTTTTTATGTGAACCACGCCGGCTTTGTGATTCACAGCACCATCCATGAAGCGCGTCATGATGCGGTGTGCGTTTTGCACACGCATTCGCGCGCAGGCGTTGCGGTGAGCGCGCAAAAAGACGGGCTCTTGCCTATCTCGCAGCAATCTTCTTTGTTGTTGAGTTCCTTGGCTTACCACGACTACGAAGGCTTGGCGGTGCATGATGATGAGCGTGACCGTCTGAAAGCGGATTTAGGCAATAACAAATACATGATCTTGCGCAACCATGGTTTGCTGACAGTGGGATGCAGCGTGCCCGATGCATTCTTGGCTATGTATTTTTTAGAGACGAGTTGCCAAATACAAATTAGTGCGCAAGCAGGTGGGACTTTAAGTCCAGTGCCGCAAAAGGTATTGGATGGTGTGACAGCGGCTGTCCGTGTGCAGCAATCCAAAGGATCCGCTGCGGATTTGGCTTGGCCGGCTTTGTTGCGTAGGTTGGATCGGTTGAATCCTGGGTACGACAGTTAATTAGATTTTTTTGGAGGTTTTATGCCTAAATTTTTGTTAGCGTTTG
>JBBAON010000144.1:0-1826 GCA_040401435.1 Candidatus Methylopumilus sp.
TGATATGGTAGCAGTGATGGCTACCAGTGTGGCCTTGTGACTGGTGCCTTGGGGTTCTATGGCTACGTTAAAAGGGGAGGTAAAAGGTGGTCGAGGGGAACAATTTGATTTGTTGCTGGTAATTATCGATGACTTGGTTAGGGTCCATCCGACTTGGGTCTGGCTTTAAACTCTCTTGTACCGAAGTACGTACATTACCTACTCTGTGCTACGTATTTTGGTGCTATGGTTGTAGATGTCAAAGTTTTCACTATATAGAAAAATCGTATCTTTGACCGATTGTTTTCTAGTAGACAAAATTACTAATTCATTGTTACCTATTAAAGCCACATTGAATCAATAGAGCATTCAACGATTCCAACAGTGGTTTTCACTTTTTGGGACAGAGGCGGAGCCCCTATCGCCTCTTGTTCCCATTTTTGGCGGCACCACCTCATCACACCACCACCCTCCTCGCGACGTCAAGCAGGACGAAGTAGAGTCTATCGCCTCAATCGATAGCAGGCGCGACGACGGGTGTGTGATGTGTGCGTGGTGCTCCAAGCTGCTACCTAAAGAGTGAATGCATTAGTAAATAATATGCGTCCCGTGACATTTGTCATTGATGCCACTCCCGTCAATCCATCGCTTCATCGGGGGAAGAGCGAGGAGACGAAGTACTATGCAGAATTTGCGTCGGCATTGCGGCAATCGCAGCGGCGGCCGACGAAAAATAATGACGAAAACGCGACGATGCCGTTCGGCCAAGTGTTGGGCGGTGTTAGTAATGATGGCGAGGAATATTATACGAATCGGTATAGTAAGGAAGGATTCTCCTCCTTCCCGCGCCATCTTCATCGAGTTGGCGACGGAATTGTAGAATACGACAATGACGACAACGATGATAATAATAACGACGGTGATTCTTCACCAGGAGGAATGGCATACATATCGATATCGGCACGACATGCTCTCCCACCATCCAAGTATCCAAGGGGGAAACTACCACAAATAATAGCCAATGATAATGTTACTAACGTAAATGGACCAGCAACGACCAATTATAACAATATATGGATGGTGAATGAACAGCAATCACCACAACAACCACACCCGTCGACCTCATCGTCACACTGTGCGATTGGAGGAAGAGTAACACCAACACCGGTCGATCTCGGTGATTGGTACGATTGTTGCGATGTTGCAATGTTGCGTTGCGTCTGGGCTACTGTGGTTACTGTGGTTCCCTGCGGTTGGTCGGTTGGTCAGTGCAGGTGTGCTCGTGCGCCATCCAAAAAAATGGTCTAGGTGTTGTGCGTACATATTTATCTACATCAGGAGTAGGTAGATGACAGAGTACTACTATAGAGATGGGGATACTCTTGTAGGTACGAGAGACGACCAAGAAAAGGGATCAAAAGGGTAATGTAAGGGTTTAATAATAATCAACAATCAGCCGTTCTAGCGTGGATGTCATGAATCAACAATCAGCCGTTCTAGCGTGGATGTCATGAATCAACAATCAGCCGTTCTAGCGTGGATGTCATGAATCAACAATCAGCCGTTCTAGCGTGGATGTCATGAATCAACAATCAGCCGTTCTAATCTGGTGATATGGTAGCAGTGATGGCTACCAGTGTGGCCTTGTGACTGGTGCCTTGGGGTTCTATGGCTACGTTAAAAGGGGAGGTAAAAGGTGGTCGAGGGGAACAATTTGATTTGTTGCTGGTAATTATCGATGACTTGGTTAGGGTCCATCCGACTTGGGTCTGGCTTTAAACTCTCTTGTACCGAAGTACGTACATTACCTACTCTGTGCTACGTATTTTGGTGCTATGGTTGTAGAT
>JBBAON010000145.1:0-1816 GCA_040401435.1 Candidatus Methylopumilus sp.
CTAGGCTTAATTGAAGCAGCTATGTCGCACACTTGATTATCGTAAAAATAGAGTCCCGTTACCGCATAGCTACTTCTCGGCTTTAATGGCTTCTCTTCAATAGAGAGTGCCTTGTAATCTTTGTCAAACTCCACCACACCATAACGCTCTGGATCAGTGACATGATAGGCAAAGACAGTTGCGCCATCATGACGTGCATTAGCGCTATCAAGCTGATCAACTAATTCATGACCGTAAAAAATATTGTCGCCAAGCACTAAAGCACTTGGGTTATTGCCAACAAAGTTTTTTCCTAATGTAAATGCCTGTGCCAAACCATCTGGCGAAGGTTGTACGCAATATTCAATATTCAAACCCCATTGCGAGCCATCTCCAAGCAACTCTGCAAAGCGCGGAGTGTCGTGGGGTGTTGAGATTAATAAAATATCTCGAATACCTGCAAGCATCAGCGTGGTTAACGGGTAATACACCATCGGCTTGTCATATACAGGCATTAACTGTTTAGAGACAGCTTGGGTTACTGGATACAAACGAGTACCAGAACCTCCTGCCAAAATAATGCCTTTGCGATTCATCTGATTTACTGCCATATCACTCTCTTTAAATAAGTCCATCTTTAGTCAAATTGTGGACATAAGAGCGAACGGCTCCATCCCAGGGCTGATTTAATAGTTCTAATTTTGACATATTGCTCTGACCCTCTAAGACCTTGCGGAGCTTATCTGTCGACATCCGTGAATTCATGGGCCGTGGGGCTGGCAAAGGGTACTCCACTGCAGGAATTGGCTTAATAGCATGCGGAGGAGTCCTCAACGACAACCCAGCATCTAAAGCAGCTTGCACAGCCCAGCAGGCTAAACCATGCCAACTTGTCTCACCGGCTGGAACGGCGTGATAGATGCCGGACGGGAATGCTCTCAACTGCCCTTTTGCATCCATTACCAAACCTAAACTCACTTGCGCGAGCCACTGAGCACTGGTGGGAACGCCATATTGATCTTCAATCACCTTCAGCTCATCTCGGTCTTTTGCCAAACGCAAAATCGTACGAATGAAATTACCGCCATCTCCATACACCCAGCTCGTTCTAAAAATCGCGTATTGACCCGCGCTTCCCGAGGGACTAGTTGCAAACGCTTTAGCAATGGCTTCTTCCCCAGCCGCCTTACTCTTGCCATAAACACCAAGAGGATTGCGCAGGTCATCCTCTAGATAAAAACCATACTTCTCACCATCAAAAACATAATCTGTGGAGTAATGTAAAAAAGTAGCTCCATACTGCGCCGCATATTGAGCCATCAACTCAGGAGCTGTTGCATTCACTGCAAATGCTAATTCCGGCTCAATCTCTGCCTTATCCACAGCGGTATACGCTGAGGCATTAATAATTAACTGAGGATGAGATTGATTTAAGAGAGAATTTAATTTAGCAGCATCCGATAAATTACATTCAGCGCGCCCAACATACTGAACATGAGGCTTCTCCGCCAAAGTGGGTATTAGCGAATCTAATAAAACTTGAAACGCTTTACCTAACTGCCCATCTTTACCAAATATGAGGATATTCATTGGAGACTTGTGCAGTTCAGCTGTACTGCTTCTGTAACCAGTCACGATAGCTACCGCTAACAACACCTTCTACCCAGGCTGGATTGTTCAAATACCACTGCACTGTCTTACGAATCCCTGTATCAAATGTCTCTGCAGGCCGCCAGCCTAACTCGCGCTCTACCTTGCTGGCATCAATCGCATAGCGACGATCATGGCCAGGGCGATCTGTAACAAAAGTAATTTGCTCTGCATAGGACTTCTTATC
>JBBAON010000146.1:0-1802 GCA_040401435.1 Candidatus Methylopumilus sp.
GTTTTGCAAGTTAAGTTCGAGGGTTTTGGCTCTTTACGAAACTCTGCGATCCAAGCCTGCTCCCACTCTTGGATTTTTAGTTTAGATGCCGACGAGTTTTGTCCTCCCGCAGTAAGTAAAGAGGCTCGTCAACACGTTTGTGAACTGAAACATCGTGCATTTTTTGTGCCACGACGTAATTATTTTTTAGGCTCTGAAATTAAGCACTCAGGATGGTTTCCCAATTATCGACAGCCCCAGTTGTTCCATCGTGAGGCCATGCGCTATGAGATTAGCCCAGTCCATGAAGGCTTTGAATTGTCAAAAGGGGAAACATTTGGGCATTTCAAAAACGCTATTTGGCAACTACTTTTTAAAGATATGAGCGCGTCCATTGCAAAAATGAATCGCTACTCATCGCTTGGGGCAACCAAGCGCCGTCAGGCTAAATCTAGTTACGGCAAAGCATTCCGTCATGCAATCTGGGCATTTATTCGCCACTACATTTTCAAACGCGGCGTATTAGATGGATGGGCAGGTTTTATCATTGCGTTTTCTTATTTTGAAGTCACGTTTTATCGCTATGTCAAAGCAGTAGAGTTAGACCATCAAAAAGAATGGCATGCGCAGTGGGAAGACATTTCACGACGTAATTAACATTCAATTGCTCAATCGATGCGCGCCCGCGCTAAATCTATGAGGAGCTCAGACAGTAAATTCCTCAAATTTTGTGGTGTGTAAAGATCAATTGGCTACTATCTTTTGAGCTAATTTCAATCCAACGCGCTGTGAGCCAGGAATGTTGAGATGGTTGTTGTCTCTAAATAGCAAAGTATCCCCCTCAACCATAGAGCAAGTTTTGTCTTTACAAACAAAGTCTGCTGCGGAAATTAACTTGACTTGTGGGTTAAGCAACTTCACCTCGTGCAGCGAGCGTTGGTAATTCATTGATTTTTTGGTGAATTCAATCCTAGGCATTTCACATCGAATACTTTGTCTAAGCGGCCTTTGAAATTTGCAGGTTTGTGGATCGAAATCAAATTGGGGAATATCCCCAAGAAGCACTACCTTTTTACCTACAGCTAGCAACGCTTTAATTGCTGCATCCAGTTCTTCAACCATCGCTTTGTAAGTGGAGGCATCCCTCGACTGAGTCGGCCACATTCCTGCAATTAGTACAGTAACTGCGTTCTTTTCGGCAAGTAAGTGGATGAATGCTGGTTCTTGCCGCCATTGGTTTGATAATGGCAACGCTCCACTTGCATAAAAAGCGACATTTTTATCTGGCATTGCCTCAGCTACCCCGATAAATAGATGCTCTGCATGACTGTCGCCCAAGAGCACAAAGTCAACAGGCTTGTTGGGTTTTGACTGGAAGCATCTGATTACGCCCTTCCAAGCGGACGAGGCTTCACGAATACTTTTCTGTTCACAGGTATAGAAGTGGGCTTGAGAGTAAGTATGAAATTCGTCATGGTCGATGTCGCCCGCATATTTCACTTGTCTAGAAGTAACAACCTCTCGGTCTGGATAGCCATTGGTTTCATGCGCGGTGTTCCCAAGAAAGGCAATGCACACCATGCACAGTAATAAGCTTGCGGTTTTATAAGAAGCTCTCCACTGAACCCGTATGGGTCTTTCTATACATACAAAGGTAAGCCACGCTAACAAGAAAGAAGCTAGTACCCCAATAATTCGCATCTCTAATTTCGGCGTAACCCCTTCCACAATTCTTGTAAATGAAAGTATGGGCCAGTGCCATAAATACAGTGGGTAGCTGATGGCTCCAATCCACACCAGAATAGGACTAGCCAGCACCGTTC
>JBBAON010000147.1:0-1796 GCA_040401435.1 Candidatus Methylopumilus sp.
AGGATGGTCCAAAAGGCTACATTCCCTGGTTCAAAACCCCCAAACGAAAAACGCAAAACTCCCTGATTTACTTCGGACACTGGTCTACTCTAGGACTACTCCAGCATGAAAATGTCATAGGCCTCGATACAGGCTGCGTCTGGGGTGGCAAGCTCACCGCAATGGAAATTCCAGAGTCAGGTAAGCCGAGTAAGAATCTAGAGATTATCCAAGCAGATGGCTACGACCATCCACTCAGAATGTAATTTTTACTCCGCCTCTTATAGCTTCTTATAGCTTCTTAAATGCAGTTTTCGCTGCAGTGATGATTTCTTCCAACACGGCATTATCATGGGCAATAGAAATAAATCCAGCTTCATAAGCAGATGGTGCCAAGTACACTCCTTGATCTAACATCAAGTGGAAGAACTTCTTAAACGCTTCGATATCAGTTTTAGTCACTGCCTCAAAAGAAGTTGGAACCTCATTAGCAAAGTAAAAGCCGAACATACCGCCAACGCTATCAACCGCAAAAGGCACGCCTGCTTCATCTGCCGCAAGCTTGAGCCCAGACATGAGCTTTTCAGTTTGCCCAGTCAGACAATCAAAGAAGCCTTCTCGAGAAATAATCTCTAGGGTCTTTAGGCCTGCAGCTACAGCCACCGGATTACCTGATAAGGTGCCCGCCTGATAAACGTTACCCAGCGGAGCTAACTTAGACATGATTTCTTTTTTACCGCCAAAAGCAGCCATCGGCATACCGCCGCCCATGACCTTGCCAAGACAAGTAAGGTCAGGAGTGATGCCTTGCAGAGATTGCGCACCACCTAAAGCAACCCTAAAACCAGTCATCACCTCGTCGTAAATCAACGCACTGCCATGCTGGCTCGTCAACTGACGCAGTATCGATAGAAATTCTGTTGAGGGCTTAATGAGATTCATATTGCCAGCAAACGGCTCAATAATCACAGCAGCTACCTGATTGCCCTGCTTTGCAAATACTTCCTTAAGAGCTGCCACATCGCTATATGGCAATACCAAGGTATGTTTAACTAAATCCTGTGGTACACCACCAGATGACGGTGCATTTTGAGTTGAATCTGCAAAGGTTAAGAGGCCAGAGCCCGCTTTCACCAAAAGACTGTCAGCATGGCCGTGATAACAACCTTCAAACTTAATAATGAGATCGCGCCCCGTATGACCACGCGCAAGACGCAGTGCACTCATAGTGGCTTCAGTTCCACTCGATACCATCCGCACTTGCTCAATACTAGGAACCAACTGGCAAATGCGTTCCGCTAATTCAATTTCACCTTCGGTAGGAGCGCCGTAGCTAAAGCTAGTTTCTGCAGCCTGCTTTACTGCTTCAACCACTTCTGGATTTGCATGGCCTGCAATCATAGGACCCCAGGACATGATCAAATCAATATAGCGTGTACCTTCAGCATCCCAAAAATAAGGACCTTTAGCTTTAGTAACAAAACGTGGAGTACCGCCCACCTGACGAAAGGCGCGTACTGGAGAATTCACACCCCCAGGAATTGTTTTTTGTGCGCGCTCAAATAAGATGTCATTTTTTCCCAAGATACTTTTCCCGATTTAGATAATGAATTTAAATATTGCTTAATTAAATTGATCTATTAGATCGCCATCATTTCAAAGTCTTCTTTGCGTGCACCACACTCAGGACAGGTCCAGTTCATGGGTACATCTTTCCAAAGCGTGCCTGGCGCAATACCCTCTTCAGGCAAACCTGCAGCCTCGTCGTAGACCCAGCCACAAATTAAGCACATATATGTTTTGAATTCCATTACCGT
>JBBAON010000148.1:0-1748 GCA_040401435.1 Candidatus Methylopumilus sp.
AAGTGAGGATCAATCCTAGGGACAGTGTCATGAGAGATTTTATGAGTCGTTTTACTCAGAGTGCTATAGATCTAGTGGCGAACAAAAGTGACAGTAAAGAGAAAAAGAAGGAGTGTGTTTCACCGGCTAGTACGGTGTACTTCTCAAAAGACAGCAGTAGAGACAGTAGCAATATGTTTGAGGACGGTAAGGAGGACGAGGCAGCAATGGCTGACCTAGCCACACAGTTGTCCTCCCAAGAAGAGGCGGGATGTGGAAGTGAGGAGCAGAGCAACATGGAGGCTGAGGACGAGGGAAGGAAAAGAAAGAAGACTGGTAATGAGGACTCTGATCTCTCCAGAGCCTCGTCTCCTGGGGAGACTAAAACAGCAAAAAAATCTAACTGCACAACATCCGCACAGGAGTCGGAGGCTGAGGAGGAAAAAGGAGAGAGGTCTAAGAGGACGGAGGCTGTGTACCTGTGCCCTGAGTTTACCGGTGTTGAGGACGTAAACAGCATGATGGAGAGGACGAGAGTGGATAACCTTTGCAAGGAGGTGGACAAGCTCAAGCTAGAGCTAGCGGAGATGAGAAACAATTACATCCAACAGATGATAAAAGACCAAGAAGAATCCGTGAGCAATACGGTCGCCTTCAACAGAAGCTTTGAGGAGATAACTGCTAACTGCACAAACAGCTATAACTATATGCAGGCGCAGGTTGAACGGGTAGAAGAGAGGGTGGGCGAGCTGTCAGCCAAGGTGGATGACAACACGGAGAACATTCAGATAGTAATGAGTGAGGTGGACAATATAGGGAGAAATCAGAAGGCAGCACTGGAAGAGCTGTACAGGAAGCTGGACGACCAGCAGAGGATCCTCAAGGACAACACCACGACCCTGGCGGTTGTGAACAAAGCACTGAAGGAGGCAACCCTCCCTACAGGGCATCCTGCCCTACAGCAGAGCCGCTCTGCGGAGGGTGTACATCTCTCCGGAATAATGGCCCTTAAGAGACATATGCAGCTCCACCACTCAATGGATCCTGTAGCTGTGGTGATTGCGATGCTAAGAGATTGCGGCATTTACCACTTTTTCAACCGTGTTATTTGCTTTGAGAAAAATGGCCCAAGGCAGCAGATGGACAACCTGATGATCTACTTTGCGAGTGTCCAGATTAAAAATGAAGCGGCAACAGAGTTGCGCCGGTACTTTGCGCACTACAAAATGAAGGGAGTTAGCATGAGGGACCTGTTCCCTAAGGAAAGGATGGAGGAAGTGAAGTCCCTCAACAAATATGGTGAAGAGCTCAAGAGGGAAGGAAAGGTGACAAAGTACAGGCTCACAAATAGGAGGGATATCCCTCAGCTACAGGTGATGAAAGCGGGGAATAACTACTTTGAGAATGTGCTGCCACCACAGATCCACGGGACGGATGGAGAGCAGATGGACACCGACCAGGTGACCTCAAAACCGGTGGAGTCTGAGAGGCCGGCCCCCCAGCTGTCTGGAGGCAATCACCAGACTCAGGGCCCTCTGATGCTAAGATCGCTGGAAACTAGGGAAAAAGGTCCAATTGAGACTTTTAACGTAGAGTCAGCGAAGATGAAGACTGCTGCGGCGGCAGCGGCGGCCGCTGCTGCTGACAGAGCGGCGAAGGCTGCAGTGGTAGCAGCTACTGAGGCGGCAAGGATGGCGGAGACAGCAATGGAGGAGGAAAGATCGGCGACAGTTAGGGTTGTAAACGCAGGCGCGGCGGCGGCGGCGACC
>JBBAON010000149.1:0-1738 GCA_040401435.1 Candidatus Methylopumilus sp.
AAGTTGCTGGAGAAGCATGGGGGGAAGAGTGGGAGTTTTGTGGCGGGTTAGTACAAGGCTTTATAAAGCCTTAGAGCACACATAAACATCGTAGAACTGCCCACGCTTTAACAGTTTGTAACTTGATGTGAATATTGATTTCAAATTATCTGTAAATAGTGGTTTTTTGTATTTGAAATATAGGTTAGACAAGTCGAAGGGGTCACCTTGAGCCGGCAAAATAATAGACTTATATGTGCAGGCACGAATTTTTTCAGCTAATAAACTGTCGTCAACTTCTAATGTGTAATTCACCTCCATAAAAGCAACTGGGTCTAGCTTGCTTTTGTAGTCAGGTGTAAAAGCATATGGGCGATAAAAGCTTAACGAGTAGTTTTCATGCTTGTCGTCACTTACGCCTATTAAAGGACTAGGATTATTTTGTATAAATTGTTTTAGTTCTCGCTTTGCTTGAAATTGCCGCGAAATCGACTCAAAACTAACCAAATGAACGCGGAGGAATTTTGGATAACCATAGCTCACGTAGTAGATCGACATAACGAGAACAACTAGTCCAAGGAAACGGAATGCACGCGCATTCTCATCATTTTTAAAGGTTAGCTGGTGTACGAGCCAAATTTTTATAGGTACCCCAGGCAACAAATGATGCGGGCCAGCGCCCGGCTTTGACGCAGCAATACAAACTAAAAGTTCTACAACCGCATCAACCAAAATGATCAGCCCTAGTTGTCTACGCTGAGGGTGTTTACGCTGGATCGCCCAAAGCCAAACCACTGGGAGGAAAGAAAAAACAGCATACGCTACATTGCTTTGCATCAGACTTGCACTAAGTGTTTGAGTAGCAAGTAATTGGATATAAGCCAAATGGTTGTGAAAGCTGAACGCTGGTAATGCATAAGGTAAGCAAGCAACTCCCAGGCCTAACAAAACCGCGAAAGGCAAAGAGCGCCAACTATTGCCTTGAATAAGTCGCGCAAAAACCAAGGGAATGAAAAATAAAAAGCCAGTGAATTTGAATGAAGTAGCCAGCCCAGCTAATAAGCCCAACCCATACATGGTCCAAGTTTGTGGTCTAGCGATTAGGGCTATGCCCAAGGCACTTAGAAATAGCAAATGGGCTTCCGGTCGATTCCAAAAACCGAACTCATAAAACAAGTAGATCAACACTAGCATTGCGCGTGGGATAGTCGATGGCAGTAACCACCAGATTAACGACAACCCCATCGCATATGAAAGTACGCCGGGCAACTTACTACCAAGAATTGGGTCAAAGAGCTCCGTACCTAGGGCATTAAGCAAATATAGGCCAGGGCCATAAATCAGTCCATTGAATTGCCAATCAGTTCCTTGTGGATAAGCTTGGCCGCCAGCCGCCACTATTTGTCCAATGATGGCTACTGTTGGTTCTGCATGATCAAAGTAGTTTGGATAAATTAAATAAGCTAAGCCCGTCGACAGTGCTAATGCAAAACACAAAACAGATAAGGCGGGCAAAAAGCGTAAGAGTTTTAATTGAAAATAAATTGGAACAACAATCATCACAACAAGGCCAATGATTAATCCATGACCCATATCTTTGATAGCCAACAAATTAAGAAAGTTCAAAGTGGCTCTCTTTTCGACTGCCGCATCGCCCACAACTTCACATACTTGTAATAACTAGTCTGCGCATTAGATATCGAAAGCGCCAACCCATGCGCTCCGTCTAGAAAACCAGCCCGCAACACATAGGTTCTAA
>JBBAON010000150.1:0-1710 GCA_040401435.1 Candidatus Methylopumilus sp.
AAACCTGGCGGCTTGATTGCCGTCGAGCACGGCTTTGATCAATCTGATGCTGTAATGGGGCTTATGCAAGTAGCAGGCTTAATAGATGTGCAGGCGCACCTCGATTTGGCAGGCCACTGTCGGGTAGTCTCTGGACGAAAAAGGCTCTAAAACCAAAAAAGGGAATTAACCCTTTTTTTCAGATAGCCTTAAAATTACCTCATTATTATTAGTAGTAAATCATCATCTTTAAACGGCATAAATTCAGGAAAAAAATATGGACACTCAAGCAAAAATTCAAGAAATCGTTACTAGCCATCCTGTTGTATTGTTTATGAAGGGCAATGCCCAGTTTCCGCAATGTGGCTTTTCTGGAAATGCGATCAATATTTTGCGTGCTAGTGGTGTGGAGACTCTTCATACTGTTAACGTTCTGGAAGATGAAGCAATTCGTCAAGGCATTAAGGAATTTGCTAACTGGCCAACCATTCCTCAGCTTTACATCAATGGCGAATTCATTGGCGGCTCAGACATCATGACTGAAATGTTCGAAAGCGGTGAGTTGAAAAAGCTTGTACAAGGCTAATTACACAAAATCTGCATAGTTCATATTTGTGACTTTTGACTTAAGCTCTCTTTTACTATTTGGCCTGCCATTCGGTTTATGTGCAGGCCTTTTAGTCTATGCGCTCAATTTACGCTCAGCCCTTACGAGGGTTGAGCAACAAAATCAAAATGATGCTGCGCTTTCTTCCAGCTTAAGAATAGAGCGTGATCAGGCGTTACAAAATGCCATTCGACTTGAGGCAGCACTAGATTCCGAGCGTAAACAAGGCTTAGGAAGAATTGAATCCCTCAATGAGGCTAAAGAAGCGCTCACTAGCCAATTCAAAAATCTGGCCAATGAAATTTTAGAAGATAAATCCAAGCGCTTTACTGAGCAAAACGTTGCTAGCTTAGATGCTCTTCTGAAGCCACTACAAACTAAGCTTTCAGAATTTAAAGAGCAGGTAAATACCTCCTACGGAAATGAAGCACGCGAGCGCTTTGCACTCAAGAGTGAGATCGAGCGTCTAGCCAATCTGAATTTACGTATGTCAGATGAGACGCGTTCCCTGACCCAAGCGCTGAAGGGCGACTCCAAAGTACAGGGTAATTGGGGTGAATTGGTTTTAGAGTCCATACTCGAATCTTCAGGCCTACGCAAAGGCGAAGAGTATTTGGTTCAGGATAACCATACTCAGACTGATGGCTCGCGTTTACAGCCTGACGTAGTCGTTAAACTACCAGAGGGTAGAAGCTTAGTAGTTGATAGTAAGGTTTCCATCACCGCATACTCACGCCATGCCGAGGCCACTGATCCGACCATCTCAGAGCAAGAATTAGCCGCCCATATTCAGTCCCTTCGACAGCACATTCAGGGACTCTCAAGCAAGAACTACAGCTCTTTGTATGGGATTGGCTCGGTAGACTTTGTATTGATGTTTGTGCCCATTGAGCCTGCATTCCTACTAGCCTTAAAGACAGCACCGAATTTGTACCAAGAGGCACTAGCCAAGAATATTGTTCTGGTATGCCCAAGTACCTTGATGGCTACGCTAAGAACTGTCGCGCATCTCTGGCGTCAAGATCATCAAAATCGAAATGCTCTAGAAATTGCAAAACAATGTGGCACGCTCTATGACAAGTTTGTTGGCTTTGTTGATGATCTTGAAAAACTTGGTCAACGTT
>JBBAON010000151.1:0-1704 GCA_040401435.1 Candidatus Methylopumilus sp.
GGGGGCATCGAAAATATCTACCATAACAACGCGAGAGGTGGGAGTGGGGAGTGATGGCGAGCGTCATCTACTCCACTGGCGTCTTCGAACACATCGTCATCCTCCGATGATTTGATACGCTAATTACTCTCGTCCAACGGCGTACGCTCACTCCTTTTTGGGACAAGGACAGCAGCCACAGAGGAAGAGAGAGCGGCCGCGAAAGCAGAGGAGGAGCGACTGGCAAGGACAGCGGTAAAATCAGAGTTACTGGAGAAGGAGAGACCGGGGAGGCCAGCGATACACGCCGTCGAGGCACCCGTACGCTCATCACGGGAGACCGTCCATGCGGTAGGAGCCATGTTGTTCTTTGTTGGAGTGTTTGTGGGGCAAAAAAAATGACGAGGATTTACTAACCCAACAATCAGCCGTTCTAGGTGGATGCCAGTAATGACGAATGCGAGGATTTATTTACCCGACAATCAGCCGTTCTAGCGTGGATGCCAGTAATGACAAATGACAAATAAAAGATATACTGATTTTGTCGAGTTGTGAACGTAAGGAAGAAAACGCAGCCAAAGTCTGATCATCAAGAGAAGAGCTGCAACGAAGAGTCGGAGGAGCAGCATTTCGACGATGATTTATTCCAGCGTTCTAAGCCCAGTCATGTCATCGTCGTACTAGCAGCTTCGAGACGCTCCGAGTCGGTATGAGTGAAATCAAGCAAAAGAGCAGGGTTGGCGTTGATGCAGTCAAACAAAAGGGCAGAGCTGGCGTTGATACAGTCAGAGCAACGATTAAGAAAAAAACACCCACATCACTACCAACTCGGTCTCTATTCGTACACACACCAAGGACATGGTATGGGAGTAAAATTAAAGTCCCAAAGGATAAAGAGATTGGAGGAACACACGTCCTGCTCCAACGAATGGGTACAAGCGGTCATTGACCCAGGAAGTGATTAGGTGATGCCACCTATCAGTATGCTGCTGATCACATGATGTTCGCTTTATCACTGGAGAGGTATATTGACAAGTCAAAGTATAGAATCACAACATTTTCATTTCGTAAACATAAACTTTAGTTTCAATAATAACTACTTCTAACGTCGTTTGCAATTGACTTTATCTGAACATGATCTAATTGCGCACGTACACTTTTCACTTGTCTTCAACTATCTATTCTTGTATCCTCTATTCATGTTCGATCCGACAATGCTTGTCTACATGACACTTGTTTTAAACTAATCTTATACCCTCGATTCATATACGATTTGACAATGCTTGTCCAAGTATTCTAAAACTAATCCAATCCTCCTGCACCTCACCCAAAAACAAGACAACCCAGCCCACCTACATTGAACTTCTCCTGGAATCACCAACAAGACGATTAATGCTACGACTACGTGCGACACGCTGAGGGAAAACAATCGATGATCTTGTCGAGGTATTCATATTCTCCGCCGATGAGCTACTCATATCAGCCGTGGAGGAACTCAAATTACCTGTCGATGACTTTGATCGTGATAGTAATTTCAATTCGCTCGGCGGGGGACGAGAATTCCTCCAATCTTCCTTCACCTTGACACCACCAGAGCCCCCCCAGCTGCCAAACATTGGCTTGTTTTGGAATAGTGACCGTGGTGGTAGAGTAGGTGGTGCCTTATACCTGACTGTGCTCCTATCCCTGCTTTCAGAACGGCTATTCCTCTCCCTGCTTTGAGAT
>JBBAON010000152.1:0-1695 GCA_040401435.1 Candidatus Methylopumilus sp.
TTTTTTCAAAGTATTTGAATTTGAAACTGAAAAAAGTGTCGTTGGATGATGATACATCATTTTCTCTCTTAGAGCCTTAAAGTATGCTATTAGATGATTGTTTTGTCGGATCCAGCATGGTAGTGCTTAAGGTAATGCTTATGTTTAGCCACGCTATTGACAACGCAATCATTTAGTGTAAATAGCTCAAAATCTTAGTAAGGTGTTTTGAGCATCTTGTATTCTTTCTTATCCACTCAGAACTGTTTTCTAAGCGTCAGTCATTTGTAAAGTGTCGTTCGCTACAACTTTGAATATTGATGTGGGCTTAAAAACGATTGAGTCAGAAAGATATCGCATAGCCAAAGCACTTACCCATATCATATCTCCATAATATGGCTCCTCATCTGACTCAGATCGAAATAGGTAAGATAATAGGTTACAGCGATGCAGGATGGTCTAACCGCAAAATTGGGTCAAAATTAAAGCGAAATCATAAAACAATATCTGCTGTTTTGAAAAAACAGAAAGAAACTGGAAAGGTCATTCGAAAATCTGGTTCTGGACGACCCAAGAAATTGAGCCCTCAAACAGCCAGAGCGCTAGGCCGAGCGGTCAATGCAGATAGATTTATCACAGCAACAGCACTACAAACTCAGTTTAGGCTAAATGAAGGTGAAAACCATGTCAGCACTAGAACTATTAGGCGCACAATCACCGATATCCGTGGCTATAATTCGTACTGGGCAGTGAAGAAGCCTTATATCAGTGAAAGGAACCGTCAAAAACGGCTTTTGTGGTGTCAAGACAAAATTAATTGGACAGCTGAACAATGGAGAAAAGTTTTGTGGACTGATGAGTCCCCCTTCTGTCTTAGATATTCGGGCAGGCTTCGTGTTTGGAGACTGCATAATGAGCGTTATTCTCCACAATGTCTTCAAGGCACTGTTAAGCATGATAAGAAGATAATGGTGTGGGGCGCGTTTGCGGCGCATGGTGTGGGGCATTTGCATCGCATCGAGGGCACTATGGATCGTCACGTTTATCGCCAAATACTAATTCATCACATGAAACCAAGCCTCCAAAGCTTATTTCCCCAAAACGATGGAATATTCCAACAGGACAATGATCCAAAGCATACGGCCAAGTCGGTGCTATATTACCTTAATAACAACCAGATTCCACGTTTTAACTTAATACCATTCAGATTTAACAATAAGGACGATTCCTTTCGATGGCCAGCTCAATCTCCAGACCTTAATCCCATTGAAAATCTCTGGTCAATTCTTGATCGTCAGATTACGTCTCGTCGACCCAATAACGAAGCGGATTTGTACGATATCGTCCTAAATGCTTGGCAAAATCTCGACCCGATCCAGTTAACAAAATTGAGTGATAGCATGCCATCTAGAATCACCGCAGTCATTGCCAACAATGGATATCCAACAAAGTACTAATTTCCTGAATTTTAATAATATTACCCAACCGATAATTACTTAACGGACATATTTGATAGGGCGACATATTGTTTAATGAAATTGTAGTATCTAGTACCAGATAACTTTTTGTAACATAAACTTTTCGTAAAATATGTCGGTGTATTGAGATGTTGCAATAAAACACTAAAAATCGTGGTGGAGAGTTTTTTTTGTCCAGCACTGTACATCAGACAGTACAATACCGAAAAAGAGAAATAACAAATGAAATGAAACCGCG
>JBBAON010000153.1:0-1693 GCA_040401435.1 Candidatus Methylopumilus sp.
TCTTGCCAACGCTTTACAAAGCTAACATCCATATCTTGTTTATTAAAAGCACTTGTCTGGTAGGTAGCAGTATTCACATTAGCCTGCGCAAAATAACCGGACTGAGGAACTAGCTCTCGCTCAGCCTCAACCCCAACTGCTAAGCCCGTTTCAGAATTGGTATTCACTGCAGGCTGATAAGATAGTGTTTGCCCAAAAATACTCACTGTTCGGGCACTAGTAATGTATCCAGGATTAGAGTCTTGATATATCCCGATATAGACTTTAGCTGATTGTCTTTTTTGAATCTCGCTTAAGTACCATTCGATCTTATCCCGAACGGTAATCGGAATCTCTTTGTTGATCACATCAATGAACTGTTCTTTAGCCTCGGTTAGGCGACCGGCTAAGTACAAACTGCGAGCCCACTCTAATTGAATACGGGGCGCAAGCGTTTCTTGATACAAGGCCGCAAAGGATGCGGCCGCGGCCTCAGGGCTAGATCCCATTAAACCAACTGCGGCATCAAACTCCTTCTGAATGACAGTAGGTTCACGTGCAACCGCTGCATGAGTCGATTGCCCGACAAAGAAAAAGGGCACTACAAGCAGCACCCTTATTGAGAGAATTAAGAAAAAACGATTTATCGCTTGCCTCCAAAGCCGCCAACCATTGACCCTATACCTGAACCTGTAACTGCGTAGGTTCCTCCAACTTCATTTAATGCAGGGCCATAAAATTTACCATTCATATTGCCAGACATACCATTGGTAGTAGTAGCAGTTCCGGTCATTGCATTTGTCCCCGCAGCATAACTGAGGTTCCCAGTCATATTCAAAGAAGGCGCTGCAAGTAAAGAAGCCCCAGGACCGCCTGCAATGGTAGTGTTCGTGGTATTGAAGGCAACAGTACGATTATCAAAGGTGACAACAGCAACCATCACGGCATTAGTTACATAGCCGAACTTTGAAGGATCAACATAATAGCCCGCAGAACCACCAGTAAAGGTTAAAGAACCAACAGCAGGAATTGCACTAGCAGGAGAAGGATTTCCAATGCTGACAGCGTAAGCAGGTGTAGTGGCATTGCCATACGCACCCCACGCCCCAAAAGTTTGATATTCAAAACTAAGATAGGCTGGGTTTGCAAAAGTTCCAACTGTAGTTTGGGCTTTATTTAAAGCAACTGTCGTGGCACCATTAAATCTACTCTGTAAAGTATCGCCATTTGCAGTACTAAATGAAACTGAGCCAGCTGTGTTTGAAGCACTGATAGCAGAAAAATTATTACTTGAATTTAAGGTTAGAGTAGCCGCCCCATCAGCAGCCCCTTGTACTGAAGTTCCATCGATAGCTAAAGTAGACGATGGTCCACCAGAGAAGCTGACTGGAGTGCCCACAGTAGTAGTAGACCAACTAGTAAATGGTGTAGTTGCTGCGGATGATGAGCTGGTACTTGAAGAGCTACTACCTCCAGCGCAAGCAATCAAAGTGATTGGCAAAACTAAAATGGCTAGATTCTTCATGGTAACTCTTTCATATCAGCTTTGGCAAACGAAGCTGTTTTTTAGCTATATTTATAATAAGAAGAATTATATCAATTCTATCTCTCGCCCAATAAAACGGTCCTCAAGACTGGAATCCTATTAATTCCATAGGATAGCCCTATGCTAATGAGTAATGGGGCAATTACTTTGGGTGAATAAGCTAAAAAG
>JBBAON010000154.1:0-1667 GCA_040401435.1 Candidatus Methylopumilus sp.
TTGTCGTTTTAAACAACATCACAAACACTGACCCCGGTTAAGCCTCGCTTCAGCCACTTACCAGATGAATTTAAGTGAGTCGCCTGGTTGATAGTTTATAGATTTTTCGTATTCCCTAAGGCTTAGTTTTGGTTGAAGCTTGGCTACTAACTGCGCGTTTGCCTCTTTCCAGCCTGCAGTTAATTGTTCCATGGCTTTGGCTCTATTAGAAAGCCTCACATTTTCTAATGTCAGATCTACTAAACGCTGTTCTTCAGGTTCATATCTTTTATCCATGACTAGACTCCTAACCTTTTACAGAGGTTCAGTCTATCCCTCTTATAGACAAAATAGTTTGTTTTAGATATGAAGCTAAGAATTAGTACTAAAAAGCAACACTAGCTATTGTTTCGTATTACATGGTTTTTAACTATTTTGTCGTTTAAATCGACACTTGACCAACGCAGTGATGAACTGTTGATTTTTCCTTTTAAAGGGCAGCGCATGATGGAGTTACCCGAGACCGATGGCGCCCAACCCTGCCAACCCAAAAGAAAATGCCCGCACAAAGCAGGGCATTTTTTGATTCTTGGTGACCCTGGGCGGAATCGACCAGGGTCTAGGGCGCCTTATCCTGCCTCTAAACTACTTCCAGCTAAGGTTCAATTTCTTACGCGAAGCAGCGCAATCTCTCAAATAGAGATTAATGAGGCTTTGATATGGAATGCCAACCTCTTCTGATATAGATTTGAAGTAGCTCACTGAATCCTCATCCAATCTAATGGTGATGGGCTTCTTGAGCATGGAAGCATATGGGTTTTTACGAGCTTTTGAGAAATCATATTCTTTACGCATCTTCATCACCTTTAATAAGCTTTTAACTCTTTAGGGGTTGCCTTACGAGGCCCCCATTTAAATCTCAGTGAAGTCATATGTACAAGTACAAATAATAATTTAATGTAGCAAGTCTGCCCGACCAAAAGATAATGCCCCGCACTAAGCAGGGCATTATTTAAATCTTGGTGGCCCGGGGCGGAATCGACCAAGGCCTGAGTATTCCTCTCTTCTAAATGCTAAACACCATGGCCATTGATATAAGTTTCCAAAAACTTGATTTGGCTGCCTTGAAGTTCAATGATGCTTTTTACAAGATCTCCAACAGAAATAACTCCAATCACTTTATTTTTTTCTACCACAGGGAGATGTCTAATATGTTTATGAACCATGATTGCCATACACTCCTCTAGTGAGTTAGAAAGCGTTACGGTAAGTGGTTTTGCTGTCATTATTTTTGAGACGGCCACTTGTTTTGGATTGTTATTAGGTAACAGCACTTTTATAGCGCAATCTCCCTGTGACACGATCCCCGCTAAAACTCCGTCATCGACAACTAAAACGGCTCTTACTCGATGCTCGCGCATCAGCAACAAGACATTTTCTACGGTATCAGATGATCTTACAGAAAAAATGGTGTTCGATTTTTTCTCAATAACTTGCTTTACTGTTGTCATAAGAGTCTACCTAATGAATTGAAGTTTAACCGTGATCGCTGCTTAATTATTTTTTATTCAAGTGCGATAATTATATTCTGTGGTGCCACCATATTCAAAACACGATTATTAAGTTGACTTAAATAAAATGGCCCAATAAGTGGGCCATGGTTATTCTTGGTGGCCCGGGGCAGAATC
>JBBAON010000155.1:0-1658 GCA_040401435.1 Candidatus Methylopumilus sp.
TGGTGGCAGATGCGCCGCGCGATCTGCAAGCATTGAGCGCCAAAAAAGAAGGCCCTTTCATGACTTCCTTGAATGACGCAGGTGGACGTGCGCAGTTAGGTGCTTTGTTGACGTCGTCTAAGGCTATCAGTACAGCGGTATGTCAAAACACGGTGTCGGCTAAAAACAATTCCTTGTGTTCGGATGCTTATGGCGCGAGCTTGGTGAGCATTAGAGAAGTGCCTTGATTAAGTTGAGTGAATAGGAGTTTGCTATGCAGGTAACTAAGTTAGGTCGCTATTTAATCGCGATTTTTTTGAGTGTGTTGTCTGTTCTGAATGTGGCTCACTCGCAATCGATAGATGAGGGCTCAATTTCATTGTCTGAACAAGAGACAGTAAAGCTAAGAGCCATCTTGGACCAACCCATTGACCCCAATTCATTAAAGGCAACACTTATAGAGGCATATAAGCAGAAAGATGGCGCAGCTTGGAGGCTGGCGGATGTTGTTAAACAGGAGGAGATTTTGCGAGAGTGGGCGCAAGTGGATCCAGGCGCAAGGTGGCGCTTGATGAGTTTCTTAGCCCAAACACCAAAAAGAGCAGAGGCTTATCAGATAGGCGCCGAACTTATTAAAGAAATCAAATACGCACCGGCAGCCGTTCGCATTCGATCAGCGATCGCTGATTACAAAATAGCAGATATGAAGTTAAAAGAAGCAGGGGTATTGCTAGATGAGGCTGATGCAATCATTAAAAATGAATGGGGAAGAGTTCCTAGACAAGGACAAAACGCGTATTGGATTGTTCGTGCCGAAATGGAATTCAACTTAATTAAGTCTTTTTATCTCCGCAGGCTTGGTAAGTGGCAGGAGGGTATACAAACAGCTAAGCTGGCTACAAATAAAGGTAAGGAACTTATTGGAATTGATAGCTTGATTCCAGAACTAAGAGAGCGAAATTTTGGCCGTAGTTGGTATATGTCTGCTATGGCACAACTTGCAGATCATCAATCGGCTGCAGGCCTTTATGCCGAAGCTGATTTGTCTTTGCGTGAGGCATTTCAATTCGGAAAAAGTAATGGATTTACCGATAACCAATTACTCCGAGTTTATAACGGCGTGGCATGGTTAAGAAATACCACTGGTCGTTTTGAAGATGGGCTTGCATACAGCAACAGAAGTGAAAAAATTGTTCTGGCTCAAGGAGCGCAAAAAGGGGCTCCATCTTGGCTTCACACACAAATACCCGGAATTTTAGCTTTAGCAGGTATGAATAGATGGGATGAGGCAGTCAAAAGGTTTGATGCGATTGACCATGAGATGGAGGGGTTAAAAATAAAATCAGCTTTGGCTAATGCAATGTGGTTGAGGGGCCCAGTTTATTTGCATACTGGTAGATATTCAGAAGCAAGAAAAAGGTACGAAAACAGTTTAAAAAATACTATCGAGAACTTTGGAGAAAATCATTACTTCACTTCCTACACAAGAGGTATGTATGCTATATCTTTGTGGCGGACAGGTGACCTAGGTGGAGCAAGAAAACACTTCGAACAAGCCATACAAAATATTACTTCACCTGAAGCGCTCACTGGAGACTTTGCCGAAGATGTGTTTCGCAGAAATGGAAAGAAATACATCTTCCAAAACTACATCGACTTACTCGCCACCACAGCCGACA
>JBBAON010000156.1:0-1656 GCA_040401435.1 Candidatus Methylopumilus sp.
ACTCGTTATCAAACCTTCAAACCATTCCCTTTGACCCACTATGCGGATATATCCGTTCTTGACTCATCTCCAATATTAGGGATAGCCAGTGACAAATCAAGGATCTTGAATGACATGTAAGCCATTTTGGGAGGTAAGAGCAGAAATGACTGCTCAAAGTCCCACAAGTTTTGATCTTCCCATTACCCTTTTGGAATGCGAATTAGGGGGAGTGCTGCCAGGGGGCTAATAGTTACTATGGCGTTTTCCCTAATTCCAATTTCTGCTTATTCAACGATTGCTGCAGGTCCTCAGACTCCAAGTTGTGGCAATTACAAAGTAACTACCAATGAAGTAATTGTTGGAGTTCAGTTTCCCAAAGGCACCTACCAAATCAATGTATTTGGAATTTCCTGCACAAAAGTAATGGGGAGCAAGGGCTTATTTGCTCAATTCCTGAAATTAAAAGATAAAGATCCATTGCCTAAACCCTGGCGTTACTTGGCAGATGCAATAGGGGCACCAAAGTTTTCATCAGCTCCAGGAGTTGGCTTTCGTGTTCAGTTAATTACTCCCACACCAACAAATGAGAAGCCATTTTCTCAACCGCTTGCTCCCACCTCCTTCGAGGATCTACCTTCTCGAATCGATGGAATTATTTATGGAGCCTGGCTCCAAGCAAGTCAGCAAATTCAAAAATCTTCCAGTCCGCTAGGTACGGTAAATGTATTGGTAGGTCCGAACACAAACCCAACTGATGCAAAGTCAATTGATTCCCTTAATTTACTTTCGAAACTTTACTCAAATTCTTCTCAAGTTAAAAACCTCTACGTCATTAAATATTCAAAAGACGATATCGCATGGGCGCAACAACAATACGAATTGCTTCGCCCGAATAATTATCTTGCAAGCGCTGCTGCTAACTATTGTCGTCAATTGTCAGGATGTATTGGCGGCATCGCAGGAATTAATGCAGCCAGTGATGGGGTGATTTTACTCGGACAGGGAGGCGATTATGGATATCCGCTCGAACAAAGCACCATGGATGGTGTCGTAATTGCACATGAATACACGCACACAATTCAAGGGATTAATGCTGTGTGTCGGGGAGGTGCGGGTTGCTACGGCGATTTACCACAGTGGCTAATGGAAGGAACTGCACAATGGTCAGGATCGGTAGCAAGATTGAGCTTGAAGTACTCTGACTTTTTAACTTTTCGCACACGAGATTTAGCAAATAAATATGGCAATGCCTCAACACTCACCTCGGATTGGATAACTACATTCCTCAATCCAAATCCAGTTTTTCTGCCAAATCAAGATAATTGGAGTTATTGGACTAAATACCCGTCAGATAATGTTTACTCAATCGGATTTATGGCTATAGAAATCCTCGTCAACATAAAAGGTCCTGGTGCAATCATGAAAATGTATGAGGATGTAGGTCGAGGACAAACATTTGTACAAGCATTTAAACAGGAGTACGGCATTGCCTGGTCTGACGCTTGCCCGATTATTGCCTCTGCTATTGCCGCAGAGATAAGTCGGCAGGTAAAGTCATGATGACGCTGGGCAGATATATCCACTATTCAAGGGTTTGAACCACATCCAAGGTTTGGACATAGAACTCGGATTCACTTACATAAGTGGGTTGTGAGGGACTCGAACCCCCGACCC
>JBBAON010000157.1:0-1653 GCA_040401435.1 Candidatus Methylopumilus sp.
GACCACGATTGGTTATGTGGATGCCTCAGATGACATGCTTCGCAGAGCGGTCGAGCTGGTTTGAAGCCCTGAGGGATTGACACTCCCGAAACCCATCACCCCCTGATTTATTGTGTCGGTTCAACCCGACACTTTTGGACTAGGGGGTCATGCTATTGCGACCTTGGTGCGAACAAAGACCGCTTCTTCATTGCCCAGACTAAAAAGTCTGCCAACAAAGTCTCGGTCTTCAAAGTCAAACTGTATTTGTTTAGATATAGACCCTTGATCGTTTGGAAACAGATTATGAGCAGCGTTCTCAGCAATGATGGCTCCGCGATCTAGCCACCTATGAACCATCATGTTCATGTGACGCCTCATATGCTCGTCACCACTCTTGCTCCTTGCTGCCCAAGGATCTAGCTTTCCTACAAAGTCCTTGACCAGTTGCACCAAGGCACCCACCCTCCACTGCTCAATGTCAGGGTGCAGCGCACGGGTGTAGACGAGATTGAGTATTTTCCAAAGACTGCTAATTCTTACTTTTAGTTTTTCGATCAAGCTATCAGCCTTGCGTTGACGCCTCAACTGCTCCAGCATGTCAAGCCATTGAGCATCCGTCGGTAGTGGTGTTGCTTGTGGGAGATGCGCGAACATGTCTCCATCCTTGATTAAACCGACTTCACTGCTGGAATACAAAGCTACGGCTGGTCCAACATGCGAAACAAACAGCTTGGGATTTAGATCACTCCAGCCTTGATAGCTATTTGCGAATACATCCCCATACCGCCTGTGGCATAGAACGGCATTTCTTTGCTCAATGGGCATGTGCTTTCGCAAGCGTATTTTTTTCGGGTTACTGCAAACACTCCAGTAACTGGGACTGATACGCAAGAAATTAAACAGCAATCTTTTTATGTCTTGTACGCACAGCAATGCTGTGTCGTAGAGATGTGTATGCCTCACAGCCATGTCCCCTGCCCCTTCCAAAAATATGTGTTTACTTTTATCCGTTCTTTCATAAGGTATGTATTCACAGATCACTTTAATAGTTGAAATCGATTTGTGCTCACACCCGTGGTCACATTTCTTTAACAAACCTAGGAGCTCATCCATGAGTGAAACCAAAGTATTGGAGTCAGGTCTAAAGCCTCTCCAAAATGCCCCAAATGAAGGCAATGGCTATGCTGAAAGCATGGTCTCTTTACTGACCCGAAGTAACCCAGAAAAGGCAGTTGGCGAAGCAATTGATCACTTGATCGCCAAACGCAATAACTGGGAAAGTAACGAGTTGGCCTCTGCCAACGATGCGCTTTATGGATTGCTGCAGCATTGCTACATGCTCAACAACGCCATGATTGGTGGAGACAGCATGGCAAAGAACCTTCGCAAGGGACTTGGCAACTACATCACCACCAAGGGCTATACCTTCACAGACTCCACGCCTTTGATTACCAAGGTCATTCGCTGCGTGTTTGGAGTAGACCGCAGGCGGGTCAATGCCTATGCATCAGCCTTGAGAGTTGCTATTGCTGAGAAAGTCTCTGTGATGGATTTGCCTAAGTATCTTCGTGACTCTGGTGGCATTGAAGAGGTTCGTCGCAAGAACGGCAAACCCACCAAGTCGATGAAAGACAAAGTGGAACTGGGCAGAGCGGTGCTTAGCTCAAATGC
>JBBAON010000158.1:0-1629 GCA_040401435.1 Candidatus Methylopumilus sp.
TGTTCAGCAGCAAATGGATTTGAAAATTGCGCAAAACTCATTGATGGGGATAGAGCTAATAAACTATAGGCTAATGCTTGGACAAATTTAGTTCGCATGGATTTTTTCCTTTGCTGCATTTTCACAATGAATGAATTCCATCTTTATACTCCTACAAGCCCTCTTGTCCAATAAGTACCCAATATGACCCTGTTCACCCGCTGCTTCTTTGTTCTCCTCATACTTTCATTGCTAGGCTGTGGCAGTTTGCAGCGCAAAGCAGCAGTGCCATCGCAACAGATGGGTCAAGCGCACATTGCGGGTCTGACTGGTGTGCGCTATATGGTGGCCAGTCAATCCAGCGTGGATCAGATGGCTGTGGATATTCAGGCGGGATTTAAGGTGAGGGATGAAAAAACCTTAAATACACCTGCGAATTATTTATCGCTCTCTGGTGGCGGTGATGATGGTGCATATGGCGCTGGACTATTAATAGGGTGGGCGGAGCGCGGCGATCGCCCGCAATTTAATTTAGTCACTGGCATCAGTACTGGCGCATTAATTGCCCCATTTGCATTTATGGGGAAAGAGTATGACCCAGTCTTACGTGATGTTTATACAAAATATGGTCCACAGGATATCTTCATTGAGCGTGGATTGATCTCTGGCATTTTGAGCGATGGCCTATCTGATACGACCCCTTTATTTCAACTCATTTCAAAATACATTGATCAAGATTTTCTGAAGAAGGTGGCAAATGAGTACACCACCAAAAACCGCTGGCTTTTGATTGGGACAACGAACTTAGATGCAGGCGTACCCGTAGTTTGGAACATGGGCAAGATTGCCAGTATTGGCACTCCAGAGGCCTTAGAGCTTTTTAGAAAAGTCATGCTGGCATCCGCATCGATACCAGGGGCATTTTCACCAGTCATGTTCGATTTTGAGGTTTCTGGCCAAAGCTTTCAGGAGATGCATGTGGACGGCGGCGCGATTACTCAGGTGTTCCTCTATCCAAGCGCCTTATCTCAGCGTGCTCAAGATTTGAAACTGAAGCTACAGAAACAGCGAAATGCCTACATTATTCGCAATGCCCGTTTGGATCCTGAGTGGCGCGAGACCGAGCGGGGCACGCTGAGCATCATTCAGCGGGCAATTTCTAGCATGATTCAGACTCAGGGTATCGGGGATTTGTACCGCATCTATCACACCACTCAGCTTGATGGAGTCAGCTTCAACCTGGCTTTTATTGGGCCAGACTTCAAATTTCCGCACAAGACTGAGTTTGACACTGCCTATATGGAGGCTCTTTTTGAATACGGCTACAAACAAGGCCTTGGTGGCAAGGAGTGGCAAAAGTACCCACCAGGCTATAAGAGAGGATTTGATGGGGAATTGCCTAAAAAATAGGCATTTATGGTGATTTTTATCATCTTTTTCATATAAAACAAGAGCTTGCCTTGATCTCTGCTGCCCAGCCCTGGTTTGAGTGCCTAGCTCTAGAGCTAGGGATTTAAGACGGATCTGCTACAATTCGAGGGTTTTGATTTGTAAAGCTTTTTTGTTTTATTTGATTAATAAATGCACGACACAAATTGGGTGAAAGCTCAGGTGTTCGCAAGTAAGGAGTATGAAAATGGCAGTTGCTGA
>JBBAON010000159.1:0-1601 GCA_040401435.1 Candidatus Methylopumilus sp.
CACAGACCTAATCCCCACGCTGGAGCTAATCAAGAAAGCTGTGGAAGCTGGAGAGTTGGATACACAGATTGAAACTGCCAGCATAAAACTAAGAGAAGGATTTGGAAAGTAGGGTGCATTTGCCAGTACTAAAAATCTAAATTAGTGCTGGCAACTCGCCCTTTGAATGACAGTAGCGATTTCACTAAAGGAACGCTATGAAGAATCTTGAAAAATCTGACAGCCATTTGCAAGCAACAGAAGAAACTGTCATGCAAATATCTGTGAATGGGATAAAGTTTGACGAGGCTTTTATTGCAGAGTTACTCGCTAACTATTTGAAAAATAAACCAACGACAAATGAACCAACAGTATCGACTGCATTTCAAATTTATATGCGTGAGCGAACTGGTCGCAAAGGGCAACGATTTGTAGCTGACGCCACAAGAAACTGCAACTACTTTATTTCTCAATTTGGCGACATGTTCTTGCGTGATTTGCGGCATATGCACGGTGCTCAATTTAGAGATGCTCAGCTGGCTAAAGGATTAAATCCAGTAAGTGTCCGGAAACAGTTTGCAACTTTAAATGCAATGCTGAATGTTTCATTTAAGTATCTTGATATAGACAGGCTTAGCCCATTTCGTGGTTTGTATATAGAAGGCGAGGGTGAGAGCAAGCGATACATGCGAACTATTACTCCAGAACTTTTACAACAAGTTAAAGCAATGTTATTGAAGAGTCGAACACAGTACAAACTGGTTGCGTTGTTGCAGTTAAATACTGGCTTTAGACTTTCAGAGCCAATGTTTGCGCTTAGAAAGGACTTGGTTCTTGATCATGAGATCCCTCATCTATGGATTCGAAGAAATGAGCTGTCTGATAGAAAAACCAAGTCTAGTATCAGAGCTGTACCTCTTGTAGGTGCATCCTACGATGCGGCGGTTGAATTGAACAACATATCGAGGTGGTATGACAGTCAGTGGCTAGTTCCTCAATACGCTCGGGAAAACGGCAATGCAAGCTGCTCAGCAATCATCAACAAATATCTGAGAGATCTTGAGTTTAGAAGCCACATGTTTAGACATGCACTGGTTGACCGATTGAAGGCTTGTAATGATGTACCTACAAGATTGGCTGAGAGTATTACTGGTCATTCGAGCGGGGGATCAGATTTCAATATCTACGGGACTGTTGGGTACACACTTGAACAAAAGCTCGAGGTGCTTTGCCGTGTAGAAGTTTGATAACAGCATCGCGGATAAATAAAAGAAAAGGAGACCGCGATGCGTATTGATGAATTTGCCAGTGCTGAAGAGCAGATGGCTTTGTGGAAGCTGGTCAATGACAATGTCTGGCAAGCCATTGAGACTCAGCGTCAGCAACAAGCCCAAGCTGCACAAGCCAAAGCAACTAAGGCCAAGTTAAAACCTCGCAAGGGTCGTAAAGGGGGTAGGGGAAAAATCAGCATACCCATGCCACCCCCACCAACAAACCCCAAGGCTCCCCCAGCTAGAAAACCCGAGGCCTCACCCAACCCCCAGCAGGCCAAGCCACAAAATCTCCAACCCCCAGCTCAGGGTCAAGAGTTCGCCCAGCGCCAGCCACTGGCGCAACCACAT
>JBBAON010000160.1:0-1589 GCA_040401435.1 Candidatus Methylopumilus sp.
TGCGTCAGGTCGGACCTCTAGAGCTCATCGATGAATACGAAGACGTTGATGATCTAGATGAGTTTGTTGAATATCTGCAGAATGCATGGATATCTGCAGAAAGACGACAATCTTTAGAAATTCCTCAGATATTCGTAGATAATCCTGGGGAACTGGAAAGACTCAAAAGGTTCGGGTCCGAGGAAGTCAAGGCGGAAATCCAAGAGGCTCTTTCAGCCATTAAGGATAGGGTTAGCAGAGAAAACAAAAAGATGAGGAAGGAATACGATAGTGTTATTCTACATCAAAAATACTTACTGGATCGGAAACGAGACCAGGAACAAGAGTATGACCGGGAAAATAAGGAATGGCTTAGATGGGATCAGTTATATAAAGATGACACTGAAAAGCTTGCCAAGATATTTGGTAAATACCTCGGGCCTAATGTAAAGGGCTTAGTGAGAGGTGAGCTAGAGAAAAAGGAATATTACCTTGCTATGGAGAAGATCCAAGAGCACTACATTAATTTCAATGTAGGTAATTATACGTCCTTATTCAGAATGTACCTGAATACGAGACTGCAGAGCAACCAGAGCGTTGACTCGCTGGCGGTGTATATGAACACATTAATTGATTATTTAAATCGATTACAGCCAGATGAACCAGTGAGTGAGATACTCAAATTGACTACGTTTGAAAATGCTGTAATGGCATCTAAATTCACAGATAAAAGACTTAAGGATGTTATCGATATTATGCGCACGAATGCGACGAACGGACAACCTTATACGTATGAAGGCCTCATACAGAGTCTCTATCTGAAGGAAACTTCTCCAGAATATCGAAGAGATAAGGAGAAGGGACAGATGAAGTCCAATCCTAATAAATTTGGTAAACCTGAAGCAACGGAACAAATCAATAATGTTGCCAAAAAGGATAATAAAACCAAAAAGTGCCAATACTGTGTCAAACATGGTAGGGAAGAAATTGCGCACACACATAGCGAAGACAAATGCTATACAAAACAGAATAAAGAAAAATATCAATCGAATGCAGGCAAAAAGACCGAGAAGAAATTTGACACTCGGAAGGCGATAAATCAAATCCAAGAGAGCCTTGCTAAAGTCTTGAAGGCCAGCAAAAGAAAAGATGTTAAGTTGAAGGGATATTCCGACGAAGATGATTCCTCTGATGGTAGTGATGATGACCGTGAATCGGCAAACATTATTGTTGAAGAAGCACTACATTTAGAAGAATGCATTAATCTTGCTATCTTGGATAGCGGAGCGTCGTCCCATATCTATAGAAAAATCCCGAGTAATATGGTAAAGTACAGCAATAAAAGCGAAAAGTTACGATTACCTGATGGATCGTTTGTTTCGTCAGAAGGACGAATTGATACTGATTTTGAAAAGAACGTATTGATAGTACCGTCCTTACATACTGACTTGCATTCTACAGGTGCATATGATGGTATCGGATGCGCAACCATTCATATAGATGGTAAGGCATTTGTTCTATCTAAAGAAGCAACCGATGAGTATAGAAGATCATTAAAGTCCATGGTACATGATGCTGTTCTAATCGCAGTCAAGAAAGAGAATAATCTC
>JBBAON010000161.1:0-1576 GCA_040401435.1 Candidatus Methylopumilus sp.
TTGCCAATGATCAGCGTAAAGAAACTTATCGCCTCAGAAATGAGGTTCTCGAAAGCGCCGATGTTGGTGAGTTGATTGCCAACTTGCGCGAAGATGTATTGCGTGGCATTTGTGCTCTATACATTCCTTTGGAGTCTATGGAGGAGCAGTGGGACTTAGTTGGTCTAGAGAATGTATTGGCTAACGACTGGGGTTTAACGGTTGACCTGAAAAATTGGGTTGAAAATGCTGAGTCTATGGACGATGAGCAAATTGTTGAGCGTGTTCTGGCGATTGCAAAAGAAACTTATGATGCAAAAGTAGAGCTTTCCGGACGCACATCCTTCGCTGGGTTTGAGCGCTCGGTTTTACTCTACAGTTTAGATACCCATTGGCGTGAACATTTGGCTGCCTTAGACCATTTGCGCCAAGGCATCCATTTACGTGGCTACGCTCAGAAAGATCCGAAACAGGAGTACCGCCGCGAAGCATTTGAGCTATACGGTGAGTTACTGAACGTCATTAAGAATGATGTTGTGAAAAGCATCATGACGGTGCAGATTCGTAGTGCCAGTGAGTTAGATGAGGCCTCCGAGTCAATCAATGAGGATTTAGCCAAAATCTCAGATGTGCGATATCAACATGCCGATGCAGATCTTGAGCTAGCTGGGTCTACTGGCGATCGTGGCGCAGCCATTGAAATTGCTCCAGCGCCATTACGTGCCGATCCTAAGGTGGGTCGCAATGATCCTTGCACCTGCGGAAGTGGTAAGAAGTACAAGAACTGCTGCGGCGCGTTAAGTTAAGCCGAATAGAGTTTAAAAAGAGCTGCCAGAATCGGCAGCTCTGCAATGCCTCATCTACAATTGTCAGATCATGACAGTCAACTTACCGCTCCCCCAAAAAGACCAACTAAAGCCTGTTAAAGGTTTTCAGATGGGTATCGCTGAAGCTGGAATCAAAAAAGCCAATCGTAAGGATCTATTGGTGATGACTTTGGCCCCTGGATCACAAGTTGCTGGTGTTTTTACCTTAAACCGTTTCTGCGCTGCGCCAGTTCAGGTTTGTCGAGAGCATTTGGCTTTGGATGGTGCCAAAGGCGAGATTCGCGCTTTAGTGGTCAATACTGGTAATGCCAATGCAGGTACCGGTGAGCGAGGCATGCAAGATGCTTTAGCAACTTGTACTGAGTTAGCTAAAGAGCTCAAGATTAATCCAGAGCAAATTCTTCCGTTTTCAACAGGTGTGATTCTTGAGCCGCTGCCAATTGATAGGTTGATTGCTGGATTGCCTAAGGCAGTGGCTAATCTAGGCGAAGACCATTGGTTTGATGCGGCAGAAGCCATCATGACAACGGATACGCAGCCTAAGGCGACATCGGTGATGGTGCAGACTCCAGCTGGCCCTGTGACTATCACGGGTATTTGCAAGGGCGCGGGAATGATTCATCCGAACATGGCGACCATGCTGGGATTCATTGCAACTGATGTTGGTTTTGCACCGGGCCTACTTACTGCCTTGACTCAGGAGGTCGCGGATCAGTCATTTAACGCCATTACGATTGATGGCGATACCTCGACCAATGACTCATTCATCA
>JBBAON010000162.1:0-1571 GCA_040401435.1 Candidatus Methylopumilus sp.
CGCAACTTGCTGTCCAGGAACTGTCGAACGGGTATAGGCGTTTTCTATCTTGATGTTACCCACTTTTGCTTCTTGAGCATGTACTGAAAAACCCAAACCTAAGGTTGTAGCTGCTATGGTCAAAGCCAATATATTGCGCCTCATATTTTTCCTTTATTAAAATTAAATCACTTTAAAAGCTATAAAAACTATCAGTTCGTATTTCTAATTTAAATCTATATTCTTCTATTGCACTCATAAAAAAGATTATGGTTTTTAGGGTACGACTTACCAACTTATTGTCTTAGTACCATCCTTAAATAAAGCATCACCAGTTACTTTAGGACTTCCCATTTTTATACCCGTAATTAAATCAACTTCAGAAAAACCCGCCTGCTTTAAGCACATTGGACACATGATGACCAAAGCTCCGGAAGCTATCGCCTCAGATAAGGCTTGCTGTTGAGCAGAAAAAAGAGATGACCCAGCTTTAACACCAAGCATCACCGCCTTGTCATTCAAAAAGATTGTTAAGGGGTGGCCATTTGAAAAGTGATGCCTCCCAAAGTTAATCGCCATAGTAGAGCGATGAACATCGTCCGTTGACAGATTGATAAATAATGAATCATTAGGGCCTGCATGGCTCGACAAAGATAGGCCAAACAATATGGTGATGATTAATACTCTGAGTTTTTTAAACAACATGGTGATCTCCAGACAACTTCACGGCAACAGTGTTGCAAAACATAGCTAGCTATGCCCCAATAAATGAATTAGGCTTGTAGTGGGGGCGCTGCTGAAGGAGGTGTTACCCAAACAGTGAGAGGCTTGGGTGATTGATAGAAAAGCTGGGGCAAGAACGCGAAAGATTGTGGCGCCCCAAACTTTAGATTGGTATTGAAAGCTGGAGTAATGCTGTTTTGAGCTAGACAATAAGGACAGGGTTGTGATTGCCCTGCTTGATCTAACTGTCCTTCGGTTTGGATGTTCATTTGCATCTTGCTACCATCAACCGCACAAATATCCATCGCAAAACCATGACCACCCTGCGACAGGGATACTGCCTGTGAGATTGCTGGCGCAAGCGCACCCATTGCAATCGCTAAAGCAGCAATCCAGTGGATGAGGCGTTGTTTGTGAAAATTCATGATGAGAGAATTTTATCGGATTTCAATTCCAGGAATACAAAAAAAGGGGCTTGCGCCCCTTTTTGCTATCCCAAACTGGCTTTTAACCAAATTAGTCTATTTATGCTGCTACCTTTTTCTTACTAAACACTTTACTAATGAGTGGCCAGAAGAGTAGTAGTAATGCAAGAGATGTGATGCTGCCTACCAAGTAGTTGGAGAAGAAAATCTCTACGCTTCCCTGTGAGAACAACATGGATTGACGGAAGGAGTCTTCTGCACGGTCGCCTAATACTAAGGCCAAGACCATCGGCGCCATTGGGTAGTCTAGTTTCTTAAAGAGATAACCCAACACACCAAAGCCCATCATCAACCAAACGTCAAACATGGCATTGTGGACGGTGTATGCTCCTACCGCACAAATCACGATGATGACTGGCGCAATGATGGAGAACGGAATTCTCA
>JBBAON010000163.1:0-1559 GCA_040401435.1 Candidatus Methylopumilus sp.
TCGCCACCATCAATGATTTGTTTGATGTCATAGAGCATGTAAGCACTGAAGATAAGGATTTAGGCCAACTTGCGCTTAACCGCCATTTACCATCTGGGAGGCTTTGTGCAAATGCAGGCGCTACGCCTGCCGCTAAAACCCCAGCAATTCCACCTTGTTGTATCAGTTGACGACGTTTCATATGAATCTCCTAAAAGAGTCTGAATTGATAAATGGTTGCCAGCCAAAAAGAAGTCTATTTACTGCACCGCGGGAAGTCCAAGTAAGCATTCACAGCGACTACAAATGGAATGGAGTGAGTTGTTGCAGTATGCGCTTATTGATATATTGATTAGGGGTACTTACTCTATGTATTAGTTCACTCTCAAACTGTTTGTAAGCCAAAGTCACTCTTTATTGGTTAGCGTTGTTCGACGTCAGCGGGTTTGATGCAAATAGAGGGGCATGATTAAAGAAGGGCTCGGACTCATCTTGCAGTGTTCAGACATCCAAATAGATTCCAGATCTGGATAAAGTCTATAAAATTTAAACATGGTAAGAGATGACCAAACCAAGATCGTCAAAGACGGCCCTCGCTATAAATCCAAGGAAGGCGGGTCACCTTATGGGCCCGGTGGCAATGTGGGGACCATGAGTTGTTATAAATGCGGGGTACATAAGCCTCGCTCACTCGGAACCTTCAAGAGACTAATTGGTCAAAATATGTTCATCTGTCACGACTGCAAGCCTTTATAAAACTATTTTTTCGTTTGGTTCTGACCCTTCGTTCCAAGTGGCTACGTGACGCGTATCTGCTATTTACGAACTTTGCGATCAAGGTTTTGATCTTCGCGATTAATTAATCCTAAAATTCGAGGCCAGGCGCGGGGGTCGAACCATTAAGGCCTTTTGTTCGGATCTACGTTCGGAAGTCGAACTTGATACTTTGAACGGCATAGGAATTGAAAACCGTGTCATGCTCCGAGTATTTGGTTTGTAGTTGGTTGGCTGATGGTCAACTACCTGTCTAGAGCGATTTAAAGACCAATATATTTACGCCTTTGTCTCAGCCTTTAGTAAGAACTTTTTACTTTCATCAAAAAAATCATGAGCGCAGTAGGCTGAAGAAAATGCCTTTGCCTTACTCATGTAATGCCTAGAAAGGCGCCATTCTTTTAAGATCTCAATTGTTAATTCGAACTCATCGTGATTCAAGTTGTAAAGTGACTTGATATCAAAATCAACTTCTGACTCCAAAGAAATGATTAAGTTAGAGAGAACTCGCGCATGTGGCGTAGTTATATCTTTTTCTATAATTTTTTCAGCTTTTTTGTAGGCGTGCATAAGTTATTTTCTCTCCGTATTGGTAATTCAGATAAAAAAAGCTTCCAATGTTTATTTGCATCCTGAACTTTTCTTTGGAATGTTTCGTTATGGCTTTCTAATTTCTTTAGTTCTTGACTCTGGTATCTCATTAGCACTTGCCTATAAGTGAGTTATTGGGAATCTAAGAGAAATATATCTACTTTGTCCATGACAAAACAGAGGGGACAAATGTTTCTTTTTTTGTTACCGTAATT
>JBBAON010000164.1:0-1551 GCA_040401435.1 Candidatus Methylopumilus sp.
CAGAATTTGAGCCTCAGCAGCTCTCTCTCCTCTGAAAAACGTTGGGACACTACTGTGTTCCAATATTGAGTAAAAAAGCAGTTTGGTCATTAGTCGATTTGTTGTTCATAGCGAATCCTGTTAAAAGAAATCGCTTTGGGACCCGTTACGAGAAGACGTAAACAAAATAGGCGCACCAAAGCATTGCACTTTGGTCCCTAGGTCTTCAGAACTCAGAGGATTGCCGAGCCTATTTCACTATCGCTACATCAGGTCTTCCTATTCGTCCGCTCGCTGCCTGTAGATTTGTAGCGTCCCTAGCTTGCGGTCACGATTCTCAAAACAACTTGAGCTTTCTTTTGGAGGTTGACGGTCCCAATCAACCCCGTATTGGAGAGTCACCTCCATACGCTTATACCCTTGCAAAATTATAAATAAATACACCGTGAAAATCAATATTTCTCGCAAAAAAATTCACTTTTTTTGGTCTGTTAAAACAGTCAATTCATATCATCAGCGCAAAATGTGTACATAAAGAAATGAATGAAAAACTGTTATGCACGTTTAAACAGCCTCATCCAAGTTTCCTTGCTAAATCTTCAATGCTAGGGTGGTAATACCGTTTCAACATCGCTAGGCTTTTATGACCTGTAACTGCCGAAAGTTCAATCAGGTTTGGCAGCTTTTGTGCCATCGCTGTAATTGCCGTATGACGTAAATCATGGAAATGAAAATCTATTAACCCTGAACGTTTCACTGCTCTTTTAAATGCCGCACTGAGGGTGAAATAATGAATAGGAAAAACAATCCCAGAAATATTTCGGGGTAAAGAGCGAAGGACCTCAGTGGCAGCGGCAGAAAGTGGAACTGTACGAGACGTTCCGTTCTTTGTGTCGGGAAGGAACGCAGTTTGACGAATTAAATCAATGTTTTCCCAACGAAGCCCTAAGATTTCACTTCTACGCATAGCTGTTTCAAGTGCAAGCCTTACAACAGGAAGAACCCAAATGTTTTGCCTACCTGTGGGTTCAAGCGCATTAAATAACTTATTGGTTTCATCTCTAGATAGTTTCCGCGTACGACCTGCGGGCGTAGCTGGTTTACGAACGTGCTGAGTCGGGTTTTGAATGTTTATCCCCCATTCGCGACGCGCATGATTGATGATGGAAGAGAGATAAGCAAGTTCCCTTATTACTGTTCCGTTACTTACTTCTTTTAAACGCAGGTCTCGGTAAGCGGCGATGCGTGCCGCACTTAAATTAGTCAAGCTCCAATCTGCTATTGGTCGGCGAGCCAGTGCTTTAAGCCTATATGTGTCCTCAGTGAGAGACTTCGTTGTCGGCGTAACTTCTTGTGCGTAGCGCAGAATTAGTTCTCTAAGTGTTGTCCTTTGAGCTTCTTGAGTATCAACGAACGCCCCTTTGTCCATCTCAGCTTCTACTGACCTTGCCCACCTCTCTGCATCAACCCGCGCCTCAAAGGTTTTTACTTGGTCTGGATAACCGTCACGGCTAACGCGTGCTTGCCATTTATTGCTTCGTTGGCGAAAAGATGCCATTTCCTGCTCCTCAG
>JBBAON010000165.1:0-1532 GCA_040401435.1 Candidatus Methylopumilus sp.
ATTGCCGATGTCTTTGTGGTCTGGGCCAAAAATGATGAGGGCTTGATTAGAGGCTTCATCCTTGAAAAAGGCATGAAGGGTTTATCTGCCCCCAAGATCAGCGGCAAGATGGGTTTAAGATCCTCCATCACCGGCGAAATCGTGATGGACGAAGTTTTTGTTCCTGCTGAAAATGAATTCCCTGAAATTACTGGCCTTAAAGGCCCCTTTACTTGCTTAAACTCCGCGCGCTATGGCATTGCCTGGGGCACCCTAGGTGCAGCTGAGTGGTGTTGGTATGCAGCGCGCCAATACACCATGGATCGCAAGCAATTTGATCGTCCTCTAGCAGCCAATCAACTCGTTCAAAAGAAATTGGCTGATATGCAAACGGAGATCACGCTGGGCTTACAAGGCTGTCTGCGTTTAGGTCGCATGAAAGATGAAGGCATTGCCGCTCCAGAAATTACCTCCATCATGAAGCGCAACTCTTGCGGCAAGTCCTTGGATATTGCTCGCCTAGCAAGAGATATGCATGGTGGCAATGGTATATCGGATGAGTATGGGGTGATCCGTCACATGCTCAATCTGGAGGTAGTCAATACTTATGAAGGCACGCATGATATTCATGCCCTGATTTTGGGTCGTGCACAGACTGGTATTCAGGCTTTTAGTTAAAAATCAATGACAACCCTCTCTGGTATTCGAGTATTGGATCTATCAAGAGTGCTGGCTAGACCATGAGCTGGTCAAACGCTGGGAGATTTGGGTGCAGAAGTAATTAAGATTGAACGCGTTAATGGTGAGGATGTAATTGGCTGTAAATAAAAATTGAATCACATTTAAGAAATGGGGATAAAAATGGATAATTTGAGAAGACAGATATTGATTGGGAGTGTGCTTGGTAGCGCTGGACTGATGCCTAAAATTGTTTTAGCTCAAGAATATCCAGTCAGGCCTGTGAAAGTGATCATTCCATATCCCCCGGGCGGCCCTACTGATATTGTTGGAAGAATAGTGTGTATGCAACTAGCTGATACTTTAAAGCAACCTTTTACTATAGAGAATCGTCCAGGTGCGAGTGGAATGATCGGCGCCGATCAAGTAGCAAAGGCAGCACCAGATGGATATACCATTTTGATTAATGTATCAGGTCAGCTAGTTAACCCATATCTGTACAAGACAATGACGCATGACCCCATGAAGGATTTTGCGCCGATTACTAATTTAGCCTCAACACCTATTCAATTGGTAGTGAGTGCAAATTCCCCTATAAAGAGCATCAAGGATTTGGTTGATTTATGCAAAGCTGAACCGGGAAAGCATAGTTTTGCATCTTCAAGTAATGGAACTCCTGGGCATCTTACCGGTGAATTATTTAAAACACTGGCAAAGCTTGATGTAACGCACATTCCATACAAAGGAAGTGCTCCCGCATTAACTGATGTCATTGGTGGGCAAGTCACCTATATGTTTGATTCTATGCCATCGTCAATTGGGCTAGTTACTGCTGGGAAGTTACGATCATTGGGTGTGACTTCTCTTAAGAGGGT
>JBBAON010000166.1:0-1531 GCA_040401435.1 Candidatus Methylopumilus sp.
GGAGCAGAGGTTGAGAGGAGCTGACCCGATGTGATAAATATCTCGCGTTCACAAGCGTCTGCATATGCAGACACGGGTTGACAAAAGTAGACAAAATCTAAAGGTTATGGGCAGATGGTTTGTCAAAGGCTATATATAGTCGTCCGGGGCATAAAAATCTACAGTTTTACCTTGGACGCCTATATATAGCTCTCGCCAAAGTTATCCAGCAAAACCTGGGACAAAACCTTCCCGCAAAACCTTGGCAAAATTCGACAAAATGTGAAGGTTTTTGTGGTGGGTATGAGTGGAAGGTTTGTCGAGAGAGCTATTTATAGTGGTCCGGGGCAAGTTTGTTGCAAGGGTGTGAAAAAACTTCCCTGGGTTCTTTACGAGAAATCCCGAGCCCTGCTAGAAGTGTGACTTCTTCTACGATTAAAACTATTGTTGACAAAGTGATTGCTAGAGCGCGCGCAGCGCGCGGTGCGACCTCCACCTCAGCCGCAAAGGTAGGCAGCGGTGGCTGACGCTCGGCAAAAGCATCAAAAGTTTGTAAATAAATAAGGATCCCGTTCTTTAAGCCTGTCATAATAATGTTCTTAAATACTAAAGGTTAGGCTTAGATATACAATATACAATAGTGGTATCTTTTTGAGGCCAAAAGAAAAGCCTCCGCAAGCTACTTTAGCATCAGTCCTCCTCGCCCTCAGCGCTTCCCTCAGGAGTGTTATTGCGACCCAGGTCTTCGCTGATGCCTGACCTCATGGATAGCTCATATGCCGACGACAGAGCAGAAGCGATATCTGGGAATCTACGGGCGTCGATTTCGAACTTCAGGGGGATCTTGGAAGGCCTGTAAAGTGAGACTACGATAAACTCGTTCACGAAATCCGTCAGGAGAACTGGGGGGCTTCGGAAAGGGTTCTCGCCGCACAGACCGAGGAGCTGAGTAGTCGCTTCACGCAGTCCACTAGCTAACTCTGATTGAGACTTGAGGGACAGTTTCACTTCAACGACGAACCAAACATTGTGCCTTAATATATACCCCCACTTCTCCTTGTTATCAACGACGACAAGATCTGTTCTGCCTTGTATCTGCCCTTTGTAATACACCGGACCCGTCTTTTTGCCGTTTTCATCGAGCACTCTCAGGCTACAGAGGTTTGTAGTGTACAAGAGCTGATTATAAAGGAGTTGGCCCCCACTTACATCGTGTATTTCGAGCCTGAGCGCTAACAGCGCCTCGCTAACTGCGTCAATAAAGGGCTTGTATACGCCCGATTCCGGCCGATTTCCCCAGTTCCAAGCAAATTTGACTTTCGAAAAATTCTTCTTCGAAGGTTTCGGTGCGCAGTCCGATATCACAGGAAAATCAATGAGAAGGATATCCAACAAGCTTTGAAGATTGGCATCTTTGGCTTTTGACGCTTGCGAAGGCGTGAGAACAATATGGACTATACTCTCTGGAAGCTGCTTCTCAATTGAGTGGATCGTCATACCCACTCCCTCGATCTTTCTGTTTGTCTCTCTGTTAGTATCCTCGATCTTTCTG
>JBBAON010000167.1:0-1508 GCA_040401435.1 Candidatus Methylopumilus sp.
CAACAACAACAACAACAACAACAACAACAACAGCAACAACAACAACAACAACAACCACAGCAACAACAACAACAGCAACAACAACAATATTTCACTGCCAATAACAATAACCACCAATCCCCTCCACAGTCAATACAGTTCCAAACAGTTCCATCTCATCCATCTACAACTAATAATCATCTTCGACAATACAACAACAACAACAATAATGATAATATTGATGACAGCACAATTGACTCATCGTCCCAACCAGCTAGCCAGTCATCGACTAACCCATCTCCCAAGAAAAAGAAACGTCATCGACAACAACTTCTTCTCTGTGACGATAAACAACTCTTTATCAACGCCAAAACAACAATATTCACTTCGCCAACTAAAACTCGTTGGCGTTTAGGTACTATCTTAACCAAAGCTGGTTTGCCAGAAGGTATCATTTCTGATAATTTGGTCTGTCGAGCAATTAACATGACAGAACAAACAATCCAATTTATAGTACTCAATCGACAGTACGGTCAATATATTTTCGACGTACTCAACGCCTCCCCGAAATTTGAAGTTACTTTCTCAAATTTTGCCTTGCAGCCTCATACCATCGACGAACTTGATCTCCCCCCTAGTTCCGAACTAGTTAATTTTCCATACAACTGTCCTTTCACTACGTGTACGGCTCACAATGGAGGTTTCCCATACTTCGATAGAACTGATCAAGGCCAATTTATGGCTCAAACTCATAGTAAAGAATTGCACTCCGACTTACTACTCTCGCTACCACCTACAACCCTTAACAGATTAGGATGGACAAGATGTTGTAACAACTGCCACGAATTATTTCTTATCAAGAACGACTTAACTGAACATCAAGATGTTTGCCAATACTTTTCGGGACATATATTACAACAACGAACCACAACACCATCATCGCTTCAAACAAATATGTCACTACATTTAGCACCCGACACCAATATTGCGACAACAACCCCATCTCAACATGAATAACATTAACTTAAAATGTCCTATGCCACGTTGCAACCACGTGTCTCATAATCAACTCGAATTACTCCAACACCTTAATAGTAACAACTCACACCCGACTACTTTACATCTCGCCGATCGATCGACCTGTATCCAACATAATATTTTCCAATGCTGCCAACATAACTGTCCAACTTCTCCAACACGCTTCTTTCGAACTCTCCAAGAACTCCATCAACATAATACCACTCATCATCCTCCTCCACCGCCATCCATCATTATAAATAATAACTCTCCCTCAACAACACCGTCTCCAACAGATGTTGCCACTACTATAATCTTCTCTTTATCACGACCAGGAGCAGTCAACAATTGGTCCTCTGGCATAACCTTTATTAATGAACTGCTACAACAACAACATGTCCCTCCTGACTTCCGCAACACTTGGCGCAAACATCTTCGACATCGAAAGCGCAACAAGTCAAACTTCCAACTTTTGCAAGCCGCCATCCTACGAAGCCTGTCTACAATATATG
>JBBAON010000168.1:0-1493 GCA_040401435.1 Candidatus Methylopumilus sp.
TTTGAATTTGGCGGATTTTTCTCGACTGACTCTACTGGTGGGGGCTACTTTCCGGCGGAGTAATTTTGGTAGGTGTTCGGGGATTTTCTTTGCGGGAACTTGCACGCGTTATTAACCAGCGACGGCATTTAGAGGGAACTTGCTCTATTTTATGTCGGAACAGTTTTTAAATGGTTTCTGATTTACGAAAATAATTAAATGAAGTACGGTAAATTTAAAAATTTTAAAAGGGGCTAGAAAAGATGACCTAACATTGCCCCCCCCCGGGCGGTGCTTGCTCACAAGCCAAGCACTGACTTGATAAGGTCTTCTTTTCTGACTGGTTCTTGATCACTTGGATGGTTGGTGAGTGTTTATTCACTCGAATCCAGGGTGTTTGGGCTCTGTACTGGGAGCAGTCGCCCCGTGGTTGTCCTGGTCGGCTCATTCATGCGCGGCATTTATAAAGATCTTGTCTGGCTTCTAAGCACTGACTTGATCACTCCTAAAGAGCAGATAGGAGTTCACACTGGAGAAAAACCCCACTTTATGCTCTGGAATGATGCCTGGTTGCGTCCATTTATTAAACGCAGTCGCAATAGATCTGCGTTGGCCTCCTACTGACGGTGGGTCACTTACAGTAATCTACGGTCCGCTGTCACTTGAAATGTATATCACTGGGGGCTTGAAAAGCCAATGGCCTTGTATTTGTCACTGAGCGAGCAGTGTCTGCAAAGCTTCGAGCTTGCGAACTACTCCAACTGTTGGTCGTCCCCGGATACCTCCAGGATCAGCTGGTCTTCGTCTGACTCCTCCATCAACTCATCCAGGGCTAGATGGGCGGCCTCAGGGGGCTCGTACCCAGGCTGCCGGCTGGCATGGGTGTGTAGGAGTCCAGTGACGATCTCAAAAATCATCAGCCTCCGGAGATCTGCCATGTGCTCCTGCCTGAAAGAGAAAAGAGCCCTGCGGCTCGCAAACTCCGCGTACTGGCAGAGAAACACTCCACAGTCGAAGCTGTTCTCCTGGTACGCCGGAGTCCGGAGATGCTTGGCGCGAAAGGGCCGCTCGAGGCCGACTCCCTTCTCTCTCCTGTACTCCGTCCTGAGGAACTTGTTGATAGTGTGGAAAATGGACTCGCGCGGGTTGTTGTTCTGGCTATCGATGTAAGTCAGAGTCCTCTCCTCGACGCTGGCGATCACCAAGACCCAGTGGCTGCCAAGATGCAACGGGAACAGAATCATGTCATAGCTGAAGATGTCATCACGCCCAGTATACGGCAATGGTCCTCCAAGCTCGTGCCGCGCCATTATGGCCAGAAACAGGCTTGTGAGGGCGTACACCTTAGGAAGACCGTCCAGTCCGCTTCTTTCATGGATCATTTGCAGATAGCAGTCTATAATTGAATCGTTAAGCCATTCGTCGCCGTCCAGTTTCCTGATATCGCTCCCTTTGATCGGCCGATTACTTATGGGGTTCACAACGAACGTGTCTGATGCGTGCAGCGCAGTATC
>JBBAON010000169.1:0-1484 GCA_040401435.1 Candidatus Methylopumilus sp.
TGCCCTGCTGAAGGTAAGAAGTAACAGAAGGCCAGAGACAGAATAATAACATGGTGGTCAGCAGCTGGTAAAAGGCCATTGGAGGACAGGGACAGACGAGGACAAAAGTGACTAGAGAAAGGACAAAAAATGATGAGAGGTAGAGAAAGGGCAGACAGAGGAAAGGATGAGAAGAGAAACCAGTGGTGCAAGGGGGCATGCCAGGGACAAATAAAGAAAAACAACAAGAAGAAGGACAGCTTTCGAGGCAGGAATGATACATGAAGAAGAGGCCAAGGCATGTTTGACTGGACTGGGATGACCAGCAAACACACAGAAACAGTGGCAGGGTAAAAACTCTGTTTACAGCCTGCTTTTCAATGCCAGAGGTCTCCATCGCGTCGGTGGTATAATGGTGAGCATAGCTGCCTTCCAAGCAGTTGATCCGGGTTCGATTCCCGGCCGACGCAGTTTTGCCGGAACATCCTAAAATAACTTCTGGCTTTATGTTCAAATAAGCACACACCTGTAAAATGTGTATACCATATTGCTACAGTATTAAGAAATCAATCCAATTCAGAAAAAAGATCTGCAGAGAAAGACAAAAAAAGGTATTTGGAAAAAAATGCAGGTCAGCCTGCCTGCTACTACCCCCTGTGTGAAGAACCTTAGTGCTGCACATTTGTTTTCTCAGATTTTTGCGGTAGCAACTGGATTCGAACTTTTCTTTTGCCCCGCCAAAGATGTCACCAAGTTTGATTTTTCAAATTTTGTTCAGCCCACTTTAGGCTATGAACATTTCCTATCCTTGTGAAATCGTTGTAAATTCTACACTGTTACAAAACTCGGGAATTTTTACTTCTCAGTGACTCGTGCTGCTAATGCAAAACCCTATTGGCATTGTGGCGATTTGAACTTAGAGCCTCCGGATTCCAGAAAAAATATATTTTCACTAGATCGAGCCTTGAACTGACAAACCTGAAATTGGGAAGCCAGCGCGCTGACCATTTGGCTACTCTGACATCAACCAAGAGTTGGGAGATATCTGCTCCTTGGATAGAAAATAAAGGGACTTAGAAAAATAATCCTACATCTCAGCTAATCTCCAGCTGATTATGAGACAATTATTTATCATGTTCTTCTGTAGCCTAGTGGTCAAAACACGTGCCTGGCAATATAGCTGATGGAAGTTCAAATCTCAAGCAGCATTTGTACTTTATTTTATTATTATTTTGTCAACTTAAGTCTTCCATGTGAATGCATATCTTTGATTCCATGAGAGATGTAGCAAAGGCAAAATCCCCCTTTAGATCTGGCTGGTATCCTCAGGATTACTTTGGTTTTTGCAACAATGCCATTATAAAATCACTGCCGCGACCCGGGATCGAACCGGGGACCTTTAGATCTTCAGTCTAACGCTCTCCCAACTGAGCTATCACGGCTCACGAGCTGCCCTGCTGAAGGTAAGAAGTAACAGAAGGCCAGAGACAGAATAATAACATGGT
>JBBAON010000170.1:0-1477 GCA_040401435.1 Candidatus Methylopumilus sp.
TTTAGCAGGGGATTAGCCGTAACGTTCGCGAGATGGATAGTATTGTTGACGCTACTAGATGCGCCGCTCGCTAACTCTCGCTCTTCAAATACTTGGAATGCTTTGACGAACGAGCTTCGGACTCCTGGTGGCAGGCAGAGCAATATTCCGGTGAGTAAGTAACACGTAGTGAGTAGAGTATGGCAATACCTTCCTTGAACCTTTTCCTCTCTACCTTCCACTCTTCAAACGATAAAGGTTTTTCATCAAAATCGTAGTTGCCGGAAGAAATACTATCCACACCAGAATTGTTGCTATCTGCGTGCCCAGAGTGGCCGTTCTTCGTCAATTCGTTGTGATATTCTTGGTACAGCTCCTCATCCGTGGGCATAGACATGGCATCGCGCATTTTACCCCAATTATCTGCAGGCCTCACGATGCCAGTCTGCTCAAATTTCGGTATACCTGCAGTATCAACAGAGCTATACACACTCGATAGCGACAACCTATCTGCTCCTTCATTCACAGCGTAGTCTTCAATAACGGCAGTGTCATGGTGAAAACTTGATTCAATAGATAACTCACCAGCTCCGTGAGTAGTCGATGACGGTCTGTGCCACAAGCTTGAACCACCACTGATGTCTTCTAGAGCACTGCTGCCTTGCCGATGCAGTGCTGACGTCACTGGCATCTCAACGTCATTCTGAAGTTTCTCTACCTTTTGCACATACCCCTTTTTTACTGCATCGTCAAAGGTGTAGATGTACTCGATGCGTAGAAAGCAGCAAATATACTTACAGCGGTAGTGATAGTCTACCCCTTCCACTAGCAAACCCCTCTGATAAATCATCTCGGCATAGCGCCGACCTACCTCCAGCAGTAAGATGGAGCGTAACGATAGGTCAATAGTAACACGCATGTACACCGTAGACAGAAACATCAATCCACTGAGTATAAGCTCCAGAAAGAATCCGAATAATTGCACTTGTAGGAAGAAAGACACGATGATGAGTGTGGTATTGTAGCCGCGACTGAAGATGGCAGACAGCACAAGCAATGCGCTTATCGCCGCTAATATAGGAATTATCGCCAACTTGCCTAGCCACCGTACAATCGTCACGATACGGGAGTTAGCTGCTTGATACTCCACGCTAAAGCCGACTGGACATACATACAAAGCTTTCATTACTTTTGCTATGGCTATGGTAGCGGGAGTAGTTACCAAGATATCAAAGACAACGTTGGCGCGATCACTGACACCGACAAAGTCAAATACGCTGCCTGACACTGCACTCAAGAAGAAGGCCAAGCAATTCTGTGTGATGTAAATTAATCGATTGCCAGTTCGATCGACGGGTGCTCCGTCGCATGAGTAGATGCAGTTAAACACGGAGTGGTTATTGCACAAGAACACGATAAAGTCCTCGATAACACTCTCTTGTAACTTCAACGTTGTGTTGCATAATATCGGTATCGACAGCTGGCCATCCGGGTATAA
>JBBAON010000171.1:0-1462 GCA_040401435.1 Candidatus Methylopumilus sp.
AATACGCAATCAAGGGATATAGCAACTATATTTTTCACTCATTGTTTAAACGATTTGCGAAACTAGTAAAAGTCACTTTTAGGCTGACTTAGGGCGTTTAAACATAGCATCACAGTTGTTTATATGAGACGTACAAAGTGCTTGCAGGTACGATGTTTTGTAAAACCTCAAAGTTACAAGGACGTCTTTAGAACGCTCTCTTCAGTTCAAATGCTTTTTGACTTGGTGCTAGCACGAATGAGTTCCACTAATCTCAGTAAACTCAATTAAGTTAGAGAGCAATTACGCTATCCGACTGTTTGCTTTTGGAAGCCTAGCCACTCGTGTATGTTGAAACAAAACTAGGCTATCTTTTTTGCTAGCAATTCTGGATTGGGGTGGTAGTAACGCTTAAGCATTGCCAGACTTTTATGCCCAGATACTGCAGATAGTTCTATTAGATTTGGAAGTTTTTCAGCTAGACTTGTAATTGCCATATGCCGAAGGTCATGGAAGTGGAAGTCGGTAAGATTTGTTTTCTGCCTTGCCCTCTCTACTGCAGCAGATAACGCTGCACAGTTAATTTGAAAAATCATTCCATTTATCCCTCTTGGAATGCTTTGCAGTATTTCTATTGCCGCTTTGGATAAGGGAACTAGACGAGACTCACCGTTCTTGGTAAAAGGTATGAATGCGATACGCTTTTCAAAGTTAATGTGCTCCCATCGCAAGTCGAGCATCTCTCCTCTTCTCATTGCAGTTTCAAGAGCGAATTTGAATAGCGGCAGCACCCAAACGTTTGCGCTTTTAACTCTTGGCACTAAAGCGGCAAAGAGTCTTGTCAACTCGTCCTCATTCAAAATCCGACTTCGTCCTTGAGGGGATGGAGGCTTCTTTACTAACGGAATTGGGTTGACGGTATTGATGCCCCACTCCCTTCTGGCATGGTTAATGATGCTAGAGAAGTAAGACAGTTCTCTGATAACAGCGCCAGCCGAAACCAATTTAAGCCGCCCGTCTCGATATTTGGCTACTTGAGACGGGCTCAGAGAAGCCATGTTGAGTTTGGCAATTGGGTGCCTACTTATGGCTTTGAGCCTGTAGGTGTCCTCTTTATGGCTTCTACTGTGTTGAGTCACCTCAACGATGTATCTTTCGACAACCTCTTTAAAGGTTGTTCGTTCGGCAAGGCTAGCATCAATGAACGCCCCTTTGTCCATTTGAGTTTCTGTTTGCCTAGCCCATCGCTCGGCATCTTGCTTTGTGAAGAAAGTCCTTGCGAGCGGACTTTGACCATTACGTATTACCCGTGCTTGCCATTTGCCATTTCGGCTACGAATTGATGCCATTTTCCTGCCCCAGTTGGACAGGAGTTGGACAAGGCGCCTTCAACTCTCCACAAAGCCTTACTGGATAAGGCTTAGAAGAGTTACTCCACCGCCTTGACCATATCCTCAACCACCTTCTTAGCATCCCCAAACAC
>JBBAON010000172.1:0-1461 GCA_040401435.1 Candidatus Methylopumilus sp.
TCGATTCCGCCCCGGGCCACCAAGAATCTCAATAGCCCACCTGTTGGGCTATTTTTATTTGGGCTGAGTTTGAGGCTTGAAAGGACTGAGATATGAAAAAGAAACTACTAGCACTACTGATTGCAGCATCATCAATGTTGATGCCGAACTTGGCATCTGCGATAGCGATTGATGCGGGGGGATGGGATATTGACTTGAATGCATTTGCAGCAGGGCAATAATTATTCCCACATTGATGATTCCCACATTGCTAGTGTTAACTGCTAGCTGATGTTAACTAGTGACTGACTCCTGATTGTTGGTTGATGACTGTGCCTCTACTTGAAGCTTAAAAGGACTGCGATATGAAAAAGAAACTACTACTACTGCTGATTGCTGTTATTCCTACATTGATACCGAACTTGGCATCTGCCGTAGTGATTGACACGGGGGGTTGTGAGGTTGGGGGGATTTACTGTTATTCTGATTGCGGTTGGATTTGCCCCTAATGATTGGTAAGGAATTGGATGTACCTCGTCTTGAGGCTTCCAAGACTTAACTTGTGGAAATAAATTGAAATGTTGAAATATCATTTACAACTTACAGGCTTAGCCATTGCCTTATCTACACTAGCAACATCTTCATTTGCCCAGTCCAAGTTTGAAGGTCTTTATGGACAAGTTGCTATTGGTTATGAAAGTATTAATCCCACCTTAACCAATACACCTATCAGTGTTAGTGGTTCAAGTTCGACTATTCCACTGTCAACTTCCATTAGTAGCACTTCAGGAGGTACTGGTAATGTCGCCCTTGGCTATACCGCATCTCTGAATAAAGACTACACCTTGGGTATTGGTGCTGAATACTATCCAATTGATAGTAGTACTGATAAGTACACCTCTACTATTGGTGGCAGAACTTCATCTGGTGATTACCAAAAGCAAAATGCCTATAACATTTATATAGCGCCCGGTATGAATGTCGGCACAGATGGTTTAGCTTACTTTAAGGTCGGCTATACAGGCGCATCGGTTAAATCTTCCCAAGGCAGTGCTAGTAGCACTGAAAACCTAAGCGGCTATTCGCTTGGTCTAGGCTATAAACAATTCTTTTCTGGTAACTGGTATGGTTTTGGAGAAGCAAATTACTTTAGTTATGGCAATTCTGTAGATAACCAAAGAGCTTCAGCTGGTACCCGTACCTTAATTTGGTCTACTACTTTAAATGCCAATGTGTATAACTTGCTAGTAGGTGTTGGATATAAGTTTTAATTGACTAAAAGTAAGCATTAATCACAAAGGAAAAGAAGATGAAAAAGAAACTACTAGTACTACTGATTATGAACTGACCTGATTTTTAGTACCACTCCAGAGGAGAGGATTTTTGATAATCTCTCACTTAAAGGAGTGCTAAATATGGCAAAAGGTCAACGTCTTAAACCCGAGCAAATCGTCACCTTATTGCGTCAAATCGATGTCCTGA
>JBBAON010000173.1:0-1460 GCA_040401435.1 Candidatus Methylopumilus sp.
TTGCTAACCGCAATTCAAAACAAAAGCCGAGTATTTGTTTCTCATCGGAAGCTGGCATAAGAGAAGTCATTCTCCAGGAGTTCTTGGCTTGGAATCAAAATAATCCCCAATTCAATCAAGAGCGTGCAGCTAAGACGCTGATCCGATTCTTTGAGGCAAAGTATTCCTGCAAACGTTAGGAGCTTAGGCCCCAACGTCCATTGCACCAATATGAGGCATCACGCACATTAAGTAAGCAATACGAAATTGGGAGAGCCTTTCAATGGAATACGATGAAATTGTTGTTCATTCTTAGGTAGTACCTCCATGAATTTTTTTTCAACCACCCTACGGGGTGGTTTTTCTTTTGGCAGTAACTCCATCTAAGAAGTATTTCTTAATCTCTCGGGTGATATTTTCACGGGAATGTTTACGTTTTTCTAGCAAGCCAACTTTTCGGTAAATTGTTTTTCCAGGCAATTCAGATATCTTGAGTTGGCGGTCGTTTTCCCAAGAGATGTTGGCTAGCTTGGGAACAATTGAATACCCCAGCCCCTGTCTTACAAGCTCAATGATCGCCTCTACTGAATTGAGCTCCATACCTTCTTTAATGTGTAATTTATTTGCCCGAATGGTTTGATCTACGAGATGGCCGGTCCATGTATTTCGCTCAAAACGGATAAACGGAAATTGATTCGCCAACTCTTTTGGTGTGCATCCTTTTTTATTTTTGTTTACCGGATGGATCACAATCATGGGCTCTGTATATAGTTCGGTCCATTGAACATTCTGGGGTAATGCATAGGGTGATTCAGTCACTATTGCTGCATCTAGGCTGCCTTCGATTACTTGCTCTAGAAAGTTGCTAGAAAGGCCCGCAATGAGTTTGATTTCAAGGTCTGGGTAGTTTTGCTTAAGCTCATTCAATGTATTTCCAAAGGCGCCCATTAAGGTTGAGACCAGCGCGCCTAGAACAATGGTGCCGCTAAGTTCAGATTTAAAGTCAGATCCTAAGGCCTCGTAGCGGGCAACGATTTCGTGGATTGGCTCAAGCAAGGATCTGCCATGGTGATTGAGTGTCATAGAGCGTTTGGTTCTATCAAATAGCTCTACTCCAATATCTGCTTCTAATTGTTGTAGTTGCTGTCCTGCAGCAGCAGCCGTAAGACCTATTTCACGTGCAGCGGCTGCCACGCTCTTGTGCCTTGAAATAGCTAGGAAGTTTTTAAGCACTCGAATGCTGGACATGGGTTTTAATATAAATTATTTTTTTATCTCATAGAAAATTATATTCGATTTATTTTTTACTATCTATCGATATAATGAGCCCATGTCTAATACAGATCTGAAAGTAAAAGTCTGGCGCGGTGCTCAAGAGGGTGAGTTCGTTGAGTATTTGGTGCCTCGAAACCCAAATCAAACGGTGCTGGATGTCGTTACCTTTATTCAGCGTAAGCTAGATCCAACCCTCAGCTACCGAT
>JBBAON010000174.1:0-1417 GCA_040401435.1 Candidatus Methylopumilus sp.
TGTTTTACTGCAATAGTTTTAGAATCAATCCACTTCTGAATGGGAATATCTTCAGCACCAAAAATGTAGCGAGATTGAAATTCAGTCCAGGTTTTGGAGAATCCCTTCCCAAGTAGCTGGAATATCAACTCATCCAAGCCGTCTTCAGCGATACCCTCCAGCGTCACTCCATGGGTTTGCCAAATGAGACGCATCAAATCATCTAAGGATTGGCGGTTGCTTGTGAATGCGCGAATCTTGAGATCTAAGCCTAAGGCGAGTAAGGCTCCTTTACCGTAGTAGCTTACAACTGCATTCGGTGTGTTCTCATCAGCTTGGTAGTACTTGGTCCAGGCGTCAAAAGAGCTATCTGCTAGGCTTTGCTTAAATCTACCTGGCCCACGCAAAATCCCATTCCAATTATTCGCTACTAGCTTGAGGTAGGTTTTGAGGTCGATGCGTTTGCTGCGGAACAATTGCAAGTCATCGTAGTAACTCGTAAAGCCTTCAAATAACCAGAGTAAGCGAGTATGGTTTCTGCGATCAAGTTGATAAGGCTGAAATGCCTTTGGCTTAATACGTTTAACCAACCAAGCGTGGAAGTATTCATGGCTACAGAGGCCTAGAAATTCACGATAGGATGTCTCATCTAATGGGGTATTCAATTGAGGAATCTGATCACGACGGCACAGTAGGGCGGTGCTATTGCGATGCTCGAGTCCACCATATCCAGAGAGGACGGCATTTACCAAAAATAAGTAATTTTGGAAAGGTGCTTTCTTAGTCTTTGGTTCAAAGAGATTAATAGTGCAGGTGCATATAGCCTGAAGATCCTTTGCTAGGCGCTCCAGATCAACTTCATGAATGCAGCCTTGTATCGCCATGGCATGTGAGACACCATTTGATTGCCAATACGCAATCTGAAACTCACCCATCGCAACGGGATGATCTAGAAGATCATCATAATTTTTGGCCAAATAAAAGCCATAACCTTGATCGTCTACTTTGGCTGGCTGTAAGCCTGTCTGAACAGTCCAAGAGTTTGCACAAGTCTCTTTAGGAGGGATCAACACTAGAGCGCAGGGTAAAGACTCTTGACCTTTGACTGCTAAACATAAACTGCTTGGGTTGATAAAGGTACGCTCAGTATCTAGATAGGCAGCCCGTACTGAAGAATCAAACGCATATACCGTAGTGAGTATTTCTACTGCACCAGTGAGCTTGGGCAAGCACCATTGATCGTTATCAATCCGCTCTAAGACTAGGGCTTCACTTGGCTGATCAAGCGCAAACGCTTCGATCGTTTCAATTTGCTTGCTGAAATTGCGTATCAAATAGCTTCCCGGAATCCAGGCAGGCATTTGTAGAATCTGTCCGTTGGGTGAGGGATTCTGAATATGTAATTTCACATGAAAGCGATGACCATGTAAATCCGCCG
>JBBAON010000175.1:0-1413 GCA_040401435.1 Candidatus Methylopumilus sp.
CTCGGCGACACCATCCATTTGAGTGGCAATGGTACGCACATTTTCATGAGGGATTGAGGCTAGTCCTTTCTTGCCAAACTCCTTGATGAAAGACTTGAGTGAGTCCTCTGCCATACTGCTCATCTTGAAGATTTGATCGACGGCAAGTTTAAAGTAGGAGACACCTCCCTTCTTATAGCCATCGAGCAACTTGTACTTCTCGTCCACTTGCTTCTTCAACTCAGGATCCAACGAGTTTGCCATGAGATCCTTTAGGAAGACGCTGCTGACATGATCAACATCAAAGCAATAACCGTTGAAATCACGCTGCCAGTTGAAGACGTGCTCTGCCGACAGTTTACCCCAATGAATACTGAGATTCACGATTTCACGATCAGGATTGCCGCTATCCCATCGTGCCTCCACATCGACTACATCATAGTAATCCTTGGGAACTTGGAGAGGTAACAGCATATCATATTGCTTGATACGCTCTGTGAGCTTAGCCATTACATCAAGATTGCTAACAAACTGGTCTTGAATATTCTTGGCTTTCTGCATCTGCTCACCAGCTGCATTTTTCGATCCAAGATGGATAGATCCAAGGAACTTTTGAGATAGTCCCAAGGTAGCAGCAGCGCGATTGGCCACGAAAATCTTCGAACCATCAGCTCCACGGTCTTCCTTACGAACAATCACCTCGTCAAGTGCCATGTCTTCAAGTGTACGACGATGCACTCGTCCGAATACCGCCACAGTAGCTTGTGAGGCAACCGACCCAGCAGCAGGTGCTGAAGGCACTCGATTCCTACCAGCGGCTGCAGCTCGTAATGCTGCAGGGAGTTCGAATTGGACATCCCTGCCTGCTTCGAAAGGATTATCCCCGACAGGTTCTTCTGGTGCCTCGAAACGTTGTTCGATAGGCACATTTAATTCTGCAAGACGTTCTTGACGTTCTTGACGTTCTTGACGTTCTAGAAGCAATGCTCGTTCTAGACGCACACGCTCTGCAGAACGATCCCCACTACCCACATCACTTATTTCATCGCCATTATTCGACATACTGAAGAAGTAGAAGAGTAGTAGACGTGTTCGAGATCGACTGATACTCGCGACGAAAAGGCCAAGTAGAAACACCTAGTTTCGACCTGGTATTGTCGTGGTCTTAGAAGAAGAAGTAGAAAACAAGACCGACGTTTCGTTCTGGCTCGCGACTGCTAATTCGAAGACTCTTTCTTTATCGCGTCAGCGATTGGTCGATCGTATTCGATCGAACAGTCGATGAAGCTAGACTTACTCGCTCGACGAAGTATCGAAGCGAATTTCTAAAGGACTCACCGAAATCGATAATTAGCGTCACTCACTTTGGGCTCATAACCTGTTCAAAGGAGGAGATACGAATTCGGATGACGGCGACAGTGTCCAGGCGACGAT
>JBBAON010000176.1:0-1399 GCA_040401435.1 Candidatus Methylopumilus sp.
TACGCCAGCAGCAGCTCCGAGCGCGGTCTTACCTAAAAAGTCACGTCTTTTCATTTGAATAGCTCCTTTTTGAATATATATTTGAGGACATTTTTACTAACGCCTATTAATTCACTACTATCACTATTAAAGCGAAGTGCAAGGGGGCAACATTTATAAAATTGCACTTGTAACGACTGATATGCACCTTACTTGGGCATATTGATGAAAATTGGTGCTAAGCCCTTTTTATAGCATGGTTTAGGTGCCATTTAGGGAACCCATATTTTTCGGGAAAACCCCGAGTGCTTTTTGATGAGTAATTACCCTAATTAATGGATTTCTTTGAACTTTTATAAGGATAATCAACCCGTTGTTTTTTTAAATTCTTTAAATAGTTAGGAGCTTCTGATGTCAACATCAACTAAGGTAGCCCCAATGACCCCTGCAGAGCGCAAAGTTATTTTTGCTTCCTCCTTAGGTACGGTTTTTGAGTGGTACGACTTTTATCTTTACGGTTCTTTGGCTGCAGTTATTGCCAAGCAGTTCTTCTCAGGTTTAGATGCAGGCTCTGCCTTCATTTTTGCCTTGTTAGCATTTTCAGCTGGTTTCATCGTGCGTCCATTTGGTGCATTGGTGTTCGGTCGTTTAGGTGACATGATTGGTCGCAAGTACACCTTCTTGGTCACTATTGTCATCATGGGCGGAGCCACATTTATCGTAGGTATTTTGCCTAACTATGCAACGATTGGTGTTGCTGCGCCAGTCTTGTTGATTGCATTACGCATGCTGCAAGGTTTGGCTTTAGGTGGTGAATACGGTGGTGCTGCTACTTATGTTGCAGAACATGCACCTAACGGTAAACGTGGTGCATATACAGCATGGATTCAGACAACTGCCACTCTTGGCTTGTTCCTGTCCTTGCTCGTGATTTTGTTCACACGTGAAATCACTGGTCCAGACTTTGATGTTTGGGGTTGGCGCGTTCCTTTCATTGCTTCCATTATTCTATTGGGTATCTCAGTCTGGATTCGTTTGTCCATGGCTGAATCACCTGCATTCACAAAAATGAAAAATGAAGGCAAGTTGACAAAAGCACCATTAACAGAGTCATTCGGTCAATGGAAAAACCTAAAGATCGTGATCTTGGCTTTGTTTGGTCTGGTTGCTGGTCAAGCGGTGGTTTGGTACACGGGCCAGTTCTATGCTTTGTTCTACCTCACTCAAGTATTGAAAGTAGACGCTAAGACAGCGAACTTGTTGATTGCGGCTTCACTGGTAATTGGCACACCATTCTTCATCGTCTTTGGTGCTTGGTCTGACAAGATTGGTCGAAAACTGATCATCATGGGTGGTTTACTAATAGCGATCATTCTGTACATCCCGAACACACCAGTTTCCTTGTTTAACGGCTTAACCC
>JBBAON010000177.1:0-1396 GCA_040401435.1 Candidatus Methylopumilus sp.
TCACGCCTTTGACAATCTCAGTTGCCAAAACAGAGCGTTTATCCAAAGTTTCTGCGACTTGCACCAAAGCGGGTGGGCTGTTGGGTACATCGAGCTTGACCCACATGTAGGCCACTTTGAGGTCGGTTCCGCGAAACTCGATATCTCGAACGCGGATTTCACCAATAGGTGTTTTGTCGTCTTCGGGTGGCGTTGGTAATTCTCTTTCACCACTGAGGTATTCCCCTTTGGTGCCTAAGACTTGGTAATAAACCGTATCTAAGTCATCGGCTCTTAAGAGTTCTCGCGCAGGCTGGGGGAGTACGAATTGTGCGGCGTTGTGTTGAACCGTAATCAACTGGGCCAGCGCGCCAACGTTGTATTCCAGCGCTCGGTCAAAAGGCTTGCCAGCAATCCCCTGAGCAACCAGCCACGTCAATACCAAACTCACCGGCCAGAGTAAGAGGATGGGTGTGAGCATCCAATCCAGAATCTCGCCAAACAGCGAGCGCTGTTCGCTCTGGAAAATCTTCATACTTTTAAGCTTGGATTTTTTCGAGGCAATAGCCCAAGCCACGCACTGTTGCGATACGAATCGGGCCTTTTTCTATCTTCTTGCGCAGGCGGTGAATGTAAACCTCAATCGCGTTATTACTCACCTCTTCGCCCCACTCGCACAAGCGCTCCACCAGTTGGTCTTTACTTACCAAGCGGCCGGTTCGCTGAAGTAATACTTCTAAGAGCCCCAGCTCACGGGCTGAGAGTTCGACCATTTTTCCGTCAATGGTGGCAACGCGTCCGGCTTGGTCATAGACCAATGGGCCGTGTTTGATATTGCTGCTGTTGGCGCCCATACCGCGGCGCACCAAGGCGCGAGCACGGGCTTCTAATTCTTGCAAGCTAAAAGGTTTTGCCATGTAGTCGTCAGCGCCATAGTCCAGCCCCTTGACACGTTCTTCCACACTGTCGGCTGCCGTCAAAATCAAAACAGGCAGTGAGGAGCCGCGGGCGCGGAGTTTTTTCAGCACTTCGAGTCCGTGCATTTTGGGTAAACCCAAATCCAAAATCAGCAAATCAAATTCCGTATTGGTCATGAGGGCGGCATCGGCCTCGCTGCCACTGGCCACATGGTCCACCGCTGCGCCTGCGCCGCGCAGCGCGCGCAATAAGCCATCGGCTAAAACCTGGTCGTCTTCGGCGATCAAGATACGCATTTATGACTCCTCGCGCTGCGCGCTTTGGTTTTTAGAATGTTTCAGGTCACATTGGCTGCATCTATTTTAGACCTGCATTTTTTATTCAGTATTGTTTCTTGGAGAGCCTAAACGTGAGGTTTAGCTCAATTGGTCGTAAGTGACTGTGAATTTAGCACTGACCTTTATAAATAAAAAAAGCCACCGCTTAGGTTGCTTTTGCT
>JBBAON010000178.1:0-1395 GCA_040401435.1 Candidatus Methylopumilus sp.
AGTACACCCTAAGAGCGCTGCTTCAATCTCGCCAAGCTCAATCCGAAAGCCACGGATCTTGACTTGATCATCAGCGCGTCCTAAGAACTCTAGGGCCCCATCTAATCGTCTTCTGGCTAAATCGCCAGTGCGATACATCCGGCTGCCAGCAGCCCCAAAAGGACAAGCGATAAAGCGCTCTGCAGTTAAACCAGGACGCCCTAAGTAACCCCGCGCTAAACCGAGCCCAGCAATATAGAGCTCACCGACTACGCCACTAGGCACCGGCTCTAAGTGAGCATCGAGTACATAGAGTTGGGTGTTCCAGATGGGGTAGCCAATGGGGGGTGTACGGTTACCATCACTTGCTTGACATTGCCAGTAGCTCACATGAATAGCAGCTTCGGTCGGGCCATATAAGTCCAGCAATTGACAATTTGGCAACACCTTAAATAGCTTACTTTGGGTGGTACCGCTAAGCGCTTCTCCACTAGTGATGATTTTTTGTAGCGACTGACAGCGCTCACTATTAATGCCTTCTAAGAAAACATCTAACATGCCGGCAACAAAATGGGTCACTGTAATTTGTTGTTCATCAATCACTTTTTCTAAGTAGCTAATCTCTTTGTAGCTAGTTTGCTGAGCAATGACAAGGCGCGCTCCAGTCATGAGGGGTAAAAACCATTCAAATACTGCCACATCAAAACCAATGCCAGTTTTTTGAAGTACTCGATCGCTGGGTATAAGTTGTACCAGATCTTGTATCCACTGCATGTGATTAACAAGCGCATGATGGGTATTGCCAGCCCCCTTAGGCTTACCAGTGCTACCAGAGGTATAGATCAGGTAGGCTAGGTTAAGGGGTAGTACTGGGCTGACCAACTCGCTTGGCGCCAGTGGCGTTGCTAGGTAAGCGCCTAACTGATCAGCTTGGGCAACGAGGTCAATCACTGCCGGTAGGTGAGAAGCCCCTTGAGTCGATAAGCTCGCTAATTGCAGATCATGAGTGATCAAGGCTGTTGCCCCACTGTCAGCTAACATGAACTCGAGGCGTTCACTAGGGTACTCAGGATCTAGCGGTAAATAGGCTGCGCCGGCTTTTAAGATGCCGAGCATTGCCACAATCATCTGGGGTGAGCGCTCTAATAAAATCGCCACAATCTGATCAGGACCAATCCCTTGAGCGATCAGATAGCGGGCCAACTGATTGGCTTGGCGATCTAACTGGGCATAGCTTAGTTGCTCTACTAGCCCACTAGTACTCTCATACACCAGGGCAGTAGCATCTGGAGTCTTAGCCACCTGGGCAGCAAATAAGCTGGGTAAGGTGAGTGCCTCAGGCTGTGCTGGCAGTGCTACTACTGGACCAGCTGAATCATCAATCAGGGCTGCTCGCTCAGTAGGGGTGGTCAGTGG
>JBBAON010000179.1:0-1386 GCA_040401435.1 Candidatus Methylopumilus sp.
CTGCATATATTGCGTATCGACGCGCAGATAAAGCGACTACGGCCAATCGTCGGTTAACGGTATTCAAACGCTTTTATCGCCATGCTCTGCGCATGAATTTAATTAAAAGCGATCCGTGCATTGGTTTGCGTGCTGCAAAGCAAGCCTTGCGTTTCCCTAAGACCTTAAGCGAGGATCAGGTTACCGCTTTACTTAATGCTCCTGATGTGGAGACTTTGCTGGGATTGCGTGATCGCACCATGTTGGAGTTGATGTATGCCAGCGGTTTGCGTGTCTCAGAAATTGTTTCTTTAAAGACTGTAGCTCTAGGATTAAACGAAGGTGTTATCCGGGTGGTAAACGGTAAGGGTGGTAAAGAACGACTAGTACCCTTTGGTGGTGAGGCAGGGCAGTGGTTGCGTCGCTATTTAGCTGATGCTAGAACGCCATTATTGGAGGGCAAGACTTCGGATGAGGTATTTGTAGGTCGCCATACGGGAACTGGTTTAACCCGTCAGGCATTTTGGGCCTTGATCAAGCGCTATGCCACTATTGCTAATATCCCAGTTGCGTTGTCTCCCCATACCTTACGTCATGCTTTTGCTACCCATTTACTCAATCATGGGGCTGATTTAAGGGTGGTTCAGCTGCTTTTGGGTCATGCTGATATCTCAACTACGCAGATCTATACCCACGTTGCTAGAGAGCGCCTGAAGTCGATTCATCAGCAGCATCACCCTAGGGGCGCATAAAGCGTGCTGACCCAAGCAATCAGCAAGAATGCAATAAGTGTTTAAGATATCCCTATGAATTTAACCCTAGAACTATTGCTTATTCCGATTGCCTACCTGATTGGCTCAATTTCTTTTGCCGTAGTAGTGAGTAAGTGCATGCGATTGCCTGACCCCCATTCTTATGGCTCTGGCAATCCAGGTGCAACCAATGTTCTGAGAACTGGTAACAAGTTGGCTGCGGTGCTCACTTTGATTGGTGATGCCCTAAAGGGTTATCTTGCAGTTATGTTGGCCCGAATTTTATTGGGCGATGAATCTTTGACATCGACACTCAATTCTTGGTTGTTATGTGGCGTTGTAGTTGCCGTGTTTTTGGGTCACCTGTTTCCTATCTTCCATGGTTTCAAAGGCGGCAAAGGCGTTGCTACTGCCTGCGGAATTTTATTTGGTATTAATTGGATTTTGGGTTTAGCTACTCTCGGAACTTGGATCATCGTAGCGGTGTTCATGCGCTATTCCTCTTTAGCTGCTTTAGCAGCTGCGGTCTTTGGGCCAATCTATTTTGTATTTTTGTTTGGCTTTCAGCCCATGGGCATTGCGCTGCTTGCGGTTTGTCTTTTGCTGATTTGGCGTCATCGCAGCAATATTCACAATCTAATGAATGGCAAAGAAA
>JBBAON010000180.1:0-1368 GCA_040401435.1 Candidatus Methylopumilus sp.
ATGAGATGACCGATGAGCAACGACTTTCAAAAGCCAATGAGTTGATTAAATAGTTCGGCGAAGGCAGCTTGCAGACCGGGGGTAAAAAACCTGCTTCTGCGTAAAAAATTGTGTTTCCCATAAAATTAAACCCCATTAACAGCTCTTGCCAGGAACCTTCAATGACTCGCCTCAATAAAAAATTTACGCCGTTTTTCGCACTCGCATCTTTAGCGTTTGTCTGCCAATCCGCGTGGGCTCAATCCGTTGACTTCGTACAGCCAAAGAACGGGGAAACTGTGTCTAGTCCTTTCAACGTAGTCTTTGCGGTTTCAGGCATGAGCGTAGCCCCTGCAGGTGATATGACTAAAGACACTGGCCACCATCATCTGTTGATCAACGCAAGTGCAATTCCCGAGGGAACGGTCATTCCCGCTGATGAAACACACAAACACTTTGGAAAGGGTCAAACAGAAACCCAAGTTGCTCTTCCACCAGGACGTTACAAACTCTCGATGCAGTTTGCCAATGGTGCTCACCAATCTTATGGAGAGAAGATGAGTAAGACTATTGAGATTACGGTCAAATAATCCGCCACTGCAGAAATGTTGACGAGTGCGTCTTCAAACTCAAGAAAACTTAGAAGTACTCCCTGAAGATTTGGCTGCGCGCTTGTGGCGAGAACTGCAGCGTGCACCGCATGACAGGCACCATGAGTGGCGTACGCCAGTTTTGGCTACACAGGGCGTTGACGAGAGTGGACCTCAAGCGCGGACGGTGGTGCTCAGGCACGCTGACGTCCAGTTGTGGTCATTGCGTGTTTACACTGATGCGCGCTCTCCGAAATGTTCAGAGCTTGTAGCGCATCCTTTGGCGCAAATGATTTTTTGGAGCAAGCGCCTCAATTGGCAGTTGCGTGTGTCTGCTACAGCTACCGTCGAATTTGAGGGCGAGCAAGTCAACACTGCCTGGAAAAACGTGAGTCAATCACGCGCTGCAGCCGACTACCTGAGTGCGTTGCCACCCGGCCAAAACCAATCTTCCAGCAAGCCCGAAGTGGAAAACTCTAGACATGCTTTGCGTCAGCACCATTTAGCGATCTTGAATTTCAAAGTGTCCTCAATGGACTGGCTAGCTTTGAGTAAAGACGGGCATCGACGCGCTAGGCTCACGCCTGCTGGTCTTGTGGAGTTGTTGGTACCGTGAGCCGTCTAGGGTTCAAAGACTGCAATTCGCTTTATTGCGATGACAACCCTTTTAAAGCGTTGACCGTGCAATAAACGTGTAATAAACGGGCTCGGCACGGGGGCAAAGAGTCGCCAAAAGGCTAGGGAGATGACAATTTCGACCTCCAAAATAGAAAAAGCACTGAAAAAATCAGTGCTTTTT
>JBBAON010000181.1:0-1368 GCA_040401435.1 Candidatus Methylopumilus sp.
AGATTGGCAAAAACTCCGTTAAGCCCTCGACAACCCCCAGTATTACTGCTTTACCTAGCAAAATTAGATCCATAGTCCTGATTTTATAGATAGATGAAGCCTTACAGAGGATTTGGCAAAATGAGGTTCAATTAAGGCGTTTTGCTGAAATAAGCCTTAAACTTCATGGCACATAAAAAAGCAATTAAATCAGATGACCCCAGCCCGTTTTCGCCTCTCGCAACTTAGCACCTTTGGCCTAATCCTATGCCAAGTGCTCGGACTCAGTGCGGCGTCAACCAATACTTTTGCCCAGGCTGCCAATGGGGCAAAGCCATCGCTACCTACCCCAATGAGCGCTCCATCCTTAATTGGGCTAGATATACCCCCACAAATGGTGGTTGCCCCTAAGCTGGCTATACCGACCTCTGATGCACCCTCAAACCTCAACAGAAATGGTGAAGCCAACCCTGGCGGGCAGACTTCAGACCTCATTCGCCTTTATCAAGAGGCTGCATTTAGCGATCCAGTCCTCAATGCCGCACGCTTTAACTACCAGGCAAGCAAAGAACTCTATTGGCAGGGCTTATCTCTTTTGCTGCCCCAAGCAAGCGCATCCCCGATTGGCACTAGATACTATCAACATGCAACCAATGGATCGGCCTTAACAAGTTATTCGGCTAACTCTCGTGTTTTTGATCAAAAGGGTTATACCGTAACCCTCACACAACCCGTTTTTAACGTGGCAGCATTTGAGGCATCAAAGCAAGGCGATCTCAATACGAAAATTGCAGACATGCGTTTTTATTTAGCGCAACAAGATCTGATCTTGAGGGTCTCGCAAGCTTACTTTGATGCACTTACTAGCCAAGACAACGTAGAACTTTTTCGTAATAAGAAAAGTCTCATTAAGCAACAGCTTGAGATCGCACAAGCCAAATTTGATGCTGGCCTAGCCACTATTGTTGATGTCAATACAGCACAGGCAGCATTGGATCTTGCTAACTCCCAAGAGATTGGCGCTCAAGCTGATTTAGTAGTTAAACGTGGCGTATTGGAACAACTCACTGGGCGCCCAGTAGGCCCTCTAAGACCACTCATCAAAGAAGCGAAGATTGATGGCGTCTTAAAAGATCCTCGCTCAAAAAATAAAGATGGTAACGGCATTCCAATTGCGGAAAGTGTTAACCCACAATTACCAAAAGGCCAAACTTTGGATGATTGGATCCAGCAAGCAGAGACTGCAAACTTTAATGTCTTGGCAGGTCAACTATCTGTCAGTCTTGCCGAGAGCACTTACCGAGGTTCGCAAGCACTCAATTACCCCTCTGTAAATTTTGTTGGAACAGCTGGCTACAACACCGCAAATGGAAGCGCTAATAGCTACAC
>JBBAON010000182.1:0-1358 GCA_040401435.1 Candidatus Methylopumilus sp.
TGCAAAATTGTGTAGATGCGACCGCGAACTTCATTAGTTACTGCGTGACCGAGCTGATCTGGATCAAGTAACTCTGAGAGAAGATCGTCTCTAATCTTTAATTGCTTGCGTGTTGTCTCAAGCTCCTGAGTTAACCAGACAATGTGCTCTCGCATAGTGTTGCGTTCGTCGTCATTCATAACTGCTTCAACCCCCACATAGCAATGAGCACAGCCTCTGCGCGACCGTCGTGCTTAACCAACTTAAACCATTCCTGCTTGTCTGGAAATAACTCCATTGCGCGGTGTCTGGATGCGTCCTTGCCGTAGCCCTTGTTCATAGTCCTTGCCCAGACTGCTGGCTGGACATAAGTCACAGGCACTTGGAGTGCTGCTAATACGCCTTCAATGACCCCAGCAGAGCGTCCAAACGCAAACATGGATGAGACACCTTGGTTTGGCATTGATGCAACCTTTTCGACTGCTGCGTGCGTTGGATTCATATCCTTCAAGATACCAACCAAGGCTTGTGCAGACACTTGGCGCTTTGTCGTCTTACCGCGCTTGATCTCGACGATGGGCATATCCTCAACGCGCTCCAGCACGCCATCAACGATCAATGCAATAGCACCGTTGTTGCCGACATCAATTCCAAGCTGTCTAATCATTCTTTACCCCCAGAGCCTCAACCCGTGATGCGATCAAGCGATCTGTTGCGGTTTTAAGTTTCTCGATTGAGGTGATCAGGGGTACGGTATGCCCCGCCATCCAGCGAGACATTTGAGCCTGGTCAATGCCAGCCTCACGGCAGATGTCTGCCATACGAAAACCCGCCTTTTCAGCGCGTTCAATAATTTCGGTTATGTAGTTCATGCTGAGTATGTTAACCTAGAATTGACAAGTTAAACAAGACAGACAAAAAAAGGGGCTGAGTCCTGTCACCCAGCCCCTGTTAAGGCAACTGCACCCCATGCGGAGACAAGGAGGCACAGCGACAGGGAAACTACACCCTGTCACTATGTATTTTATGGCGGTAATACCCGACAAAGTTGTAGGGTCTAATAAATAATGTTTGACAAGGTAGTCAAGCGTGATATGATTCACTCATCAACAACGAAACGGGAAAACAAAATGACAACATACACAAAACTAACTGCCAAGCAAAACATGGTGATGATGGATTTCATGGCAGTAGCAAAAACAAATGGTGTGCAAATATTATTTGCTTGCGTTCCTGCTAGTAGCGAATTGTTTAAAACAAAGAAGATTCGTCAAATCAGAGTTGTAACAGATGCAATCGCATGGGGCTTTGACGAACTGGGAAACAGAATCCGCTTGACACCAGACTTGAGAGTTTTGCAAAGTTAAACCAACGGGGCG
>JBBAON010000183.1:0-1356 GCA_040401435.1 Candidatus Methylopumilus sp.
CGTCTGAATCAACCAATTTTCTGACTGTAATCAAAGTCAAGATTTGTCTGTTGAAGTCAATGGTCACTTGTCTCTTGAACAAATATTGAAGTACTGGAATCTCTCCCAAGATAGGCGTAAAGTTCTGTGTCTGATCTTTTTCACGCTCAACCAACCCGTTCAATACAAAGGTTTGCCCAAATCTGATGAGCGCGGCAGCGTTGACAGTGTTGCGCGTTAAAACTAGGGGAATATTAGTTGCGTCAGGGCTTTCCTCTTTAAATGATCTAGAAGCCCTTACATTTATCATCACGTGCTCTTCATCAACAAAAGTTGGGGTTATAGATAATGCAACACCAGTTTGTTTATCGACTAAAACGCTACTATTTGTACCCTTGACGGAGATAGAGTAATTGCCTCCGCTAAAAAAAACAGAGGGTAGACGATCAACGGCTGCTAGAGTGGGTCTAGCTATCACTTCATTCTTCGTATACAAAGAATTTGCAATATTCATCGAATAGCTTAAAAACCCAGTTGTAACCGGAGTAGTTCCACCATTGTTGAAAAGATTAGATGCTTTGGTAATTGTTCCTGCATTGTCTTGGAGGATGCTTCTTCCAAGCGTAAGTCCATCTAAAAGGTTGACTCCAAAACTCTTTTGTATCGCTTCCTCAGTTCTTATCATGGTTACTTCAATAATGGCGCTAGGGGGCATTTCGCCTGGGCATGGAGCAGGAAGCGTAACTGCATGCGCATTTTCTTCGGTTATGGGTAGGTGACCGTTATCAAGCAGTGGCGTGGCATCTTTTTCCGCAATAGGAGCAGGTCTCGTGTCACATCTAAACCAATTCTTACGTTCTTGTGATGGAGCCTCCGCTTTCTTTTCGGCGGGAGCTTCCTTGCCTTTATCGCTAGCCTCTTCGGTTTTAGCTTGGGCCAAAATAATATCGCGAGGTCTCATCTCATTTTTATCACCAGTCTGCAAGCTGGTTTTCATTGCAAGCAATTGATCGATTCGCGTGCTGAGATATCTGCTTTCTTTTTTGTTTTTCTCTGAATGTGAGTATTGTTCAATCATTTCAGATGCCAACGCAGGTTGTTTTGCAACGGCAGCTAAAAAAGCTTTTGCGCGGAAGAGCCTTGGATCTTTCCACTCAATGGCATCAAGTTTGCTGACCGCCCAAATTGCTGTTTCTGTATCGCCGCTCAACATGGAAACTTGGGTTAACCCCATCAAAGCTTCTTGTGGGTTCTTTGGCTTTGCATCAACAGCTAAAGCAAACGCCTTTTTGGCATCAACGTATTTTGTATTAGACGTGTAGAGCCTACCTAACTGCAGGTAAGCGACGTCTAAGGTCGAATCCAAACTGATGGCTG
>JBBAON010000184.1:0-1346 GCA_040401435.1 Candidatus Methylopumilus sp.
CATTGAAATAAGGCAATGCAGCGCTTAAATCAAACCACTCAACTTAAGCGCGTTAATTTTTTCTTGGTCGTAATTAAGTAAGTTCTCAAGAACTTCCATAGTGTCTTGACCGATTGTCCAAGGCGCTGATTTAGGAGGTGGCAAATGCTCGCCGTCTATGTGAAATGGAGGCGCTGTTATTCTCACGCCCTCTGCTCTCCTAGGGTGCGCTAAGGTAGTGAAAGCTTTTCTGAAATGTAAATGGGGATGCTCGATGATCTCTTCCGGTTGCATCATGGGCACTGCCGGAAAACGCTCAGGCGTCAATAAATCAAGAACGTCTTGCACAGTTTGGAATGTGTCGAGCCAAGCATGCACGATTTCCAACACAGCAGGCCAATTTTTTCTTCTAGCAGGGCCAGTAGAGAAACGCTCGTCATGAATTAAATCTGGGCGATTCATGATTCTGACAAGTTTTTCCCACATGCCTGGTGCCCCACCCAACTGCATCGCAATGTGTTTTTCACCCACCGGATGAATAATCATGGAAGCCCGAGGCATGCGGTGTGCTTCGTGGCCGTTTAGTAATGCAGAGAAATTTACATCGTCAGCGCAAATCAAACATTCGAGCATGGAAATATCAAGGTATGCACCTTGACCACTTTTGGATCGTCTCAATAATGCAGCGCAAACCAATCCAAATGCATGAGCACCAGCAAGAACATCTGCCACCTGCAAATTAGAGACTCTAGGCGGTTTAGTGACGTCTCGCTCCAACTCCATCATTCCAGAAAAGGCGTTGATCAAATGTGCATAAGCCTGCAGATTTTTAAGTGGGCCAGTTTGTCCAAACCCAGAGATAGAGCAATACACCAAATCAGGTTTGATGGCTTTTAAACTTTCATAATCTAGTTTGTATTTAGCCATGATGCCCGGTGAAAAATTCTCCACCACCACATCAGATTGCAAAACAATATCTTTGACTACTTGCAGGGCCTCAGGCTTGGTGAAATCTAATGCAATACTTTTTTTACCTGCATTGACCCTCACAAAATAGGCGCTTTGGTCTGTAGCATCAACGTCCATTTGAGGAACGATATGCCGTATTTCATCCCCTTCATTGGGCTTTTCTATTTTGTAGACCTCAGCGCCCAAGTCGGACAGAAGCCTTGTGCAATAGGGGCCTGATAAAACCCGCGTGAAATCGCAAATCGTAAAGCCAGCAAGCAACTGATTCGTTGGCAAAGACATTATTTTTCCTATTCAACTACTTTTTTAATCTGCTGAAATTTTTGCATTATTTACAACTGGTTTCCAACGTTTGATTTCGCTTTGAATCAATAGACCAAACACATCTGGAGTAGTTG
>JBBAON010000185.1:0-1325 GCA_040401435.1 Candidatus Methylopumilus sp.
TTTAGCCCAACTGGAATTGAAACTTATCTCCCACCAGGATCTGAAGGTGGCCAGAATTTCTTGGAAGACTTCCTCCACCGCATTGATCAATACCAAATTGGTCGAGACTTCCCAGCAATCAAAGGTGTGAGCTATCTATCAACTCATCTCCGCTTTGGCATGCTCTCGATTCGAGGCTTAGTGCGTGAAGCACATCGTCGGATGCTGGCTGGCAGTATGGGTGCGACGATCTGGTTAAGCGAGCTGATCTGGCGTGATTTTTATTTCATGATTCTGGCCAATCACCCGCGCCTTGCTGAGGGTGCCGCTTTTAAACCAGACTATGATAATATCGAGTGGGAAAGTGGTGCCACTGCTAAGAAATTATTTAAAGCTTGGTGTGATGGCAAAACGGGTTATCCATTAGTGGATGCAGCAATGTGTCAGCTCAACCAAAGTGGATATATGCATAACCGCCTACGTATGGTGGTTGCTAGCTTTCTTACTAAGGATTTAGGCATAGATTGGCGCTGGGGGGAGATGTATTTTGCAAAACACCTCAATGACTTTGAGCTGTCCTCCAATAATGGTGGATGGCAGTGGGCCTCTTCATCGGGATGCGATGCGCAACCTTACTTCCGCATCTTCAATCCGATTACCCAGTCCCAAAAGTTCGATCCCGAAGGCAAGTTCATTCGTCGCTATTTGCCTCAACTAGAAAAACTCTCCAAGAAGTCAATTCATGCTCCTTGGGAAGCTGGTCACATTGAACTAGAGGCTGCCGGCCTTCTTTTGGGACGTGACTATCCCCTGCCGGTTGTAAATCATGATGAGGCACGCAAAAAGACCTTGGTGCGCTATAGCGTCGTCAAAAAGGTCAGCCCAGAAACTGCATCTGATTAACTTGTTCAAGGCTCTGACACTTTCCGATTTAAGATAGGGCATGAGCAAGATCTATGCCGTAGGTGATATTCAGGGCTGCGCGCCCTCTTTGAAGGCGCTCGTTAAAAAAGTACCTGTTCAATCTAAGATGATTTTTTTGGGTGACCTCGTAAATCGAGGTCCCGACTCATTAGGCACACTACGCTACCTCAAGAAATTACAAGAAGAGAAACGCATTGAGTGCATCCTCGGAAATCATGATCTCCATTTGCTTGCGGTAGATGCCGGCATCCGAAAAACTAAAGGGCTAGATACCGTACAACCTATTCTAGATGCGCCTGATAGAGACGAATTAATGAATTGGCTACGCCATAGGCCAATGGCTCTGAGTAATGGAAAAGTGCTCACCGTTCATGCTGGGGTTCTGCCTCAATGGGATCTTCAGCAAACGATTGAATGCGCGC
>JBBAON010000186.1:0-1318 GCA_040401435.1 Candidatus Methylopumilus sp.
TTTATTGAATTGTTTCCCGGCGTAGATTTGACTCATGCACGCAGCGTTTTAGAGCATGCGCACCCGCAGTGAAAACTGTATTACTTTCTTCTCCTGGGGGCTGGGTGCGAGAAGGTGCGCTGTTGGCAAAGGTTATTGATAGTCGCGAATTAAATACCTATGTTGAGAGTCACTGCGCTTCCGCTTGCACGATAGCGTTTTTAGCGGGTGTGAGTCGTGCTGCTGACCCGGCTGCAAAGATAGGCTTCCACTCTTTATCCTTTATTGGCGGTAGCAAAGGCGTTATGACCAAGGACGAAGGCGATGCGACCATGGCTGCTTACGCAAAGGCTGGTTTGCCTCAAGCGTTCATCAAAAAGATTGTTGATACATCTGCCGATCAGATGTGGTACCCAACGCATGAAGAAATGTTGATAGCTGGTGTATTCACAAGAAAAAGTATGGGTGGAGAAAGCGCTGCCTTAGCTAGTCTGATAAAAACATATCCAGCGCTGGATGCGGAGTTTAAAAAAATACCTTTATATGCATCGATTGCAGAAAAGCAACCCGACAGCTATAAACGAATCGTTGATTCAGCGTGGTCCATGATGCAGCAAGGAAAATCAGACGCCGATGTAATGACAGCTGCAAGGACTGAGATTACGCAAATGGCTGTCAAGTTGATTCCTTTGGCATCTAACGAAACCTTAGTCGCATACACGGGTTTGCTTTATGAGCAGATTATGTACATCAGCAAAGTTGATACTAATGCATGTGTAGAGATGATTTTCCCGTCTGGTACTGGCATCAGCACATCATCCTTTTTGTCAAAAGAATTACAAAAGAGGGAGTTGGATTTGATGTATCGCGTGGTTAATGAGGCAGATACAGCACGTGCAGTAAAGGTCAATGCCAGGCAAGTAGGAGCAGCCGTTGGTCCTTTGCTGCAAGATTTGTCCGAAAGAGAGCTAGCTGCAATTGGATCAAAAGAAGCTAGAGATAAAGATCTCGAAGTCGCTTGTTCTGCGGCGATCAAGTACTTGGGCGCATTGAATCGACTACCAGCCGCTTCGAAGGGCAGGACTTTACGAGTCATTTATTCCAGCGATTAATTCTGCTTGTGTGAATTGGCTAGGACCGGACCTGCCTGAATGCTGTGAAATCCGTACTGAGCCCATAGCAACCAACGTGCGTCCTGCGCGTTCATGGCCCGAACTTCGGTCTTGATCACTTGGCTGCGGCCTCGAACTTGTGCCCGAACTGATGCTTGGTAGGTGTGCATCAAGTACTGATATGTATTGACCGTGTCAACTGTTTTTTGAATTCTTGCATTTTTTAT
>JBBAON010000187.1:0-1310 GCA_040401435.1 Candidatus Methylopumilus sp.
TAATAATGACAATGAACCCCAAAACCCCAAAACCCCATAAAAATGAAATTAAAATCGTTACTTTTATTATATAATATGAATATATTTTCTAAACTTTGAAATGAATGAAAAGAATTATTTTTTTATTTTAAATTGTTATGAGTAAATACTTAAATAGTTATCATATTCAAAAAATATCGCAGACTTTCATTGTGAGATTACTGTCCTTTTTGTAAATATGAGAGTTAAGATAACTTAGAGCATGAAAAATTGCTCACTTGTTTTCCCAGCAGTATTCAATTCTCCATTTAGAGTTTGGATCTTCTCTTACTGTTTGTAATCTGTGGGGGGTGACAGTGACTGGAGACCATTTTCTGGTTTATGGAGTAGTTAATTCGTATGGGAGACCGTGGCTGACAAACTCGAGGGTTTATGAGGAGTCTTCGAAGAACCATTTGTGGGGGGATTTGGTCTTGGAGACGACGGTGGATCTGTGGGGTCCAGCTTAGAGGTAAAGGGATCTTGTGGCCCAGTCAGTGATTTGACCTGATTCTAAATCGTAAACCCATTATTGTTGTGGCTCATCATGAACCCATTCTTCAAGGAAGACATCTTTGTCATCTCCAGCACCGTTCAAAACGAGGGGGGTGCTTTCGTGGGCTGATTCTCTGGCGTGTAAGTAGAAGCATTTTCCTGGTTGCAGAGTGGTGGTTCTTGGTTGCTTTACTTATTTAGTCCAGACTGGAGTTCTGTTGCATTCGACAACTTCGAGATCGAAGTCAACATCGGAATGAAGTGGAATTGGTGCTCCTCCCAATGGGGCCCATGTGAAGGCATTTCCCCAGGCTAAGTCATATGGACATGAAACTCTGGCCTTGGCTCCTTGCTTCAACTTGGTGAGGGCGAGTTCCCAACATGTAAATACGTCGTGGGTTCCAAGGGAGAAAGTCTTTGGATATCCAAGTCCTTCTGATTTTGAGTTTGTGACCTCTCTTCCATCCTTAAGGTAGCCAACCCAGTGAACAGTGGTCCAGTCTCCTTCTTTGCACTTCTTTCCGTGACCCTTCTCTGAAATACTGATTCCAATTCTGGCGAGGTCTACTCTTGGGTCGGTATTGAGATAATCTCTTCCGTTGGCTCCGAACACGTCTGGGGCGGCTTTGGTTTGAATTGCAGAGGATGTGCTAACAAGTCCTGCTACTACTACTAATGATTGTTTCATATTTTTAATTATTATTATATTTTCAATAAATTAATATTCTTCTGAGATATTAGCGATTTTTTTTTTATATTTTTATCTTTCATTTATATGGGGTTTTGGGGTTTTGGGG
>JBBAON010000188.1:0-1309 GCA_040401435.1 Candidatus Methylopumilus sp.
TTGGCCCAAGGGCAGTGGGGCGCTGTGCGTGCTGTGTCGGCGGTTTATAACAAAGGCATGCTGAACAATGGCAGTCACATGATGGATTTGTTGTTGAACCTGTTCGGCCCCTTGCACATCACCTATGTCGGCCAAGCCGTGGTTGACCACTTTGACACCGACCCCAGCGTGGACGCCTGTTTGCAAACCGCTGATGGTGTGCCCGTTCAACTAAACGTGGGCCATGCGCAAGACTATGCATTATTTGAAATGCAGATCATCACCGAAAAAGGCGTTATGGCCATGGAAGACGGCGGCGCACGCTGGCGGTTTCGAACAGCAGCACCCAGCACCCAACTGCCGGGCTACAACTTTTTAAACCACGGTGAATGGGTCTCGCCCCAAGGTTCGCCTGCGTTGCGAAACGCTGTGGCCAATCTGCACGATGCATTGACGCAAGGTACTGCGTTGGCTTGTACTGGTATTCATGCTTTGCAAGCGCAAACCTTGTGCGAACAAATTCAACAACGGGCTTTAGCCCAAATGCCTCAACCCCAAGACGTAAGAGAAGCCGCATGAACACCAAATTGGCATTGCTGGGTGGCCCAGCCACCATTACCAAAAACTTTAAAAACTATAACCCTATTGGTGCGGAAGAAGTGCAGGCTGCTAAAGCGGTGATTGAAAGCGGTGTCTTGTCGCAGTTCATTGGTGCGTGGCATCCTGATTTTTTGGGCGGGCCTAAGGTGAAAGAGTTTGAAGCCCTATGTGCAGATTACTTCGGCGTGAAACACGCTATCACTGTGAACTCATGGACCAGTGGCTTAATTGCAGCAGTTGGTGCCATTGGTATTCAGCCTGGTGATGAAGTGATCGTGCCACCTTGGACTATGTGCGCTAGTGCAACTGCCATCTTGCATTGGAACGCCATTCCCGTCTTTGCCGACATTGACCCGCAAACCTATTGCATCAGTCCTGCATCTATTGAAGCCAACATCACGCCCTATACAAAGGCCATCATGGTGGTGGATATCTTTGGACAGTCGGCCGACATGGATGCCATCATGGATATTGCTAAACGCCATGGCTTGAAAGTGATTTCAGATACCGCACAAGCACCTGGTGCGTTGTACAAAGGCAAGTACGCAGGTACGCTAGCTGATGTGGGTGGTTTTAGCTTGAACTACCACAAGCATATACATACCGGTGAAGGCGGAATTTTGGTCACCAACGATGACGAAATTGCCCAGCGATTACAACTGATTCGTAACCATGCAGAAGCTGTTGTTGAGGGCATGGGCGTGACCGACCTGACCAATATGGTGGGCTA
>JBBAON010000189.1:0-1309 GCA_040401435.1 Candidatus Methylopumilus sp.
AGGCAAATAGCCGCCACATTACATATCCCATCTATCGCGGTGATTGATCACTGGGCGAATTACAACCAGCGCTTTGAGCGCGATGGTGTTGAGGTCTTTCCGAAACAAATTTGGGTTTCGGACGGCTATGCAGTTGAATTGGCTACCAAACTATTCAAACACATCACGATTGTTGAACTACCCAATACTTATTTGAAGAGCTTAGTTAAAAGCATTGCTCCGGTTCCAAAAGATTGCAAAAACTTGCTTTATGTACTAGAGCCAATTCGCAACGACTGGGGTAGGGGAGAGCTTGGTGAGGTTCAGGCCCTTGATTTCTTTATGAACAACTTAGGATTGGTGGTTGGCCAAGAGCCTGTTCACATCACGCTGCGTCCACATCCTTCGGATCCGCCTGACAAATACAACGATTGGTTGAAGGCGCATAACAGTTTAGATATTGCATTGGACAGCCAAAATGGATTGAACGAGGCCATAGCGCAAGCCCGATGGGTTGTTGGCGCCGAAACCTTTGCTATGGTGGTGGCTAGTGCTGCTGGACGAAAAACCTATTCATCTTTGCCACCATGGGCGAACAGGTGTAGTTTGCCTATTAGCGAGATCATTCATTTGCGAGATCTTGTTGAGGGGTAGAAGTGCCTTTAAAAGATATTGGCTTTATCTTATTAAAGCGCCAACTTAGCAGATACCAAACGGTTAATGCTCGCGCCTTTTTCGGCGCCTTCGGTTGCAAAGGTGGGATAAGCTTACAAGCCCCCATTTGCCACCTCACCACTTGGCAGCTTTCTCGCCTATAGCAGGCGCATAACCAAGTAGCTAGCTTCTAAAACAGAAAGTGAGGGGAGCTCGATTCATTTGCTTGCGACGCTTTCATATCTAATAAATCTTCGAAGTTAGTATTCATTGATCAAGATTGAAACTGCGTCTGCACAGTGGGGCCAGGTTGAACTTGACAGCAACCAGTGGAGTATTGTTTAATAACTATTATTAATAGTTAGGAGATCCAAATGCCAACAAGTGTTGCCCTCAGTACCCACTTTGAGTCTTTTGTCCGCGATCAAGTCGAATCTGGTCGCTACAACAACGCAAGTGAGGTTGTGCGTGCCGGGTTACGCCTCTTGGAGGACGAACAAAACAGGCAGCAACTTCAAAATGAAGCCATGCGTGCAGCTATTGCGGCGGGACTCAATAGCGGGGCAAGTATTTCAGCAGAAGACGTTTTTGGTCGTTTAGAGACCAAATACAAGAAACAATCCAATTTGAAAACTGATGGCAATTAGGTTTACACCGCTCGCATCCTCTGATCTTG
>JBBAON010000190.1:0-1308 GCA_040401435.1 Candidatus Methylopumilus sp.
GGCCGTTATCGTGCCGTCCGATTTGTAATTGCCGCCCGACATGGCGAATGGTGCTAGCGGGGGGATGGGATGAAAACAGATGAAAACGAGGCGCGAGACGATGGAGCACGGCCAGCTAGCGGGGGGAATGGCCCGTGACGTCACCAACAGGGGGGGTCCGGGGGGCATCCCCCCCGGCATTCACACGTACGCACCTCCAAAAGCCCGAGGATAGATAAAACCATCACCATGACTTCATACAAGACCAATCTAAGCCCAAAAGTAGCACTCGCACTCGTATCCTTCTTCCTCGGCGAGCTAGGTGATGGTCTGAACATCTTTCAGGGGATATATCTCGTTGCGCTCGGATGGAATGAAGGGTCGGTGGGCATTGCTCTAGAAGTTTATACCCTATTATGAGTTGTCCGTTTAGAGATTGAATTCCTACGTAGAAATCGTACCTGTTTTTCCGAAAGTACCCTCGGCTCTGGCAACTCACAACTGGATTTTCCCCTCTCTCATCATGGCGGTGCCGCCGTCGGCTATTACCAAGCCCATGGTCATATTGCCGCCGCACCGCCCTATTCAATTCTCATAATCACGTCTATGGCGATGTACCATGCGCTTGGTTTGGGAAAATTCCAACGGGCGGTTGCAAAATAAGGCCACCATTTAGCCCTTCATTGTCCGTTTTTTTGTGACGCCGCCGGGGTAGTATATGAATGGTACATGGTGGTTTTTGAACACTAACGACCGTACCGAGCACGTCGACGCGTTCCATGTGGTATATGGAATCGGTCTGCGAGTTGGAAATGAGCGAATCGCTCTATTATTGACGGCGCGATGGAAAATTGACCATGCCTCATCTTTTGTTAGTGTTTTCTACTGGGCGAGCCGGCGATGCATGATATGCACTCATTTCACCAAAATGAGCCGCAACACCGGCGGTCCGACGACGCACATTGCTAATATAGATATTAATAAGTAATAATCCAGCTCGGTTAAGAATTATATTTATTTTAAACCTACTACTACGCATGCATTAGCTTATCATCGTGTCACGCCTAACCTAAACCTGCTCCAAATGATGATTACTGCGCCCGTATTGAGGCAACCACCGCCAAACCGACACCACAGCCGCTCTCTCATATATGTTGGGAGAGGGCTACTACCTTGTTGGTCAGCATTTGGTACATGATATCACGAGATTTTGGCCATCGGACATACGAGGAGGTAAACTTGTTATTTTGGACGTCCTTCGAGATCAGCCAAAAAGACGCTTATTGAAGATGACGCCTCAGATTCCGACTATGACTATGATATATCGAC
>JBBAON010000191.1:0-1307 GCA_040401435.1 Candidatus Methylopumilus sp.
CCTTTGATCCTGGCAAGTATGAAGTTGCATCGGTAGCTAGAGCAATCGCGCCAACAGTTCCTGAGCCGACTGTAACTGTTGAAGTTGTTGTGATAGTACCTGATGTAAATGTCACAACAGATGTACCTGCTGCAACACCTGTAACATCAAATGCTGCTGCAGCACCAACGTTTGATGTTGAAACTGGTGTATTGATTGTGGCAACAGTGGTTGTTGCAGAGGCTGCTGCGATTGATGCGCTTGGAACAACTGCTCCATTAGCATCTTTAGCAACAACTGAGATTCCAGATGCATTAGCACCGACCCCATAAACAGACTTTGCCTGTGTAGCTGTCAAAGATGTGACAGCACCATAGACAGTGATTGTACGAGTAGCAACTAAAACGCCACCAGCAGTAAATGTGATGACAGTTGTTCCTGTAGTTCCATCAGAAATGAAATATGCAGACTTAGCAGTGCCGCCAGCTTGGTAGCCATCGACTCCAGTAGTTGTGAGCGACTCAGTAACTGATTTTGCAGTCACTAAACGTCCGCCAACTTGAATATTTCCTGGTCCAGAGGTGATCGCAACTGTCCATGGGACAGTATTACCCATAGTGTTCGATGCACCATTTTTTTGGTCCATCACGAAAGACGCAATTAGATTGCCATTTACCTTGTACTTCGCGTTTGATAGTGTCGCAGTTGCTGTGACAGTGTCAGTAGCCAAAGCATAAATGTAACCCGCACCGCCGCCATTAGAGTAGCAATTGCCGTAGACCATCTCATTATCAGCATTTGTACAGTTTGTAGCGTTCATCGCAACTGTTGAATATGTTGCTGATACTCCAGCAACATCTGTTGCAACAACTGTCCATGTAATTGACTGGTTGTTTGTACCAGTACCTGAAGCCAGCTTAATTGTGTAAGTACCGACCTTGTCTGGTGTAAATGAAAGAGTTACGGCTGCAGTTACGCGACCTGTTGCTCCGTTAGCAGTTACTGTCAGACCAGATGCATAAGTTGTATTAACGTTTGTTGTTGAAGCTGTTACAGCTCCTGTAACTGCAAATGCGCCTGCGGTTGCTGGAGCGGTCAGTACAGTTGGTGTAATTGACATTGCAGCATTATTTGTGTCTGCAATGAATGAAACTGTTGTGTTAAGAGTTTGAGCAACGTTTACCACGCCAGTAGATGACGTAGTCGCGCTTGTGAACGAGTCTGCCTGTGGTGCCGCCTGTGACGGTGCCACTGAAACCAATCCAAAGCCCAACGCAGCAACTGCTACAAGCGCGATGCGCTTGAAAGTTGTCTTTGTAGACATTTGT
>JBBAON010000192.1:0-1306 GCA_040401435.1 Candidatus Methylopumilus sp.
AAAACCTTGTATCATTTCTTCCCGCCCTATGCATGGCTTTTTTTCAGCCTCCTACATAGGAACATGTAGAAAGCATACCGGACCGATGAGATTGTTTAGTCTTGGTCGAATGTTGGTAGAGTAATATTGGCGACAGCGATATAATGCATAGGCGGCAGCACGTGCCATAATTGGTTCATACCCCTCCGATAAAATAATCGTTATGCCCATATTGGCAGTAGTTGTATGTAAATCGATAACAACGTCTACTACGCCATCATTACTACCGCTGTCGTTGTTGTTGCCGGACCGTCTTCTCTTGCCGAGTAATGTTTCAATTTCACGTGCACGCGTCACTTCGTAATAACATTCCGTCGTCGTCGTCGTCGTTGTCGCGTCGGTTGTTGTATTATTTTCGTCATCGTTTTTGTAACGCCCGCTACTACCGGCATTACGACGACGAAGAAATTGTCGATTCAAATCCACGTCCACGAAGCGCTTATTTTGCATGTGCGCCATGGGGTTCCCCAATAGTGTTTCGATACGTATCGTCGGATACATTTCGAACACATTCTTCTGCATGTTGTTGTCGTTGCTGTTGACGACGGTTTTACCGACCAAATCTTCGTCCATGATGTCGTTGTTATTTTGTATCACAATCCCCTCTTCGACGAGACGACGATTATCACGATACGATTCGCGCTGTCGTTCGATGGCCCTGATGCACCAAACGCCCGTGTATTCATTCCCGTGCGTCCCGCCCACTATGGTCACCGTTTCGATCGGGTCCGTCGTCGCATCCGAAGTGGCGAAGGATGACGACGATGAATCTAATTTCATCCTCCTCCTCGTCATTCGTCGTCGTCGTCTTGATTCGGGATGCAGCGTCGGTCGATGATGATGAGGATGATTGTGCCACGGTGTCATCATCGTTGTTGTTGTTGTTGTAAAGGGATAGACAAAGGGTACGAGGAAGAACGTCAACAAGGAGGAAGAGTAGGAAGATATTACCATCACCAGGGCCAACAGTAGTAGTAGTATCATCGCCATCTCGGCCGTGGACACCAGTTTAGTATCGACGACATGGTGGTGGTACCGCGCCCGAGAAAAATGGGAGGCCAAGAGGCGATAGGGGCTCCGCCTCTTCGCCGTAGCCGTGATACCACTGTTGGGATCTAATGAGCCTTGGATTAAAAGTGGCGTTATGGTGACAATGAATTACTAATTTTGTCCACTAGAAAACAAACGGTCCAAATGATACGATTTTTATAGTTTTTATAGTGAATAGTTTGACTCTACGACCATAGACCAAAGAAATACGTAGCAC
>JBBAON010000193.1:0-1303 GCA_040401435.1 Candidatus Methylopumilus sp.
CTCGACAAAACCTCGGCAAAAGTCGACAAAATCTAAAGGTTTTGGACAGATGGTTAAACTTTAAAGTTTCATGATTTATACAGAGTTTAAAGTACTATTCACCTATCCACGAATAGTTTTTCACAATTTTCATAGAGTATTAATCCACAAATAAATATTCATTCTCTTCTGGTTGGGAGTCATCAAAATCTAATTCTTTGTAAAAAGAAAACTTTGTAGAATGACGGCAATAACAGCATTCTCTGCAGTCATAATTATAACTGATTTCTCGGAAGAGGTCAAAGCAATTGACGCAGTAACGCTCACTATTATTCTTACCCTGCTCGTCTGTCGCCAAATGAGAGGAAGGTGCGACTCTGACCTCGTAAGGCGCTGTCTATAGAGCTCCACTTACACATCCTGAGTGCCCAGCTCTTGCCCACTGTATAGCTTCCATCAGTTGCGGTACTGCCGCCAGCACCAAGATACGACTGTAACTCGCGTGAGACAAATCGGATAAACTACTGAGAACAGATGTACTCTCCATTACATAGCTGCTCCTCTCTGCAGCACCCTCTTCACTAAGTCTGCGCTTGCTTACGCCCATTTTTGCCAGAGGAGGAGGAGGAGAGTCAGGATTGCCATCAGCATTTGAAAAGATGCATTCGGGAGACTCAGTAAAGCTGTCCAAGTGCATACCCAACACCTTGCCGTCATTTGTCACTGCAGGCGAACCGGAGCTTCCTGATGTCTTTCCGCGCTTCAAAATGGCAAACTTTCCGTCATCATACTGCAATAGAGAAGTGCTATCTGACCATATACACAAATCTTTTATTGTGGAGTTGAGGATGAGCCCTAGAGAAAAGTAGTATTGATGGATAATAACATCCGAGGAGGGCTTCGGAAGCTCTTCCTTTTGACAGATTGGAAGGAAAGTTGAGAAAACTCCAGTGTCACATCTGCAGAATAAAGCCCAGTCATCGCGTTTATCGAAACGAAGGAGTGTAAGGGAAATGCAATCATCCAAAGGTGTCAAGACTCCGCTTGTATTAGTCGCCTTCGAAGAAATTGCGCAGTTTGGATGATGGCCGCCTCCGTCGATAGAAAAGTTGTGGTAGGCTGTGAAAATCAGAGTTTGGCTGATAGCAAATGCTGTTCCAGACACCTCGAGGAAGCCCTCGTGGGCGATGTAGAATATGAAGACTGCATCTCCTTTCCCAATCGAAGGTCGTTTCAACTTCAAAGTCTCCAGCTGAACGGTAAGTTCCATCTTTCTAACTTCCGAGTCTGCAACTTTTGAGGCAAGTTCCATCTTTTTAGCTTC
>JBBAON010000194.1:0-1290 GCA_040401435.1 Candidatus Methylopumilus sp.
GACTCTATTTTTACGATAATCAAGTGTGCGACATAGCTGCTTCAATTAAGCCTAGTGCTCGGGGTGAGTTAGAGATTACGGATGTTAATCGTGCCTATCTTGAAAAAAATGAATTGAGCGTAGAAATCATGGGCCGTGGTTTTGCATGGCTTGATACCGGAACGCATGATTCATTATTGGAGGCTGCAGGCTTTATTGCTACCCTGCAAAAGCGTCAGGGCCTTATGGTTGCCTGTCCTGAAGAGATTGCTTATCGTCAAGGTTGGATTAGCGCCGAAGATGTTCTTAAAGTTGCTGCTCAACTGAGTAAGAATAGCTATGGTCAATACCTGAGCAAGATTGTGAATGAGCTCAATACCTCCGCTCAACCCGTTGCTTTATCTCACAAGAAGATGATTGGATGAGCGCAACTTCAAAGTTATTGGTTACGCCGGCAGCTATTCATGATGTGCTGATTATTGAGCCTAAAGTATTTGGTGACGAACGTGGTTGGTTCACTGAATCTTTTAATGCCCAGGACTTCTCTGCGGCTACAGGTTTAAATGTCGATTTTGTACAAGACAATCATTCCTTCTCTCGCCAATGGACTTTGCGTGGTTTGCACTATCAACTAGAGCAGACTCAGGGTAAGTTGGTGCGTGTTGTAGCTGGTAGTGTGTTTGATGTTGCTGTTGATATCCGAAAAGATTCGCCAAGCTACGGCAAGTCAGTAGGCATTGAGTTAAGCGCTCAAAACCATAAGCAAATGTGGATTCCATCTGGCTTAGCGCATGGTTTTTTGGTGTTATCTGAGACGGCTGAGTTTCTATACAAAACTACTGATTACTATCATCCCCAAAGTGAAGCCTGCTTGGCATGGAATGATCCTAGTGTTGGCATTCAGTGGCCGCTTCCCCAGGGTGTGGTCCCCAATATGAATGCCAAAGACTCGGCTGGCCTATCGTGGGAAGCTGCCCCCAAGTTTTAATTAAATTTAGGTGCATTTTCAAAAGATAAGATAATGCCCGCATGAGCGCTTCTCCTAAAATCCTATTAGTAAAGCTATCCTCTCTCGGGGACGTCTTGCATAATTTACCGACTGTGTGGGATTTGCGTTCGCGCCTACCGGATGCTCAAATTGATTGGGTAGTAGAGGAGGCTTATGTCCACTTACTTGAGCCCTTATTGTCTCGTGATGGTTTTAGAGGGATTGATCACATCATTCCTTTTGGACTTCGTCGCTGGAAGAAGAAACTGTTTAATTTATCTTCATGGAAAGAATTTTTCTCTTTTAGAAAAACACTCCAATCC
>JBBAON010000195.1:0-1272 GCA_040401435.1 Candidatus Methylopumilus sp.
GCGGGGGAGAGACAAATATTATGACATAGAGCTGTCATGTGGCTTAGGGTGTGTGAGTGGGGTATTTGAGTTGGCTTTGGCGATTGGGGTCGGTCACACAAACGTCAATCAATTTGATTTTGTATATGATGAGTATTAATTAAGGAGTGCCAAATTATGAATGTCAATTTGATATCCGAAATTAGCTTTGCAAAGCTGATTCAAGGAACATTACTCTTCTTGTCACTTGCTTTTGCATCACTTACTACACATTCTCAAGAATTAGATGTAAACCTTATCCAGCTTGATTTAGGGCGCGAATACGGGGTTTTTAGTAAGTCCCCCGCCGTTTTAAGGGCTGTTTCAGTCAACCCGCTGAACGCTCAGCCTAAAACCGCATTGCTGTTTTTTGTCGGTTGGCCAGGTCAGCTTTGGCTCCCTGAAAAAATTGATCCTCAAATATTCGTTACAAGGGCAAAAAAGTCGGGGTTTTATGCCCTACAAAAATTAGATTTTTTCCCGTCAAAGAATATAAATTTCGTCTTAGTCGACTGCCCCACAGATCAATGGGGCAGCAGTCAACGCTCACCAGAACCAACAGGATGCAGTGATTCCTTCAGATCCTCTGAGCAGCATGGAAAAGATATTGCAGTTTTAATTAATTATTTGAAAGAAAAGCAGGGGATTGAAAAAATTTACATCATGGGTCACAGCTATGGAAGTATGTCTTCAAGATGGCTTGCTATCCAATTAGGAAGTCAAATACAAGGGAGCATTCACTCCGCATCAATTAGTCGGTCAGCACCAGGGCGGTTTTTTGATTACGGGAGTTCGGTTTCAAAGATCGACATGAGCAAGGCTTCTGCCCCCTGGATTTTTTTGCATAACCGAGAAGACAAGTGTTTCAATACTCTTTACACAGCGGCTCAATCTTCCGCAGGTTCGAAATTGATTACCGTAAGAGGTGGTTCACCTGAGGGGGATCCATGTGGGGCAGGGCATTACCACTCATACCAAGGAAGAGAGCTGGACGCTCTGGGTGCAGTAGCAAAATGGATCCAGACTGGTGAGATGTCAGAGTTTGTCGGCGAGCCTTAGCTCTCAGTCAAGCTTGAATTTATTCAAAGCTTGTTTGGGAAGTGTCGTTTGAACCGACGGTTGGTGGTGAGGCCTTGTTATTTCTTAAGACTGTCGCTTTTCACGACACTCAACATCCAAACTCAAAAACCCAAACACCTACTTGGACTTGGCTAGCCCAAACAGCTCGCTGAAACTAAGCTGTGCGTTTTTGGA
>JBBAON010000196.1:0-1268 GCA_040401435.1 Candidatus Methylopumilus sp.
CAGAAGCTGTTGTTGAGGGCATGGGCGTGACCGACCTGACCAATATGGTGGGCTACAACTTCAGGCTGGGCGAAATTGAATGTGCCATGGGCATCAGTCAACTGAAAAAGCTTGAACATTTTGTAGATGGTCGTCAACGTGTTGCCCAGCGCTTAAACCAGGCGTTATCTGCATTGCCTGGCTTGACCACGCCCTACGTCATGCCAGATTGCACACATGTTTACTATGTTTATCCAATGGTTTTGAATACAGCCTTTCTCGGCGTCAAACGTGAAACATTGGTTAAGGCTTTACATGCCGAAGGTTTAACCGGGGTTGGTGGAGGCTATCAAAATGTGCATTTGTTGCCCCTGTTTCAAAAGAAGGTGGCTTATGGCTCCAGAGGCTTTCCGTGGACCTCCGATATTTGCAAGCGGGAGGTAAGTTATGCAAAAGGCATTTGCCCTGTGGCAGAAAAATACCATGATGAAACCTATATGGGATTCGCTATGTGTTTACACGATTTAAGCGATGCAGATGTAGATTTGATTGTGAAGGCTTTTCATAAGGTATGGGAAAACCTATCGGAGCTTAAAAAGCTTGAAGCAAATTAACTTTTGCTTGAGTTACGAAAACTCGTGCACACCAAATGGCAATAACAATGAAACAACTCAATGAATTATTGCCTGCGATCATTCAAGGGGCTCGATTGCGGTTGGCCCCATTCGCAGACAAACATTTAAATGAAACTTACGTTTCTTGGTTAAATAATACCGACGTTGTTCGTTATAGCAACCAACGTTTTGTGCAGCACTCGACAGAATCTTGCAGACAGTATCTCGATAGTTTTGAGGGTACTAGTAACCGCTTCTTGGCGCTAGAAGATACTAGCTCGGGTGAGTTGATGGGCACCTTAACCATGTACATCAATCTTTATCATGAGACGGCAGATGTAGGTATTTTGATAGGTGCTGTTGATCATTGGGGTAAAGGTTATGGTTATGAGGCATTCAGTCTCGCTATAGGTGCTTTGCTAACGTCAGCAAAGTTACGAAAAGTAACTGCAGGAGCCATGGCTTGTAATGCCGGAATGATCAAAGTAATGACGAAGTGCGGCATGCATTTGGAGGCGACCCGTAAAGACCAAGAATTGTTAAATGGTGAGCCTGTGGATATTTTGTACTTTGCAAAATTCTCTTCTCAATAAGTCCATTGGGGGTCATGTTGAATACAACCGCACTGCCAATTGCTTTAAGGTCACCCGTAGCTGTTGTGTGTCACGATGCTGG
>JBBAON010000197.1:0-1250 GCA_040401435.1 Candidatus Methylopumilus sp.
AAGGCGTCCATGACCGCCTGCGCCGAGCCGAAACGGCAGGCCGTTAAACTATCGCATTACCGGAACAACTCAAAACCGCTGCCAAGTTACGAGCCCCTTTGATGATCAAACTTTCATTTTTAATGTTGATGCGCATTACCGCGCTGATATGCGCTTGCGCTTTGGTGGGTTGCGGGGGGGCGAGTAGTACCGTTAATCCTTTGACTCCTTCCCGGATTATCGCGTTTGGGGATGAGTTTAGTACTGTCGATTCCAGTGGATATGGCACATACACCGTTAACACATACGAAACAAATACCACGGTTGCAAGTAGGCTCGCTGCCACTTATGGTTTTACTATGTATAACTGTCTATCAGTGGTAGTGACTACCAATGGCGCGTCGACTTCCACGGGATGCACCAATGGTGTTGTTTCTTCTGGAAAAGCAATCAGCTATGCAGCAGCCTCTGCAACCGCTCTAACAACAGTACCTGCGCAAATAACTGCTTACCTAAACTACAACACACCTAGTTCAAATGATCTTTTTATAATTACTGCTGGTTTTAACGACATTGTTGCTGCCGCTCCAAATTACACAGGAACTGGAATTGCCGACATCGCCAGTTCAACAACGGCACTTACCACAGCGATAAAAAAATTAACGACTGCTGGCGCTCAATACGTTCTGGTGATGCAGCCAATTAATGTTGCGAGGACTCCATCGTTTCTCTCAGGCACAAATTCTTCATCTTTCTACTATGCACAGTACTTAAGCTACGACACAGGTACCGCTTGCCAATCATTCTCTTGCTTGTTGAGCACGAAATTAAATTCAGCTTATCCTGCCACTTCCTCTCATCAGCCAATTCTCCTGGCTGATTTAATTTCTTATTCCAACTTATTTACAGGAACTACAAGTACTGGTTCTGCAAATACTTACACAAGTTATGGAGTTACAAACCCAAGCATTGCAGTTTGTTCCAGTTTGTTATCAGTCTCCACTTGCTCTACAACTTCTGGATTGAATTCAACTTACTCTAGTACTTACGCCACTTCAGTTTTTGCAGACTCCTTTTATCTGACACCTTTCGCAAACCGTCTCCTAGCCGACTACATCTACAACTACAACTTCTACCGCGCTGGCTGGCGATAATAGTTTCTTGAAAAATATAAGCTGGATAAGCGTTAGTTTGTTGAACGATTACCAAACAGAATCCGCATCCCCAATATCCCACCAGCCAATAACAGCGTAATCGTATTGGCAATCACA
>JBBAON010000198.1:0-1239 GCA_040401435.1 Candidatus Methylopumilus sp.
GAATGGTCATGAAATAACGTGTCACTTCAGCGTGGGTCAATGTCACTGGACCACCTGCTCTAATCTGCTCTCGGAATAAGGGAACAACTGATCCACTAGAACCTAAGACGTTACCAAAGCGTACCATCGAGAAGCAGGTGCCAGAATCGGCTTGACTGGCAAGAGCTTGTAATACCAATTCAGCAAAACGTTTTGTTGCGCCCATCACATTGGTTGGTCGTACTGCTTTATCAGTACTAATCAAGACAAAATTAGTGGTGTGATGCTTCTTGGCAGCTTGCGCCAAATTTAGCGTACCTAAGACATTATTTTGTAAGCCTTCGGAAGGATTATGCTCAACCAATGGCACATGCTTGTATGCCGCAGCGTGATACACCGTATCAATCGACCACTTCGTGAAGATTGCTTCTAAACGCTCAGCATCGCGCACATTACCTAAGAGCGGAATCAGCTCGGTCTTGAGCCCAGGATTAGCATTCAGTTGTGTGCGTAGCTCAGACTCGATGGCATAAAGCCCATACTCACTATGGTCTAAAAGCAATAATTGCTTTGGCCCTACTTGCAAAATTTGCCTGCAAAGCTCAGAGCCAATACTGCCACCAGCTCCGCTGATTAAGACAGTTTTGCCAAGAATATTCTTCTCAATCAGCCCACGGTTAGGCGCTACAGGCTCACGACCCAATAGGTCATCTGGATCGAGCTCTTTAATATCGAGCACAGTGACATGGCCCTGTGCTAAATCAACCAAGTCTGGCAAGGAGCGCACGTGCACCTGAAGTTGACGCAAATCACTCAAGATGGCATTGCGTCTTGCGCGATCAATCGATGGCATTGCCAACAAGATATCGGTGACACCATGGGTATCAATCAAGCGAGCAATTTCTTTTGGTGGATACACCATCAAGCCATTGATATTGCTACCTTGGTATTGAGTACTGTCATCAATGTAACCAGCCAAAAAGTATTGGCCAGATTGGCGTAATGCTGATGCAATTTGCATTCCGGAATGGCCTGCACCATAAATTAATAAAGTACCCAGAACAGGTCGGCCATTATTGCCGTAAGCCCTAAAACCTAAGGCCAAGCTAGCAGCTACTCGCGCCAATGCCATCAATAGGAGCATGATGATGGGTTGTATTAAACCAATACTGCGATAGATATAAGGCGAGGCCAGCATGAAAATAGCTGTGAAATACAGCAATCCATAAATACCAACTGCCCTACTCATCATGGCTAAGG
>JBBAON010000199.1:0-1238 GCA_040401435.1 Candidatus Methylopumilus sp.
GGGTTGGTGGACAGCAACATGCTCAATCCTCCCCAAGGTGGCAAGTGGTTTGCATTACCCACTGCGAAGTACAAGCCAATCATGTCATGCGCTAATGGCATTCGGGCATACAACGATGCGGGGCCTGCATGGTTGGAATGCACGGAACCTACCCAAGCAACACCAGCTGTCTTGGCTTTTTTGATGGCTAGTTCGGTGGCTTGTTTCATTACCAAATGGCCCATGCCGTTATCACCATCAATCAAAGCCATCGCTGCTTTTTCTTTGACCACGCGAATATTGGGTTTGAGATTTACTCCGCCGCCTTTGAATCGCGTTATGTAGGGCACCATGCGGATCACACCATGGCCATCGGAGCCTTGCAAATCAGCCTCGGCCATTAAGGCGCCCATGGTGCGTGCGTCTGCTTCTGGTAACCCAGTTTTGAGGAAGGCCTCGTAAATAAATTTTTCTAATGTGTTTTGGCTAACGCGAAGAGTGGCGGTCATGGCTTGGCCTTTGAATATGTTCGAGGAGGATCATGCGAAAATAGGGTTGAAGTAACCATCTTGTCATACTTTTTATATAAAATGCCTTAGTACTTTCTTTACACCCTTGACTGAGCGTTACATGATAAGAAAAAAACAGCAATTCTCACTTGTAAAGGTCGCATTAGTTACTTGCACATTTGCACTTTTTGTATTCACATCAGCTTTCAGCCATGCTGAGACGGACGACTTTGAAGATACCTCTGCCAAATACCAAACTACCTTCAACTGGCAAAGACATCCAGCATTTAACAACGGAGGTATAACGCCGAACAACAGCCTGATATCTAAGGCTGAATCCATGTACACCTTTTCAATGACGGCCCATTGGGGTGCGCGGGTATGGAAAGACGGTGAGTTGTATTTCAATCCAGAAATAGTATCTGGTGTTCCATTTTCTAACAATTTGGTCGGTTTAGGCAGTTTCACTAATGGCGAAATTACCCGCGCAGGGGGCATGGATCCAAAACTTTATCGCCAACGTTTGTTTTTGCGTCAAACATGGAACCAAGGTGGAGGTTCTGAAAAGGTTGAATCTGACTTCAACCAAATGGCAGGAACGGTAGATAAGAATCGAATTGTCCTAACTGCAGGTAATTTCTCAACATTAGATGTCTTTGACGACAACGCATACGCCAAAGACCCGCGTACCCAATTCATGAATTGGGGTAACTGGACTTATTCATCCTTTGACTACGCAGCGGATGCGCG
>JBBAON010000200.1:0-1229 GCA_040401435.1 Candidatus Methylopumilus sp.
AAGGATGCAGCACCATACCATACCATCACTCTAAAAGGGGTGGGCTGGGTTGTAGTTGTAGGATAATTCAGCATGTGACTGGGCATCATGTGTCACTGATAGGTACACATATCAGACCACTATCCATCCAGTTCATACTCATAGCAGGTCTTCTGTATACATATATTAAGTGTTTCATCACCTTCAACAGTGGCTACAGGTCATAAGGATGTAGCTCCAGCCTGATATAGTATGCTCCCTGGGACCTAAGAGTATGGGCTTGGTGTAGAAGCTGGATCCTCTGTTAGTACTTATGATTGAGACCATGCACACATTTCATACTCATAGCAGGTCTTCTGTATACATATATTAAGTGTTTCATCACCTTCAACAGTGGCTACAGGTCATAAGGATGCAGCTCCAGCCTGATATCTGCTCCCTGCGACCTGAGATGTGTAACCTGAGTACACACAAGCATACCACCATGTCTGGCATGGGGTACAGACTACTTCAGACTGAATCTATCATCCACCATATGTATATAGAAGATGATGTCTGATCACATTCTACTACTATTATTGCTATGGTACAACTACCAGGTTTCACATTGCCACAGTAGTAGTAGTAGTAGTAGTAGTACTAAAGCTAAAGACTACTACACTACTACTACCACTATCCTCTCAATTGGCCACACTTCTCTTCATTGTACATATATTCCAGCAGCATATAATTAAAGAATGTATATATCAAGATTTAGAGATAGAGATTAGTATGCTGCTGAAGTATATGATAAGATCACCATGACATGGCTGAGGCTGAGGCCAGGACTCACATGAGGCCATGGCCTACTCATACCTGGACTACAATTTCAACCTCAACATATTTACTACTACTGCTACTTAATTACTCCTGCTACTACAATAACAACAATAACAACTGCTATCAACTACAACTACCTAATTGCTGTTGATGCTACTTCTACTGCTCTACAATTAAAATTAGCTACAAGTACTGCTGCTACTGGCTCTACTATATATAATTGATTGCTACAACTATCATCCTCCCCATCTCTGGTCATGCTTTACTTAATTGCACATATGCGACGTTACAGCCAAATAAATTGTTGATTGTTGTGTTGTGTTGGTACTTCTGCCCATCCAATCCATAATGTCAATCACTTCACTCACACCCAATCAACCAACATCTGCAATGAGTTGTTGCCACCATCAAGAAAAAAACGGCCACCATTA
>JBBAON010000201.1:0-1213 GCA_040401435.1 Candidatus Methylopumilus sp.
GACTAAACGTAAATGAGAAAGCACTAAAGTTTTAGCAGCGTCTACATTTTCAGTATGACGAAATTCTTGCGCAAGATGTAACTCTTCCGCAGCGCTCAGCATTGGTACGCGATTAACATACGCAATATAAGAATCGAGAGTACCAACCCCAAGGGAAGGCAACATCGGAAATGCGGACGCCGTTGCAGCTTGCGCCACTGGCAGCCTTTGCATACTCGGTTTAGCAGATTTCTTTTGAACCATTTTTTTTGATCAATATAAGGTGTTAATAAAAGTCTATTTTAGCACTCTTGTCAAGCGAGTGCTAAAGCGGATGAATCTCTATAAGGTACTGATTTAATTGAATAATTCAGAGGCATATTGCCCTGCTGTAAAGGGGGCTAAATCATCAATACCTTCCCCTTTGCCGAGGGCTAAAACTGCTGGTTTTGGACCGTCTTGTAGCGTGTGAGCCAAAGCACAAATGACGCCCCCTTTTGCAGTGCCATCTAGCTTTGTCACAATGATTCCAGTAAGCCCTAGAGCAGCATGAAATGCCTTTACCTGGCTTAAACCATTTTGACCGGTATTGCCATCAAGCACTAACAAGGTGTGGTGTGGCGCGCCAGGAAGCACCTTGCCTATTACGCGTTTTACTTTTTTGAGCTCTTCCATTAAGTGGTCTTGAGTGGCAAGCCGTCCTGCAGTATCAATAATGAGAATATCGCTTTTACGAGAGATTGCCGAATGGGTTGCATCATGAGAGACTGCGGCGGCATCTCCACCTTCTTGGGTGATGACGTCCACTTTATTGCGCCCTCCCCATTCTTGTAGTTGCTTACGAGCAGCAGCCCTGAAGGTATCTCCCGCAGCAAGAAGCACAGATTTATTTTGTGCCCGAAAAAGACGGCACAGCTTGCCAATAGTGGTTGTTTTGCCCGCGCCATTCACCCCCACCACCAGCCAAACCTCTGGAATAGAAGTCTTTTCATTGACGTACAAGGGGTTTGGTGAGGGTTCTAGAGGCTTTAAAAGCTCACTGACCTCGGTAATAAGTAGTGACTGCAACTCTTCTGAACTAGAAGCCCCTTCAGACTTTGCGGCCTTTCGTAATTTACTGATCAATTGTTCGGTCGTAGGAAGGCCTACATCACTTTGAATCAGTGATTCTTCTAGGGCATCAAACCAAGCTTCATCAGTCTGGCTAGATTTGAAAAGAGATCCGAGGGTTTTA
>JBBAON010000202.1:0-1208 GCA_040401435.1 Candidatus Methylopumilus sp.
GTAATTGCAATAGATGCGTCGCCATTTCGAGGATTAAAAAACACACTATCCATGCTTACTGGATGAATATATGTGTTTCCATTTGAATCATCCTCGGTCATATCCTGAGGTTGCCCATCTTGTGAGCTTTGGTGAATGGATTCAGCAGGATTTCCTACAGCCATTAGATCCAATTGTATAATTCCAGCATCATTAATCACTTGACGTTCTGCAAATATCCGATCAGGAAGTAAACGCATGCTCTCCAAACATTCATGTGAGTCATCAATAATGATATCAGCATAATGTGGGTTGATTACCTTCAATATTTTAAGGTAACGAATGACAACATGAGGTCTAACACAAGCTTCTGGAACATGTCTTAAAAATGTGTTTGTATCTTCAGGAAGTCCTCGACGGCCTATAAACTGGACATGTATACGAGCATTGATGTCATTATCGACACGAGGAAGAGTAGTAAGTAGCGTCTCAGGACCTCGATGAACAAAGGTTATGATATGTCCAATGTATCCATCAGGTCCTGTACCTCCTGGCGACAACTTTAATGTGACTGCAAGTGGTCGATGTCGTGCAATTAGTAACTTCTCGATAGGGTTCAATTCAGGGAGTGGTTCATTCATAAGATCACTAACTCCTGGTGGTAATTCATTCAGACGTGAAAGCAACCCAAAATCCAACTTGGCAACTGAATAGGTAGGGATTTTACCGATGCTAAGCTGAGCATCACATTTTTCACAAATATAACCTTCTAAGTCAAGTGCAATTTCTTCTGTAACTTCCAAATTAGGATCAGAGTCATTGTCAACATTGTCCATAAACTCATCAGGACTAATAATTGGAACTGGCTCTAAGACATCTTCCATCACTACATTGGTTTCAGTAGTATGAATAGGAGATTCATCGTCCGTAGTAGGAGTAGAAGTGGACTCGGTATTACTATTGTCAATAGGCTCTGAGATAATAGTACGAAGGAGTTCTTGATGAACATGATACCTATCACTATTGTTGTTAGCAGCCATGCTACTACGAACCTGCTTCATGAGTACATGCTGATCATTGAACTCATCCAATTCTTCTGAAGTAAACTTTAACGGATTGAACTTGGGATCTGTGGGAAATATACTTAAAATTGGAGGTGGTAAATCGATTCCTGACTCGGATACCGTTGGCAATATGGTTGTACATCCACAACAACAACATCCAATGAC
>JBBAON010000203.1:0-1194 GCA_040401435.1 Candidatus Methylopumilus sp.
GCTCTCTTGCGACCATGCTTGCAAATTGATTGGGGGTACCTGGCATAGATTCAGCGCCTACTTGCGCAAATCGCTCTATGACATCTGGTGATTCAATCGTTTTATTAAGAGCAGCATTGATCTTTGTTACCAGTTCAGGCGGTAAATTTTTTGGACCATACAAACCAAACCAAGTACTCGATTCAAACTGACCAAGACCTAGGTCTTTACCAGCCTCCGCTAATGTTGGCACGTCTGGCAATTGGGGGGATCGCTTGACTCCACCAACCGCTAAAGCGGTTAACTTACCATCCTTGACTGGTTGCAAACTTGACACAATAGAGTCAAATAACACATGTACTTTTCCAGACACAAGATCAGGCATTGCTAATGCAGATCCCTTATAAGGAACATGGGTCATATTGATTCCTGCCTGTGCTTTAACAGCCTCAGCATTTAATTGAATCACTGTTCCAACACCACTAGATGCATAGTTCAATTCATTAGGATTCGCTTTTGCATATAGCACTAACTCCTTAACTGTCTTAATAGGTAAAGTCTTGGTAACCATCAGGATCGCAGGAGAGACTGCAACCCCACCAATAGGCGTGAAATCTGTCACTGAATCATAGGGCAGTTTTCTACTAAAGCTAGGCGCAACAGAATGGGTGCTACTCGTCGTAAATAATAAGGTATAGCCGTCAGGAATTGCTCGCATACCCACCATCGCTCCAATACTACCTCCAGCACCTGGGTGATTCTCCACAATGACTGATTGACCCAAGTTAATAGAAAGCTTTTGCGCAACAATTCTCGAGAGGGCATCTGTTGCTCCCCCAGGCGGGAAAGGAACAATCAGCGTAATAGACTTATTGGGATAGTCTTTGATACTTTGCGCGTGGGCACTAAGAGCCCCCACAAAACAAGCCAATGTTGATAGAGTAAATAAAAATAAAGTTCGACGAATTGTATGCATTTTCACTGGACCTCCTGAATATTTCTAATATCGTATATGATAATTTTTTGATACTGTTATTTCCTTGCCAGTGAGCTCAAATCGACCCACAGAATACCTCTTTGATCACTTGGTGGTCATGGCTAGAGACAGCACAGATGAGCTCAGTAACACATTCACAAGCCAGGGATTTCAATTAACGCCTTTAGCTCACCACAATTTAGGTTCAAGCAATCGGCTCATCATGCTCAAATCTAGCT
>JBBAON010000204.1:0-1193 GCA_040401435.1 Candidatus Methylopumilus sp.
AAGAGCAAATGACAAGTTATAAGCGTCCCAGAAAGATTGCTTTTATTGAGGAAATGCCCAAGTCTAATGTGGGCAAAATCTTGCGCCGTCATTTGCGCGACCTATAAATAAGCAAATAAACAAAAAACTATAAGCCACCGCCAAAGCGGTATTGCCAAGAAACCCCATACATGTCATAGCTATTGTTGGTTCTAGAGTACGCACCCGTACTCGCCGATAGCCGAATCGAATTACTCTTATTGACCGGATAGGACATCGTAGTTCCAAAGCGCCAGTTCTCTTGACTGCCGCTAATCGGGTTGCCATTCAGATAGGATTGCCCACCTGTAAAGTAGGTAGCATCTACTGAGATCCAGGCGGTATTCTGAAAGTAATAAATGCCGTGTGTTTGTGTTGAGTAAACCGGGTTCTGGGATAGCGAGTTACCGCCCATAAAGTTGGTATTACTGGTGTAAAAAATACCAGCACCAGCGAGCTCAAATCGCCAAGGACCAAGTGCTTTAGAGACTCCTAGACCAGGTTGAATAAACCAACGATTAGCTCCCACATTAATGAGTTGATTGTCGTTGTACTTGCCCCATGGCACTGATGCTGCAAGACTGACGCCAATAATTAGATCTTGCTGATAACTCTTAAATTGATCTAGAGTTAATGCTGGAGCACCATAAAGGTTAACTGCCGCTTTGATGAGTGGATCTGATAATCCCTCGGTACTGGCATTGACTGTACGTCCACCAATGGTGCTCGACCCAGTCAGCTGACCATAAGGAAGTACTAGAGTGATCTTGCCGGATTGGCCCCCTGCATCAAAGATATGAGTAAGACCCATGACTTCACTTGTCAGGGTGTAATTGCCAGCCTTAGCTTGTGCAACCCCAGCGCTGATGAAGTTAATCCCAACGGGTGCATTGGAATAAGTTCGCGCTTCAATTTCTTGGGCATAAGATAGAGCTGGTGGTAGAGCGCCTGTAATGAGAAGTAGCCAAACGCCTATTACAAAAGTCCGACCTCGAGAAATGGAGTGCAACTTAATCATCCGAGCTATATGACTCAAGTTTGATTAGTTTGGATTGGATTTGTCACCAAACAAAATCTTGATGGTTGCGTTGCCGCCAAGCATGATGCTCATCCCTGTCAGGAGTAAATAAGGCCACACAATTAACCAGTACACAATCGACATAGCCACTACGCGC
>JBBAON010000205.1:0-1181 GCA_040401435.1 Candidatus Methylopumilus sp.
GATACAGCTTCAAGATCATCAGCAGCATATCCACGCCCAGGTAATTTGCCTGCCTGACCAGCATCCTTTACTGACTTGAGTTCGCTATAGCGCTTCATGAACGCCAAACTCAAGAAAATGAACATTGAGAAGGTAAGCAGCCAAAATGAAATTGGAATACCTGTTGCCACAGCGCCTGCAACGATACGAATCGTATACAAACTAGCAAGTACTAGTACATCCAAAATAGCGAAACGCTTTAATGAGAATGAATAAGCCAGCGTCACAGCAAAATAAACCAATAAGACACCAGTAAATACTGCAGGTAGCGTTAACCAAGCTAATGCAAATGCACTAATGGTCAAAATTGGCCAAAGCAACCAACCAGTGAGAAGGCTAAGCTTTCCCGCAGCAAAGGGTCGCGCCTTTTTGCGTGCGTGCTGACGATCATTCTCAATATCGACTAAGTCATTTAATAAGTAGACAGAGGAGGCACATAGACCAAATGCAATAAAAGCAAGTGTCGCTTCTATAAGGGCTGGCGTATTAGTAATTTGATGGGCACCCAAGATCGGCACAAAGACTAAAAGGTTCTTCACCCATTGATGTAAGCGCATCGCTTTCACCAAAGTCATTAATCCACCTTCTTGTGATACAAATACTTTGCCTTTATTACCTAGGTCATCGACTTTAGATAGCAATGCTGTTGAGCTACTGACCACATGAGAATTTTTTGACTTCTCCCAAACTGCTAAGTCATCACCTTCATTACCAACATAATCAAATTGCTTTTCACCAAACTCAGAGATTAAGCGATCACGCTTTCGACTTGCCTTAAGGTTCACATCACCTTCGCTAGCAAACACACCGGTGAATAGTTTCAGATGAGAGGCTACGGTATCAGCAATCACTTTATTGCTAGCAGTTGCCAAATAAATTGGAGTGCCTTTGCTTGCCTCAAAACGAAGCCAAGTTAGCACCACTTCGTTATAGGGAAGGTTGGCGGCATCAAAACGGTAGCGGTGCGCAAGTTGCTCTTTGAGGTAGGGGCGACCTCGCATCAACCATGCGAATAGTTGCCAAAAACGCAGTGGGTTCTCGGTAATAAATTGATTCGCAGACTCAAACAACATGTCTGTCTTAATCAGGGTTCCATCTAAATCAACCACTATGGGATTAATTTGAGACGCCATAAAAATGCT
>JBBAON010000206.1:0-1174 GCA_040401435.1 Candidatus Methylopumilus sp.
TGATTGTTAATGAATCAACTTCTTATCCGGGCACATTGCGCACAGAGATTGCTGCACGTATTACTGGTGTGGCACACATGTATGCATCTTCACCAGAGCGTGTGGATCCAGGAAACACCCAGTGGGGCACAAAGAACATCCCGCGTTTAATTGGCGGATTGACTCCGGCTGCAGTTGTAAAGGCAAAAGAGTTTTATGCAACCTTCTGTGACACTATCATCGAGGTTTCATCCCCTGAGGTTGCAGAGGCTGCAAAGATTTTTGAAAACACTTTTCGTCAGGTCAACATTGCTTTGGTTAATGAGTTTGCACAGATTTCAGATGCTTTAGGAATATCTAGCCGTGAAGTTTTGGATGCTGCAGCAACCAAGCCATATGGCTTTATGGAGTTTAATCCTGGTCCTGGCGTAGGTGGACATTGCATCCCGGTTGATCCAAGTTACTTGGCACATGTTGCAAACCAAGTTGGTGTGCCAGCAACATTTATAAAGAGGGCAAATGAAGTAAACCTTGCGATGCCGGCATATGTTGTGAGGCGAGTCATTGAAGGCTTTGGTGGATCTATTGCAGGTAAATCAGTAGTAGTTGTTGGTGTTTCATATAAGGCTAATGTGGCAGACACGAGAGAGACACCAGCAGCTGCAGTTATTGATGCGCTGCGGGAAAACGGTGCAATAGTTGTTTGGCATGATGATTTAGTGGGTTCTTGGCGAGGGGAATCATCTGCGCCAATGGCAGCTCATGACATCGCAGTAGTTGTTACACGCCACGATGGGGTTAGTGATGCTGCGATAAAAGCTAGCGGGTATGTATTTGATTGCACTGGCACAGTGCCCGGCGTGGACGGTATTTAGAGTCCAGCGATATCGCTGATTATTTGCTTCAAATCCTTTGTTGGTGCCCAACCGATTGCGCTCTTTACCTTTGAAATATCAGGCACGCGGCGTTGGATATCTTCAAAACCTGCTGGGTATGCATTTGAGTAGGCGGTGTAGGTGATTGATGATTTAGATCCAGTAACAGCTAAGACCTGCTCTGCTAGCTGCTTAATACTTACTTCACCGGTGCCACCAACGTTATAGACATCTCCGATGGTCGCATCCGTTGTTGCCATTGTGGCTATTGCCGCAACTGCGTCATCAACATGGCAAAAGACACGGGATTGTGTGCCATC
>JBBAON010000207.1:0-1170 GCA_040401435.1 Candidatus Methylopumilus sp.
GGACCACTCTATGCCGTGGAATGAAAGTACGAAGATGGATGAAAAGCTACGTTTTGTGTCTCGTTACCTCGATGGCGAGAAAATTACTACCCTGTGCCAGGAATTTGGCATCTCCAGAGTCACTGGCCATAAGATCATTGATCGATATAAAGACAGTGGTTTAGAAGCTTTTACGGATCGATCAAGAAGGCCTTTTAGGCAAGCCAACCGGCTGCCCTTCCAGGTCGAGCAATTGATCGTGAATCTGAAAAAAGAGTTTCCAACCTGGGGCGCTCCTAAACTGCGAGACCGCATCCATACTCACTACCCCGAGCTGTCTTTGCCAGCCAAGAGTACGGTGCACGCAGTTCTGGATCGCCATGGCCTAGTCAAAAAGAAGCGACGCCGCCAGTATCCCAAGCTTACCGGGACAAACCTATCGAATCTCAAAGAGCCCAATGCTCTGTGGTGCGTCGATTACAAGGGCGAATTTATGCTGGGTAACAAGCAGTACTGCTATCCCTTAACCGTAACGGACTATGCCTCGCGCTTTTTGATTTGCTGTGAAGGTTTAGAGAGCACCCGTGAGGCGCAAGCCTTTACCGTCTTTGAGCAACTCTTTAAGGAGTATGGCCTGCCGGGCAGTATCCGCTCAGACAACGGCGTACCCTTTGCCTGCGCCAATGCACTCTATGGACTCTCGAGTTTGTCAGTGTGGTGGCTCCGCTTAGGGATTGGCATTGAGCGCATTAAACCCGGCAATCCTCAGCAAAATGGTCGCCATGAACGCATGCATTTAACACTCAAGCAAGCCACGACTAAACCGCCAGCCAAAACGATGTTGCAACAACAAGATAAGTTCGAAGACTTTATCCATGAGTACAACTATGAGCGTCCCCATCAAGCACTAGAGATGAAAAAACCGGCACAACTCTATACCCCCTCGACTCGAAAATACGAAGGGCTGCCCGATGTGAGTTATCCCTTCCATGATAAGACGGTCACGGTGACCAACTGTGGACGCATCTGTCTTGATGGTAAGAAGATTCACTTTAGTACGGTGTTCGCTGGTCATGACGTGGGCTTACGGCAGGTCGAAGAAGACGTGTGGTTAGTGAGCTTTATGGATTACGATATGGCTTACTTTGATATGGAGTCTTCAAGGGTACAAGCCCTAGAAAACCCATTTGG
>JBBAON010000208.1:0-1169 GCA_040401435.1 Candidatus Methylopumilus sp.
AATCGCCTCCGTGATTAGCCGTCGCCAGCCTACAGCGCGTGACTTGCGTTTGCTCGTTGCCATGTCCAAAACGACCGCTAACTTAGAGCGCGTGGGAGATGAGGCCGCCAAAATCGCCCGTATGGTCAAGTCCATCATTGATGGCGTTGCACCTCGTGCATTGCCTTCGTCCGATTTGCGTGTGTGTGGTGAACTTGCTTCTGGCCTTCTGCGCAAGGCTCTCGATTCTTTTGCTCGACTAGACGTTCAAACTGCTGTAGCTATCTTGCGTGAAGATGATTTGATCGATCAAGAGTTTGACGGCTTTGTACGCAAACTCATCACTTACATGATGGAAGACCCACGCACTATTTCTGCCAGCCTAGATTTGCTTTTTATCGCTAAGGCCATTGAACGTATTGGCGACCATTCGAAGAACATCGCTGAATTCATTATCTATATTGTCAAAGGCGAAGATGTGCGCCACACACCATTGGCTGATATTGAAGCAGCCATGAATATCAATAATTAATTGGCATGAAGATTCCACGCGTTTTGGTCGTTGAAGATGAGAGGGCAATTGCCGAGCTGATTTCAGTCAATTTACGCCACCATGGCATGTTAGCTGTATTGGTAGAAGATGGTGATGAGGCGCAAGCCGCCATTGACGATGTACTTCCTGACGTTATCTTGCTCGACTGGATGTTGCCTGGGCAAAGTGGTTTGGTATTAGCCAAACGTTGGCGTGCTGACCCACGCACAAAACTCACTCCCATCCTTATGCTGACAGCCAGAGGCGACGAGCCAGACAAAGTGGCTGGACTGGATGCCGGTGCAGACGACTACATCACCAAGCCTTTTTCGACACAAGAACTTTTGGCACGGATACGTGCTGTTTTGAGGCGTCGCGCCCCTGAGCAAGCCAGCGATATGGTGCGAATTGGTTCTTTGCAATTAGACGGTTCAACCCACCGTGTAAGTTACCAAGATATGCCCTTGAGACTCGGTCCTACCGAGTTCAAGTTGCTCAACTACTTCATGCACCATGCAGAACGTGTGCATTCACGCAGTCAATTACTAGACCGCGTGTGGGGTGACCATGTATTTATTGAAGAACGTACTGTTGACGTCCATGTAAAACGTCTACGGGAAGCGTTAGGCGCTGCAGGTGCTATGGTGGAGACAGTCCG
>JBBAON010000209.1:0-1168 GCA_040401435.1 Candidatus Methylopumilus sp.
AGCCCCCGTTAATCTCGTCATTAGTTCTGGAGAGCCTGCAGGGGTTGGTCCAGAGGTCTCTATTGCGGCTGCATTGGCCTTCTTGGAAGAGCAGCCTTCAAGCTCGATTACTTTGCTTGGCGACTACAGCTTATTTTCAGCCACCGATACCCCTAAAGAACTTTCTAATCGTTTGAAGCTTGAATCTATTGCACTAGCTTCTCCAGTTACTGCGGGTCAATTAAATCCTGCTAACGCGCAATATGTTCTGAGTCTTCTGGACGCTGCGGTTAAGGGCTGTCTTGATGGTCGTTTTGATGCCATGGTGACTGCGCCAATACAAAAGAGTGTGATCAACCAAGGTCAGACTTTAAATGATGATGTATTTACCGGACATACGGAATACCTATCAAAGCTTTGTCATCAAAATCATGTTGTTATGATGTTGTGTGCGACATTGCCGGCTGGCTTCTTAGACTTACAGAAAAGCCGCGACCTTCGGGTAGCTCTGGTAACAACCCATCTACCCTTAAGGGAGGTTCCTAGTACGCTTAGCCAACAGCATATTCTGGAAACCATTCAGATTGTCGATCGGGATCTGCGAGCAAAATTTGGCATTGCTAAACCTGTCATTCGGGTAGCGGGTCTTAATCCGCATGCGGGTGAGGCAGGTTATCTTGGGCGTGAGGAAATTGATACGATCATTCCTGCGATCGAGGCTGCGAAAGATTTGGGTATTCAAGTCAGCGGACCTTATCCAGGGGATACGATGTTTGATGCCAAGGCTTTAGATAGCGTGGATGCGTTTATTGCTATGTATCACGATCAAGGTCTAGCGCCATTCAAGTTTGTCAGTTTTGGTGGTGGCGTGAATGTCACCCTAGGCCTACCGATTATTCGCACTTCAGTGGATCATGGTACGGCGCTAGATATTGCTGGAAAAGATCTTGCAGATCCAAGCAGCATGTTAGAGGCTTTGCGACTCGCCTATCAATTGGCGGTCAATTCAAAGAACGCAAAGAACATAAAGACTCCCTCAACATGACGCATCAAGCGCGTAAACGATTTGGTCAGAACTTTTTGCAGGACTCCGGAGTCATTTACTCCATAGTTGCAGCAATCAATCCCAGTGAAAATATGCACGTGATTGAGATTGGTCCTGGCCTTGGCGCATTAACAAGACCTTTGT
>JBBAON010000210.1:0-1166 GCA_040401435.1 Candidatus Methylopumilus sp.
TGTCCCGCATTGGTCTGTCCCGCATTGGTCTGGCCTAAGTAGGCCTAGATCATCACACCCTTGCCAAGTACCGATCGTGGTACTCTTCTCAAATTGCGTCGATGCTATATATCCACCTTACTTTCAATCGCTGTAACTTCTATCGTGGGTACTCATGCAGCATTCGATGCATATTTCTTTTGCTGTTGCTCGATTCGTAACATTTCTATAACAATGTGTGGTGTAATAAATTCTTTTCGTATGTTCCGATGATGTGCTTCTGGGTGATGTTTTGTCCAATAATCTGCATAATTCATCTTTCCAGGTCGCCAATATATTCTAAATTGTTGTTGGCATTCTCGATCTCGTAGCCAGTGGAATCGCATGTCCATGGCTTTCGTTCGTTTTGGTTGCACCTTACCGTTGATCACTGCTTCCGCCATGGCATTGTCTGTCTGTAGCGGTGTTGGAGGTTGTTTGTGCCCGAGCTCCTCTAATATGATTCTAATGTACACTGCCTCGCGTGCCATTATGTACAGTCCTGCCAGTTCAGCCTCTGTTGCGGACGACATTACATTCTTGATGATGTGTGCAATGTTTAATACTGCCCCATTGTTCGGCGGTATGGGTGTATCACTGGACAGGAAGAAGTGTCCTCCCGCTCGACTGCGTGATCCTGGCTCGCTTTGGTAGCTGGCGTCGCTGTGCACCGCTACTATCATGTCGCTCGAATGGTATGATAGTACTGCCTCCTCTTGCGTTCCCAAGTAATCGAGTAGTTTCAACGTGTTCTCAAATGTCTCGGTGGTAGGTGCTGCTGATTGTGATGCTATGGCACTTATGGGACACAGTAGTGTGCTGTCGACTGCTCGGCCGAGGAATAGAAACTTGCCGCATACTTGTTGGATGAACTTCTTCGTTTTAGCATCCACTAGCGGTGCTGATGATTTTTGTGTCGCGTACTGTTTCTTTGCCCCGTATATTATCGGTGCACTCGGGTAAGGTGAATGCTGCAGTTTCCTGACTTTGTGTTGAAACTGCTTCAGTGCCTTTGCGACGTAATTCGGCATGGATAGATGTACTTGTCTTCTCTTGTAATCCCAATCCAATGTGATTCCTATGTACCTTTGTCCGGTCCAATCACATGTTAGCTTGTAGTGCTCCTCAAGGGTTGCCTTGAGGTGGTT
>JBBAON010000211.1:0-1166 GCA_040401435.1 Candidatus Methylopumilus sp.
ATAAGTTTGAAACTGCTAAATTGCAAAAAACAGTTAGTGCTTATGGGGCAGGGAGAACGAAGAAGCGGGTTTCATCTTGGTTGCGTGATACGCAGAGAGCGAGTACTTAGTGCTTTTGCATGAACATAAGGATTTCAAAGATCTGATTGCTACTGAATCAGATAATATGGGTATTGATCCCACATTGGTTGAAAAGGATTATTGGATCATGCATTGCCTTTGGGGATTGCAGCAACAAGGATTTACATTTGAATTGAAGGGTGGAACTACATTATCCAAGGGGTTTGGATTAATCCATCGCTTTTCCGAAGATATTGATATCCGCATTGAGCCGCCAGTAGGCATGGATGTTAAGACTGGCAAAAATCAAGATAAAGAAGCGCACATAAAATCTCGATCTGACTTTTACGATTGGGTTGCCAGTGAGATGAAGATTCTTGGTATACAAGATGTTGTGCGAGATCATGCATTTGATGACTCAGAAAAAATGCGCAGTGGTGGGGTCCGCTTAAATTACCAATCAATAATGCCATCGTTGGGTGGTTTAAAGCATGGTGTTTTATTAGAGTTAGGCTTTGACGATACGGCACCCAATCAGCCGGTAGATATTTCATCATGGGCATACGATTATGCAATTAAGTACATCAAAGACATTGATGATAATAGAGCCAAAAATGTCTTGTGTTACTTGCCTGAATATACTTTTGTGGAAAAACTGCAAACAATCTCTACGAAGTATCGCCAATACAAAGATGGCAAAGGATTTCCTAAGAACTTCCTAAGGCATTACTACGACGTATATTGTTTATTGGATTACCCATTAGTGTTGGAATTTATTAAGACTGATAGGTATCAGACTAGGAAGGTAGAGCGTTTTCCCAAGTCCGATAACTTAATCATTTCTCAAAACCCAGCTTTTCTTCTGAGTGATTCGGAAGACCGAAAGTTGTTTGAATCAGAATATCAAAAAGTAGCTAGCCTATATTACAAAGGCCAGCCAAATTTTCCTGATCTATTAAATCGGATAAGTCAGCATCTAAAGGCTTTGTAGGTAAATCCATTTTGGAGCAACGAAGTGCTAGATGGTTGCTCCAAAATTCCTTTGGTTTTCGAAACCAAAGAGTGAGATAGTGTTTGTTGTGATCTTGTTAATCTAGTCACACAAA
>JBBAON010000212.1:0-1132 GCA_040401435.1 Candidatus Methylopumilus sp.
ATCGTGGTACGGGTCCCATGCTTACAGATTTACTCGCGGGTCGATTACAAGCCGCAGCAGTTGGCGCTCCCGCACTTTTACAGTTCATCAAAGCAGGCAAACTGCGCTGCATTGCTACGGGCACCAGCACACGCTTGCCTCAACTACCTGATGTGCCCACTGTCGCCGAGCAAGGCTACAAAGGCTTTGAGATGACGCAGTGGTATGGCTTGCTGGCGCCTAGCAAAATGGCCAAAGCGAATATCGAGAAACTGGAAAAAGAAGCCATTACTGCAACTCGCGGCAAGATTGTGAGCGACAAACTCAGCCAAGATACTGCCCTAGCGGTTGGCAATACGAGAGCTGAGTTTGAAGCGTTTATTAAATTAGAGCAGGCGCGTTGGAAACCGGTGATATCACGCGCTCAGATTAAGCCTGAGGGGGTTTGAATCAATCAAACTCCGTGAACGCTATGGGAACCATGGGTAAGGGCATAACCTATGGAGAAAGAAGTAAGAATAACACCTGCACCGAATAAAAATGCCGGCAATATAAATGGTGCTACGGCTGTAGCTACTAATGTAACAGCACCAGCTTCAGCCGCACCTGCGCCAGTTGCTGCGCCAGTTGCTAAAGCTGCTGCTCCCCCAAATTGGAGTTCTGCTCCGGCTCCATAAAATGTTGCTGGAACTACACCTGCCTCCACTTCGGCTACTGCTGATCTAGCTGCTGCAATAGCTGCCCGCTTCACCATCGCACCCCACGCAAACCCACTTACCTGAGAAGCTAGGCCGCTGCCCATCAAAGCACCTTCGACCATACCATCATGGTATGCGTTGTCGACAACTTTTTGGGCCGCTTCAATCGGAACAGTAGTGTGAAGCCTGCGTGGCTGCGTCAGAAGGTCGCTGGGGTGATGTTGATCAAGCTTCTGGATAGACTGAAAAAAACTTTTAATCGAGAACATTTCTTAGTACCTTTCAATTGGTGTTGAATTAAAAATTTGCAAAATGCATACATATATTAGTAATTTATTACTAATTTTAAAATTAGTATTATTACTTATTAATTACTATTTAGAGCTATCTAGGCTCATTGATTGAGCCCCCTGACTAGTATGCTTACAGAACATTCGAAAAACTTCCCCACTCTT
>JBBAON010000213.1:0-1114 GCA_040401435.1 Candidatus Methylopumilus sp.
GTTCCCTATGGTTGATTCCATACCAAGGCACCCTTCGCAGGTTTACCAGTTCTTAGGTGAAGGTATCCTGCTAGGCATTGCGTTATGGATCTATTCAGGTAAACCTCGCCGTGTTGGACAAGTTTCTGGTTTCTTCTTACTGGGCTATGGAATTTTTCGCTTTATGGCTGAATATGCCCGCGAGCCCGATGCTTTCCTGGGGCTCTTGGGGCTGGGGCTCTCAATGGGTCAATGGCTATGTGTTCCCATGATTATTTTTGGTATTTATCTCCTGACTATTTTTAAATCCAAGACAGCATAAGTATTTAGGGGATAAAGCTTCCTTTCTATGTTGAATGAACAGGTCACACTCCGTAAGTTAGAAATACTCTGCTCATTTGTAAGGACTGGAAGTCTTGCAAAGACTGCAGAAGAAATGCATTTGAGTTCGGTGAGTATTCATAAAGCGCTCCACTCTTTAGAAAATGGAGTGGGGTGTCCCTTATTTATAAAAGAAGGGCGCCAATTAAAAGCATTACCTGCTGCACTATATTTAGCAGAGATGAGCTTCGACATACTTGGTGATATAGAGCGGGTACTGAAAAAGACAAGAGCTAAGTCCGGAATAGATACAGGCCAAATCCGTTTAGGTTCCATGTACTCCTTAACCGCTAACATCATCCCACGCATGATTATGGGTAGCAAAATTCGTAGACCAGATTTAGACATTGATCTTCATCTAGGTTCAAACGAGGAGCTCTTGAAAAAGCTATCAGAGGGAAGTGTTGATGCTGTTGTCATCGCTATACCAGCGGGCGATTTACCAGCGGGGGTTCAGATAGTTTCTTTATTTGATGACCAACTTTACTTTGCTTCCTCTAAGATGAGTCAGCCCAAGGAGGTCAATATTGATTTGGCTGATTATCAAAATGAAAAGTTCCTTACCTTACAGGATGGTTTTGCAACCACTGCTGGTTTTTATGAAGCTTTTAAATTAGCAGGCTTTAAGCCACAAGTTGTTATGAAAGTGGGGGATATTTTTTCACTCATGAATATGGTCTCTGGCGACTTAGGCAAATCATTATTGCCAGGGAGAGTAAAGGCGCTGATGGGGGGTGCAATTATCTTCACCCCT
>JBBAON010000214.1:0-1113 GCA_040401435.1 Candidatus Methylopumilus sp.
TTTTAATTTCCTGCGAAGGTGATTTTGCAAACCAAGGTGACAGCAATGAAAAAGCGAATTCATCGCGCCAAATCGGATAGCGAAAACGTTGCGTTGCTGTATCTGCATCGTGCATGGCCCATTCGCACATGCGTTCTATATAAGCCAGGGTCGCGCGCACATCTTCTGGCGCTTTAAGTGCTTCGGCAAAAGCTTGCCGACAAAAGTTATTCAACCAAAACCCGCGCGTGAGGGCATGGTGCTCTTGCCACTGCAGCAAGGTTTTCTCACGCGGCATAGTCAGAAGATCGTTGGCTACTTGAATGGGGCCATTGATGGGATCCAAGATATCCAAGGTAGTGATCAGGCGCGTTAAACCACCAGCTTGGGTTTCTAACAAAGCATCGAGCACCCGTTTATCTTTAAAGAATCGCTGCGCAGATTGCGCTAATTTTTGAAATAAGGCGTCTTCAGGCGTGAAGTGTTCTAGGTAGGTATGCAACAAACTGCGCCCCCATTTCAATGGCCGACGCGATTGCAAAGCATCAGGTACTGCAATATCTAAATAGTGTTGTGTCAATGGACCATGCGGATGCAAACCATGGTCACCTTGTAGCCATAAGGCATAGGGGATATGCCGCCAGTCACGTTGGCGTGGTGCATCACTCAAAGGCGAGAACTGAACAACTGCAAACGCTTGGTAAGTTCTCTCGCCCACCGTGCGCAGATCCGGATCTTTTCCGAAATTACTGCTGCGCTTCACACTAGCTGCAGCAGCTAGCTTTTCAAAATCTTGCGGCAGTGGGGTAAACAGGTTTTCCATGTGAATGTTTTAACGAACTGTTTCTTGCATTTTCTTGAGCGTACTCGCAGGGCCTTTAGCGTTGCCACTCTCATTAGGTTGAAAGGCTAAAACAAAGCGCAATTCCACACGGCGGTTTTTTGCAGGATCGCCTTTGTCGCTTGGGCGTTCATCCGCATAAGAACTAATTCCAAAGACAGGTTGTTCGCGTTGGTTGCGCAAGCTTTGCATAGTGCCAGCATTAAGTACTTTATAAACAGCGCGTGCACGGTCAAGCCCTAAATGCCAATTGCTATAGTCACCTCGAAGAAGGGGCGATGCATCGGTGTGGC
>JBBAON010000215.1:0-1080 GCA_040401435.1 Candidatus Methylopumilus sp.
CCCCAAAACCCCAAAACCCCAGTTATTTGAAAATATATAGTTATAATAATTTTAGAAAATAGTAACATTTTAGTTTGAAAATCTTTAAGCATTAAGTAACATTATAATGAATATTTAACAAAAAAATCAGTGTTTTTTAGACATGAGTTTAGCTTTGATGGATTATTTTGTTTGAATGTCTGAATCATCATCTTGATCATCACCATCATCTTCATCTTGATCCTCTCCGTCATCTTCATCTTGATCGTCCCCGTCATCTTCATCTTGATCGTCTCCGTCATCTTCATCTTGATCGTCTCCGTCATCTTCATCTTGATCGTCTCCGTCATCCTCATCTTGATCATCATCGTCGTCACCATCATCATCACCAGCATCATCTTGATCGTCTCCTTCGTCTTCATCTTCATCGTCTCCATCATCTTCATCTTGATCGTCTCCGTCATCATCTTGATCGTCTCCGTCGTCTTAGTCGTCTTCATCTTCATCCCACTTTTATTTAATCATCAAGAAATCGTCATCATCTTGATCGTCTCCGTCGTCTTCATCAGCATCTTAATCATCATCATCGTCACCATCATCATCACCGGCATCATCTTGATCATCTCCGTCGTCTTCATCTTGATCGTCTCCGTCGTCTTCATCTTGATCGTCTTCGGCATCATCTTGATCGTCTCCGTCATCTTCATCTTGATCGTCTCCGTCATCATCTTGATCGTCTCCATCGTCTTGATCTTGATCGTCTTCATCTTCATCTTGATCGTCTCCGTCATCGTTGTCGTCACCAGCATCTTCCCACTGATCATCCTCATCTCCATCGTCGTCTTGATCATCTCCATTATCCTAATCATCCCCATCTCCATTATCATCATCAGCTTATTAAAGCATAAGAGCTGTTTTTGCTTTCATTTATGTTTGTGTGAGGGCTGATCCTTTAAGTGGCATGTGGATAGCATCAACTGATAAGAGGAGAGCTAGTACTGTGGCTGAAGTTTTCATTTGTTTGATATTTTTTATTATAATATCTGAAATAATTTCCTTGTTTATAACCCCAAAATTATTTGCTAACAGCTAATTTTATCA
>JBBAON010000216.1:0-1071 GCA_040401435.1 Candidatus Methylopumilus sp.
TGGTTGCGGCATTGATGGGGGTGGCAGTGGGCATTGTGTTGGTCAATCGCAAACCGAGTTAAGTTTTCTTTGCTAAGCCCAAACGTTCAACCGTAGCCCGCTCTGACTCAAATGTGCGCACGGCGTACTTGGTGTAGTCCTCGCTACCCATATAAATAGTAGGCTGGTAGTACTGGTCTAGCGTGGCGATCACTTTAGGGTCGTCCAAAGTTTTCTTGAAAGCGTCTTGCAACACGCGCACGATGGCGGGGTCCATGCCTTTGGGGCCACCAATACCAAATGGCGATTCAGAAATCGTGTCCCATCCACTTTCTTTCACGGTGGGCACATCCGGAAATGCTTTGGTACGTTTGCTTCCCAAGGTCGAGAGCAAACGCAACTTGCCTTCTTTCACCAAAGGAATGATCTCTGATGTGCTACTCGCCATACGAATGTGTCCACCAAATATCGCTTGCAGAATTTCTGCAGCGCCTTTAAAAGGAATGGGGTTGAGTTCAATGCCAGCTTTTTGACTGAAGTCTTCAATCGCTAAGTGTGGCGTGGTGCCTGTTCCTGTATGGCCGTATTCCAATTTGCCTGGGTTGGCCTTGGCATAGGCCACCATTTCTTTGAGCGTTTTGAACGGAGCATCTAAAGTCGATGCAATGCAAAAGGTATAGCCCGTCAAACATGCAATATGCGTTAAGTCTTTGACAGGGTCAAAGTTGGTTTTTTGCATGTGTGGGATGCGGTACACACCTAAAGGCAATTGCGTGATGGTGTACCCATCTGGCTTGGCGGTCATCATGGCCGATGCACCCAAGATGCCACCCGCACCTGGCTTGTTTTCACAGACGACTGACACACCCAAAATACGGCTCGCACTTTCTGCAAAGGCACGCAACACCGCATCACTGGGGCCAGCTGGAGTCCAGGGCACGATCAGAGTAATAGGTTTGTTAGGGAATTTGTCTTGTGCCAGCGCGTTTGCACTGATTAGTGCGGGCGCCGTGAAACTTGCCATTGCCGCAGCAAGACCATGCAAGGTTTGTCGACGGTTTGCGTTGGGTGATTTTTTGTCCATGGTTGTCT
>JBBAON010000217.1:0-1068 GCA_040401435.1 Candidatus Methylopumilus sp.
TCGATATTTTGTAACTGCTGAAGTATTTACTGCTGCCCATGCAAAGGAAATAGGATTCGTACATGAATTAGTCGACCCTGACGCGCTTGATAATAAGGTGAATGAAGTTTGCCAAGCCATCATCAGTAATGGCCCAATGGCGGTGATTGCGTGTAAAAAAATAGTGCGCGATATTTCACAACAAGCAATCACATCGGCATTGCTAGAAGATACCGTAGAGCGCATTGCGACTATCCGCACTAGCGATGAAGCCCAACTCCGCATGAAAGCCTTTCTCGAGAAAAGCAAATGAGTCCATCTTCTAATCTTCCCAAATACGTCAAGATCGTTGAAGTAGGCCCGCGTGATGGCCTACAAAACGAAAAAGAATTTGTTCCCATTGATGTCAAAGTTAATCTAATTAATCAACTTTCAAGTGCCGGGTTTCCGAATATTGAGGCGGCAGCTTTTGTTTCCCCTAAATGGATTCCGCAAATGGCTGGTAGTGATAAAGTGATGGCTGCCATCACCAGAAAACCAGACACGATTTACTCAGCCCTCACCCCGAATATGAAAGGCTATGAATCTGCCTTAGCGGCAAAGGTAGATGAGATCGTTATTTTCTCTGCAGCATCCGAAGCTTTTACTCAAAAAAATATCAATTGCAGCATTACTGAATCTATTGAGCGATTTGCGCCGGTAGCAAAAGCAGCAAAGCAAGATGGTATTCGGATTCGTGGCAGCATTTCATGCTCATTTGGCTGCCCCTACCAAGGCTCTGTAACTCCTACTCAAGTTGCGGAAGTTGTCAAAAGAATGATGGAATTGGGTTGCGATGAAATTGATATTGCGGATACCATTGGAGTAGGAACCCCAGGGCAAATAGCGGCTGTATTTGAGGGTCTCTTCACCTTTGCACCCAAAGAGCAATTTTCAGGGCACTTTCATGATACTTACGGGCAAGCCCTTGCTAATATCTATGCTGCAATGCAAGCAGGTGTCAGTATTTTTCATTCCTCTATCGCAGGTCTAGGTGGTTGCCCTTATGCAAAAGGAGCAACTGGTAATGTTGCTACAGAAGATGTTTTG
>JBBAON010000218.1:0-1057 GCA_040401435.1 Candidatus Methylopumilus sp.
CATCACCTCATCACCATCACCACATCACCATCTAAACATACCCAACACCACATAAGCATCACTACATAACCATCACCACATAAATGACACCATATCACCACATTACCATCACCCCATCACCCCACCACCGTCACACCATCACCATCACCACATCACCTTCACTACATCACCATCACCAAATCACCATCGCCACATCACCATCACCACGTCACCATCACCACATCACCATCACCACATCACCATCACCTCATCACCATCATTGCATCACCACCACTACATAACCATAACCATCACCACATAACCAACACCATATCATTATCACCACATCAAAATCATCAAATCACCATCACCACATCACCATCACCACTCACCACATCACCATCACCACATCACCATCACAACATCAACATCACTACATCACCATAACCACATCACCATCACCACATCACCATCATCTCATCACCATCACAGCATCACCAACACCAGATCACCATCACCCCATTAAATCATTGCACCACCATCACATAACCATCACCACATAACTATCACCATATCACCATCACCACATCAGTAACACCACCTTACCATCACCACATTACCATCACCACAACCCTATCACCACATCTCCGTCACCACGTCACCATCACAATATCACAATCACCATATCAACATCACCACATCACCATCACCACATCACCATCACAACATCACCATCACCACATCACCATCATCAAATTCCCATCATCATATCACCATCACCACATCGCCATCACCACATCACCATTAACACATCAACATCACCTCATCACCATCACCACATCACCATCACCACGTCACTATCACCACATCACCATCACAACATGACCATCACCACATCACCATCACCTCATCACCATCACCGCATAACCATCCCTGCATCACCATCACTGCATCCCCATCACCACATCTTACTATCACCACCTAACCATCACCACATTACCATCACCACAACACTTTCACCACATCTCCATCACCACATCACCATCACCACATCACCATCACCACATCACCATCACCA
>JBBAON010000219.1:0-1045 GCA_040401435.1 Candidatus Methylopumilus sp.
GCACTGCACTGTTTGGACCGCATTCCAATCAATAAGGAATAAGGTTTTTAAGATAAAGGTGGATAACTGCGCCTATCAAAGGGTTGATGTGGGTTGCGGCAGGGGTGATGACTGCTGTGGCGCATCGGGTTTAGGGTTATTTTTATCACCCGCTTTGGTAACGTGATCAAAGCTCTTTCCAAACACTGCGGCCCCGACTAGGCCTGAGTTTCCTACTTCACCTCCATGCGTTGCCGGTTTAAAAGCTTAGAGCTTTTGACCTAGGGCTAACTTCGGCTTCAAAACACGGACTTTTTTTACTGTGGCTTTCATTTTTTGTCTACCGATCCTAATATTAATTTATTTTTTTATAACTTATATTAATACTTTAGGTGAATTTTTTACTCTTCTTTTGCAATTTTCTATTTTTGTTAATACAATTAATGCATTACGAATTCGACGCAACAAAATCAGTTGCTAACTTCGCAAAGCACGGCGTCTTAATGCGTGATGCCGATGACTTTGATTGGGAAACGGCAGACATATGGCAAGACAAGCGATGCGCCTACCCCGAGCCTCGCTTTGTAGCCTTAGGGCTGATTGAAGCTCGCTTACATGTGATGGTGTTTTGTTACAGAGGCAAAAAGATACGAGTCATCAGTCTGAGAAAAGCTAACGCCAGAGAGGAACAGAAATATGCAGATAAAAACTAAGTCCGGTTTGTTAATTCAAAAACCTACTAAAGCAGAAGACGCCTTGATTAACGCAGGGATCGCTGCAGACCCAGATGCGTTCGAACTTTCCGATGAATGGTTTGACAAGGCAAAACCGGCGAAAGATTTCTTTCCGCCTGAGACTTTCAATGCACTCGTAGCCTTGAAGAAAAATCGAGGAAGACCGAAGGTAGCCGATCCGAAAGTATTCACAGCTATTCGCTTAGACGCAGACTTAGTTGACGCCTTTAAGTCGACTGGCAAAGGCTGGCAAACGCGTATCAATGCTGCTTTACGACAGTTTATTCAAGAGCATCCTTTAGCGCCTTGACACTCTACTTTTAGTTAGTTTT
>JBBAON010000220.1:0-1042 GCA_040401435.1 Candidatus Methylopumilus sp.
TAACTTCTAGCGCTTGGGCGTAAAGCGCATCGTCGATAGTGACAGTTGTTCGCATGCTGGATACTCCTGTTGAATCAAAATTGATGCATTTTAGAGTCAAAATTGATGCGGCGTCTAGGGGTTCTTGTATGGGTTTGTGATGACAAGATTTAACTAAGAAGGGCATATTACAAAAGGTCTGGTTGCAGTTGTTTGATACCCTCTCACAATATTGTGAGCATTGGTAAAAAAGTTCTGTATCCCAATCTCATATAAAAATCTTTATTGAAATGGAATTCAAATGACCACGACTTACTTGATCACGGGTGCTAACCGAGGAATTGGATTGGAAATGGCGCGACAGATTTTGAAATCTGGTGACCACCTTCATGCAGTCTGTCGTCATCCTGCGTCAGCTACAGAGTTAAAGGCGCTGATAGATGCGTCGCAAGGTCGTGGACAAATTTACAAGGCAGATGCTTGCGACGAATTAGCACTTGCAAACATAGCAAACACCATCGTTGGTGGTATCGATATTGTGGTGTGTAACGCTGGCGTGATGAGTGCACGCGGGGGAATTGAAGATGCCGAGAACACAGCCGATGCGGTGTCTGCAGTTTTGATGACAAATATTGCAGGGCCGTTTTTTACAGCACGTGCATTTCTCAAGCAACTCAACTTGGGTAAAACACCCAAGATCTGCATCATTTCCTCACTCATGGGCAGTCAACAGCACCAGGGTGCATCCGCCTATTTTTATCGTGCATCTAAGGCGGGTGCCAACAACATCATGGTGACTTTGGCGAATGAACTCAAAGCCAGCGGCGTCACGGTAGCGTCTTTTCATCCTGGTTGGGTTAAAACCGATATGGGTGGAAGCAACGCTGACATTACGCCCATCGAAAGCGCTACAGGCTTGCTGCAACGGTTCCAATCGCTCACTTTGGCCAACACTGGGTCGTTCATCAATTACGACGGCAAAGCATTAGCCCTTTAGAAATGGCTTAGAAGCTATAACCCGCTTCCATTTCGCGGCGAATTTTGTAGGCGTGCGTGGTGGTGT
>JBBAON010000221.1:0-1040 GCA_040401435.1 Candidatus Methylopumilus sp.
GGAATAGACTCTCCAATCTCTAGCTGACTATATAAGTAGCGCGCCAAAGGTGGAATTTGCGCTATGGGGACATTAAATTCTTTGGCAACTTCTTGAATGCGTAAGGCCATTTGGTCTACCCCTTTAGCAACTACGATCGGTGCTGACATCTTTTCCATATCGTAGCGAAGCGCTACAGAGTAGTGCTCTGGGTTAGCTAGTACCACGTCTGCCCGCTCAATAGCTGCCATCATCCTAGATGAAGAAATTTGCCTTTGCATTTGACGTAGGCGTTGCTTAATCTCAGGCGAGCCTTCACTCTCTTTCCCCTCCTGCTTCATTTCTTCGGGGCTCATTCGTATTTGCTTGCGAAAATCAAATAATTGCAACCAAGAGTCCCCAATCGCAATCAACAACAAGGGCAAAAGCAGCAGCATAAAACCATCTAAGATAAAAGAAGAGGTTTGTACTAATGCTGCATCAAAGCCCAAATTGACAATCGAACGAATATAGGTAAACAGACCAACTAAATACGCAAGGCCAACCCCTAGTAAGAGGGTAGTTTTAATAAAGTTTTTTAATAACTCACTTAAGGTTTTCAGGGTAAACATCCGCCCTATGCCCGCAATGAAATCGAGTCTACCTAAATTAAATTGGGGGGCAAAATAGGCACGAAAACTCACTAAAGATAGAGGTCCTAAGATGCCGATAATCCATAACGGTATAAAGAGCACGGCTAAGAGCAGAAGCACCATTAAAAAAGATCCTCCCAACCACTCTTGCACATGATCCATCAACTTCGCGGGCTCTGAAAACTGGAAGATCCCTTGGGTCATCAATACCAGTTGCTTGACCAGCAGAGGACCTATCCAGACCAAAAAAATAGTGAAAATAATCATTACAATAAGAGTGGTCAGATCGCGAGATTGTGGCAATTGGCCCTGCTCTCGAGCACGGACAATACGCCGCTCAGTCGGTTCTAGTTCCCGTTCTTGGGAGTTATCTCCTGACTCTGCCAATCTTTATTCCCACCCATCGTTAATAATATGACTCAAGCTTAC
>JBBAON010000222.1:0-1028 GCA_040401435.1 Candidatus Methylopumilus sp.
CAGACCACCTACTGATTACAAATCAGTTGCTCTACCAGATGAGCTAAAGGGGCAATGGGTGATATTTTAACCTATTTCACAATCGTCAAGGAAGGCCTGCTGGCTTTTGGCTTTTCAGCATTCTTAGGGCTGAGATCTTTGAGTTTGCTAGACTGACTGGCATCAAAGGGGAAGGACATTCCCTGGCCATTTTCTCGCGCATAAATTGCTAAAACATGGCTTACAGGAACCATAATTTTTCTTGGAACCCCGCCAAATCTTGCCTGGAAACTAATCCAGTCATTATCCAAATTTAACTGATGGCAGGCCTCCAAGGAGAGATTTAAAACAATTTCATCCTTCTTCACAAACTCCATAGGTACCTCAACACTAGAGTCCACAAAGACGGCCATGAAAGGCGTAAAACCAAAATCCGTGCACCACTGATGTAGGGCACGGATTAGGTAGGGTTTATTACTTGGAATATCAGACATGCTTATTCTGCCAGCCTGAATAATGAGCCGCTTAGCGACGCATTACCTTTTCTGATGGAGTCAATGCCTCAATGTAAGCAGGTCTGCTAAAAATACGCTCGGCGTACTTCAAGAGAGGTGCCGCATTACGTGAGAGGTCAATGCCGTAATGCTCCAAACGCCACAATAAAGGAGCGATTGCTACATCCAGCATAGAAAACTCTTCACCTAGCATGTACTTGTTCTTCACAAAAATAGGTGCAAGCTGAGTTAAGCGATCACGAATCGCTAAACGCGCTTTTTCGTGGGTCTTCTCGGCTGCTTTACCTTTTTCATTCTCCAAGGCTGCAACGTGCACGAACAACTCTTTTTCAAAATTGAAAAGGAAGAGGCGCGCGCGTGCACGAGCAACTGGATCAGGCGGCATCAATTGTGGGTGAGGAAAACGCTCATCAATATATTCATTAATGATGTTTGACTCATACAAAATCAAGTCTCGCTCAACCAAGATTGGAACTTGACCATAAGGGTTCATTACCGAGATGTCTTCTGGCTTGTTAAACAAGTCCACATCAC
>JBBAON010000223.1:0-1028 GCA_040401435.1 Candidatus Methylopumilus sp.
GTGATGTGGACTTGTTTAACAAGCCAGAAGACATCTCGGTAATGAACCCTTATGGCCAGGTCCCAATCTTGGTCGAACGTGATTTGATTTTGTATGAGTCAAACATCATTAATGAATATATTGATGAGCGCTTTCCTCACCCGCAATTGATGCCGCCTGATCCTGTTGCACGCGCACGCGCACGTCTCTTCCTCTTTAACTTTGAGAAAGAGTTGTTTGTGCATGTAGCTGCACTAGAGAATGAAAAAGGTAAAGCGGCTGAGAAGGCTCATGAAAAAGCACGTTTAGCCATTCGTGATCGCTTAACTCAGCTTGCACCTATTTTTGTGAAGAACAAATATATGCTGGGTGAAGAGTTTTCTATGCTGGATGTAGCAATTGCTCCTTTATTGTGGCGTTTGGAGCATTACGGTATTGATCTCTCGCGTAATGCAGCTCCTCTCTTGAAGTACGCCGAGCGTATTTTCAGTAGACCTGCTTACATTGAGGCATTGACTCCATCAGAAAAGGTAATGCGTCGCTAAGCGGCTCATTATTCAGGCTGGCAGAATAAGCATGTCTGATATTCCAAGTAATAAACCCTACCTAATCCGTGCCCTACATCAGTGGTGCACGGATTTTGGTTTTACACCCTTCATGGCAGTCTTTGTAGACTCTAGTGTTGAAGTGCCTATGGAGTTTGTAAAGAAGGATGAAATCGTTTTAAATCTCTCTCTAGAGGCCTGCCATCAACTGAATTTAGATAATGACTGGATTAGTTTCCAGGCAAGATTTGGTGGTGTTCCAAGAAAAATTATGGTTCCTGTAAGTCATGTTTTGGCAATCTATGCACGAGAAAATGGCCAGGGAATGTCCTTTCCCTTTGATTCTAGTCAGGCCGGCAAAGTTAAAGAAGACGCCCCAGAGAATGCTGAAAAGCCAAAATCTGCTAGGCCTTCCTTGACCATTGTGAAATAGGTTAAAATATTACCCGTTGCCCCTTTAGCTCATCTGGTAGAGCAACTGATTTGTAATCAGTAGGTGGTCTG
>JBBAON010000224.1:0-1020 GCA_040401435.1 Candidatus Methylopumilus sp.
TGTCACGCCCAAATACGGAATTCATCTCTTGATAGACGCGTTGTGGCTTGATAGGCACATTATCAAAGTTAGTTTTACGGTGCATCAGGCTCTTACGCTCCTGGCAACGCTCAACCCACTCACTGTAGTTAGAGAGCTTACCTTTTGCTTTCCATTCTTTGGCAACTTCAACAAATAATTCTAGCGCCGCTTTTGCATCTGAAACGATGCCGAAGTCAGGATTAAATACGCGACCAATTTGGGTTGGCTCAATATCAACGTGAATAAATTTACGGTCTTTGCAATATACGTCGATTGATCCAGTGTGGCGGTTAGCCCAGCGGTTACCGATACCCAAAACAAGATCGCTAGCTAGCATGGTGGCATTGCCATAACGGTGCGAGGTTTGAAGACCAACCATACCGGCCATCAATGGATGATCATCCGGAATGGTTCCCCAGCCCATCAGGGTCGGGATTACTGGAATACCAGTCAATTCTGCAAACTCTACTAACAGTGCATCTGCATCAGCGTTAATAATTCCACCACCAGCAACGATTAATGGCTTTTTGGCGGACATCAACATTTCCAACGCTTTTTCAATCTGCTTGCGGCTAGCTGCTGGTTTGTACACCGGCAATGGCTCATAAGTATCGATATCAAATTCAATTTCAGCTAATTGAACATCAATCGGCAAGTCGATCAATACTGGGCCGGGACGACCTGAACGCATCACATGAAATGCCTGCTGGAAAACGCGAGGCACTAAGCCAGGCTCACGAACCGTTACAGACATCTTAGTTACTGGCTTAGAAATAGTCTCGATATCAACGGCTTGAAAATCTTCTTTATAAAGACGAGCGCGTGGAGCTTGTCCTGTAATGCAGAGAATTGGAATAGAGTCAGCAATAGCAGAATACAGTCCAGTTATCATGTCCGTGCCAGCTGGGCCGGAAGTGCCGATACAAACTCCAATATTGCCTGCCTTAGCTCTTGTGTAACCTTCAGCCATGTGTGAAGCGCCTTCAACATGTCGGGCTA
>JBBAON010000225.1:0-1018 GCA_040401435.1 Candidatus Methylopumilus sp.
ATGAGCTTGTGGCGCAAGAGAAAGAGTTGCGACAATATCGCGCCAAATGTTGTGGAAAATGTTCACCATAATGAACAAAAACCCGATCATTTGGTCAATATATTGCCCAATTTAAGTATCAAGTCGGACGATTTAAGTATCAAGTCGGAGGAAGCAATGCGTGAAGTTCAAAGGCTTGGTCAAGAGATACAACCAGAGAAGAACACATGAACGACTTATTTAAGCCGCATCAATGCCCACGATGCTTCGGATTATTTAAAGTGGGAGACAGATTTTGGAATGATTCAGGAACTGTTTATCACTGGATGTGTTGGGTAAATAAATCTAAAGAGAAGAACACATGATATGGGTAGACCCACCAGAAGGCTGGAAGTATGGTTTTCCTGCCATATATGACCCTGAGAAAGACGGGCAGATGAGTGATTGGATAATTAGTAAAGGTTATCCAGTAAAACTAATTCAAGAGTACGGGGATGTCTGGTTTGTGCGCTGCTGGTCTGCTGAAGAAGTGAAACCTTCCGATGAGTTTGATTGAAAATTCATGCAAATTATCTTTTGTTATCCGCCAAGTGATAAATATCCCGTTTGGGTCATAAATGCACAAAAACACATTTAGATGATAAAAAATGCCCCGTTCGGGATATAAAGGAGAAAAAATGATTCTTAATCAAGGAAAAGAACATGACACAAGATGAAATCATTGAACTGGTTATGCAAATAGGGGGCTGTGATAGACCTGAAGATGATTCACCCGCCCTAAAAATGTTTGTAACTTTTGCCAAACTGGTAGCAGAGAAAGAGCGTGAGGCGTGTGCAAAGGTGTGTGATGACCATTGGGAAAAAGATGGGGCAGCGTATTACTGCGCTAAAACAATCAGATACAGGGGATAAGCATGTTAGAAACAGTTCTTTGGGTGGTGTTCTTAGTCATGTTTGGAGCGATAGCCACCATCGCTACATTTATAGCAATCTTTATGTTGTCGGAGGAAAAATGAAGATCACCATAGAGTTTGACAAC
>JBBAON010000226.1:0-1016 GCA_040401435.1 Candidatus Methylopumilus sp.
GGCTGCACACATCTTGACGAAGCGTTGAAACTGCGACAAGTCGCGTATGGCGATGAGTTGTCGGACATCTCGTTCATCAACCAGGGTTTGTAGCCACGACAGCACAACACTGCAAAGTAGTACTTCGTCGAAGATCGGTCTTTTAAATTAGTACTATAATATTATATTTTTAATTTTTTTAACTAAAACCCAAAAAAGTAGCCCATAGGCTACTATTATCATGTACGAATTACGTCACTATGTAAACAAAGAAGGCCGAGACCTATTTGGTGAGTGGCTTGAATATCTGAAGGATAAACAAGCTAAAGCTCGAATTGCAGCAAGGTTGATCCGATTAGAAAACGGCAACTTTGGAGATTGCAAACCAGTTGGGGATGGAGTCTGGGAGCAGCGTATTGACTGGGGGCCAGGCTATCGTATTTACTATGCAATTGAAAATAAGAGAATGGTCTTGTTATGTAGTGGCGGTGACAAAAGAACTCAGAAAGCAGACATTCAAATCGCAATTAACAGATGGAAAATTTGGCAAACAAAGGAAACAAAATGAAAGCGCCAATCAAGCACGATGAGTGGCTTTTCATCCAATTAAAGGACGCAGATTTTGCGGCAGAATTTTTAAATGCTGCAAGTCAAGATGATGATCCTAGAACCTATTTAATAGCCCTTAGAAAAGTTGTTGAGGCCAGAGGTGGAATGGCCTTTATTGCCGAAAAAGCTGCGCTTTCTCGTGAGACCTTGTATCGAACACTATCAACGCGGGGAAACCCAACAATAAAAACACTAAGTGCAGTTCTTAAAGCAACTGGCTTGAAATTTGGAGTTACGACTTCGGTCTAATAAGGCCAAGATAACGGGTGGGAGTAAGGCAGACAAAAAGATATACAATTTAAAATGTAGATCTAAAAAGGAAAATACAATGCAAGTTTCCAAATGGGGCAACTCTTTGGCCGTCAGATTACCTGCTGGCTTAGTTCAGGCGCTTGATTTAAAAGAGGGTGAAGAGGTAGAACTTCACA
>JBBAON010000227.1:0-1004 GCA_040401435.1 Candidatus Methylopumilus sp.
CTGACTCTGCCAATCTTTATTCCCACCCATCGTTAATAATATGACTCAAGCTTACTCCCTTCGAGCCCATTATTCCTGAATTCCTGAGGGTCAATGCAGGGCTAGCGTTAGGGTCGGGATTCCGCTAAGGCAAGGTCTTTTTGAGGGTGGCGATTTTTTCTTGAGCAACAATGAGCTCTTGGGGACTTAAGAATGTCTTGAGCTTTGCCGCCTCCGCACCAGCTACAGGATTACCGGTGGTATCAGATAAGGACATCCAGATATAAGCTTTTGGTAAATCTACTGCAATTTGGCCACCATCCATGTAAATATGAGCCAAGTTATATTGCCCCACTGCGCTTCCAACCATCGCTGCTTTTTCAAACCAATAGAGGGCTAATTGTGGGGCATTGTCTAAGGCGTCGATCTTTTGGTACAGAACACCCAATTCGAGCATGGCCTCAACATTGCCCTTTTCGGCTGCACGATTTAACCAAACTAAACCCTGCTCAATATTTTGTTTCGTCCCAATGCCTTGGATATACATCAAAGATATATCGTACTGAGCCTTGGTATCCCCAGATTCTGCGAGTCCTTGAAACAATTGATAGGCCTTGGTGTAATCACCAGCAGCATAAGCAGATCTTGCCTGCTGGTAATCTGAGCAGGCCAATAACAGGCCACAAAAAGAAAGTAGTAATGAAAAACGCAAGCCTCTGTAGCAATTCAGAAGGGGCATGGCTAACTTAGTCAAGTACGATAGTACCTATCTACTTACTTTTTATTTGGCGGCGCCGGCTTCTTCTCTTCAGGCTCTTCCGCATCCTCATCTGCTGGGGCATCGCTAGCCTTAGGCAAATTCACTGGCAAGGCAGGCTCAATCCAATAACTTGCACCTAGATCCCCACCAATCATTCTGGCAAACCCTCCAAAATAACGGCGCGCCAGATCAGGGTAGTAAGGGGCAGACGCTAAATAGCCCTTGGAACGAATACAGGCACTGTTGTTAACGCTTCCTTCACAAC
>JBBAON010000228.1:0-1003 GCA_040401435.1 Candidatus Methylopumilus sp.
GAAATCGTTTTGTCCAGTTTTATCTTGACCGCGTAACAACCACAAAGGCCGCGTTGCAAAACTCACATTCACACCTGTTTTGCCGGCTGAAGGTCTCAGGTTTCGGTCGAACAGCGATGTGCCAGGCATAAAACGCAAAGCAACGCCAGTGCGTCTTTGTTGCGAGGTATTGGCTTTGGCACCATGGATCATATAAATGTCGTGCATCGACATTTCACCGGGTTGCAACTCTAAATCTGCTGCCTGCGATTCATCAAAAGTACCTTCTGCCATGCGTTGGTTTAGCGTGAGGTCATTGCGGTCTTCATGCAGATGCTCGTGCAAAAGTTTTGCGCTGTGCGAACCGGGGATGACCCGTAAACAACCGTTCTCTTGTGTGCTGGGTTCAAGCGCCACCCATACCGTGCAATTGGCCAATGGACGAATAGGCCAGTAATGGCCGTCTTGGTGCCAAGGCGTTTCATAGCCTTCGCTAGCGGGTTTACAAAACACATGGCAACCCCACAAGATGATGTCTGGGCCAATGAGTTGTTCCACCAAATCGATGATGGGTGGATGCATGGCTAATTGCAAAAACTTTTGACTGCCCGTCACACCTTCGTCGTTACGCCCCTCAATATGCGCACTCACCAGTTTTTCAGGACGTACACCAGGGTTGTTGGCAATGAGCGTGTTGAGCGCGTCTTGCAACTCTTTTACAAACTCTGGCTCTAACCGGTATTGGGGAATGACATAGCCATTGGCATGGTAGTTGGCGATATCTTGTTTGCTTAAAGCAGTGGGCATAGTAATTACTCTCCTAAATATGCAGCGCGAACCTTCGGATCATGCAACAAATCTCCAGCTTTGCCACTGAGGGTTATCACGCCTGATTCCATCACATAGGCGCGTTGGGCAATTTGCAAGGCACGGCTGGCGTTTTGTTCCACCAAGACGATGGTGACGCCCTGGGCCGACACAGCTTGAATCACTTCAAAAATCTTGTCGACCATCAAAGGCGATA
>JBBAON010000229.1:0-1001 GCA_040401435.1 Candidatus Methylopumilus sp.
TTGATGTCTAATAAACATCTCACGCTGCCAACAGTTTTCACTATCGCTTCGTAATTTCACAAGTATTACTAGCTAATTCTGCCCGCTTCACTTTGGGCAAATAGCTCGACGAGTGATTCCAATTTATCTTGGTCTGAATCAGGAATCGGAAATTCAATTTCATAGATATTTTCTGATTGGTTATCTTTATAGATTTGGCAAAGATAACTATTTGATTTAACACGATAAGAAAGCTTGAAACCAAGTATTTCTGTTTCGAGCTTTTCATCATCAATCAGCTTTTTAGCCTGAGTTTCGTATCTAGACCTGTCTGAGTCCGTTAGCTCTTGAAATTTGGTAAGAACGGCCTGCTCCCGAAGCTGTTGCTCGGGAGTTAATTCAAACTCATCCTTAATTTCCATGATCCAAGGCTATCTCAGGTGCCGCAAGCCAAGGGCTTAACATCCAATGAGTAGGTGTCCTTGGCAAACTGCCATTTTCCTTGAATAAATGCTTTCGCATAGGCAATTCCGAAGTATGAAGAGTCGGTAAATGATACGCATCGCCTCCATGTATTGAAGTTTTCAACCTTCTTGCCAGGGTTTGTAGTCCCTGGACTTCTTGTTACGGTGCGTGCAACTCGGATATTCCCAAACGTCCCTTTTTCCAAATCTCCACCGTAAGCGTCACTTTGCTTTGTGGAATATTGCACTTTGAAAAAGCATCAACTTTCACGGCACGGTACCCATTTGTCTCTAGGACGGACCTAGAAATATGGGCATGACTAATTTGAATTCTGCAAGGTGGTTTAGGTTTCTTGCTTGGTTCAACCGCTATGGAGGCTTGCGAGATTCCTGAAAATAGAAAAACGAAAATGGCGATTAGAGGAGAGGCTTTCTTGGAAACATTCATGCCCGAGGCTTTCAAAAACTCAGAAATTCTGAATCGAGTTATCTACAGTACAACTTGCGGAGGATGAGGGATTTGAACCCTCGATAGGTTGCCCTATACACGCTTTCCAA